>JBJKPM010000085.1:0-80165 GCA_046706325.1 Desulfocapsaceae bacterium | reverse complement strand
ATTTTGTAACCTGCCTTCGAATGAATACTACAGCTAAAGATTCATAAGAGGAGGTTCACAATGGCACGTATAGGAATAATAACTTGTTCGAACTGCGCACAAGAAACCAATTGTTCATCGGTTGTATCTCTATATGTAATCGATCGATTACATAGAACAAGAAAAAAACGATGTGAACAAAATAAAATCAAAAAGGGTTGCAGCAAGAAAGCCACAACCCTTTGAATTTACCTGGTGCGGAGGTCGGAATCGAACCGACATGGACTTGCGTCCGCGGTATTTTGAGTCCTTTGCTTGTTATCATTTAACTATTTTATATAATGATATTTTTGCATATATTCTTACCAATTTGCTCCATTTTTGTTCCATTTTTAAAAATTATCATTTTTCGCTTCTTTTCCGGTTCAAGTAATCAGGAGCACAGATAAAATGATCAACGACATATCACCGATCCTCTCGGGTGTGCCACAGCCGCAGCATATATATCGTCGAATCCTGAATCTCGTATCGCATCTCATAGTGCCCCACGAGAATCCGGCGCACCTCGCGTGGCTCGAACTCATCGAGTCGTTCGCCGATGCGAGGGTTGGCTAACAAGCTAGTGGGCGCGGCGGTGAGCGCCTGAACGGTGCGCGTGGCAGCAGGCTTGTTCACCGGAGCAAGAAACTCGTACAGGCGAGCCAAGTCGGAGAGCGCCCTACTGGTCCATTTCAGTTCCATTAGCGCGGCACCGGCAGTGGCTCATCGGTGCCAAGGCTATCGGCCCATGCTTGCACGGCTTGATGGTCGATGACACGACCCGTGTCCACGTCGACCATCGCTTCACGGGTCAAACGGCTGCGTTCTTCTTCTTGGTCTATCCAAGCCGACAGCGCCTGTTTCACGATCCAACCGCGCGACCGTTCCAGCCGAGCAGCCATCTGGTCGACTTTCTCAGCCAGCGGGAGAGGAACGTGTGCAGTCAGCACTTTGGTTTCAGTATGTGCCATCTTGAATCTCCTTCATCTGAACTTGATTTTACAAGAACTCCCCATCTGATTATCCACGATTGGCTGGGCATTCCGATCTACGATGCAACCAAAGCCTGCCCTCGGGCACTGATCGTAGCGAGCGAGGACAAGACGCCCAATCAGGTGCAAATTTTCGAAATAGTGATTTATTATTAATCATAACGATTATAGTTGAATCGGTCAATGAGCAATGAGACGTTCGTGATTTGTTAAATGGCGTTGAGCTGATCGCCATGGTTTGGAAGGATAGTAGTCTCAACTTGGAATGATTACAGAAAATCTAGACCTTAGAAATGGCAATGTTAACGCCTGTCATTATCCGCAAGCTTTTAACTCTCAGGAAGTATCTAAAGCTTTCTAATTTCCGTGGAGATTTAGAATGCCAGGGCAACCCTATTCATAACCAGTTCATATCTGACCCGTTCTAGAACTCATTTCGAAGAAATTTTAGGCTTTTGGGATAGATGTATGCAAAAAGAGGAAATAAGAAACATAAATAGTCGGAAATTTCAAATTAATACTACTCGACCAAGTGTTATCCTACGATTCCATAGGTTAAATTTATTTTTTTGACAGAGGCTTACCTAAGGGTTATTCCTCATTGAGGAGATGTTTCTGATGGATAATGGCATTTATTAAACAAAAAGGGGGGAGAACACGCGACGAATAACACTTTTTATAACGGTGGCTCTTGTGGTGGTAGTCATTGGACTGGTCATGATGAGGTACCTGGACAACAGGCAGGGAGTTGCAGCGGTCCTGCAGACTGTACCCGTCAAACGTGGCGATGTGCTTTCCGAAATCAGTGCCACCGGGACGGTGGAGCCGGAAGAGGTTGTTGATGTCGGAGCCCAGGTTGCCGGGCAAATAAACTCGTTCGGCACGGACGTCAACGGCAAACCGGTCGACTACGGATCCGTGGTCGATAAAGGAACGGTGCTGGCGCAGATCGACGATTCGTTGTACGCAGCCGACGTTCAGCAGGCTCAAGCCAACCTGAACAGCGCCGAAGCCGGGGTGCTGCAAGCACAGGCCAAGTTGGGACAGGCGCGGCAGGACTGGGAGAGGGCACAGAAATTGGGACCCTCCGAGGCCTTGGCGCCCAGCGCCTACGATCAATACAAGGCGAGCTTTGAGATCTCCCAGGCGAACCTGGAAGTTGCCCGGGCTGCAATCGCCCAGGCCCAGGCGGCATTGAACCGGGCGCAGCGCAATCTCGGCTACTGCACCATCAAATCGCCAGTCAAAGGCGTCATCATTGACCGGCGAGTTAATATCGGTCAGACCGTTGTCGCCAGCCTGAACGCACCGAGCCTATTCCTGATCGCCAAGGACCTCAGACGCATTCAGGTGTGGGTATCGGTAAACGAAGCCGATATCGGCAATATCCATGCCGGGCAGCCTGTGACCTTCACAGTGGATGCGTTCCCAGGCCAGATGTTTCACGGGCAGGTCGGTAAAGTTCGCCTGAATGCGTCCATGACCCAGAACGTCGTTACCTATACGGTGGAAGTCAGCACAGATAACACCGACGGCAAACTCCTGCCGTACCTGACTGCCAATGTGCAGTTCATCACCGGGAACCGTGAGAATGTGCTGACCGTGCCCAATGTCGCCCTGCGCTGGGTACCTCGCGCCGATCAGATCGCACCGGATGCCCGCCAGGCCGTACAGGCGGCAAATGGACCTCCCGGGCATGGGATGTCAGCCAAAACACCCCTGGGGAAGGATGAACCGCAGGGAACCATCTGGGTGGAACAGGGCAACTTCGTACGTCCGGTCAAGGTGAGCACCGGCCTAACTGATGGCACAGTAACAGAGGTGAACGGATCCGATCTGTCAACCGGAATGCAGGTAGTAATCGGCGATCAGTCCGCCTCGGTAGCCGGCGGAAGCGACGGAGGGCCAAGTCCATTTACGCCGCAGATTCACCGTGCCTTCAGCCAGCCGGCCCCCGCAGCAACATCCGGCGGAGCCCACTGAACGAGTACTGGAGAAGGCCCCCGCAATGGATTTGATTGAACTTCGCGATATCAGTAAAATCTATCACCTCGGCGAGGTGGATCTGCCGGTATTGAAAGGTATTTCCCTGCGAATTATTCAAAGCGAGCTTGTTGCGTTGATGGGTGCGAGTGGTTCGGGAAAGAGCACCCTTATGAATCTCCTGGGTTGTCTGGATCACCCCACGGCCGGCGAATACTGGCTGGCTGGGAGGGAAACCTCCGGCTTATCGGCAAAGGAAAGAGCCAGGGTACGCAAACGGACAATCGGTTTCGTCTTCCAGAGCTTCAACCTCCTGTCGCGCACCAGCGCCCTGGAAAACGTTATGATGCCGCTTTCCTATTCGGATGTGCATTTGACTGAGCGCCAAATGAAGGAGCGGGCTACCGGGTTGCTCAACCGGGTCGGCCTGGCCGATCGTCTTGATCACCAGCCCTCACAACTCTCCGGTGGCCAACAGCAACGGGTGGCTATTGCCCGGTCACTGGTGAACAATCCGCAGATCCTGCTGGCCGACGAACCGACCGGCAACCTCGACTCCCGCACCAGTGAAGAAATCCTCCAGATGTTCCAGGACCTCAATGAAAAAGAAGGCTTAACGATTATCCTGGTTACCCATGACCCTGAAGTCGCGCATCATGCACAACGGATCATTCACATCAAAGACGGGTTGATCGAAGACGATACGTCAGGGTCCAAACCACCTGGAGGACTCGGTTGAAATCTTTCCATACACTAAAACTCGCGTTGCGTGCATTACGGCGCAATGTCATGCGCGCCGCCTTGACGACTCTGGGTATCACCATAGGAATCGCCGCCGTGATCGCAATGGTGGAAATCGGCAGGGGCTCATCTGCGGCGATCCAGCACACGATCGCCAGCATGGGTGCCAACGTCGTGAACATTGACCCCAGTGACGCCCTCAAGGCCGGTGTGAGCACCGGAATCGGCGGCCGTGTCACGCTTGTTCCCACCGACAGCGATGCGATCCGCAGGGAGTGCAACGCTGTCCGCTGGTCGGCGCCCAGCGTTGACAGCCACCATGCCCAACTCGTATACGGAAACCGCAACTGGTCTCCTTGGAACGTACTGGGGACGACTCCGGAATACCTGCAGGTTCGTAACTGGGAGAACCTGGCAGAAGGAGAGCCTTTCACAATCGAGGACGTTCGCAGCGCTGCCAGCGTCTGTCTGCTTGGGCAGACCGTGGTCCGGCAACTCTTCGGCGACGTGTCCCCGGTGGGAAAGAAGATCCGCATCAACAATGTCGAGATGAAGGTTGTCGGCGTGCTCAGCCGGAAAGGGGCGAATATGATGGGACGGGACCAGGACGATTTCGTCATCGCTCCTTGGACTACCGTCAAGTTCCGCCTCTCGGGATTGCGGGATGCCACCAGCTCTACCACCACCGCATCGTCATCCAGTCAGGTTAACACACTCAACCAGATATATCCGAGCCAGGGAGTGTCGCTCTATCCGGAGCAAACCGCAGCGGAGACGGCGGACTATCCGCAGATGACGAGATTTTCAGATATCGATGACATCTTTGTGTCGGCAAAATCGGCCCGGAATGTCGCGTTAGCTATTCGCCAGATTCGAAGCCTGCTTCGACAGCGGCACCATCTGCTGGCCGATCAACCCGATGACTTCCGAATCCGGGATTTTACCGAAATCTCCAATACGTTGGGCTCCACCGGCCGGCTGATGACTAATCTTCTGCTCTGCGTGGCGATGATATCGCTTGTGGTGGGCGGAGTCGGTATAATGAACATCATGCTCGTCTCGGTCACCGAGCGAACTCGAGAGATCGGGCTGCGTATGGCTGTCGGCGCCGAGCCGGGAGACATCCTACGGCAGTTTCTCGCCGAAGCAATAGTGCTTTGCCTGATCGGCGGGGCCATGGGCATACTGCTTGGACGCGGCAGTTCCTTTCTGGTGAGGACCGTGCTGCACTGGCCGACGGAAATTTCGGCAGGTGCCATTATAACCGCTGTTGCGGTATCAGCCGGTGTGGGCATTATCTTCGGTTACTACCCGGCATGGAAGGCATCCCGGCTCGATCCTATTGAGGCACTCCGCTATGAATGAAAGGACCAGGCGGATGATCAATCTGCTTCTCGCAACCGCGGGGGTTTCTCTGCTGATGCTAACCGGTTGCACGGTCGGCCCAGATTATCATACTCCACATCAGAATACGCCGGCAGGGTGGGTTGGTACGCAGGATACAAAACCTACAAAACTCACCCGCTGGTGGAGGAGATTCAATGATCCAGAACTAGCTCGGTTAGTGGAAGAGGCGCTTACCGCCAACCTCGACGTGCAACTCGCAGAGGCACGGCTGCGTGAGTCGCGGGCGGCGCGCGACGTGGTTGCAGGTGGCTCCTGGCCGACGGTGAACGGTTCGGCAAGCTATCTGCGTACTCGACCTGCTGCGAACGGAAAAACCCCGCCGGCTGAAGAAGATCTCTATCAAGCGGGTTTTGACGCGCTATGGGAGATGGATATCTTCGGAGGCACCCGTCGCAACATCGAGTCCGCCAACGCCATCGTCCAGGCGGCACAGGACAACCTCCGAGATGTGCAAGTCAGTCTCGCGGCCGAGGTCGCGCTCAACTACATCCAACTCCGCGGCTTTCAACAGCAAATTGTGGTAGCCGAGGAGAATCTCAAAGCAGAGCGGCATACCGCCGAAATCACCCGCAAGAAACAGTGGGCCGGTTTTGTCGGCACCCTCGACGTGGCAAACGCAGATGCCCAGGTGGCGACCACACGTTCGCAGATTCCCGTATTGCAGGTCTCTGCTCGAAGGAATCTATACGCCCTCGGCTTGTTGCTTGCTCGACCGCCAGCATACCTGCTAAGCGAGTTGTCAAATAAAGAGCCGTTGCCGGTCACACCGCCCGATGTCCCAGCAGGCTTGCCCTCGGATTTGCTGCGACGCAGGCCCGATATCCGCCAGGCCGAAGCCCAACTCCACGCCGCCACGGCCCGGATCGGTGTTGCCCAAGCCGACTTGTTTCCAAAATTTTCCCTCACAGGAAACCTGAGCTGGCAGAGCAACCTGCTGCATGACTGGTTCTCAGACTCGAGCCGCGCGTCATCCTTTGGCCCCACCATGGATTGGGCGATCTTTCAAGGGGGTGCCATACGATCGAACATTCGGGTTCAAGAGGCGCTCCGAGATCAATCGCTTTTCACCTATCGAAAAACGGTGCTCACTGCGCTCCAGGATGTCGAGAATGCTCTGTTTGCCTATAGTAAAGAGAAGGAACATCGCCAGGCGCTGAGTGAGGCGGTCACCGCCGGTCGCAAGGCAGTGGCCGTTTCTATGCAACTGTACAGCGCCGGACAGACGGATTTTATAAACGTGCTGCAGGCACAGGCCACGCTCTATACGTCGCAGAATGCATTTGTGCAAAGTACCAGCAATACCTGTCAGGATATCATTGCCTTGTACAAGGCATTGGGAGGGGGATGGGAAACATATCCAGCCGTTGGATCGGGCTCGATGGACAAACCTGCAAGACAAACTCCTTCCGATTAGATTAGGTCTGCGGTGGAGCTTTAGTATGATCGGGATGGCACTGAATCGCTTGTAAGAGGTGTCTCGATGCATACGGAGAAGAGGTGGCCATCAGATTGTAAGCCTTTTATAGCGCACCTTGTATGATCCATTTCCTGGAAAATCTTTAGCTTACAAACATGATCTTGAATTTTTCAACTCAATTTCAATGGTTAATATTGCCAGATCGAACGTTCTGTTTTCCTACAAAGTCCCAAGTTGAAGGTGTCTATTGCGAAGGTACAAATTTCACATAGGCTTCTCAGCCATTACCTTCCTACTGTGCATCTGACCAGAAAAGAAGGAAAAAAGATGATTATTGAAATGGAACAAAAGTGGAGCAAATTGGTTAAAAATTTGAAAATAATATTATGATATAAAATAGTTAAATTATTTCCTACAAAAGACTCAAAATCCCGCGGACGCAAGTCTATTTCGGTTCGATTCCGACCTCCGCACCAAAGTTAATCCTAAGGCCCTGAGGAATCAGGGCCTTTTTCTATTTTATTGCTTCGATGTTATGGTTGTTTCGTCAGTGCTCTGAGTCCATGTGGTTAGAGGTCTGTATGAAAAAAATGTGGCCAGTTTGGATGCTGCCAAATCCATTGATATGTTTGCAGGGTTCCAATCATGCCTATAGTTGTCGGAATCTCACCAATTGACAATTCCCATTCTTTATTAGATAATTTAAGTAAAGAATAACAATTTGATACAACAAAGAGTCTTTATTTGGACCTAAGTGCGTTCCTGTCAAAAATGTTCGGAAAACTTGTTCTTCAAAGGTTGAATTCCTTTGCCTCAGACTGAAAATTAAAGAGGTCTCAACGTGAAAATTGAAGATTCTGTTTCAATTTCAGAGTTGTCTGAGAAGTATCGGGTGTTATTGATTGAGAACAGGAATTTGAAAGAGGAAATCAGAGCCTTGAAGGCACGGTTGTTTGTTGCGGAGGGACGGATTTTCGGAGATAAAATGTTCGGGAATATATCCGAATCTGAAATAAATGCTCCACGGTTTGACAGGGTTTCGCCATCAGGCATGAGCAAGATTGCTGATGAAGGAGAAAAAATCAGGCTGTTTATGTCCCTTTTCAAAGGACGGGACGATGTTTACGCCAGGAGATGGGAAAACCGGAAAAAAGGGACGTCCGGGTATTCTCCCTCCTGCTTGAATGAATGGAAACCCGGACAATGCGTTAAGCCGAAAGGGACATGCACCGGTTGTGCCCATAAGGCATATGCTGCTCTTACTGAGAAAGTCATTAATGACCATCTGCGGGGGAAGATAGTTGCAGGAATATATCCGATGCTTCCCGATGAGACGTGCTGGTTTCTGGCCATTGATTTTGATGATGGCGAGTGGAAAAAGGATATCTCGGTATTGCGCGAGGTTTGCGAGGAATTAGATGTCCCTGTTGCCATTGAGCGCTCACGTTCCGGCAATGGCAGCCATGCGTGGTTATTTTTTAATAAGCCGATACTGGCATCCCTGGCCAGGAAATTCGGCACATCTTTGCTTACATACACCATGCAGAACAGGCATGAGATCGCTTTCAAATCATACGACAGATTTTTCCCCAATCAAGACACGATGCCCAAGGGTGGTCTGGGGAATCTGATTGCGCTCCCTCTGCAAAAGGTGGCAAGAAAGGCCAAAAACAGTGAATTTATTGACTGGAATTTCGAGCCGTATCCAGATCAATGGGCATTTTTAAGCACGATTCGAACGCTATCGGAAGATGACCTCATAAAACTTACTTTAAAATTGGGTCAGGGAAATGAACTCGGAGTCTTGAAAATAGATGAAGAAGAAACACAGAAGCCGTGGGAAACGACCAAGGTCAAATTACTAAAAACAGATTTTCCGCGACACATTGAGATTGTAAAATCAAATATGCTGTTTGTTCCGAAGGCAGGCATTTCTCAACGAGCTCTGAACCAGTTAAAACGCCTGGCGGCTTTCAAGAATCCCGAGTTCTACAAGTATCAGGCAATGCGCATGCCTACCTATGGAAAACCGAGAGTTATCTGTTGTGCCGAAGATACTGCAGAGTATCTCTGTCTGCCGAGAGGATGCGAGGAGGAACTGAGACGAGTTTTTTCTGGGCAAGAAATGGATGTCCGATGCTTGGATGAGACCAATCGTGGCAATAAGATCGACATTGCATTCAAAGGTAACCTGAGAGATGATCAGCCACAGGCAGTGGGCAGGCTGCTTGAGCATGATCTCGGCGTACTCTCCGGCACAACCGCTTTCGGGAAAACGGTTGTGGCAATCAAACTGATCGCCGAGAAGAAAGTTAACACCCTCATCATTGTCGATAAAGCCAGCCTGATAACGCAGTGGAAGAACAAATTAACTGAATTCCTGTCAATAAATGAATCCCCGCTTGTATCGGACACAGGCGCGAAAAAGAGAGGAAGAAAAAAGGCCAAAAGCGTCATCGGACAACTGGGGCAAGGCAAGAATACCCTGAGCGGAATCATTGATATCGCCTTGATGCAATCGTTGAACAGAAAAAATGAAGTCAAGGAATGTGTGAAAGATTATGGCATGATCATCGTCGATGAATGCCATCATGTCGCAGCCGTGAGTTTTGACGAGATTCTTAAAACCGCAAAGGCAAAGTATGTCTACGGTCTAACTGCAACACCCACCAGGAAGGACGGTCATCATCCGATAATATTTATGCAGTGCGGTCCGGTACGATACAGGGATGACGCTAAGAAACAGGCGGATAAAAGACCCTTCGATCATTTCGTGATACCGAGATTTACCGCACTGAGGGTGCGGCTTGACAAGGACGAAAAGGACGTATCCATTCAGGAACATTATTCATTAATGGTTGCGAGCGAGATGCGTAATCAGATGATTGTTGACGACGTGGTAAAAAGCCACGACAGTGGCAGGAACTGTCTTGTCTTGACTGAAAGGACCAGCCATCTGGAATCGCTGGCAGAGAAACTCCGGGAAAGAATTCCCGAAGTCATGACACTCAGGGGAGGAAGGGGAGCAAAGGAAATCACAGAAATCTCCAAGCGTATATCCGACCCACCCACGGACAAGCAATTGACACTGGTAGCCACGGGCAGATACATCGGCGAGGGATTCGACGAACCACGTCTCGATACCCTGTTTTTGACCATGCCGATATCGTGGAAGGGGACTTTGCAGCAATATGCGGGCAGGCTGCACAGGCTGTTTGCAGAAAAAAGAGAGGTCCAGATCTACGACTATGTCGATATCCATGTAAGCATGCTTGAGAAGATGTATCATAAACGACTTAACGGCTACGCCTCGATCGGTTACAAGGCGAAAGCTGGCGCTGTCGAGGCGGATTCAATCGATGTTATCTTCGACAAGAGCAACTTTTTACCGGTTTTCAACAATGATATTTGGACCGCGGAAAGAGAGATCATGATAGTCAGCCCTTTCGTTACCAGGAGGCGCACCCTGCAAATGATGCAGCAGTTGGAGATTGCGTTGCGGAATAAGGTGAGGGTAATAGTCGTAACGAGACCGACGGGAGATTTCGGGGAAAAGGAACCAATCACCTTGCAACCGACTCTGGATATGTTACAACATGCCGGTGTGAACGTGGTGTTTCGTTCAAACATACACCAGAAATTCGCGCTTATCGATCAAAAGATCGTATGGTATGGGAGTATCAATCTGCTCAGTTTCGGCAGCGCGGAAGAGAGCATCATGCGGCTTGAAAGTCCCAATATCGCCGGTGAGCTTTTGAAGACTATGGAAAAACAAGGAAAGCAATGATGAAAAAAGAGGAACTTATTGATATTCTCCGTAATTATAAAAAAGAACGTGCCAGTTATTATGGCATCATGACAATCGGCATTTTTGGTTCAACGGCACGGGGTGATGCTCGTGAGGAGAGTGATGTGGATATTGTTCTCCGAATCCGGGAACCCGATCTGTTCATGCTCGTAGGCATAAAGGAAGAGTTGGAGGAAAGGATTCATCGTCCGGTTGATATTGTTACCTATCGAGACAACATGAACCTTTTCCTGAAAAAGAGAATCGACGAGGAGGCGGTGTATGCATGACCGGGATCTCTGCCTGGAGGTTTTACGGCAGATAGAAGAGGCCGCAATCAAGATCGGTAGCCGCTTCCAGGTGATACACCAAGCATCCGATTTCACCGACAATCCGACCGGAGTTGAAAAATTGGACTCTATCTGCATGATGCTGATCGTTATAGGAGAATCACTGAAAAATCTCGAAAAAATAACCGGTGGAAATCTACTTTCCCACTATCCTGAAGTCGATTGGAAAAAAGCCATGGGTATGCGTGATATCATCACCCACCATTATGCGGATCTGAACGCGGAAACTGTTTTTTACACGTGCAAACGTAAAATCTCTCCACTCCTTGAAGCAGTGAGAAAAATAACTAAGGATTTGCAGTAAACTGACGATCTCCTTAACCTGCCCCTTTTGGGGAGTTTGGAGAAAATAGGCAACAAAGTTCAGGGGTAGTTTACTTATTTCTTTAGTTGAGACCTTCCTCATGGAAGGTCTCGTCTTTTCAAACAAGCTAACAGTAGCCTTCCTTTTGATCATCTGAACCGGAAAAGAAGTGAAGAAAGGCGATTATTCAAAATGGAATAAAAATGGAGCAAATTGGTTAATAATTTACATAAAATATATTAATATTAAATACATAAATAAATATAACACAAGGACTCAAAATCCCGCGGACGCAAGTCCATTTCGGTTCGATTCCGACCTCCGCACCAAGGCTAATTCTAAGGCCCTGAAAAATCAGGATCTTTTATATTTTGTTGCTTGAATGCTACATTTGTTTTGCCAATGTTCTTGGAGACTTGCCCATCTATTAGGATTGGCAAAGCATATCTGATACTGTATGAAAAGGGATTTTGCTATTGATGAACAAAATCTCCGAAGATTTATTTTGTGGAAGCAAGGCTTGCTTGCTATTTGTTGGGTATCGAAAACCCGGATCAACTCGAACGTGATCCCGCATTTGGTGGATTATTTGAGAATATGGTGATTGCTGAAGCATATAAATCACGAATAAATGCAGGGTTAGATCCTGGGCTGTATTTTTACCGGGATAGGTATCAAAATGAGGTTGATCTGCTCTATCCATCGGGTTCATATTTTGTTCCCATTGAGATCAAATCATCAAGGATTTACACAAGTGAGTTTTTGCAGGGTATTCGTTATTTCCAGAAACTGTCTGGCTCCAGTCAACCAGGAATGTTAATTTATGTCGGGGAGTTGGAGATAGAAAAAGAAGAAGCTGTTGTTAGAAATTTCCGAAATGTATGGCCCTGAGCACTCTTGACTGTCATTTTGAGAGAAAGCCTACTATGTGGCCACAGATTGAAACCCTAGGTCAAAGGATATCAGGAAACATCTCCGAATTGACCGTTATTGAGGAAAATATCTTCTACTCATTGAAATCATAATAGAAATACTCCTTTCACCGCAGTTATCGTTTTTTCAGGAAGCAGCATACCACTTTCGCTGATGCCCAAGCCAGGCATCTGATCACCGATTAAGGCCAGAAAGGTTCTTTGCGCATCCAGGGAGAAGTCATGGTAGCCGGGACTAAAACGCCGCGTCACCCGCTCACCGCGATACAGGCAATGCCGCTGCCAATGGTGGTCGAGATCTCTCATAGCAGCCTCTGCCATAAAGCTGCCCATGCGATCCAGCAGATATCCTCTCAAAGGTTTATTCCCGTTGAGAGAGGAACGGGTTTGGCGTCCGATCTCCTCCCCCAGGCAGACGGCCAGCAAATAAACATGTTCGCATGAGCCGAGCAGGGTCTGCAGGGCAATACTGCTGCGTGCGTGAGGGTCGAATCGGTCTTCAAAATCCTGGCGTACCAGCCGACACTGCCACGTTTGAACATGAGCAAGATCTTGGGCCTCCTGCCACAATTCCCTGGCCTTTGGCAGGAGTTGGGGGTGGTCGCCCAACTTGAGATAGCGCCGCAGGGCATCGCTGAGTTCAGGCGTGGGGTTCATGATTCAGCAATGTCGAGGACGCCCCCATGTCACGAACGAGTCTGACGGCGGCCACGGCCTCCCGGGCATATCCGTCCGCTCCGACCTGAGCAGCAATGGCGGTATTGACGGCTGCGCCGCCCACGACGATTTTAATAGATGTCCGGGCGGCGCTCCGTATCGTTGTAATGAAACCGGGCAGCTGTTCACGGGCGGATGTGATGAATGCCGAGAGACCTACTATCCGGGGTTGATATTTATGCACAGCATCGCCGAATTGCTCGGCGCTGACATCTACTCCCAGATCAAGCACGTCGAACCCGTTGGCCTCGAGCATGATTCGTACTAAATCCTTGCCGATGGCATGCAGGTCTCCGCGCACGGTTCCAAGTATCACCTGGGGCCCTGCGGATGTCCGTCTTGCGATACGGGGACCTAATCGCTCGATGCCGGCATAAAAGGCCTCAACCGCCAAAAGGATCTCGGGCAGGTAGCAGCGTTTGGCTTCGTAAAGCGCGCTTGCCCGCCTGATGGAGCGCATGAGGCCGGCATTGATCACCAGGAAAGCGTCATCACCATGCGCGAGGCATGTATCGATTATATGCACGGCTTCCTCTTCGTCGCCCCGGGAAACGGAATCGGCCAGAGGCGCAAGGAGCTCACAGTGTTTGCGGATAGCCTGTAAAACTCCACGTCCGGTTTCGACAAATGTGCAGATATTGTCCATGGGGGTTTTGGGTGGTAAGGCACACCCGGTGCTCAGGACGAAATTGGACCGAACGCCCATCAGCATGGTCAACTCCCGGGTTGCCGCCGAGACGCTTTCCTGTGTCCCCATGGCAACGTCAGCGAGCGGATCCAGGTTGCCGATCAGGGCAACTGAGGGGTCCACCCGATCTTCAACAGCGGGCATCGCCATGCACTGGTCGAGACTGATCCCTCCGACACCGGTTGCCAGCATGCCGGAGAGAAGATCGGTCACGTCGCCGCAGATATGGAGGATGCTGGCCCCATCCGGTTTCAACCGGAGGAGTTTTTGCAGGTATCGGCCGGCAAAGGCCTCGAAGCAATCCGGCGGCAAGAGGGCTGCCAAGGGGTCGGATATCCAGAGCACATCGGCACCGGCGTCGAGCAAGAGGCGCGCATAGTCCTCGGCAACCAGGGTTGCTTTGTCCAGGAGATCCTGTATCCGGTCTCGAGGTTTTCGGACATTGCGAAGCAAATTCTGTTCGCCCAGCAGCTGGCCTGCCACCGTAAAAGGGCCATACACCAGAGCCGCCAAACGGCGATGGGCAAACGTCCGGTGCATCGAGGCGACAACCCCGGCGTTGAGCGTCATACGCGCGATGTCGCTGGCCCGTGGGGTTCCAATCATACTTGCCGGCGCCGATACCGCCGGCATGGCCACAGGGTCAAAACGAACGATGGCCCCCATCGCCTCGGCCTGAATGGCAATATCGCTGAAAAAAAAGAGCAGATCAGAAGAGACCTGCTCGTAATAGCGACGGACAGCCTCCCATTTGATGGCCTGAGAGTGACTGATTTCATCGATCCCGGCGATCACCAGTTGACTGGCCGGGAGGGCATTGATCGGGAAGACGTCAATACCGGCAAGCGGATGTGATGACAATGGGTTCTTATTCATGCATGTAGCTCCAGTGATCTCATTGCAACAGGGAACCCACCGCACGTCCGACCAGAAGGCCTCCCATCGTCAAGAGCAGACAGGAGGTTATTTTTCGAAAAGTATTGTCGGGCATCCTGTGACATAGGCGGCTCCCGGCGTATATTCCAATCAGCATGACCGGTGCGAAATAGAGGTTCAGGCGCAAGAGAGGCCAGGTGAAGAGATCCAGCAGGCGGTAAGCGACAAGAAGGTAGAGATTTGAGAATAAAAAAAAGACCTGCAGATCGGCCTTGAAGGCCAATCGGTTCCCATTGGTCAGCGTGTTGACGATGATGATCGGAGGTCCTGCCATATACACGGCTCCACCCAGAACCCCGGCAATCGTGCCTGCCACCGTATGCCATCCCCAGTTGAGCGATGCCTTTGCCTGAAGTGTGAAGATACAGGCCCACAGGGCAAAACCAATCAGGACCAGACCGATGGTTAGTTTGAGGGTTGTATCCGGAAGGCGGTATAAACCGTAAAGCCCCGCCAGAGCGCCGGGGAAAAACCCGATGATTTGGGGAGTGACCCGACGAAAATGCACGTGCCTCCGAAGTTGCAAAAGAAGAATCAGGTTGATTGCCAGATTGTAGACAAAAAGAAAGGGGACGATTTGCTTTACCGGCCAGACAAAGGACATCAGTGAAATTGCCACCATGGCAAAACCAAAACCGGTCAGCCCCATGAGCAGGCTGGCCAGGGCCAGGGAAAGCCCCACTGCGGCCAATACGGTCAATTGATTCCCTCGAGCAATGTGTGAACGATTGCACATTGTCTTAAAAATGTCGGCGATCCTTTGTCCCGCGGCCGCGGCAGATTGCAGTCGATCACGGCCTGGATGCGGCCCGGCGGCCCCTGCATCACCACGATGCGGTCAGCAAGCAGAACCGCCTCCGGAATATCGTGGGTTACAAAAACGATGGTTTTGCGTTCGGTCTCCCAGATGCGGGTCAACTCATTCTGAAGCGTGGTTCGGGTCTGCGCATCCAACGCACCGAAGGGCTCATCCATGAGCAGCACTTCGGGATTAACGGCCAGGGCGCGAGCGACGGCCACCCGCTGCTGCATGCCTCCCGACATCTCCGATGGGTAAGCATCGGCAGAGTCGGCCAGGCCGACTACGGATAAATAGTGGCGGGCAACTTCTTCCCGTTCGGATTTGGGTATCCGTTGCGTCTCCAAGCCGAAGGTCACATTGTCCAGAATGCTGCGCCACGGGAAAAGGGTATAGCGCTGAAAGACCACACAGCGCTGGGCCGAGGGCCCGTCTATGGGGCTTCCGTTGAGTAGAATGGCACCGCGGGTTGCCCTTTCCAGACCTGCGATCATCCGTAAGGTGGTCGTTTTACCGCAGCCCGACCGGCCGACCAGGCAGATGAATTCATTGCGGGCGATGCTTATGGAAAGATCCTCGACCGCCCCTGTTATCTGACCATTAGCCGAGGTGTAGGTTTTGTGGAGTGCTTTCAGTTCCAACATAAGCTCACATGCTGTTTTTCCATACAAGAAGATTTTCGAGATAGCGAAACGCACGGTCCATGCAAAAGCCGACCAGCCCAATGGTGACCATGCCGGCCACGATGATGTCGGCACGTAACAGCTCGTAGGCATACCAGATGAGATAGCCCAGCCCCGAACTGCTTCCCGGCATCATTTCGGCGGCAACGAGGCACATCCAGCCGATGCCCAGACCGATGCGAAGACCTGTGAGTATCATGGGGACGCTTGCAGGCAGGAGCACCCTGCACCACAGGTGCATCCCGCGGGAGCCCAGGGTCCTGGCCGATTCGACATATTCGCAGGGAATTTGCCGCACGCCCTGGATGGTGTTGAGCAGAATGGGGAAGAAAGCGCCGATAAAAATGATTGCCAGGGTTGAAAACTGGATGCTTGACCAGATCATGCTGGCGCCTAAAGCCGGAAACCAGTCCGCCAGACCCCGGATACCCATCCAGGCCAGTATCAGGGGCACCCACGCCAATGGAGGAATCGGCCGCAGCATCTCGATCGCGGCATCGAAAATGCGGTATATCCCCTGTACGTGTCCCATGGCCAATCCCAAAGGTACCGCCACTGTTACCGCCGCCAGAAAACCCAGCAGGACACGCAGCAGGCTGATGGCCATATTCTCCCACAGGCTGCCTGAGATCAATAGCTTGGCCGTGGGATGCAACAGTACTGCCGCAACATCATCCAGTCGCGGCAGTATGGTCGCCTTATTCAGCCAGAGTGCCAAAACCTGCCAGGCGCCGGCAAGAAGGAATGGCAGCAACAGGCGATGGAACCAAAGGCGCAGGTGAACGGTCATGATTTCAGCTGATCTTCTTCTGGGCGATCAAACGCTCGCGTACAGCTGCGATGGCATTGAAATCAAAGGCCTTGGCCGTTACCCCTGTTTCCTGTTGTCCATGGAGGGCGCCGGTAAACAGACCCATGTGGTCCATGGTCCGGACAAAGACTTGCACGCTGTTACGCCATTTTTCAGAAGGCATGGTTGTGTAGGAGAGGCTTTCCATGGCTATCCGTTCCACCGAAACCGTATCCCCCAGCCAGGCGGAACACGCCTCGGCGGTCAGGTCCTTGCGGGTATTGCCGACCTCAACCCCCAGGGCCATGAGTTCAAGCATCTTACCGGCCAATTCCGGCTGCTGCTTCAAAAACGGCACTGTCGCTTCCAGCGAACAGCAGGCATGTCCCTGCCAGTCCTGGGCTGCCGGAATATCCTGGAGATTGAGGATCATACGGCCCATTCCTCGGTCGATGGTCACGGCCGGGAAAGGCTGAGCCCCGATGATGCCTTGCGTAATCCCGTTGCCCAAAGCGGCCACCAGGTTGCCGTGCCCCTTCATATTGATGAAGAGCACGTCGGCTTTCCTGTCGACGGCATCCTCGGTATACGTGATCTTTTCGTGCTCCAGGGCGGAACGAAAGATAATCGCCGCTATGGTCTGCGGGCCGGGGATGCCGATTTTAAACTGGCGCCCCTGGCCCTTGACTTCAGTCACAAACGATTTCCAGGAGTCTATCGGCAGTTTCTTGTCGATGACAAAGACGTTGCCGGCGGTCTGCAGAGGAGACACGATGCGTGTTGCCACACCCCGGTCGATGGAGAGCAGAACGGCTTGAGTGCCGCTGATAGCCATATCAACACTGCCCTGAGCGACGAGCTTCTCAACGTCCGGCCCTTTTTTCGTCGGTATCAGCTCCACTTCGGCAACGCGCCCTCCATCTGCATACAGGTCGTACCGCTTGGTATCGATTACCGGCTTCAAATAGGTGCCGAACGATTGCTGAAAGAATTCACCGTGTTTGGCCGCCACCATCAGCGGCGCATGGTGATCGGACAGAATATAGGCAAAACGAATGGTGGGTACGGCGGCAAAGGCGCGATGAGGCAATAACAAACCGGAGGTCATATTGCTCACGGCAACGCCGAGTGCCGCCTGCCCGGTGGTTTTGAGAAAGGTACGACGATTAATAGTCTTCATAATCTCCTCCGTTGGTTCGTCCAGGGTTTTTATTGAGAATTCATATCAATTCCAGAAAGGCTTCAATACGGGTCCGCAGCGATTCCTTATCGCTTTCTCCATAGTCGGTGCTGAGATGCAGCACCGGCAGCTGGTGCCGATCTTCAATGTGACTACGTACGGTCGCGGATTCGATCATATAGGTGTGGCAGGCGTGCCAGGTCAGGTCGACAATGCCGTTCGCCTGGTATTGCTCTATCATGTCGTCGAGAAGGGCCAGGCGGTCGTTGTTGGGGGTCATGCAGGCGCAGGGCAATGAAAGGTAATGTCGGGCTATGGCATTGAGTGGGTCGACATCGGTTTCATCCACCTCCGACCACGCGGGTTTAAGGTCGGTGCAATTCTCCATTCCCACCACGACGGCACCCGAGTCTTCCAGGAGCGTCAATACCTTGTCCGATCCCTTGCCCAAGGGGGTGCCTGTAAGCAGGATGCGGGCACGGTTGTCAGAAGTTTCAGCCTGAGGACGTGAGGCGGCAGCGATGGTTTCGATCAGGCGTTCCAGACGCTGAGCATAATCATGCAAATCGGGCCAATAGTTTTTTGCCTCCACGACCGGAAGCAAGGCCGTTCCCGACACAGCCGGCGGTATTTTCGCCGCATTCACCGCATGAAGCCTGCGCATCAATCTGCGAATCCGGTTATGGATGCGGATCTGGGCACGAAGCGCGTCGTCCGTAATCGAGCGGCCTGTGAGGTCCTGCAGGAATTCCACCAGCGAGTCGATCTCCAAGCGCCAAAACATTTGGGCATGCGCCCGATGCGGCCCGTGGGGGAGATGCATCACATGCATGGGCTTGAGCCGCCCGAGGGCTTCATACATCTTCTTCTTGCCGTCACAGGTGGTCTCGCCCACCACGGCATCTGCAGCTGAAAAATAGGGACAGGTACCGGTGATCGCATACCCGTAACTGGCTTTGATCAACGGGCACAGATTGGCCGGAAGCTCCACTTCGGCTGCAGCGATCGGCTCGTTTCTTTTGCCGCATAGTCCCACGGGAATGGCGCCTGCGGCACGGATGATCTCCGTTGGTGCAAAAATGCAATAAATGCCCACAACTTTTTGTCCAGTCGATTGCGCTGTATTAATGGCAAGAAGGCTTTTTTCGGACAGAGTTGCAAAATCATTCAGCATCCGGTCCAATGAGAGAGAATTTGTCATGACGAGAACTTCTTGATAAAGGCATCAATGATGATCATCAGTCTTATAATGTATATGCAAGTCTATACCAAAGTGTCTTCTTCTGCGTCCTTGTGAATTTTCAGAAAGGTTTCATAGCTATCATTTCAGCATTGAACCGTTGTCTTCTACATTCATTTTTTCTATGTGTCAAATCGGAATAATGTATGGTTTTGTCAATCCGAATTGACAAACCTGTTCAATGAATGGGTTCAGGTAAAATAAGGGACGTCCTTTAGAAATAAAACAAATTGACAGCAGAGCCCCGCCGGAGTAGACATATGCGTTATGCCAAGAATAGCCAGACTTGATACACCCGGTCTTTTGCATCATGTTATGATACGGGGGATAGAACGCCGGAAGATATTTTTCGATGACCAGGATCGAGAAAATTTAATCGAACGGCTTTCGTTTCTCCTGCCGGAAACCAAGACCCAATGCCACGCCTGGGCGCTGATGCCGAATCATGCGCATTTTCTCTTTACAAGCGGTCCCGCAGGGATTTCCACCTTGATGAGGAGATTGCTGACAGGGTATGCGGCGTCGTATAACAGAAGGCACAAGAGGCACGGCCAGCTTTTCCAGAACAGATATAGATCCATCATATGCCAGGAAGATCCCTACTTGCTGGAACTGGTGCGCTATATCCACTTGAATCCTCTCAGGGCAAAGATCGTATCCAGCCTGGAGGCATTGGACGGCTTTCGTTACTGCGGACACAGCGCCTTGATGGGAAAAGTGGAGCGGGAATGGCAGGATGTTGCGCATGTCTTAGGATATTTCGGCAAGAGGGCCGGCAACGCCAGAAAGAAATACAGGTCCTTTGTCGAGGAAGGAAGGCAAAGGGGAAGACGTCCGGAGCTGGTGGGCGGCGGGTTGATCAGGAGCCTTGGCGGTTGGGATGAGGTAAAGAAGGTACGATCGGCCGGGCGAGAGCGGATCAAGGGCGATCAGCGGATTTTAGGTGAAACCGATTTTGTTGATACTGTTCTCTCTCAGGCGGAAGAGGACTTCAGCCGGAGGTACAGACTGAAAAACAGGGGACTGACTTTTGACAAGGTGGTTGACCGTGTCTCGAAATTATGTGATCTGGATGAGGCGTATATAACCGGTAAGGGCAAACAGAGAGATCGAGTCCGGGCCAGGGATCTGGTGTGCTATTGGTCGAATGTTGAACTGGGGATTTCCATGGCTGATTTGGCGAGAAGGCTGGGAGTGACCCTGGCGGCGGTAAGTTGTGCCGTAAGGCGAGGAGAGAAAGGGGCAAAAGAGGGAGGTTATCATATGGAGGAAGATGCTATTTGATTAATAAAGGACGTCCCCTCTTTGTATCTTTCCAACAGACCGGCTCTAATCCATAAAATTCATTTCTTCTCCCGTATCCCCAGGCGGGTCGCCAGGTTATGCAGATTGCTGCGATTCATTTCAAGGTAACGGGCAGCAGCGGCCCAGTTGCCCTTGTTCTTTTTCAGTGCTGACTGTATGAGGCGTATTTGAAATGATTTCAGTTTATCACGGAAACAAATCTTTTCTTCAGACACATCAGGAACATCATAGGAAGGCGCCGGACTCACATAGAGTGCTGAGCCGATATCCCCCGCCAGATGCTCAGGGAGAATTTTCAAAAACCTTTCGTTGACGTCTCTCTGAGAGGCCTTTAACACAGCCCTGGAAAGGATGTTTTCCAGTTCCCGGACATTGCCCGGCCAACTGTAGCGGCCAAGAAGCTGCAGAGAAGCTTCACTTATTCGAATCTCTCCAAGCCCAAGCCGTTTTTTGGCTTGTCCAACGAAGAATCCTGCAAGAATGGCAATGTCCTCCTTGCGCTCACGCAACGGCGGTACCGTGATCGGGTAGACATTGAGACGGTGATAGAGATCGGCCCTGAATCTCCCGGCCTGAACCTCTGCCGCGAGATCCCTGTTGGTCGCAGCGAGAAGATGGACGTCGGCATGCAGCATCTTATCCGAGCCTATTCGCTGAATTTCTCCCTCCTGAATAACCCGCAGGAGTTTGGCTTGAATCTCCAGGGAAAGCTCGCCGATCTCATCCAGAAAAAGTGTGCCGCCATCGGCGAGCTCAAATTTTCCGGCCCTGTCGTTCTGAGCTCCGGTAAAGGAGCCTTTGATATGACCGAAAAGCTCGCTTTCGGCAAGCGAGTCCGGAAGTGCTGCGCAGTTGAGATAGAGCATGGCCTTGTCTCGCCGAAGCGAGTAGCGGTGGATGGCCCTGGCGACCAGCTCTTTGCCTACCCCGGTTTCTCCAAGGATAAGGATTGTGAAATCCGATTTAGCAACAAGCTCGATTTCCCGACGCAGGCTTTCAATCCCTGCACTCTTGCCAAGAATCTCCCATCCTCTCTGCAGGGTGACATCCTGCATGAGGTCCGAGGCAATTTGCCCTTGGCGCTCCGCTTTTTCCTCAAGCGCTTTCAGCAAACCGGCAATCTGCATTTGCGCGCCGGTCATTGAGGCAATGGTTTTCAAGAAATCTTGAGAAAGATGATCAAATGCCCCGACGTCCAGGGCATCTGCTGTTAAAACTCCGACCAGATTGTCATTGACATGGAGCGGACAACCAAGACAGGCATGGATATGACGCAATGCCTCCGGGTCTGAAAGCACCATACCATCAAATGGATCTGGGAGGGGACTGTCGGCCGGAA
The DNA here is from genome assembly GCA_046706325.1 of Desulfocapsaceae bacterium. Taxonomy (GTDB): domain Bacteria; phylum Desulfobacterota; class Desulfobulbia; order Desulfobulbales; family Desulfocapsaceae; genus CAWGGS01. The sequence goes on along the minus strand of JBJKPM010000085.1, from coordinate 58,557 downwards.
AGAGGAGCGGTTCGGAGGCACGACAGATCATGTCCAGACGCGGATGGTCAGTTCTTGAATACACACGTCCCATCGCATCCGGCGTCAATCCTTTTGATGCTAAAGGAACCAGGGTGTCTTCCCGAATCTGCAGGAGGCTTGCTGCATCATAGGGGATCGCCAGGTGCAATACATCCAGCAATCGTTGATACCGGTCTTCGGCACTCATTATGGATGTCAGATCAGCGGCTATGGTGGTGAGGGTAGCAAATATGTCCATAGTTGTAAATAGTACAACGTTGTTATGGATATCGCAACCATTGAGTGTTGTTGAAATGGCAACATGCCTTACAATGCATTGAAATCAATTAACAAAAATACTGGCATGCCGGTTGCATTATTGAGCGTAAATATGAAGATCTTTTCCAGGGGGGCCCCCTTGAATAGAAGATGTTCCGGCAGGTCAAAGATAAGTACTAAAGGAGATATCATGAAAATTCTCAAACTTGAAAACTCATCCGAGTTCATTCCCGGTGTGATGAAACGAACCTTCCTGGTGGAAAATTCCCCGAATTTCAAGCTCATCAATTTCAATCTGGACGCGGGAGTCACTTTTCCGGTCCATTCCCATGACCTGGATGGGGAGGTTGCCATTCAGGTTATAGAAGGAGAAGGATATTTTCTGGCTGATGGAAATACGGAAACACCTGCCAAACAGGGGGATATCCTGATATCTCAGATTCGAGAACCCCATGGAGTACGTGCCAAAAAACAGATGAGAATCCTGGTAACCATAGCGCCGCCGATTTGACGGCATAGCGGCAATGAAACACATCAATCACTTCTCTTATGAGGAGAATGTCCTTTTGGGATAGGACGGGGATATTGATTTCTGAGCAGACTGAGAAGTGGGAGGACATGGTGTCGTTACCCTTGTTAATGGAGGATGGAAATGAATCTCAAACCGGATTTAGAGTTCATAGAATCTCTTAAAGAGACAGGAGGGGAGTGTCTGAAAAAGTGCTACCAGTGTGCCTCTTGCTCAGTTGCCTGCCCGCTGTCTGCAGACCGGAAACCTTTCCCGAGAAAGGAAATGATCTGGGCGCAGTGGGGACTGAAAGAGATACTTTTCGCTGACCCCGATGTGCTTTTATGCCATCAATGCGGTGATTGTACGGAGATCTGCCCGCGGGGTGCCAGGCCCGCCGAGGTTTTGGGGGCTATACGCGCCTGTCTTTACACCTTCTACAGCTGGCCTGCCTGGCTTGCCAGATTGGCAACGAAGGCAGGAAACCTGCCGGTGTTGATTGGTCTTCCTTTCTCCATCATCCTGGTACTCTGGTACCTGTCTGGGGCGATGCACATCCCTTCCGGAGAACTCTTTGCCCGCTATGGGTATACCCGGTTTTTCGGGCACTGGGGATTTGAGTGGTATCCGAAAAATACAACCTTTATTGTCTCAATTATGTTGCCGACAGCAGGCCTGGCCATCTTCTCCATTGCCAAAGGTGTGACCAGGATGTGGAAAGCAATGAGCGGAAATGCAAAGATACTAGCAGACTTCAGGCCTTCGGTACCAATGTTCATCAACGAATTTCTCTGGCCTTCTCTTACTGAAACCATCAAACACAGGAGATTTTACGAATGCACTGCCAACTCCGACAGAGCAAGAGGTCATCTCCCGCTGGTGCTGGGTTTTATCGGAGCCTTTATTCTTACATGTTGGTCAGCAGTCAGACAGGATCTGTTGGGGTTAATCTGGCCATCCTTCCATGGCCCACTGCCGTTGAGTGATCCTTTTAAAATTCTGGCAAATATTTCTGCAATTGCACTACTGTATGGCATCTGGGTGCTCTGGGGTAATCGCAGGAAGCTTGAAAAAAGAGGAAAAGCCAGCAGAACCTTTTACGATTGGTTTCTTATTGGGGAAATAACTGCCGTGGGAATTACCGGTCTTGGTGCAGAACTGCTACGCTGGGCCGGAATGCCGGCATTCGGGTACACTGTGTACTTCCTGCACCTTGTTTCCATTATGATGCTCTTTCTCTATATGCCCTATACAAAATTCGCGCATATCGTTTACAGAACCGTGGCAATGTGCTTCGAAAAATTCCGGATAAGTGGATTTGCAGAAAATAGCAGAGATTGGTAAGAGATCTATGATTGCTATCAATAGCATAACGCGTCGATGGTTGGCATTAGAGCCATACACGCAATTAAAATATGTACCGTAAGGAGAAAAGATTATGAGTCTCAACATCAAGAACAATATTCACTGGGTGGGCAAGATCGATTGGGAATTACGAAGATTTCATGGTGATGAATACTCAACACACAGGGGGTCATCGTATAACTCGTATCTGATACAGGAGGAGAAAACAGCCCTTATCGATACGGTTTGGAAACCCTTCGCCAAGGAATATGTTGAAAATCTTTCCCAACAGATAGATCTGGAAAAAATCGATTACATCATTGCTAATCATGCCGAAAATGATCACAGCGGCGCCCTGCCCCTGCTGATGCAGCATATTCCCGATGTTCCCATTTATTGCACAAAAAACGGTGTCAAATCACTGACCGGGCTCTATCATCAGGACTGGAACTTCCAGGTGGTCAAGACCGGCGATACGCTTTCCCTTGGCTCCAAGGAACTTGTCTTTATCGAGGCACCCATGCTGCACTGGCCGGACAGTATGTTCACCTATCTTACAGGGGATGCGGTCCTGTTCAGCAATGACGCCTTCGGTCAGCATTATGCCTCGGAATTCATGTTCAATGACCGGGTAGATCAATCGGACCTTTTTGCCGAATGTATAAAATACTATGCCAACATCCTTACTCCATTCAGCCCGATGGTCTTGAGAAAAATCAAAGAAGTCCTGGGGTTCAATCTGCCCCTGGATATGATCTGCACAAGTCATGGTATAATCTGGCGGGAAAATCCCGCCCAGATTGTTGAGAAATATCTGGAATGGGGTGACAGTTATCAGGAAAATCAGATTACCCTCCTTTATGACACCATGTGGGAGAGCACTCGGGTGATGGCGGAGCAGATTGCCGCAGGCATACGGCAGGCTGATAATGAGGTGACGGTCAAACTGTATAATCTGGCCAAGACAGACAAAAACGACGCCATCACCGAGATCTTCAAGTCAAAAGCCATCCTTCTAGGGTCGCCCACGGTCAATAATGGACTTTTAGTATCCGTTGCGGCTCTTCTTGAAGAAATAAAGGGCCTGAAATTCAAAAAGAAAAAAGCCGGGGCCTTCGGCAGTTACGGCTGGAGCGGTGAAGCTGTCAAAGTCATGTCGGATAGGCTCTCTGATTCCGGTTTTCAAATAGTGGATGAAGGCTTGCGGATTGTCTGGTCCCCGGATGAAGAAAGCAATCGGACATGCAGAGAATATGGCAAAGGCTTTGTCCATGGTTTACTGTCCTGATCCGGTTTCCTTCGGTGGTCCGAATCCCGCTATTAACCTGATTATTCCAAGGAGTATGGTATGGCTCAGACTGTTCCTGATGTTTTTGATCTCTGTGTATTGGGTTGTGGTCCGGCAGGTTTTGCCGGGGCGATGCGGGCGCTTGATTTCGGCAAACATGTTTGCATCATCGAAGGCGCAGAAATCGGTGGTACGGGTATCATGCGTGGGGCCATGGCCTCGAAGACCATGTGGGAACTGGCTAAAGACTACGCCATTGCCAATAAACAGGACCGTGGATATCGGGTGTCAGGCCTGTCGGTCGATTATGGTGCCGTGCGCAGAACGGTTATTCAGGCCTGCAAAGAGAAACAGCAGCAGATGTTTTCTCAGATCGAAAGCTATTCTCCAGGGCGGTGGAATGGTCCGGGGTCGTTGACGCTGAAGGAGGGGTGGGGAAAACTTCTCTCAAACGATGCGGTGGAAATATGTTATTCTGATGGAAAGAGGGAAGTGGTGACATCCCGTTTCTTTCTTGTTGCAACCGGATCAAAGCCGAGAGATCTACCCGATGTCGAAGTGGACCAGCAGCGAATTTTCAACTCCGACGGCATCCTTAATCTGAAAAAATTTCCGGAAAGGCTCGTCATAATAGGGGCGGGTATCATTGGCTGTGAATATGCCACTATCTTCGCCAATTTCAAGCAGTCCCAGGTAACTCTCGTGGATCATTCGGCGCGGGTCATTCCTTTTGAGGATGATGATGTGTCGGATTTTGTGGATGCCAACCTGGTGGCCAACGGTGTCAGAGTCATCCATTCCGCCAAACTAAGAGAGATATACAAAAAGTCGGATCATCTTGAAATACTCCTGGATTTCAAGGAAGAACATTCTGAAATTATCGAAGCAGATGCAGTTCTTGTCTCCATCGGCCGGAGCCTTGAGCAATCAGGGGTTGGTCTGGAGGACCTTGGAATAGACATAAAAAACTCATGCTTGATCAGAACAGACGAGAAATGCTGCATCAACAATAACATTTATGCAGCGGGCGATATAACGCATCATCCTTCCCTGGTCAATCTTGCTGAAATGGAAGGGCGTTATGCGGTTAAACATATGTTTGAAAAAAATCACTGGCCTTTGAATTATGACAATATGTCCAAGGTGATGTTCTTTTACCCCCCGGTCGCAACGGTTGGTTTTAATGAAAGGTCGTGCCGCAGCAAAAACATTCCCTATCGTGTGGCCTATTACTCCAATGCCCTGTGCAACCGGGCAATCGCGATGAGAGCCACCAACGGATTTGTCAAGATTATCGTCACCGATAATGAGCAGCAGCGCATACTCGGGATGCGTGCCGCCGGACCTGAGGTGTCGAGCACCATAATGTCCATTGCCCATTTCATGGATCAAGGGAAAGGTATTCTCGATGTTCTGAAAAGTGTCTACCCTCACCCTACCATTACGGAAGGGATTGAGGAATGCCTCCGGATGCTCCTCAAAAAATCCATTTACAAGCCACATGCCTTTCCCGATTTTATGAGAATACACCGCTGGCACCCCGATACCGGCCTGGTTAGAGAAAAATGACCCGGAAATAAAGAGATGCAATTTCAAAATGGCCTTCAGTCAACTTTCCGGGAAGAACATCGACCATGCTGCCTGGGAGCCGACCAGTAAACTGAGACCATACCTTGTGGGTTGTTCGCAGGGGGAAGCGCCGAGTGATTTTGCTATGTCACCGATTGCAGGAGAAAAATAGATCTTGACCTCACATTGAAGACGTCCCTCTGATTCATGTCGAAGAAAAACTGCCATGTCATTGGAACAGTTGGCCTTTTGATATGCCTCCCCACAGACCGCCTTAATATTTTCTAATGCCAGGTATGCCAACATCGCATCACCGAGATTTTTGCTAAACCATATGTTCATCTGATTTTCGCTGCCTTAATGGTATTTAATGCCGGCATGAATTGTGTCGGAATAATCTGGACGAAATGCTTGGGTCATTTGGCCGGTGTCACATTGAAAATCACATCATTGTTTGTGAGGTATTTCCCACGTTCCCCGAGAGAAGCGGAATATGGATGGTCCGCTCCATTACCCCAGATATTGAGCTCGATTGTCCCTTTCGCATTGGAAAAGAGCAACCCCCAACTGTTGAGAAGAGGGTTCTTCGGGTAATATACGGTGTTATCATAGATAAAAAGGCCTAATGGACTAGTGAAATAGGTGGTTGGAGAATTTCGGTTACCTACCAGAATGAATGTCCCGAAATCAGTCTTTTGATTATTGCTGGGTTTATAAAAAACGATCGCTTTACCTTTTTTGGCAGTAAATGTTCCATCATGGTTGTCAACAACATGGATTTCACCGCTGCCAGAGAGGGTTGCACCGGAATACGCAAAATGGAGCATCGCAGAACGGGCCGCCGCATCCATCCAGACAATAATCAATCCAACAGCTAATACTGCAAGAATACTTTTTCTCATTTATCCTCTGCCCTTTTAAACAAATGATAATCCTTCGTTTAATGGTGACCATTCTTTTATAATGATGTCATATATTCATGAATCCGGTCCATGGTCGAATTGATGCCGACAAATCATTTTATACCATCAATGATCTCCAGTTCCGTCTGGATCGAAGGTCCCACCACAAGTTCATTCCGGCAATTTTGTATCAATGGTATCGCACTTTCCAAGGTTGTTTCAAGATGGAATTGCAGACCCAGGACTCTGTTGTTGTTCTCGATTGATCCCAAACCCTCAAATGGAACATGCTGCAACCAGTGAATATTCATGATCATGTCGATTCATCTAGAAGATGATGTAATCAATCTTCAGCGTGGCAGGCAATAATCCTTACCGGCATATTGGATGTTCTCTACCGTCGGTGAAAGCGGGGCGACAGCATGTACGCCTCCACATTCCGGGCACGAGCCCACGTAGGTTTCAAGGTAAAAAGCGGCCTTGCATCCCTGGCAGACTGTTGCCAATGGCCCCTGCATAATCTTCTGGTCTCTGACTGTGCCGTCGTGAGCATGAAAAACGAAGTCAACCAGATCTCTGCCCTTGGAATAAGGCCCACCTTCGCTGCTGTTGCAGCCACATCCACATCCGGACATATCTACCACCTCTTTTCTTATCCTTGATTTGAGTTTTAAAGCCGAGAATTTCTTGTGCTGTCGGAGCTACTGCATTTTGCGCCAACCTTCACGGGTGAAGCGTTTTTCGCGTTCGATGCCCCATTCCTTCATTGCCTTAACATAGGCCAGCAAATCGGTTTTGGCCAAGACCTGGATTTCCTCCCGTTCCCTGTTGCGCGTCTCGGTGTCATCGGGAGATCTATGCCATTTCCGATCATTTGACAGTCTTTCTCTGAGATCAAATCCAGGTTTTCAACAATGGAAGGTATCAATGTCAACCAGCGCTTGATGAGTTTGTTCTCATCCACAAGAATCTGTAATGCTTTGGAAAAACAAATTTTTCTTGAAAATATATCTTGCAGGGCGGAGGCGTTGGATTGCACGGTGATATTTCTATCAGGATAAATTTCGGCTTCGATGCGGAGCATCAGTTCCACTACTGCCTCTCGGGACAATTTATGTATCTCAAAAATATCCTTAAGCTGACGGATGCCCACAGTGCAGGGGCCACAGCCTATACCATATTCCTCAAGTATGTTACCAACTTTGGGAAATTCTGCGATGATATCTTTAATTCCTCTGGTTACATAGGCCTGCACGGGTTTATTCCTTTTGTTTTTCAGTCAGTGCTGATTGCTGATTTTATGACATAACGTTAACAGAAGAAGGGTAACCGTACCTTGACCTAGATCAAGACCAGAATAATTTAGGTTCATCCGGATTTAGCGTACTTTGTTAGAGTTAAAAGTATTAACCCGGCTGAAAGTGTCGCTTCCGGACGCTGCTCTACGGCCTTATCGCCGGTCAACCGCGGCTGACAGACAGGCCATCCCTGGCCTGCTGTCAGTTGCGGACGTCCTGTCCGCAACCCTTCGGGCCTATGCGGTTCCTCGGCGGGCCTCCGCGAGGCGTCCTGCAACGACACCCTCAGCCTTCCGCGTTAGAGATGAATACACTTGAGCCGGATGAACCTTTGTAGTAGATGCTTTTCAACAAGGTTGACCCGATAATATGGCGGCAGATATTAGCAAAACGACTGAAACAAGCGTAGCATTCAAGCAACAAAATAGAAAAAGGCCCTGATTTCTCAGGGCCTTAGAATTAGCTTTTGATCTTAAATAAACAAAGAAACCCGGTCTGGGACCAAAGAAGAAACAAAAGCGGCTCACGACGTATCCCCATGCAACATCGCAGATCGTTAACCGGCAGAATTGTCTGGAATTCATATCCTGAAGATTTTCCGGTTTCTCGATTCACGAGCAGCTCTGTATCGTCTGAACAATTTGTAAATTGAATTGACTGAGTGTTCGCATAGAGATGCAGCCGTGGACTGTCCCCACCTGGAGACGAAAAGGCATGATGGGCATTGCCCAATTCGGGTGATATTGCGCGCAATATGAAAAAATACCTAATATTAAATGATTACCTGTTGGTTGTGGCCTGAAGAAACGGGAGGATGTCCACTGAACATGGAGGTGTTTATCGTTTTTCAGGGGTAGGATAAACGAAAGAAAAAGGGAGGTGCCCACCAGCACCTTATCATGGAACGATGAAACCGTCGCGCAGAGTTAGGCTATGGCCCAACGGCCTGCTCGGTGTCTTCGCTTTCCTGCCCCGGACCGGCAGGGGGAAAGGAAGACGGATCAGCGGCTGAGGGTGCGTTTGACGGCGTCCCGCCAGCCAAGGTACTTGCGCTTGCGGAGCCCTTCGTCAAGTGAAGGTGTGAAGCGGTGATCCCGGCGCCAGGAACCTGCAAACTCGTCAGGTGGCCCAAATACACCAGCCTGCAGCCCTGCCAGATAGGCGGCGCCGACGGCGGTGGTTTCCAGGATGACCGACCGGTCGACCGGGGCGTTTAAGATATCGGCGAGAAACTGCATGGTCCAGTTGGAGGCGACCATACCACCGTCGACACGCAGGATGGTATCCCCCATGCCCGCCCAGTCTCCGCGCATGGCGTCCAGGAGATCACGGGTCTGGTAGCAGACCGACTCCAGGGCTGCGCGGGCCAATTCGGCCGGGCCAGTGGCCCGGGTGATGCCGAAGATTGCTCCCCTGGCGTCAGGATCCCAGTGGGGAGCGCCTAGACCTGTGAACGCCGGTACCAGATAGACGTCCTGATTGATATCAGCCTTACGGGCCAACTTGCCGGTCTCACTGGCAGCCTCGATCAACCCCATGGCATCGCGCATCCACTGGACGGCAGCGCCGGCCACGAAGATGGAACCTTCCAGAGCATAGGTGTTTTTGCCTTGCAGACGGTAGCCGATGGTAGTGAGCAGCCGGTTTTTCGAGGCTACCGGGTCGCGGCCGGTGTTGAGGACGATAAAGCAACCGGTACCATAGGTGGATTTGATCATGCCGGGAGTAAAACAGGCCTGGCCGACCAGGGCCGCCTGCTGATCTCCTGCGATACCGCGCACCGGGATCGGGGCGCCGAACAACTCGGGTTTGGTGGTGCCGAAATCGGTCGAGGAATCGAGGACATCGGGAAGGAGCGCGGCGGGGATGTCGAGCAGCTCGAGAATATCCTTGTCCCAGCAATTCTCGTGAATGTTATAGAGCATGGTCCGGCAGGCGTTGGTGGCGTCGGTGGCATGCACGCGCCCGCCGGTGAGCCGCCAGAGCAGAAAGGTGTCGACGGTGCCGAAGGCAAGCCGGCCGGCCTCTGCTGCCTCCCGGGCCCCTGCAACGTTGTCAAGCAGCCAGCAGGTCTTGGTGGCGGAGAAATAGGCGTCGAGCAACAGACCGGTCTTGGCGGTGATCATCGGATTATGGCCAGCCTCGGCCAGCCGAGCGCAGGTGGCGGCGGCGCGCCGGTCCTGCCAGACGATCGCCTTGTGGATGGGCCTGCCGGTCTGTCGGTCCCAGAGAAGGGTGGTTTCCCGTTGGTTGGTGATGCCGATGGCGGCGATCTGTTTAGCTAAGAGCCCGGCCGCTTCCAGTGCCCGGCGGCAGGTGGCCAGGGTCGAGTCCCAGATCTCCTCCGGATCATGTTCGACCCAACCCGACTGCGGGAAGTATTGCCGGAATTCTTGCTGGGCTACCCCTTCGATCTCGAGATCGTGGTTGAACACAATAGCTCGGCTGGATGTGGTGCCTTGATCGATTGCGAGTATATGTGCGGTCATATGTGTTCTCCTTGGTGAACCGTGGCCGCGACTACGATAGATGGGAACCTGTAGCCGTCTGTCAGGCATGTAACCTGTGGCATTCCCCGGCGTCTGTAAACTTACGTGTACGTGAGTATAAAGTACAAAGAGTTCCAGGCCAAGGCAACTCTTTCAAAGAAAAACCGTGCAGCAAAAAACAGCAGTTCGACAGGCAATACCAGACTCCTGTATTGCCGGACTTAGGATTCCTGCCTCCTTGGCCAGGACGGAGCCAAAACGGGTGGTTATCGTATCCGGTCCTCCATCCAGGCCTGCAGCCGCCTGGCCTCTTCCTGCCCGAAAATAAGTCCCAGGTGGGTTCGGCGCCGCAGCACATCCTCGGCGGTTCGAGCCCATTCGTTGACGATCAGATGGTCCACTTCAAAGCCGTAGAGGTCGCCGCCGAAGAGAAGGCCCAGGTCTTCGGAGGTGGCAAGGCGGTGGGTCATGGCAAAGGCCATGGTGCCGTAGGTCCTGATCAGTCTTCTGGCGTGGCGATAAGTCAGAAAGGGGCAGGTTGTACACAGGCGGGCGATCTCAGCTTCGACCGTGTCCGGGGCAAAATCGCCTCCCGGCAGGTGGGCCCCGGCCGTCCAGGTTGGTGTCATCGGCGGTAGAAAGGGTGCCAGTTTTTCAAGTACCGATTCCGCGAGCTTGCGGTAGGTGGTGATCTTACCGCCATAGAGGCAGAGCAGCGGTGCGGATTCGCCGCCGTCGTCAAGCCGGATAACATAATCCCGGGTGGCCGCCTGGGCACGGCTCTTGCCGTCGTCGAACAGCGGCCGCACCCCCGAGAAACTGTCGATCACATCGGCGGGTGTGATTGGCGTGGTGAAATAGTCGTCGACGGCCCGACAGAGATACTGGGTTTCTTCTTCGTTGATAGCTACCGCTCCGGGGTTGCCGTGGAAGTCCAGATCGGTGGTGCCGATCAGAGTGAAGTCATCCTCCCAGGGGATGGCGAAGATGATCCGGCCGTCCGGGTTCTGAAAGATATAGGCCTTGGGATGGTCGAAGAGTTTAGCAACGATAATGTGGCTGCCTTTGACCATCCGCACATGTTCCCGTCTTTCGTGGTGATCGATATGGGTCAGGGTTTGATCGAGCCAGGGGCCGCTGGCGTTGACCAGCACCCTGGCCTGTACCGGATACTTTTTGCCGGTGCTGCTGTCGGCCAGGGTGAGCTCCCAGAGGCGGCCTCTGCGGCGGGCGGAAAGGCAGGCGGTACGGGGACGGATTTCGGCACCCCTGGCGGCAGCGTCCATGGCGTTCAGAATCACCAGCCGGCTGTCCATAACCTGACAATCTGAATATTCAAAACCCCGGCTATAGTCGCCCTTTAAGATGACCCCTGTCTCGTCAAGTGTAAGGTCGACGGAGCTGGTGCCGGGCAGCAGACGACGGCCGCCGAGATGGTCGTAGACGAACAAGCCCAGCCGGATCAGCCAGGCGGGCCGCAGGCCCCGGTGATGGGGCAGTATAAAACGCAGCGGCCGAATGATGTGCGGGGCGGCCCGCAGCAGCACCTCCCGTTCGGTGAGGGCCTCTCGCACCAAACGGAATTGAAAGTATTCGAGGTAACGGAGGCCGCCGTGGATGAGTTTGGTGGAGGCTGATGAGGTGCCGCTGGCCAGGTCGTTCTGTTCGCAGAGAAACACCGAGAGCCCGCGACCGGCGGCGTCACGGGCAATGCCACAGCCGTTTATGCCGCCGCCGATAATGGCCAGATCGAAACTTGGAGCCTCCATATCTGCGCCTCCTTACTGGAAGTGGCTGACTCTCGGGAACCGGGTCTTTGAAGCAATCGTACTTTCGACTTTCGGGGTACAAGTTTCACTTTTATGATAATATGTGTTCTATCGAAATACAATATCTCTTCAAATGAAAAATCCTGTCTGGAGATGAAACAAATATACTTTGTTAACTTGCCGTAAAAAATTAAATTTCAACAATCTCGCTCTTGGTTCTCGTTTCGAAAAAGAGAACGACGGCGTTTGTATTTTTGTCGGCCTCGTAAAAACCCCACTCCGCCGACGGTTCAGCGTTGTAACGTATTGAATTATCGTGTCGCCCCTGCAGCGTTTGGGACTTTTTTCGAGGCTATCATTTTTCGGCCGTGGCAATGATGAGCTCAACACCATTATCCCGGCAGGTCTGCCGCAGCTTCTGGGGCAGTTCACCGTCGGTGACTATGGTGTTGATCTGAGAAACGTGACCGATGCGTACCGAGGCGTTGCGTTCGAGCTTCATCGTGTCGGCTACCAGGATCACATGTCTGGCATTGGCGATGATTGCCTGGGCAACCTGTACTTCCCGGAAATCGTAGTCGAGGAGCGACCCGTCCTCGTCGATGGCGGAAACGCCGATTACCGCGTAATCCACTTTGAATTGATTGATGAAGTCAACTGCGGCTACCCCGACGATACCGCCATCAGAGCGGCGGACCAGGCCGCCGGCGATGATCAGCTCGATGCCGAGGAAATTTTTCATGATATGTACGGCATTAACGTTGTTGGTGATCACCATTAGGCCGTGGTGGTCCTTGAGGGCATGGGCCACCTGTTCGGTGGTGGTACCGATGTTGATGAGAATGGAACTGTTGTCCGGTATCAGTTGGGCAGTCCGCAAGCCGATGGCGCGTTTGGCGTCGGGCGCCAACAGTCGGCGCGCTTCGTAGCTCACGTTTTCAATGCCGGAGCCGACGATTGCTCCACCGTGGGTGCGCTGCAGCAGCTGCTTTTCGCATAGCTCTTTGAGATCCTTGCGAATGGTCTGAGAGGAAACCTTGAACGATTGGGACAATTCTTCGACGCCGACGCGTCCGTGTTCCCGGGCCAGGGTCAGAATTTTGTTCTGTCGTGCTGAAAGGTATTCCATGCTTTTTTCCTGCTGGGCATCGCCCGTTCGCTTTTCAGGCATCCGAGTATAAATTTCTGTGTATCTCTAGGGCAATGGAGGTGATGTATTTTGATTGTATTATGCTTTTATCTCAAGGTAATGTCAATTTTCATTTCAAATGAAAGTTCAATTTGAAAAATACGAATGTCGTTTTTAGCGAAAGGTTTCAAATGGGACGGCTATCCATCAACGAATTCAAGTTGACATGGCTAAATTTGTCAGGAATAACGTTTGTCAGAAAATTACAGCATTAAAAAGTGAGAGTCCAATCGGGGATAACGCTGTTTGCATAATTACCCGCCGAATGGTGGACAGAGCATTTTTTAAAGCCACCTGCTTTGCTGGTGACTACTTGCTATCACTCTGCGATAATTGACGATTTTGTCATATTCGTCATTTGCTATTCCAAATTTGGCCCACATCCCGCCGGAGAAGAGGCCGGGCCGGTGGAGCATTCCATTTTGAGCGGAAGCGGTCGGTTTGAGATATTCCCGGGCTGAGGTATCCCTCATCCTGGAAAAGTGAGTGAACCTCATCGCCGAAGGGGAGCCTTCAATTGGCGATGAGGTTTTTTCAGGAAAGGCAAGCGTGTGTCCGATCGGCACACGCCTTCAACCTCTGCTGCTTACTTGTCGAACAGGTGCTGCTGAATTGTCGGAAGGTCAAGGGCTTGATCGGCTGTCGCTGCAGCAACGGTTCCGGTGTTTGCCTGGGTGCCATTCCAGTCGGGTGCGACACCCATATTGAGCTGAACAGTCGGAAGGTCAACAGCCGGGTTGTTGACGGCGACAGTCTGGCTCCGGCCTGCATCAGGCACGATCCCCAGATTCAACTGGATTGTCGGCAGGTCAAGGGCGGCATTGGCCTGAGAAGGCGTTGCCGCATTGCCTGCTGCAAAGGATATTCCGGTTGACAACAAAACAGCCAGCACTGCCGATGGGATTGAGATTGATCGTTTCATGGTTTTTCTCCTTGAATTATGTTTCATTTTAAAATGGCTTCTCCCGATGGGAGAAGTCTACCTTTGCGTTTCTGCCGTGTCGGGCCGATATGCCCGCGTTCCCTTTGCCTGCTATATCGGCTGTATCCTTCACTTGCTACTGATTGCTGTGGCTATTACTGTCTAGGCAACTAAATGAACAAAAAATCCCGCCTGGAAATCGGTATTAGCCGTAAATAATTTTCAAGCTTATGCTTGCCGTTCTTTCTTCAGGTCCCGCAATCTTCCAAAGCTTTCTTCCTTACGGGGATCCTTGGATCGAGCTCTATCGACCACCCATGCAATCAGTGATCGTTCGTATGGTCATAATATACTGCCTAGGCAAAAATTGTCAAGGCATCTTTTAAAAAAATTTTCCGGTCGGATCAATCTCTCTTCTCCCGTCGAAAAAGAAAGGGGATTTGGCATAGGCCTGTTCCTTTCGGGCTTGTATTGATGGTATCTCCCGGGGGCGCATGGGAATAGCCGGTCGACAGCATGGGGCAACGGCACGGACAGGCCCGTTGTCCAGGTTTTATGCACATGCGATTACCGGAAAGGGTGGGGGTTAAGGCTGCGCACGATGAACGCGGCGGGGATCATCCCCGGCGATGCGGATGATGAGTTTGCCGAAGTTCCTGCCTTCGAGCAGACCGATGAAGGCCTGCGGGGCGTTCTCCAATCCGATGACGATATCCTCGCGGAACTTGATTTTCCCCTGGTTGAGCCAGGTTCCCATCTGTTTGGCGAATTCGGGGTAACGATGACCGTAGTCGTCGAAGATGATAAAGCCTTGCATCTTGATGCGTTTGGTGAGCAGCGTGCCGGTCAGCAGGGCAAGGCGATCGGGGCCTGCAGGCAGACCGGTGTCGTTGTAATGGGCGATCATCCCGCACAGGGGAATACGGGCCCGGACATTCAACAGGGGCAGGACGGCGTCAAAGACCGCTCCCCCGACGCTTTCAAAATAGACGTCAATCCCCTTCGGACAGGCGGCGGTCAACTGCTGCGGGAAATCGGCGCTCCGATGATCGACGCAGGCATCGAAACCGAGCTCATCGACAACGTGACGGCACTTCTCGGGGCCGCCTGCGATACCTACCGCCCGGCAGCCTTTGATCCTGGCAATCTGCCCGACGACTGAGCCGACCGCCCCGCTGGCGGCGGCGACCACGATCGTTTCCCCTGCCTGCGGTTGTCCGATGTCGAGCAAACCCATATAGGCGGTAAACCCGGGCATGCCGAGGACACCGAGGGCTGCCGAAGGGTTCGGCATCTTCGGATCGAGCGTGGTGAGTCCCGTTCCGTCGGACAGGGCATAGTCCTGCCAGCCGCTGTAACCGAGCACCAGATCGCCCGGCCTGTAGTCCCGGCGACGGGATTCCTCGACCAGGGACACCGTGCCGCCGACCATGACTTCCCCTAGGGCCACGGGCGGGGCGTAGGACGGTCTGTCATTCATACGCCCGCGCATATACGGATCGAGCGAAAGATACAGCGTACGCAACAGGATCTGCCCTGAGGAAGGGACCGGTATGGCGCCTTGCTCCATACGGAAGTTGTCGGCAACAGGGGCTCCGACAGGACGCGTGTTCAGAACGATCATACGATTGGTGGTTTTGTTTTGATCCATCATACCCGTCTCCTCTGGATAGAATTCTGTTGACTCACGAAAACTCATTTACGATCCCCTTCCTGGATCTCGCTCCAGGTCGGCGGACCGACTTTCCCATCCACCTTCAGATAGTGTTTCTCCTGGAATCCCCTGATTGCGAACACCATAGAAAACCCAACCGTTGTCTGACGGCTGCTTTCAAAATAGGCGAAGGCCCGCGTGCCTGCCGCTATGATCAATTGCAACGGGTAAGCGGCCAATCGTATCGTGAACTCTTCCACCGGCCTTGGGTATCGGAGTAGAATAAGTATTCTGCCCCACCTCCGGCAAAGAGGTTTGGTGCGACCTGTTTTACGAAGACACTTCTGCCGGGCCGGCCGTAGGGCGAGGCATAGATGCCCCCCTGAATGCGTTTGATAAGATTTCGTACATGTCTCCTGTGATTATCGACAAAACACCAGAGTCCGTCAATGTCATAATCTTGAGAAACCTGTTGTTGGTTCCCCGGTTGCTGGTATGCAGGTTGCTGATAATCGGGAGCAGGCTGATAGGAGTTGTTGTTCGGAGGAGGCACACATCCGAAAAGAGCGATAGAGACGATGAGTGCCGGAAATATCTTCAGTATCGTTTTCATACTCTGACCTCGCATAGGACGGAAAAATTAATTGAGACACCATCTTAAATCCTGCCGGTGCCGTAGAGTTTGTATCTTCAATTCGTTATTGATTGAGTTGGCTTCTCCCAGCGGATATAGCGGTTTCAGGCCAAATCTTTCATGAACATTGTGTTAATTTCTTGGAATTTCCTGGTATCCTTAGAGCTGAAGTCCACTTTTTTGCAGACCAGACCGTCACACAATGTTAACCAAAAGCCGGTCGATTTCAGTGTGTCAGCTGCGTTGGTGAAGCAACAGACATGGCCGACTGTAACAAATCGCATCGCTTCTCACATTCACGGCAACCTCGGCTGATGAAAAAATCCGGGTTGGCCACTATCCGGGGTTGCCTCACATGCATTGGATGCAACTGTTGAAGATACAGTAAGCAATAAAAATCAGAGATCCATCGAAACCTTGAATTATTGAGGCGAAAGCTTCACCTCTTGTTCTCAGGCACGAAAGGTTGGTAGCGCAGGGGAGGTTTGCGCTGAAAACAGGAAAAAAGATTGAGTACCGAGCCCAAACCGTCAATCTGCTCGATGTCCTTGGACAATCGCGGAGAATGCCGATATAATTTGCTATCATGGGGCATTGATAAGCCACGATCAGCTTGTGTCGGCGAAGAGTATGGGCCTGGGAGGCCGGTTTCAGGGCTGCCCGAGGAAGGAGCTCAGTATCGCCGTGAGCGGGACCTCGGACGTTCTCGCCCATTGGACTCACCAGTCAAGAAAATTTTCCAAAGTCATCAGTTCAGGAGGGACATCGTGAAACAAAAACCACTGCTTGATTTCCGTTTGCTTCAGCTCTGCATGTCCATCCTAATCTTGTGGGGGCTTGCCGCCTGTACGACCTTCTCTCCGGAAAATGTGGCGAGATCCTCCAGCCAGTGTCTTGAAAACGGCGGCAATTACATTACAAAGGTTCTCGCCTGTGATATTGCCATCAATTCGGGGCAGTACACCGGTATCAGCCTGGGAAACCTGTACCGGATGAAAGGGATCCATCAACAGAGTGACGGCAGGATCTATGAGTCAATCGTCTCTTTCAATGAGGCATTGCAGCGTAATCCCAGTGATCCTGAAGCGTATTATTACCGCGGAATATCCGAACAGCGGATCGGACGGTCCGGAGCGGCCCGGCAGGATTTCGATACGGCTCAACAGCTCAGAGGCAGGCAGGGAGGTGCCGTTGAGGCTGCCAATAACGGAGAGGGAGTCGAGCAACAGCCTTTGGAACAACGGGGGCCGGAACCCTCTCCTCTGGAGTCGGGGCCCGAACAACAACCGAATCCCGCTCCTTCCGGCCCGCCGCCTCCTCAGGTGGAGGGCTGGGGCAGACCGGCACTCTCCCGTGGCGAATTGGTTGCGGTTATGAGATGGATCGCAGACAGTGTGGCCGCGGAACACCAACCGTATTGCTATCGAGAAAGTTATGGCCGAACAGCTGGTAGGCCATTGAGCGTATGCCGAGGCAGCGAGGATAAAAGCGGAGCCCTTTGTTATCCCAGGTGTAAAGAAGGGTATCGAGGGGTCGGTCCGGTCTGTTGGCAGGATTGTCCGCAAGGATTCCGCGACATCGGGGTCAGCTGCGCCAAACCGGCCGCCTATGGACGAGGTGGCGGCTTCCCGTGGAAGTTCGGCGACGGCCTCGACGACAAAGGCATGTTTCGGCGTTGCGAGAAACGGTACGGCCGCGGTCATTGCGAAAAATACGGCGCTGTCGTCTATCCGAAATGCAAATCGGGTTACAGGGCCTTCGGCAGCAATATCTGTACCCCGATTTGCCAATGGGGCATGCGTGACGACGGTGCCTTTTGCGCCAAGCACAGCTATGGACGTGGTGTCGGACGTCCGCTTCAATGCGAAGCGGGGTTCGAACAGAACGGTGCGCTCTGTTACCCACGATGCAAAAGCGGGTTTCATGGGGTGGGACCCGTATGCTGGCAGAATTGTCCTGCCGGCCGGACGGATTGCGGCGCCGGTTGTGCCAGCAGTTCAGGCGTATGTGCAAATAACACCGCAAACATGATTGTCGCTCCGGCTATGCTTGCTGCAGACCTCGTGTCCGGGGGGACTGCTTCCGGGGGCAGAATGTTGGCGAAATATGAGAAAGTGAAGCATGCCATTGAAAAAGGAGACCATATACATAAGGCCGGTGAGGTCGGATATGCAGCCGGAGAAACAACCCGCCTTTGGATCGATGAGTATGTCGGTTCATTCAGCGATTACACAAGCCCGGAGGTAGTAAAGCAGATTGATGACCACTTCCCGAATCCGGATGCGCGACAGTGGGTCGAACGGCAATATGCCCTCTACCATCTGGATCTCATGCTGAGGAACGATCTGGGTGAAACGGCACAAAATACACTCGAAATAGTCTCCGGCTTCGACCCCAGTGGTGTTACCGATGTAATCAGCGCCTTTGCCCATCCGATCTGCAGCCGGGACAAGGCTTTTCCGCGGGTGCATCCGTATTATTAAAACGTAAGGCCACCTTGAAAAATTGCCTGTTTATCCAATCTCTTCGGTATGCTCAAATTTTTAGTTGCGTACCGTCGGCCCGGTGCCGGTTTGAACAGAAGGTATCGTCACGTCTCACCTTGGGAAGACGTTGTCTAAAACGATCTGTTTTTCATCAGATGCTGTACAAATTTTCGTTTCGCATTCTGATAATCGTTCCTGCTGTAATGATTGACGTTTTCATCGATGTCGAACAGGCTGTGATAGTATGCCGCCAAGAGCGATAGGCCGTTGTCACTCCTTTTGTCTTTACCGATCAGGTCGGATTTTGCTGCTGTTTCCCAAAAGAGCTGCATTTGAATCCCTCCCTTTGGCCACCTCTCCCCTGGCTCTTCGTCGCTCGCAGAATCGATCCTCGGGAGATATCCGGGCAAGATGTATCGAGCGCGTCGATATCGAGTAGAATGACCCGATTTCCGGACGGACACCAGTTTCTCGTCCTTGTGGTAAATGTGGATCGGGAAAGGAGGAAAGACAATACCGCAAGGCCGGAGAAACTACGGGTATAAAATACGGTGACAGGGAATAGATCGGCGGAATTTCCCGAGGTATTTCCTGAGATCTCTCCCGGGTTTTTTTTGAATATTCCATTGAATTAATCAATCGATTGATTTATATATGGCTCGGTCGATGCAGGCAGTTGCCTCCAGGAAGGGAAACGATGCGAACCCAGTCAAAGATGCCTGTTTGCAAAAAACAGGAACGCGGACATATCGCCAGAAAAAAACTGATCGAGGCAGGATTGAAAATCTATAGCGAGGTCGGCTATGCAGGGGCCTCGACGCGCAAGCTGGCCGCGACGGCCGGCGTCAATATTGCGGCCATCCCCTATTATTTCGGTAATAAGGAGGGGTTGTATCTGGCAGTCATAAATCATATCGTTGAGTATTATCAGAGCAATCTCGGCGACGGCCTTGCCGGGATCAGGCAGGCCCTGGCCAGCGGCAAAACGACAACAGCAGATTGTTTCGGGCTCCTTGATGGCTATGTCGGCATGCTGGTCAAGTTCGTCCTGCGGGAGACCGATGAATGTTCACGGATCTCACGGATCTATATCCGTGAGCAGCTCGATCCGACCTCGGCATTCGAGCGGTTGTATGACGGGTTCATCAGGGACATGCGCAGGACCCTGGAGGCACTGATTGCTTCCATTGTCGGCGGGGATGTACCGACGGCCGAGGTGAAGATCATTGCCGAGACGATTCTCGGCCAGGTGGCGATCTTCAAATCTTCTCGGGTCACGGTTTTGCACAATATGGGATGGAACAGTTACGGAGATAAAAAAATGGCGGAGATCGAACGCATCGTGATCTTCAACGTGAATGCCTTGATGCAGGCCTACCAGAAGAGGAATGAGGGTGTATGACTACCGGCCGGGAAGATGATATCAAAACGAACTGGATGGGGCGTCATCGGCGTTTCCTGATGCTCGGTGTTCCGTTGATAATGGTGATAGGAGGCTTTGTCTACTACCTGTTTACCGGCCGTTACGTCAGTACCGATGACGCCTATGTCAAGGCGGCACGGGTGGCCGTCAGCACCGACGTGTCGGGACGCGTCATCGAGCTTCCCTTAGTTGACAATCAGAGGGTCCATACAGGTGACGTCCTGCTCCGACTCGATCAGCGGCCTTTCCTGATCGATGAAGAAGAGGCCGAAGCACAGCTGGCCGGCGTCAGGCTGCAGGTGGCTGCCATGAAGGCCAATTATCGCCGGCGGCTTGCCGATCTCAAGTCCGCCGAAAATACCCTTGCCTACCGGCAGCGTGAATATACCCGGCAGAAAAAACTTGCCGGCTCCGGAATTGCGTCCGATGCTCAGCTGGACAAGGCCTCGCAGATGCTGCAGACCTCCGAGCAGGAAGTGGCCGCCAGGCAGCAGAGTGCCGACACAGCGTTGGCCTCTCTCGGCGGCAACCCCGATATCCCGATTGAGGATCATCCGTCGGTACGGGCGGCCAGGGCCAGACTCGAACAGGGACGACTCAATCTCTCCTATACCACGGTTACGGCCCCGATCGACGGCATCGTCACCAAGGTCGAACAGCTGCAGGTCGGCGATTATGTAAATAAGGCCGCGCCGCTCTTTGCGTTGGTCTCGGACAAGGAGATCTGGATCGAGGCGAATTTCAAGGAAACGGATCTGACCCATATGCGCCCAGGCCAAACGGCGAGCATTGAGGTCGATGCCTATCCGGGTCAGACATTCTCCGGCAAGGTTGCCAGCCTGAGCCCGGGCACCGGGGCGTCGTTTTCGCTGCTGCCCCCGGAAAACGCCACCGGCAACTGGGTCAAGATCGTGCAGCGGGTTCCTGTCCGCATCGTGCTCGACAAGGCGGTGCACGTGCCGCTGCAGGCCGGCCTCAGCGTCTCCGCGGTGGTGGACACCAAATATCGGCGAACCCTGCTGGGACGGTAACAGATGGCTGAAACCGCCACCTTCACACCGGTCGAGAACCGCCTGCTGATCACGTTCTCGGTGATGCTGGCAACGGTAATGCAGTCGCTCGACAATACCATCGCCAATGTGGCTCTTCCGCATATGCAGGGGTCGTTTGCCGCAACCCAGGATGAAATCGTCTGGGTGCTGACCTCCTATATCGTGTCGGCGGCGATTGCCATTCCGTTGACCGGTTGGCTGGCTACCCGATATGACCGTAAGATCGTCTTTCTCGTCTCCATCGCCGGATTCACGGTCACCTCCGCCCTCTGCGGAATGTCCCTGACGCTCGGTCAGATTGTGTTATTCCGGCTGCTGCAAGGTGTGAGCGGTGCGGCGCTGGTTCCCCTGTCGCAGGCGATCCTGTTCGATATCAATCCGAAGGAAAATCACGGCCGGGCCATGGCCTTCTGGGGGATCGGGGTGACGCTCGGCCCGATCCTGGGTCCCGCCCTCGGCGGCTGGTTGACGGAAAACTACAACTGGCGCTGGGTGTTCTATATCAATCTGCCGATCGGTGTCCTGGCCTTTCTGGGACTGTTGTTCTTTCTGCCGCCGGCAAAAGAGCGCGATGCGAATCCCTTTGATTTTTTCGGCTTCCTCACCCTCAGTGTGGCCGTGGGCTTCCTGCAGATCATGCTGGACCGGGGAGGGCTCAAGGACTGGTTTTCTTCGCCGGAGATCATCACCGAAGGCCTGATTTCAGCCGGTGCCTTTTATCTGTTCATTGTCCATGCCCTCGGTCATAAACGGCCCTTTGTCAACATGGACCTGTTTCGCGACGCCAATTTCGTGGTCGGCAATATCATCATCTTCGTCATGGGAGTGGTGATTTTCGCGACGCTGGCGCTTCTGCCGCCGATGTTGCAGGATATCCTGCATTATCCCGTCATCACGACAGGTCTGGTAACGGCGCCGCGCGGTATCGGGTTGATGCTGGCGATGATCGTCGTCGGCCGCCTGATCGGCCGAATCGATACCAGAGTCCTGATGGCAGCCGGCGTGGTTATGACGGCCCTGTCCATGCTGCAGATGGCCCATTTTTCCATCATCATGGGTGAATGGCCGGTCATCTCGTCGGGCTTCCTGCAGGGATTCGGCATAGGCTTTGTCTATATCCCGTTGGCCACCGTGTCCTTCGCCACCCTGCCTGTCAGGCTGCGTACCGAAGGCACGGCATTCTTCAACCTGCTGCGCAACCTGGGCAGCAGTATCGGCATTTCTGCGGTAGAGGCCCTGCTGACACGGAACATTCAGGTTGTCCATGCAGGGCTTGCCGAACGTGTGACACCCTATTCCGCAGCGGCCTCCCCCATGTTGCAGGCTGCACATATCGACCTGGCAAACCCGAACGGCCTGGCGATATTGAACGGTGAGATCACCCGGCAGGCCGGCATGATCGCCTACCTCGACGACTTTAAATTGATTATGGTGATGACGCTGATGCTGGCGCCGCTCCTTTTGCTCTTTCGCCGCGGCGGAAGGACCGTCAAAAAACAACAGGTGGTTTTGGAGTAGGTATGTCCTTGATTTCTCTTCGATTGAGCAGACGGCTGCTGTTCCTGGCCTTCGGGTGTGCACTTCTGGTATCGTCCTGTACGGCCGGACCCGATTTCGTCCTGCCGCAACCGCCCTCGATACAGAGCTATGTCCTCGATGGCGATGATCTCCTCCATGGCGTCCAGCATATTGCACACGGTCAAGAGCCCATGGGCGACTGGTGGCAGGCATTCGGATCCCCGGCACTCGATCGGGTAATGACCCGGGCGCTGACCGACAACAACACTCTTGCAGCCGCCCGTGCAAGACTGGCGCAGGCCCGTGAAGATACCGCCGCCGTGTCCGGGGCTTTATGGCCGCAGGTATCCCTTGACGGGACGGCAGGGAGACAGAAATACGGTGTGGCCCTGTTCGGACCGAGTGATATCACAATCCCGCCCTTTACCTATTATACAGCCGGGCCACAGGTCACCTATCTGCTCGACCTCGCCGGGGGAGAGCGTCGTGCAGTCGAGGGGCAGAAGGCGCTGGCGGAGTATCATGCCTGCCTTTTTGATGCGGCAAAATTGTCACTTGCCGGCACCGTGGTGGCCCAGGCCCTGGGCATCGCCTCGGCCAGGGCCCAGATCGCCGTCCTGGAAGATATCATTGCCGATGACCAAAAGAATCTGGAGCTGGTACGGATAGCCCGCAATGCCGGTTCCGGGACGTTGACGGACGTGTTGAGCGCCCAGAGCCAACTGGCAGGAGATCGGGCGCTGCTGCCGCCGCTGCGTCAGCAGTTGAGTATCGCCGGCAACGCCCTTGCCATCCTCGTCGGCAAGGCGCCTGCAGCCTGGCGGCCGCCGGCCTTTGGGCTGTCGGATTTTACTCTGCCGCCCGAGCTGCCGCTGCGGCTGCCGTCCGAGCTGGTGCGCGTGCGGCCCGATATCAGGGCATCGGAGGCCAGGCTGCATGCCGCAAGCGCCTCTGTCGGAGTGGCAACAGCCAACCTGTATCCACACATAACATTGACGGCCAATACCTTGCAGCAGGCCTTGACGCCCGGGGATCTGTTCAATGCCTCCGCCAATACCTGGGCCTTTGCCGCCGGTCTGACGGCGTCCCTGTTCGACGGCGGTACCCTGCGGGCGAAAAAGAAGGCGGCGGAGGCTGCGTATCGAGCGGCGTTGGCCGATTATCAACAGATTATTCTGGAATCTTTCGGACAGGTTGCGGACGTCCTGCAGGCGCTTGAGCATGATGCCCAGCTGGTTGCTGCACAACAA
Source organism: Desulfocapsaceae bacterium (assembly GCA_046706325.1). GTDB lineage: Bacteria > Desulfobacterota > Desulfobulbia > Desulfobulbales > Desulfocapsaceae > CAWGGS01. Next base: position 34,983 of record JBJKPM010000085.1, on the reverse strand, counting down.
CATGCCGTGGATACGGCACAGGCCTCTCTCAAGTTGGCACGGCTCAGTTATCGTGCCGGCAACATAGGGGTATTGCAGATACTCGATGCCGAACGTCTATCCAACCAGTCCCGCCTTGGCCTGACCCGATCGTATATCCGGCAATATCAGGATACGGCGCTTCTTTATCTGGCGATCGGCGGTGGCCCCCTTTCGGTGCCTTCCCACGGGAGGGATGCAAAGGGGCTGCAGATCGATTGATGAGATGGCGGAATTTGCGGGACCTTCCTGCCGTCTTGCGCCTGAAACCACAAGATGTAACGAGGCAAAAGGGGAGAAAACAACATGTTTCAGACACTAGTACTTGCCTATGACGGCAGTGCCGAATGCCGCAATGCCCTGGAGGAGGGGATTGTCCTGGCAACGCGGTTTAATGCCACCTGCCATCTCCTGGCGGTGGTCCCGCCGCCGCCGGCCTTGGCAATGGTCGCCGGCCCGCTGCCCGATGGGTTGCTGGAGAGAGAGACGGCGGCAATGACTGCGGTTCTTGAACAGGGCGTATCACACCTCCGCGACAGGGGCCTGACAGCGACCGGGGAGGTGCGGATGTGGGAGGAGCCGAGCGAGGCGATCGCCGACTTTGCCCGCGAATCAAGTGCCGACCTGGTTATCGTCGGCCACCATCAACGCTCGACCTTTGATCGCTGGTGGCGCGGATCGGTCGGGCATTCTCTGTTGGACCACCTCTCCTGCAGCCTGTATGTCTGCATGCCGCGCAATCCCAAGGAGGAAGACGCTCAGGGTCGACCGGATACTCCGTCAGCCTAAAAATTCTCCGGCGGAATATCTGATGATCACCGGTGCTGAAGGTCAACTACGGGACGTGTCCCGACACCGGCACGGCCAAATAGGGCCCTTGTCGGCAAGAGGGCACCGCCGGTCAGGTGTCGATACCCGCCAGGCAGAGATACTTCATCTGCAGGTATTCGTCTATTCCGTATCGAGAGCCTTCGCGGCCGATGCCGGATTGTTTGATCCCTCCGAACGGTGCAACCTCCGATGAGATCAGGCCTGTATTGATACCGACCATCCCATATTCCAGTCCTTCGGCTATGCGATAGATCCTTCCGATGTCACGGGCATAGAAATAGGACGCCAGGCCATAGATGGTAGTATTGGCCATGGCAAGGACCTCCTGTTCGGTGGAGAATCTGAACAACGGTGCCACCGGACCGAAGGTTTCCTCTGAAAAGATCTGCGTCTCCGGGGTGACATCACCCAGGACAGTGGGTTGGAAGAAGGTGCCTCCCAAGCGGTGCGGTTTGCCGCCGATCAGGATCTTCGCTCCTTTGGCGACCGCATCGGAGATATGCTGCTCGACCTTGGCCAGAGCCCTCTGATCGATCAAGGGACCCTGCTGGACTCCTGGGCCGAAGCCGTCCCCGACAACGAGTCGGCCCACTTTTTTCAACAGCCTTTCCGCAAACGCATCGTATATACGGTCCTGGACGAAGAACCGGTTGGCACAGACACAGGTCTGGCCGGTGTTCCGGTATTTGGAGACCATGGCACCTTCCACGGCTGCATCGAGATCGGCATCATCGAAGACGATAAAGGGTGCATTTCCCCCCAGCTCCAACGAGATCTTTTTGATGGTTTCAGCGCCCTGGGCCATCAATTTTCGTCCGATCTCGGTGGACCCCGTAAAACTGATCTTTCGCACCAGGGGGCTTAAGGTCAGTTCGACACCGATCATGGCCGCCGGGCCGGTGACCACATTCAGGACCCCTGCCGGCACACCGGCACGCTGGGCGAGGTCGACGATGGCCAGCGCAGTGAGCGGTGTCTGGCTGGCAGGTTTTATGACGGCTGTACATCCCACGGCCAAGGCCGGCGCCACCTTCCTGGTGATCATCGCCGCTGGAAAATTCCATGGGGTAATGGCGGCGCAAACCCCGATGGGTTCGCGATGAACGATGATTCGTTGATTGGCAAGCCCGGCCGGGATCGTGTCGCCGTAGACCCTTTTGGCCTCCTCGGCATACCACTGGATATAGGAAGCGGCATAGGCGATTTCCCCCCTGGCCTCGGCCAGGGGTTTTCCCTGCTCCGTGGTCAGGATTACAGCCAGATCATCCTGATTGTCCATTATCGACTGAAACCATCGGCCAAGGACAGCGGATCGGTCTTTCGCAGTCCGGTTTCGCCAGGCCGGCAATGCGAGATGGGCTGCTGCAATGGCGGCACGCACCTCTTCCGGGGCAAGAGACGGCACATCGCCGACGGTGCCGCCGTCGGCCGGGTTGGTGACGGTGATGGTTTTTCCTGTGTCGGCATCGATCCAGCTGTCGCCGACCGGAACCCGGGAGTGCAGGAGGCTGGCATCATGTAAGGTCTTCATATGAACAACTCCTTGGATTTTCCACCATAGGTTGTGGTAAAGATTCGCAGTGCGATTCCTGAACGAATCGGCTACATACAACAAAGATTATTGCGTTTAGGTTTCTAAATCAATGCACGGAGGAAATAATGCGGCCGGATGAGATGAGGGACAGGGCCATCGACCTTTTTAAGAAGCGGATGCACTGCAGCCAGGTCCTGAGCATGGTCGGCCTGGAAAAACTGGGTATAACCGACACTTCGGTAATCAAGGCACTGGGTGCATTCGGCGGCGGCATCGGCGGTACCGGCAATATTTGCGGGGCCCTGGTCGGCGCCGTCAGCGTAATCGGCAGCCTGTACAGCCGCGGCAGGTTGGAGGAAACCGAGGATCCCCGGATATGGGCCGCCACCAAGCAGGTCTTGAAAAATTTCGAGGCACTGGCCGCACCATACGGCGGCATCAACTGTTGCCAGATTGCCAGGGTGGACTGGATGGATCGAAACCAGGCCAAGGATTTTTATCGAAATCCGGAGAGCCGTCGCCGGTACTGCATTGCCCTGGTCGGCGAAACCGCCAGGGCCTTGGGCGAGCTGCTGGATCAGGAAAAAGAGATCGCGGCCATGAAAACAGAGGGGTAGGGGCGAAGAATTCAGCCGGCAATTGCGACTCCGGTGAAGGTCTGGTTGACATGCACGGAATTGATCTGCTCGCCGTAGGTGCTGAAACCTACGACCTTGCTCTTGGCCAGCAGGTCTCCCACGCTGCCGTCGATCCCCTGGTCCTCCATTTCCAGCCGTCTGAGGATACAGTCACAGCCGATGATGACTGCCGGGTCTCCCATTTCCTGTTTTACCCTCTGCAGATCGTGGTCAAGGGCCTCCACAGCAGAATCTCCCCGTCCTATGGTGAGAACCAGCCCTGTGTCGATGGCGCAGAAAAATTTCAGACCACCGTCCGGTTCAATATTGGAGATTGATCGAACAAAGTAGTCGTTGCCGATGCGGAGCATCAACGGGTGCCGGGAAAAGACTGCGGAATCGAGTTGATCGACGGTCGTTCCAATCAGCTGGGCATAGGCTTCCGCCGCCGGTTCACCATTGATCTCACTGACCAGACGTTTATCGGGGTCCGCTTTCGTAATTACGAGCCTGGTTGCGGTGGGCAGAAAATGTTGGTGTTTAAAGATACAAAACGGCAACGTGGTTAAAAACAGGGTCAGGACTGCAGCATCCTGTAATAGCTCACCGTCGTAAAAAACAAAAGTCCTCTCAAATTTCAGGCTGTCACCGGCAGAACCACCGATGATCGGTACATTGCCGAGTGCCATATACAGGTCCGAAATCAGAGGCTCTTCTTTCATCGACAATCCGTCGACTAATAAGAATCCAAAGGCCGGCAAGGCGGCTACGGAGAGCCGTTCCCGGACATCTTCGGCAATTTTTGCCACCTGTTCATTCCTCGATGAAAGTGGGTGGATCAGGTAAGGAAAGGCCGAAAGCTCGTCGCCGGCAAGCGAGGCCCCCGAGATACCGCCACGCTGGAATCCTGTCTCCGCGAGTTGCCCGGCAGTCGTGCAACCGACCACCGGTCCGGGAAGATGCTCTTTTAATGCACGACCGAGTTGTTGAGGGTCATATTCGTCTGAAAAAAAAACCAGGCAGACCTTGGTGTTCGGCTGCTCTATCTGTGCCGCCAGTTCACGGACTGCCTCGTGAACATCCGGTTTCATAGAGCTGCCCTGCCGGACATTCAAACGTGGTGATGGGCTGCCTTTTCCTTCTGGATATGAAGTTTGTCCTGTCATCTTTTCATGCGAGGGCGCTGGGGTTTTATATGTTTCGACATGTGGTGTCGGCTTGAATATAAACAATGCCCTTCGACTCCCATACACTTGAGTATCCATCATTTTCAATGAGGAGTCAAATTCCGGAGACACATTCTCGTTTTATCGGCAATGGGTTGTTCTGAGAAGAGGCCGATCACCACTGCTCCAGTGAAGACTGCCGCTACCTCTGGGCGGACGAGATCCTTGAGGGTTATTACGGGCCTGTCATATTTGACTAAATAAGCGGAAAGGCTTTATCATAAAGAAAGTTTCCCGGTGGTTTCTCTGAAACCTGTTCAGCAGGGAAATTTGAAAGGGCGAGGGGTGCTCGAATCCGGTCGAAAGTGCAAGCGGAGGCCCATAATGAGAAGATACAGATTTTCATGGGATCTATTAGGAAATATTGCATTGGGTCGTCCCAACCTCGGCCCCTACGTACAACTTGACATGTATCGCCTGATGCAGTTTACCTTCAGGGATGTTGTTGAACAGCATTTCGGCACGGAAAAAACAGATCAGATCTTTTATGAATCAGGAAAGTTGGCAGGCCTTGAATTGTATAAAAAGGTCTTCTTGGACATCACTGATTTCAATGAGTTCATGAAATCTCTTCACGAGATGCTCAGTAAGCTGGGGATCGGCATACTGCGTGTCGAGGAAACGGATGTTGACAAGGGGGCCTTCACGCTGACCCTTTCCGAAGACCTTGACTGTTCGGGATTGCCCGAATCGGGGTATGAGGTCTGTACCTATGATGAAGGATTTATTTCCGGACTTTTCGAAGGTTTTACGGGGGATTCGTTCAAGGTTAAGGAGATCGACTGCTGGTGTACCGGCGATAGGACATGCCGCTTTTCTGTCGAGAGGATCTCCGCATGTAAAAAGCATAAGCAGGAAAGCTAGGTTGCAAACATGCCATTTGAATCTGAGGATGATCTGATTGACGAGATTTCGGAATTTTTGCTGGACGTCATGATCCTTGCCAGATATCCTCGACCTCCCGCCCGCTTTTTGTCCGTCAGTTCTTTTCGATCCTTGTATACCAGTCTCGTATCACTGAGAGATTTTCTCTTCGCCGCCTCAAATGGGGATCTCTCAAAATCGGTTTCATTAAAAGGATATATCGGGGGCACACTCAAAACCCTGCAGGCGAACCTTAAACATATGACATGGCAGACGGAAATGATCGCATCCGGAGATTTTTCACAGCGTGTTGAGTTCATGGGAGAGTTTTCCCGGTCATTTAATGCCATGGTCGTAAGGCTGGACCGGATCTTGACTGAGCTGGCGGAAAAAGAAATGGAATTGCGTACAGTCAACGACCAGCTGCTCAAGGAGATCTCTATCCGACAGGAGGCCGAGGCAATCATTCGGAAAAACGAAGAGGCATTACGACGCCTCGCCATGACGGACTCCCTCACCGGGCTCTATAACAGACGTTATTTCAATAAGATCATAGAGGATGAGATGAGCAGGTCCTGCCGGTATTCGCGGCCTCTGGCGGTTATTATGTTCGATATTGATTTTTTCAAGCGCATCAATGATGCCTTAGGTCATGAAATCGGAGATATAGTGCTCAAGAAAGTTGCAAACATTACCAGAGACCTGGTCAGAGCAACCGACACTCCTTCCCGTTATGGGGGTGAGGAGTTCATTATCCTGCTTCCCGAGACAGCAGTACCCGATGCTTTTGCAACCGCCGAAAGACTGAGAAGAAAGATCGAAGTCACAACCTTCCAGGCAAAACAATGTTCGATAAGGATTACGGCCAGCTTCGGAGTCAGCGATAATTTTATGGAAGCGGATAATACATCACGGGTGGGGAGGATATCGGAGCTGGTATCAAACGCCGATCAGGCGATGTATGTCTCAAAACAGGCCGGCAGAAACAGGGTTTCCGTTTATCGCCCTGAAGAAGATACATGGCATCGGTGATCAGCTGTGCCTGTTTTACCGTCTGCCGGTTGCAAAGAAAAAAATAACGTTCTCTTAATCGAAGCATAACGTCCCTGCCGTACTCTGTTTCATATACACGCAATAAAAAGAATCAAAATTGAAAGCCAGCGGTATTAATGGAATAGTTCGACAGAATCCGGACGGGAGCTATGGACAAGACAACAGAAGAACTACTGAATTCAATACTTGAGCGGCAAGATATCAAGGTGCATTTTCAACCGGTGGTTCATATCAAAACCCGACAGATTTACGGCTATGAGGGACTGATTCGCGGTCCTGTTAATACTGTGTTCTATTCTCCCACCAGACTCTTTGAGGCGGCGATCTGGGCCGGGCGTTTGGCTGAACTCGATCTCCTCTGCCGGCAAATGGTGATCAGCCGGTTTGCCAAAATGGAATTGCCCGGCATGCTGTTCCTCAATGTCGATCCCTACAGTATGCTTCACGAACATTTTCGGGGAGGGCTGACTCTTGACTATATAGAACAAGAGGGAATGAAACCCAACCAGGTCATCATTGAATTGACCGAAACCCACCTGGTGGAAGATGCTCACATGATGCAGGAGGCGCTGGTTCATTATCGGCAGATGGGTTTCAGAGTAGCGCTGGATGACCTTGGTGCCGGATATTCCGGTTTGCAGCTCTGGTCGGAGATTCGTCCGGACATCGTTAAAGTCGACCGGCACTTCATCCAGGGAATCGATGAGAATGGGACCAAGCAGCAGTTTGTCAGCGATCTTCTCTATACCGCCGGCCAATTGGAATGTCGAGTGATCACAGAAGGGGTCGAAACCGAAAAGGAATATGCCACGCTTCGAGAATTGGGGGTCGAAATGGTGCAGGGGTATTATTTTTCCCGCCCTGTGGAGATACCACCGTTGGCTGTTGCCTCAAAATTATTCAGGAAGGAAAAACGGACTTCGAATGAGGAGGATTCTCCGACCGTAGGGATTCTGCTCAGGCCTGCAATATCGGTACAGGCCGATACGAAGGTCATGCAGGTCGGCGAGCTCTTTTCCTCCATGCCGGATGAGAAATCGATTGTTGTCCTGCATGACGGTGAGGTGATAGGCATGGTATTACGATGGGATTTCATGAACATCTATGCAGGCCTCTGTGGGAAGGAGGTCTTCGGTAAGCAGGCTATCTTCCATTTCATGAACAGCAATATCATGCAGGTGGAACAGCATCTATCTCTGGAAGATGCCAGTTACCGGTTGACTACTGCGCCGGATGTTTACACCGATGAGTTCGTTATTCTCGATGGCTGCCGGCTGGCCGGAAAGGCTAGAATTCTTGATTTACTTAATGAAATAACAAAGTTACATGTTTATCGATCCCGCTATGCCAATCCATTGACGCTGTTGCCGGGAAATGTTCCCATGCAACGGCAACTGCAAAAGGTCTTCCGGCAATCCGCCCCCTTCGTCGTCTGTTATTTTGATCTCGACGACTTCAAATCCTTCAATGATCTCTTCGGATTCAGCCGCGGCGACAAGGTCATCAACCTGATCTCCGAACTGCTGGCAGCCAATAGTGATGACCGGGATGATTTTATCGCTCATCTGGGCGGCGACGATTTCGTAGTCATCTTCAAAAGCGATGACTGGCAGGCCTCAGCTCTGCGAATCCTGAAACAGTTTGACGACAGAATAGGAGATTTTTGCCACGATCATATCGACAATGTCATCACAATCGTTGACCGGGAGGGCAAGGAGCGGAAAAACGGACGGATGACGCTGTCTGTAGGGGCGGTAGTGGTCAGGCCATCGGATGTGAAATGTCGCATTGAACTTTCGGAGGCGGCAAGCATTGCCAAGCAACAAGCCAAGGTCATGGAGGGGAGTTCGCTCTTTATCTATGAACTGAAAGCCGTAGCTCGACGGCCCGACACCAGCGCTCGTTTTCTGAAGCTTGAGGCAAATAATTTCATGCTCTCAAACCAGTACGGTACATGAACGAGATCAACCCTGAAAGGGCAGGTGGTTGTCGTTTCGGCTCCATGATCGGTCCGGCCCGGGAGCAGGTGATTTCCCGGGAATAACGGCAACCGGCGACGTCGTTTTATTCACTCGCTGATCTCTAAGCACCACCGAACCCGGTTGCTGTTTTGCTTTTTTCTTGAGCCCTGAGGCAATTGAAGAAATCTCCGCATAGGAAACATAGCGATGTGCCTCGGTGCTGATTATCGCAATGGACAGAGAGAGGAGCGGAAACCGCTCATATTCTTCTTTCCTGTTGGTGCTTTCGTAATATCCCCTCTCAGTCTCGGCACTCCCGTGAAACCTGGCCAGGTTGTCGTCAAATTTTTGGATAATATCCCGGCAGATGGCAACCGAATTCTCCGGTGTTGTCAAGATAATGAAATCATCGCCTCCGATATGTCCTGCAAAGTTGATGGCGTCGTTTTCAAACCTGGCCAGCGCGGCGACCATGCTGTCCGCAACCGACTTTATGACGTTGTCTCCTTTGGCGAAACCGTGCCTGTCATTATAGGGTTTGAAGAAATCAATATCGATATAACAGATATCAAAACATTCTGAATCTGCGAGAAGTTTCCTGATCTTTCTCTGTATGAAATCATTTCCGGGCAGGCCTGAAAGCGGATTTGCACCGATGGCCAATACGAGATTGTTTCTGGTGATGGCACTCAGGATATCACTGACGGAGACGATTCCGACATACGTGTCCCGATCGGTTACGCAGATATCATCGTACATGGAAACACGGTCACGTGTTTCTATGAGCTTGGCGGCCTGTTCGATCGTAGTGGACTGATCAATCAGCAGGAAACAGTTTTCGAGCAAGGGTCCGACCGGCTTATAATAATTCACGCTGTATCCGAAACCGGATCTGCCGATCATATGATTCTCCATGAACCGGTGTCTGTTCAGCAGGCCGAAAACCCTGGTGTTTTTCAGCACTGGAATGCAGAACAACCCCGGATCCTTCAGAAAACGATTCAATATGTTGATGGCTCGTTCGTCATGGGATACCGGCTGCACATACCGGATGATTTTTTGCACGCAACTGACAAGGCTGTCGCCGCCTTCCCCGCAGTCTGAGGTTGTCTTGACATAATGGTAATACACGCTGAGCTCCAGATTATTGCCGACGGTTTATTCTCTTTGAAACATCATAACAAAAGTTTGTTTCGATGCTTTTATAATTTCGTTATGAAAACGACCGGCAGGATGCAGGGCCCTTTTACGGACGATATGGGTGTCGATTCCGGTTGTTGAATCCTCCCCGCCTGCTCCCAATATGTCCGGAAACGGGCGGACTGGAAACAGGTTGACCAAAAACCCTTGCCGTCTTTCCTTTTGAAGAAAAACTGGTATAATACCTTCATCCAATAAGCTATGCAAGGGAGTACAAATCTCTTGACGAGAAATACTCAGCCCACGGGGGGTGATCGGCAATCGCAACACCCTCTTGACATTCAAACCACGACTTACCATAATCTTGGTAGTGGGGCGGTTGGACTGAATTTGACCGGGGGTGTATATGGGCAATTATAGAATAGAGTTAGATCAGGAAAATGGCGTGCTCTTGATGAGATACTTCAATACCGCGTATTATAGAACGCTCCTGAAGAGCTTCGCTGAGCTGCTGACCCTGCCGATGCCGGATCGCGTCCGGATAGTGCTGGATTTCAGTGAGGTGAAATCCTTTCTCATTGATTATGGCCAAATCATCAATTATCGTCTCATTCTCTTATCTCTTCTGCCACGGGGAAAGGTCACCAGGATTGCCATCATCAATGCCCCAAATGCTTGCTGGGGCGACATCCCCTGTTCCTTTACACCTCTGATGGAAAACAGCCTCTTTCAGGTCGATATGCGCGGTTTCGGCGCCCAACAGAGAAGCGAAGCCTACCAATGGATCTGATGATCCGGCACGGAGTCTCAAGGAATGTGGGGGCCATGGCCGGTGGAAAGAGGTGGCCCATGCCGCGGGTCCCGGTGTGAAGTATGCCCCGGACCCCTCTTTGCCCAGGCACACTCCAACAAACAGACAAATAAAATCGACCGAACGTTCACGGGCGGATGGGGGCGCCGATATCAACGGTGCGGTGTCATCCGCAAAGCTTTTCAGCAAGTGGTGCCATCGCTTTTTCTGCCGAGCGAGCCGACAAAATCTTGTAGCCGATTTGCTCCGGAATTTTTGCTATTCCTGCAATGCCCCTTAGTGTTCACCTCCCATTGCTGCATGAAGAGTGGTACTGGCGATGCCGGTCGCACACGAATCCCACCCAGGTGAGAACCCTGCTGCCGATATGCTTTTCATTCAAGCATCCCCGGGGGTTCACCTCTCTTTGGCGCACTCTTCCTGAGCTTTGAGGCGGGCGTATCCTTTTTGCTCAAGTGAAAAGAGAGGAGGGAATGGAAATTCGTTACATGGTATTATTTGATCAGGGAAAGAGTGTCGGACCTTGGCGAGGGGCGGTCCCGCCAACCGGAATTTGGTGAGGACTTGCGAGATAATATAACGTAGGAACTTGAAATCGGGAGAGATTGTAAAAACAGTAGACGGCCTTTATTTCCCGCACAGAGGATATATCGTAAAATAATGAAGACCATGGATCTGAGTGGACGGCGGGGGATCTGCCGCCCGCCGCAGATCTCCAGAGGAGCAGTGATGACCGCTGATACAAAAGGGGACGGAGGTGTGTTCAGGGACGTATTCGATGCCTTTCCCTCTATTGTTTTGATTGTCGATGATGATGTGAGAATCCAGGAATACAATCTGGCGGCAGCCGATCTGCTGATCTCGAAGAGGCAGACCGTACTCAGACAGCGCGCCGGTGAAATACTGCATTGCATTCACACAACCGAGGTGCCGGGAGGATGCGGCAAGGCCCCGTTTTGCAGGAATTGCATCATCAGAGATTCGGTGGTGCAGGCCTGTAAGGGAAGGCGTGTCGTTCGCCGCCGTGCACGATTGGAGTTCGTCCGGGATGCGGCAATCAAGGAGATCTATGCTCTGGTTACCGCATCCCCCCTTGCCTTTCAAGACAGACGGCATGCCTTGCTGGTAATCGAGGACATCAGCGAATTAGCCGATCTTCATCGGATTATCCCAATATGTTCCGTGTGCGGAAAGATCAGGGATGATACAGAATCCTGGATGAGGGTGGAGGCCTATTTCAAAAACAACTGGGATGTCGACTTTTCTCATGGGTATTGTCCTGACTGTTATGAGAAAGAGATCACTAAATTTAAAAACCCGCATTCTTAAATTTCTCAAGAAGGCGAAGACAATGTATTTCGCCGCCCCTTCCACAGACCACATGACGTTGAATCGCGATTGAGGCAAACCGCCGGCAGGCCGGACTGTTACCGGAATTGGACGACCGGAGGTGAGGAAGAAGGGGCCGCTCTTTGCCGCAATCCTCCGGGATCGGCACGGTGTACGGGAAAAAGCCAGGGATTATGGAAATATGGACAGAGAACAATTGATGCATGAACTTATCGACCTGCGCAGGCAGGTCGAGATATGCAATCGTGAAATAAAGGCGCAAAAGGAATTCTTCGAGAACCTTCTTCGCAATTCAGCCGCCCCTACATTCGTCCTTGACCGCAGCCATCGGGTTGTTTTCTGGAACAGGGCCTGTGAAGAGATGACCGGCATAAAGGCGGAAGAGATCATCGGAACCGATGACCAGTGGCGGCCTTTTTATACTCGAAAGAGACGGGTGCTGGCTGATTTGATCGTGGACGAAAAGACCGACGAGCTGCCGCTGCTCTATACCTCCCATGCCAGGTCGAAATTCATCCCGGAAGGCCTGCAGGCCGAAGGATGGTTCCCGAGCATCCGGGGTGAGGAACGGTATATCTCCTTCAATGCCGCACCGATAAGAAACGACGCAGGAGAACTTATCGCAGCTGTGGAAAGTTTCGAGGACCTCACTGAAATAAAAAGGACCGAAAAGAGGCTTATGGAAAGCGAGCGACGGTACCGTGTCCTCTTTGAGGAGTCTCCGGCGGCCATGCTGGTGATCGACCCGGAGTCGGGGGAAGTCGTTGGTGCCAATGAAGCGGCATTTTCATATTACGGCTACAACAGGCAGGAATTGACCGGCAAATCAATCACCGAAATAATCGCACAGCTGCCTGCCGATCAGGTCTTTCGGATGCTCAGGGAGGCCACGCAGGGTCCTCAGTTCATACAGCTCCAGCATCGACTGAAGAGCGGTGAAATCCGCGAGGTTCAATTATCCCGGGGGCCGATTCACCTGAACGGCAAAACCTACCTGTTCTCGATTGTTCTGGATGTGACCGAGCGCAAAGCGGCTGAAGAGGCCGCCCACGAAGGGGAAAGAAAGCTGGCTGCGATCACCTCCCTGACAATTGATGCGGTAATCCTGATCGACGATCAAGGAAACGTCTGTTATTGGAACAGAGCCGCCGAGAAGATGTTCGGCTATGACAGCTGTGATATGTTGGGAAAAAGCCTGGAGATAATCATGCCGCCGCGTTTTAGAAATGCGCATCGCCGGGCGTTTGAGAAGTTCGTTGCGACCGGTCACAGGACCATGGCCGGCAAGGTCTATGAAGTGTCCGCCCTGCGCAAGGACGGCAAGGAGTTTCCCATTGAACTTTCAATATCCGGGTTGTTGCTTAAAGGACATTGGCATTCGGCCGGAGTGGTCAGGGATATCACAGGCCGGCGGAACCTGGAAATGCAACTCCGGCATGCGCAAAAGATGGAGGCAATCGGAACGTTTGCCGGAACTATTGCCCATGATTTTAACAACATGCTTACGGTAATCATCGGTCATGGGACCCTCCTGGCGATGAAGATGGCCGAGGACGACCCGCTTATGCATAACGTGCAGCAGGTCCTTGCCTCTGCCGACCGTGCTGCAAGCCTGACCCAGTCGCTTCTCGCCTTCAGCAGGAAAACGCCTCTCGAACCGCGGCCTGTCAGCCTGAACATCATCGTCGGCAAGGTCGAAAAACTGCTGGTCAAGCTGCTGCGCGAGGATATCAAGGTCGAGCCTGTATTGACCGAGAACGATGTAACGATAATGGCAGATCCCACACAACTGGAACAGGTCTTGATAAACCTGGCCACCAATGCCCGGGATGCCATGCCGACAGGGGGAACCTTCAGGATCAGCACCGAAGTTGTAGAGTTGGACCGGGAATTCATACGGGTCCATGGATACGGGGCTCCGGGGAGGTATGTCTTTCTCACCTGCAGCGATGACGGTGAAGGTATGAATAAAGCGACTGCCGAAAGAATATTCGAACCGTTTTTTACGACCAAAGAGATCGGAAAAGGGACCGGCCTCGGCTTAGCCATCGTATATGGGATTATCCAGCAGCACAAAGGCTATATAAACTGCTACAGTGAACCGGGCAAGGGGACCACATTCCGGATCTTGCTGCCGACGGTTCGGCCGGCGCCTGTGGAGGAAGAAGGCCCTCCCGAGGAGCTTCCGGCAGGCGGGACGGAGACAATCCTGTTGGCTGAAGACGATACCGCAGCCCGAAACCTCACCCGGCAGATACTCGAAACGTTCGGCTATACGGTTATCGAGGCCATGGACGGCGAGGTTGCCGTCAAGAAATTCATGGCGCATCAGGACCGGATCGACCTGGTTATTCTCGATGTTATCATGCCCAGGAAAAACGGCAAGGAGGCCTATCGTGACATTTGCAGAATACAGCCGGACATCAGGTGCCTGTTTACCAGCGGTTACACCGCCGACATCTTTGATGAAGAGGAAAGACGGTTGATTTCCTTCATTCCGAAACCGATCATTCCGACCTTGCTGTTGAAAAAGATCCGGGAGGTGCTCGATGGAGACGGAGGTCCGACCAGGAAGAGACCGGTGACGGGCCGATAAAACCGGATGCATTCCCGTTTGCCTTTGCGATTCCGGGACGGGCCGTCACTGTATGTCCTGACAGGTCCAAAGATCCAGAACCAGCCTGCGGTTCATATCCAGATAGTGGTATCGCATATGGGGGTCATTGCAGAATACCTCCAAGGTAATAGTGCTGTCATACCCGATCGTTTGTAACGAAGTGACTGCCCTTCTCCAGTCGATGGTTCCCACACCCAGGGGCATGTGATCGTCGGCCCTGGATCGATTGTCGGAAAAATGGACATGTCGGATGTATTGCCCCAGTTCGCTGCAAAAAACCTCATACCCATCGTAACCGAAATTGGTATGCCCGAAATCAAGATGAAACTGGAGCCCCGGGACCTCGGCCAGGATCCTCTTTAAGGTGGAAACCCGGTCGAAGGGGGCGATATAGTTTTCAATGACCATCGTAAGGCCGTAGGACGCAGCCATTTCGACGATGGGCTTCAACGCCTCAATGTTCAGGGCCACCAAATCGGGCTTCATGCTCGGCGGACAAAAATAACAGGGATGGATGTTCATGACCGTTGCACCCAAGGCGGAAAATATCCCGGCACATCGATCAAATTCTTTTAAACAGGCGTCTCGGATCCCTTGATTCGGATAGGCATGAGGAAGGCAGGGGTCGGTATGCCCTGTTATGATCATGCCGTACCGATCGAGAATAGACCGTACCTTATCGACATCAACCGTTGCGGCCCTTGGCCCCTCGATGGTCAGATCCAAAAAATCAAACTGCCCTCGACCACAGCGTGCCGCCTCGTCGTCAACCGGTTTTGACGGGTTGTTCATGATCCCGATCTTCATGGCATCCTCCTGTTTTTCCCGCAGTCGTCCCGGATCTTTTTGCCGGGTCCTCAGGATCTGATTGCAAACCGATACCTTCTATGACAGCCTGGGGATCCCGCTTTTCATATCCTTTTAACGGCAACGTCCTGCAGCGGCTATTGTAACCCAACATACCAATGTTGCATACGGTTAATTTTGTCGGTATCATAGATATCGAGGCTCAACCTCGCAGGCTGTTTTTCACCGGCCGGGATCTTACCCCATGGTCGCCGACGTTGCAGCCGTAAACAGGAGGTTCTTATGCATCTTTCTGGAAATGGATGGGAGAGAAAGCGGATCACATTGTCTAATTTGCAGTCGCTCAGTTACATCGATGTCGGCCCCAAGAAAGATACGGTCATCTTTCTGCATGGGTATGCCGATTCCTGGTACTCGTTTGAGCCGCTGCTCCGGGCATTGCCTTTCACCTGCCGTTGTCTGGCCGTGGATCTCAGGGGGCATGGCGACTCTTCAAAGCCGGATCGCCGCTATCGGATGCAGGATTTTGTCGATGACCTCCTGGGGTTTCAAGAGGCCCTGCACATTCAAAAATCGACCCTCGTCGGCCATTCGATGGGAAGTTTCATCGCCCAGATCTTTGCAGCGACCTATCCCGAAAGAGTCGAGGATCTGATCCTGATCAGCTCTTCGTGGAAGGCGAAAGGAAACCAGGCACTGATCGAGGCCTGCGATGCGATCATGAATCTGCGGGACCCGATCGAGGAGTCATTTATCGCCGAATTTCAGACCCCGAGCCTTCCGGTCGCTTCCGGGTTTCTGCAGACGATTATCGCCGAGAGCCGGAAGATCCCCTCCCGAGTCTGGAAAACGGTCTGCAAAGAACTGTTGACCGTCGACAACTCCGGGATTCTTGATCGTATCCAGGCAAGAACCCTGGTTCTCTGGGGATCAAGGGATGCGATTTTCAAAAAGGAGGATCAACTTGTCTTACTGGCAGGGATCGGCAGGTCACGACTGCTTGAATATGATGCCGGTCATGCGTTGCATTGGGAGATACCCGAACTGATCGTTCGGGATATCGCGCGATATACCAACCGAAGTTGATTATTTCACGGTCTTCTCCAGCCGTTTGGCAAGCATAGCCGAAGGTATCGGCAATCACACGTGAAAACGAAATCTTCAGCAAGAGATCAAAGGGATTATCGAGCCAAAGACGGTCCCGGTCCCTGGTGATCTTACTGCCGAGGATCCCCTTCGAACCTCACCGGGAAAGTATGTCATGGACCTTTTGGGCCAGGGCACTGACTGAAAACGGTTTCTGGATGAAATTGACGCCCTCTTCCAATATCCCATGATGAGCAATGCCATCTGCTGTGTACCCTGACATGAACAGCGTCTTGAGTCCGGGGCAATGGTCTTGGAGGTGATGGGAGAGTTCCTTGCCGCTCATCTCAGGCATGACCACATCGGTGATAAGCAGATCGATCGCGATCGGGTCTCTTCGGGAGATCTTGAGGATCTGGCTTGGGTTTTCAGCGGTCAGTACCGTATACCCCAGTCCTTTCAGTATCTTTTCGGCGAGTTTCAGAATTGAAGGCTCATCTTCGACGACCAGAATGCTTTCACCGTGGCCGGCAGGGATGCCCTCCGGACTTTCTTTGGCGGCCTCAACAGGCATCTCGGAGTAGCGCGACAGGTAAATCCTGAAGGTGGTTCCTTTGCCCGGTTCGCTATAGACACTGATAAAACCGTTGTTCTGCTTTACGATGCCGTAGACAGTGGATAACCCCAGGCCCGTGCCCTTGCCGATTGTTTTTGTCGTGAAAAACGGATCGAAGATATTGCGCAGGGTGTCCTTTTCCATGCCGCAGCCGTTATCGCTTACGGCAAGAAGCACATAGTCGCCGGGAACAAACCCCAGATGGTCGGCGCAATAGCCCGCATCGAAGGTCGCCGTATCGGTCTCGATGGTGATCCGTCCCACGCCGTCGATGGCATCCCGTGCATTGACACAGAGGTTGGCAAGTATCTGATCAATTTGAGAAGGGTCCATTTTTACCGGCCACAGGTCGGTTTCGGGAATCCAGGCAAGGTCGATATCTTCACCTATCAGTCTGCGCAGCATTTTGAGTGTGCTCTCCACAGCCTGATTCAAGTCCAGGGCAACTGGAGAGATGATCTGCTTCCTGGCAAATGCCAGAAGTTGGCGGGTGATATCGGTTGAACGGACGGCTGCCCTGTGGATTTCATGGAGATTTCCATACAGTCCATCGGCGGGATCAATCATGGTCAGGGCCAGTTCCGAATAGCCGACAATCACGCTTAGCATATTGTTGAAATCATGGGCAACACCTCCGGCCAACCTGGCAACCGATTCCATTTTCTGGGCCTGGTGCAGCTGGGATTCAAGGTCTTTTTGCGTTTTTTCAGCCCGCACCCTCTCGGTGATATCCCGTATCAGTCCGATGAATCCGGTGGTCGCCCCATCGTCGTTTCTGACAGTAAAGACATTGATTTCGCCTGGGAAGATTGAGCCGTCTTTCTTCTTGAAATTAACGGAATATAAGTGGATGGAATCATCTTTATCATTGGCGGAAAAGGGATCGAATGTCTGCAGTTCCTTTTCGTTTTCAAAAACAACCGTGGAACTTTTTCCGGTAATTTCAGCGAGGGCATAGCCGAACAAATCAACAAAGGCCTGATTGCAATCCAGAATGACCCGGGTCAAATCGGCAACGAGTATTGCATCCCGGATGCTTTTGTAGAGTGATCGGTACTTCTTTTCACTCTGCCTGAGCGTTTCTTCGGTCGCCTGCCGTGCCTGGGCCTCTTTTTCGAGCTGCAGCATCTTCTGCTCAAGCTTTCTTACCAGACGCTCGCTGTACAGTTTAAGCGCCTCCTCTTCGGGCACCTGCAGTTCGGCGAACGAGGCAATGTCACCTTTCCCGGCCTTTGCCACCACATCGTATATGGCCTCAAGGAAGACCTCCGGCTCGCAGGGTTTCTGAAGGAACCCGTCGGCCCCGACCTTCATCGCAAAGGACTCATCCTGGGGGCCGGTGTAGGTCGCCGTATAGAAGATAAAGGGTATTTTGCGTAGCGTTTTGTCTGCCTTGACCGTGCGGCACAGATGAAAACCGTCCATTACCGGCATCAGGATATCACTAATGATCAGATCGAACTCACGGATGTGCAGCTGATCGAGAGCTTCGGAGCCGTTTGGGACGGATATGACCTCGTAGCCGTTTGCTTTCAGCAGGGTTTCAACCAAATACCGGTTCTCATCGCTATCATCAACGTTTAATGCTCTCATTCCATTTCCCCGGGGTTTTCCGTATCTTTGGGCAAATATTGCATGATTTCCGCGACAAAGGTTTCAGGATTGATGGGTTTTTCGATATACCCGGTGGCCCCTGCTGCCAGTATGTTTTCCCGATCTCCCACCATGGCATAGGAGGTAACGGCGATGATCGGGATCCTGTCCAGCCGAGGATGTTTCTTCAGTTCGGCGGCAACGGCATAGCCGTCCATTTCGGGCAGTTGTATATCAAGGAGAATGGCAAGAGGTGCGCAGGTCAGCGCCATTTCGATACCCTTTCGCCCATCCTCTGCGCCGATGACGGAAAAACCGTTCATCTCGAGAAGAAAACGCATCATATATAGATTTTGTTCATTATCCTCGATAATTAACAGTTTCTTATTCATGCCGGACCTCGTGTTTTCCGGGGAAGATGGACACTAAACGTACTCCCTTGTCCCCATTTGCTTTCCACTTCAACGGATCCCCCCATGATATCGAGGATCTTTTTGCAGATCGAAAGACCGAGCCCGGTTCCTTCGCGTTTACGGGCAAGGCCGGTATCAATCTGGGTGAACGGTTGAAAGAGATTCGACAAATCCTCCGGCCGCATACCGATGCCCGTATCGGAAAAAGACAACAGAAAACCGTCAGCTTCGCTTTGACACGAGATGTCGATCCGTCCGTTTTCAGTAAATTTTACCGCATTATTCAACAGATTGAGGACGACCTGCTCAAGGCGCCGTTGATCGGCGGTAATCATCGCCGGAGATTCGGGAAGGTCGGTCCCGATATCGAGGCCCTTTTTTTCCACCAGCGGAGATATCAATTTGGTCATCTTCTCAATGGATGCTCTGAGATCGAAAGACGTGGGGTCCAGAACCAGTTGTCCTGCTTCGATTTTGGAAATATCCAGGACATCATTGATCAGGGACAGCAGGTGGCGCGAACTGTTCTGCACCATGGTCATCTGTTTTTGCTGTTCGAGATTCAGGGGCCCGGCAAGGCCCTGCAGCAGGATGCCGGTGAAGCCTATGATCGAGTTCAAGGGGGTGCGCAATTCGTGCGACATGGTCGCCAGGAAGGCCGATTTGATTCGGTCGGCCTGCTCTGCCCGATCTTTGGCCTCTTTCAGCTCGGCGGTCCGCCGGTTCACCCGCTGCTCCAGTTCGGCGTTGAGCTGCTGCAATTTTTCATCGGTCTTCCGCCGGACCTCCATCTCCTCGTTGAGCTGGACGATATGGAGGGCATTGGTTATAGCCAGTCCGACCGTTTGACCGATAATCAGCAATTCGTCCTCCTGTGGCAGCGGAAGCCGTTGAAAATCCGGGTACAATAAATTCAACACCCCCAGGACCTTTTCTTCAGCCAGAAGAGGGACGGTCACGGCGCCGAGATAGCCGATCGCCAGAAGCCATTGCCGGACGACAGGTTCAATTCTCTCGTCGCTCGATATGTCTTTACTGATCATGACCTTCCGGCTTTTCACCGATAAACCGGAGAGACTGCCGTGCACGGGAAGCCGTCCGGCCTTTTTCAGGACGGTTTCCGGAAACCCCTGGGAAAAAGTCAACTCGAGGTGGGACCCCTCCCCGTCCAGGAGATAAAGAGCCACCGAGGGCGAATTTGCGCGGGTGATCATCGCATAGACCGCCTGTTCGGCAACCATATTCAGATCGAGGGATCGGTGAAGCTTATCCGAGATGGAACGGATAGCCTCCAGCGATTCGGTTTTTGCCTCCAGTTCTTCCTGGTATCTTCGCAGGTCGTTTTCAATCAGCTTGCGCTGGGTGATATCCCGGAAACCGACCACGCGTGCCTGCCTGCCGTCAACCTCCAGAAATCGGGCACGGACCTCAAGGAAGATACGTGTCCCATTGCGTGTGATACCGGTGACTTCGTAGGACCCTTGTTCTTCAACCTTCATTTTTTCGGCTGCCAGCAGCCGTGATTCCGGTGTGATGAACTCCATCAGGTCATGGCCGATGATTTCCTCCCCGGAATAACCGAAAATCTCTGTGGCGGCCGGATTCACGTCGATGATCCGTCCCTCCAGATGGATAAAAATTCCTTCAAAAGCTGCGGCAAAAAACCGGGAAAGCCGTTCCTTGTTTCTAATGAGCTCGTCTTCAATCCTGTGCCGCTCATCCAACTCCCGCTGAAGCTCTGTCGTTCGCTGTCCCACCATTTGACGAAGGGAGCGGTTGAGGAACAAAACGAAGCCCATCGCCGCCAATGCCGAGCCGATACTCCCCAGAACCGTCAGCCAGAATGTCCTGTGGGAGACATATCCTTGCGTTCCGAGAACAATCCATCGCTTGACCAGGAGATCGCGGTCCGCGGGACGGATGGAATCAAGTGCCTTTTGCAGTATGGAATTGAGTTCCGGCCATTCACGTCGTGAGGCAAACGACAGCGGCCACGTCGCCTCCGATTGACCGGCGACAACCAGATTGGTGAGACCCAATTCATGGGTATAGTAGGAGGCGACGGCCTCATTTACCACCATAGCGTCGGCTACGCCGAATGAAATCATCTTCAGACCGGTGGGCACATCCGGAACCTGAATTCTTGCCAGGTCGGGGTAGCGATCTCTCAGATAATCATCAGTCACATACCTTGACGGAGATACGACCTTCAGACCGTGGAGTTTATCGAGGGTCAGATCATGATAGGTCGTCTTTTTCACTATGATGACTGCGGGAAAACTCAGGTAGGGGCGGGTAAAATGCATTATGGCCTCGCGTTCAACCGTCTTTGTGGCGGCGCCCCAGATGTCCACCTCTCCATTTTCAGTGCTCTGCAGGATTTTCTGCCAGCTGGCCAGATGCAGGACGGTAAAATGAACGTTCAGCTTCCTCTCCAGGAGATGCACAAAATCAGCCGCAATACCCTTGTAGCGGCCGCTGGTGTCAAAAAATTCGATCGGAGGAAAATCGGGGGCAGGCGCGATCACCAGATGCGGATGGTCTCTGAGCCACCTGACCTCATGAGCGGTCAGATGAACGGAGGCCTCCGTCTCTCCCCTGGTTACAGAACATAACGGGCCCGCGATCACCAGCTCCAAGCAAATGAAAACAAACCAAAGCTGCAGCGATAACCCGAAGATCCTTTGAAAAAGGCAACATACCGGCCGATTCTCGGAAGAAACCGCAAAAGTGGAATGTGATTGCATTTTGATGACTTTGGTCGCAAGGAGATAGTGTGAAGCCACGGAAAAACGAATCACTTTAAGAAGATTAAACCCTCAAAGACCGGGGTTAGTCAAGCTACCTTGCTTGGCGCACCCGGTTTTTTCACATCCTTGATCGCTCTGCAGGCACAGATATTCCGGCATCTATGGAGTGCCTGGCTTACGTAGTATTCGAAAGATATTGACCATAACTTCTTCTCTCCTGTAAACATATTACAAGAGAAACACCACGGCCTCGTACCGGAAATTTCTTCGTACAGTCTGAAGGCAGAGCAGAAAAATCCGACGAGACCTGTGTTAAAAACCGGCATCATGTTTTGAATCTGCGGATTTATTACATTTGCTAGCCAATAAAAGGGGATATAAATGGAAGCCTTGCTTGCCCATAAGGACCGCTTCGTCATAACCGTGGAGGTCGTGCCTCCGGGAGGACCGGACCCGGATCAGTTGCTTGCCCGGCTGTCGTCGCTGAACACGCTGTCCTTCGACGGCTTCAGCGTTGCCACTAATCCGGTGGCAAAATCGCGGATGAGTGCCATGGCTACCTGCCATCTGATCCAGACCAGGATAGGCAGACCCGCCATTCTCCACTGCACCATCAGGGACCATAATCGCATTGCGGTGCAGGGCGAGCTCTGGGGCGCCAAGGCCCTGGGGCTGAAGACGGTGATGGCAGCCACAGGAGACGGAATCGCCCTGGCGGACCGGGGCATTGTCTCCCCTGTCGGCGATGTGAATGTCTGTGACCTGATCGGCATGGCCCGCGAGGCCGGACTTTTCACTGGTGCGGTCTTCGACACCAAGCCCGGGTCGAAGGGGGGATTTGAGCGGGCGGTGCGGCGGCTGGAAGAAAAAGCCAGGTCCGGAGCACAGTATGCGGTGACCCAGCCGGTGTATGACGAGGCCGGGGCTCAGGCCATTGCCGACGCCGTCAGGCATATCGGCATTCCCGTGATATTGGGGATCCTGCCGTTGCGGACGTTTCGTCATGCCGAATTCCTGCACAATAAGGTGTCGGGCATCTCGGTTCCCGATCAGGTTCGGTCCCGGATGGAAAAGGCCGCCGATCCGGTGGCCGAAGGCATGGCCAACGCCTGCGACATGCTGCAGATTGCCAGAGAACGGTTCAGAGGGGCCTGTGTTATGCCGCCTTTTGATCATTTCGAGGTGCTGGCCGGTATTTTGGCATAGAGCGTGGCGCCATCGAAGGCACCGCCCTTGACAAGAAAGCCCGACCGTCCGGGGTTTTCCAAATTCCCGATGCTCCATGTCCGGTCGCAGCAACATCCTTGCTCATTATCCGGACCTGTGGTAGACTCACGCACTTTTTGCAACCGGTGTCACGCAGGAACGTCCAAGCTCTTTGTACGTAACGGATTGGATCGGTTCCATTTTCCGCAAGCTCACTTTCATCTTCTGTCTTTTTTACACACAACCTACTCTCATGATATCAGCAGCCAACGTGTCCCTTTCCTATGGAAAGCGTGTTATCTTTAAGGACGTAAATATAAAATTCACTGCCGGAAACTGCTACGGCCTCATAGGCGCAAACGGAGCCGGCAAATCCACCTTCTTACAAATTCTCGCAGGGGACATCCAGCCCGATACCGGCACAATAGCTGTCGGGGCCCGTGAAAGGATCGCCGTGCTCAGTCAGGACCAGTTCGCCTTCAATGAGCTCACGGTAGCTCAAACCGTGCTGATGGGCCACTCCCGCCTGCAGGAACTGATGGCAGAACGTGAAAGACTCTACTCCAAAGCTGAGTTTACCGAAGAAGACGGAATCCGTAGTGGAGAACTTGAGGCTGAATTCGCCGAGATGAACGGATACGAAGCTGAATCCGAGGCGGCAACGCTTCTCAGCGGTCTGGGCATCGGTGAGGGGCTTCGCGGCAAGAAAATGAAAGAACTCGAAGGCGGAGAAAAAGTGAGGGTACTGCTGGCGCAGGCGCTTTTCGGCAACCCCGATATTCTCCTGCTCGATGAGCCGACCAATAATCTTGATGTTAAATCAATCCAGTGGCTTGACGGCTTTCTCGAACGTTTTGACAACACCGTTATCATCGTCTCTCATGACCGTCATTTTCTCAATCAGGTCTGCACCCATATGGCCGATATCGATTTTGGCCGGATACGGATATATGTCGGCAATTACGATTTCTGGTACCAGGCCAGTCAACTGTCGCTGCAGCAGAGACAGGACGCCAACAGCAAAACAGAGGCCAAGGCCAGGGAACTGAAGGAATTTATCGCCCGATTTTCCTCCAACGCCTCAAAGGCCCGACAGGCGACATCAAGAAAAAAGCTCCTCGACAAACTTGAGTTTGAGGATATGCCGGCATCAAGCAGGAAATATCCCTTTATCTCCTTCAAGGCCGGGCGGCCCTGCGGTGATGTGATTCTGGAGATGAACAATATTTCCAAGAAAATAGGTGAGATGCCTGCCTTAAAAAACCTCTCTCTTGTTGTCAACAAGGGTGAAAAAATCGGGTTTGTCGGTACAAACAGCCTGGCTATCACCACGCTTTTTCAGATACTCTCCGGAGAGTTGGAGCAGGACAGCGGCACCTTCCGCTGGGGGGTGACCATGAGCACATCGTATTTTCCCAAGGAAAACAGTCGGTTTTTTAATGAAAATAAAAGACTGGTAGATTGGCTCGGCGAGTACACTCCCGTAACCGAGGGCGAAAGTTTTGCCAGGAGCTTTCTGGGCAAAATGCTCTTTTCCGGTGACGAGGCGTTGAAGAAAACCAATGTACTCTCCGGCGGAGAGCGGGTACGCTGCATGCTTTCCCGCATGATGTTGAGCGACGCCAATGCCTTGATTTTTGATGAGCCCACCAACCATCTTGATCTTGAATCCATAACTGCTCTCAATAACGCAATGCAATCATTTCCAGAAATTATTCTGTTCTCGTCCCATGACCATACGCTCATGGATACCGTGGCAAACAGGATCATCGAAATACTGCCGGGCGGGGTCATTGATAAGATGATGCCGTATAGCGACTATTTGCGCGACCCTGATGTCCTGCAGATGCAGGAGATGTACAGCCTGCCCAACTGACGACGGCGCTTATCCCTGAAAAGGGGGGGCGAACCCTCAGGCAGGTTTGGAGACATCGGCCCACAGACCTTCCCGGGAAAGAAACGGGAATGTCCCCATTTCCCCGACCGCTGAAAATGCCTTTTGGCTGCAACTATGAATCCGGGAAGCGGGATCCTCTCCTTTGGATTTTGCCTTGAGCAGTATGTACTCCGACAACCATGGGGTGAAGTCCTGCCATGGAAATACCCGCTCTGCTCTTGCCGCCGTTGTGGGCGTCTCCGGCGACATTGACAACCGGGCATCTTTTTCTTAATTTTGTAAGCAGGCGACACCCTCTGTCGCTGGGCAGAGGGTGTGCAGCTGAATTTGGCGATTTCAAATTTGTATAATCTGCCGGAGCTCCTGCATACGTTTCTTGAGCACACGGAAGGTGTATCCGGTGATTCCAGGATAAGGAGGCGATTCAATGTCATTTAAATGTCAAAACTGCGGTGTAGTATCAGAGGAGTTCCTCAATCTGTGTAATCCGGCAACCGTACCCGAGAGCGAAAATCTCTGCGCTGTTTCGCCGGACAGGGTCTGCAGCGAACAAAAAGAGGAGATGAAATTTTCCTGCGATGCCTGCGGGAGCATTTCAGCAACCTCGGATAATCTGTGCATACCTGTTGAAATCCGGTGAAATAGGACGATAAAGCGAGCCCGGAAAGGAAGGAGCGCTTAAAGGAACTCGTCATCCGATTGCAGCAAGGCGACCTGCCTGAACGAAAAAAGCCGAAAACTGAGAGCGACGGTCTCTTTGCTTTCGGCTTTTCAATTTATTCACAATCGTTATTCATGAAGTTCTCCACATTCAGGGCAACCTCGGTTGGCGAGAGAGGTGGTAGTGATTATTGTTTTCCACTATGCTCTACCCCGTATATTGCAGGGACTGAGGCCGAAGTCAACGGAAAATATTGAACAAGATTGATGGAACATGGAAAATAGAAGGCATCCGCGCATCAGGTTAAACAATCCTTCCATTATTGTTTCGGATGGAATGGGGCCCATTAAGGGATTGGTTTCAGATCTGTCAGTATCCGGTATGCGAATAAATAATTTACCCAAACGACTGAATTTAGCGACCAGAAAGCTCTCAGCCATCTTTTCTGAAGACAAGAAACTCTTCAGAATGAATGTCAAACCCAAATGGTATCTAGAAAGAGACGGCAAGATTTCAATGGGAGTAAAAATCACGGATACTCCATTGAAATGGAGCGATTTCGTTCACAAGCATGAGATCTAGTCTGGCTGCTCATAGGATGACGTTCTGTCTATAAAGACGGTTGTCATGCCAGATTTTTTGTTTAAGTGCAGATGTTCCTTGCCCGCATATTTTTCAGTAAATTGACCTGCCGGTCGGTATGACCAGACGAGTAGAAGTCTCGCCGGTGTCAGGTAAGTCTGCAGTCTGCATCGGAGTGCATCACAGCGGCAATCCGACAGTCATGTTTCAGCTCATGCAACCGCTGCTGGATGCCGATGTGCCCTGCCTGAATATCCTCTACCTCAACTTTTCCGATGATCGACGATACTCTCCCTCAACCGGCCACAGAAGAGAAAACACAGTACCTCATTTATTGGAAATCACCTCTCGATGCTGCAGGATGAGACCTGCTTTTTCCCCATCAAGACACCCTTCTTCAGGGTGGAATTGGAAATCTGATCGCCCTGCCTCTCCAGGGGGAGGCACGTAAGCAGGGCCTTGAGACGTTAACGGACACCAAGGGCCGGTTTCATCTGCCCGAATTGAAATTCCTTGGAGATACGGTTTGCAGGGAGTATACATGAGCCAGTATGGCTGTACCAGTGCTCAGCAGAGACATTCATGGAGACCACAACAAAATATTTCGAGAAAAGTATCATGATTGAATTAAACCGTGAAACCATCAAAAACCGTGTGGCCGACAACAAGACAATCTTCTCACGCGGACTCCGACTTTATGAACACGGCGCCTTCTGCTGTATCGATGCCGAGCCGGATAAAGGGTCCTTTGTCTACGAGGTGGACGGCAATTACGGTGATTATACGACCAAGGTTGATTTGCGCAACGGGACCGGCTCCTCCTGTGACTGCCCTTATCCCGGTCCCGGTTGCAAACACATCGTCGCGGTTATGCTCGATGCCGTCGACAGGATGAATCAATGGAAAAAGAGCAGGCCCGATCTCTGTAAACCGTCTTTGACATCCGGAGGTGAAGAGCTCCTCACCCCGGACGAGATCAAGGCCCAGGCACTGGAGGATCGCAGACTGAGGGCCAAAAACGAACAATTCATCGTCAAACCGGGCGATATGTTCAAGGGCGAGCACCTTATTGAGAGAAGTGACGGCCGCCAGTATGTCGTGACGCTGCATGATCCCGTCGGCGGGCAAGGGCACTGCAGTTGTCCGGATTTTCTGACCAATCGGCTCGGGACCTGCAAGCACATCATCCATCTGGCCGATTTCCTGCACAAGAATAAGGAGTTTCCCGGGAAGGTTCAGCGGGAACGCTTCCCGTTTATCGATATCTTCTGGGATTCGGCAAGCAGCCTCCCCCGCTGCTTCTGCGAAGACCTGCCAAAAGAGGAGGAAGCGCTCCAATCAAGCATCCGCCGCTACTTCGACGGCAACGGCCTCCTTAGCGGAAGCGATCTCGGGGACTTCGTCGACTTCATGACCGAGCAGGGGAGCAACAAACGGGTGCGGATCAGGGAATCCGTTATGTCCCGGGTGAATGATCATTTCACCCGGCAGGAACTCGCCCGCCTCGCCGATACGCCGGTTGTTTCTCCTCCCGGAATCAAGGCCGAGCTCTATCCTTACCAGATGGAAGGGGTCAGGTTCGCACTGTACAAGAGGGCGGCGCTGATCGGTGACGAGATGGGCCTGGGCAAGACCCTGCAGGCCATTGTCGTTGCCTTGCTGAAAAAAGAGACCTTCGACTTCCGCAAGGTCCTCATCGTCACCCTGGCCTCGTTGAAGGAGCAGTGGCAACGGGAGATCCATCGTTTTACCGGCGAGCGGGCCGTCATCGTCTCCGGCCCGTTCAAGGGAAGAAAGCGACTCTACCTGGAGGATGACAGCCTGTTCAAGATTACCAACTACGAGGCGGTGCTCCGCGACGGGGGCAGCATTGCCGCCTACAAACCCGACCTGATCATCCTTGACGAGGCCCAGAGGATAAAGAACTTCGAGACCAAGACGGCTGCCGCAGTCAAGGCCCTGCCGCACCGGCATGCCCTGGTCCTGACCGGCACCCCGTTGGAAAACAAGCTGGAGGATGTCTACTCCATCATCCAGTTTCTCGAGCCGGAGATGCTCTCACCGCTGTGGAAATTCGCCGCCGACCATTTCATGCTGAGCCGCACCAAGAAAGGCAAGATCATGGGCTATCACAATCTGGACATGCTCCATGAGCGGCTCAAGACCATCGCCCTGCGCCGGCGCAAGAAGGAGGTGCTCACCGAACTTCCCGCCGAGGTGATCAACAACTACTTCATTGATCTCGACGACCGGCAGGCCAAGATCCATAGCGGCTATCTCCAATCCCTGCTCCCTCTTCTGGACAAAAAGTTTCTGACACCGATGGACATCAAGCAGATCCAGGTCCTGCTCTTGAAGCTGCGCCAGGTCTGTGATTCGACCTATCTGATTGACCGGAAGAGCCATATTTCCCCCAAACTCAGGGAGTTGCAAGGGGTCATGGAGGAACTGGTGATACAGAACGGCCACAAGGTGGTGATCTTTTCCGAATGGACCACCATGAATTTCCTGATCGGCAAGCAGCTCTCCGAGGCGGGAATTGCTTTTGTCGAACTCTCGGGCAAGATTCCGGTTGCCAAACGCCAGGCCCTGATCGACGAGTTTACCACCAACCCGGACTGCAAGGTCTTTCTGTCCACCGACGCCGGCGGCACCGGGCTTAACCTTCAGGCGGCGGATTGCGTCATCAATTTCGAACTTCCCTGGAACCCGGCCAAACTGAATCAGCGTATCGGCCGTGTTAATCGCATCGGCCAGAAAAGCACCTGCATCAACGTGGTCAACCTGATTGCCAAGTTGAGCATCGAGGAGAAGATCCTGACCGGGATCCAGCTCAAGACCGATCTTTTCAAAGGAGTATTCGACGGAGAAGGCGACAAGGTTGAATTCTCCCGGGAAAAACGTACCGAGCTGCTCAACAGGCTTCGTGACATGATGGATGAGGATCGGGAGCTCAGTGCCCCCGATCCCGTCCCATCGGAAGAGATTCCCGAAGATACTCCGCATTTTCTCAATCCGTCGGTCTTGGCCGAGGAGATCGATTATGCAGGCGAAGAGCCGGAACCCGCCGAGATTGCAGTCCTTGGTGAAGACGAAAAATCCTCGGCTCCGGCAACAGAGACCGGAGAACACTCCCCTGAGAGAATGGAAGCGGTCCTCAATCAGGGCATGGCCTTTATCAGCGGGCTGTTGGAGATCGCAACCGGCAGGAAGATCGAGACAATCGGAGGAGACGACCGCCTCATCCGACTGGACAGGCAGACCGGAGAGGTGACCATGAAATTCAAGTTGCCGGGCTTTTAGTACTTGACACTCTGTTTTTTACAAAAAAACAGAGTGTCAAAAAGTTCTTATTCAGCTCAGCTAGGGGTTAGCCTGCGGGTGGAGCCGTCCTTCTCCCGCTGTCGTTGCAGCCAACGCCGGCCTTTGCCGGTCAGTCGATACCGTTGAGTGGGGCCACGCAAGGTATCCAGTGCGCTGATACACGTCAGATCGCGGATATCACGTTGAATCAAGGGGGCGGAGGCATCCTCTCGTATTTTTTCACCGACTGCGGTTGCCGCTTCTTGGATGGACCATTGATTATTTCCTCAGCCGTCATACTTTTTTAATACTGGTGAAACACGCTTCCGATTCGGCCGGCAGAAAGGTGCCGGACGGCATCCTCCTTTTTTTGAAGAGGGGAGAGTGCCCGACAGCGGTGTACATCTCTTCTCATTCTCCGGTCGGATCGTTTCACTGTCATCGAGAGACAGTTTTGAGGCCTTAGATGTGCGGGATCATAGGAATTGCAGGACATACTCCGGTTGCGTCGGCTCTCTATGAGGCATTGAGCCTTCTGCAGCATCGAGGGCAGGATGCCGCCGGGATTGCGACTTGCAGCGACGGCAGGCTTATTTCACACAAGGCGGGCGGGCTGGTTCGGGATGTTTTCCAGGTAGCCGACCTGGAACGGTTGGTCGGATCCACCGGGATCGGGCACGTACGCTATCCCACGGCAGGCAGCCACTCCCCCCTGGAGGCCCAACCGTTCTACGTCAATTCGCCCTACGGAATCGCCCTTGCCCATAACGGCAATCTAACCAATGCCGCCCAACTGAAAGATGAGCTCTACAGGATGGATCGACGCCACATCAACACCGATTCGGATTCCGAGGTGCTGTTGAATGTCTTTGCCCAGGAACTGCAGAGATACGGTCGTCCCCGACTGACCCCCGAGGCGGTCTTTAAAGCAGTAAGCGGTGTTCATCGCCGCTGCCGAGGCGGATACGCGGTGGTCGCGATGATCAACGGCTGCGGCCTGGCGGGATTTCGCGATCCCCACGGCATCCGGCCGGTGGTGCTGGGGGAAAGGCTCGGCCCTGCAGGACCCGAATATATGATTGCCTCGGAGAGTTGCGCCCTCGATGGATTGGGGTTCACCTGCATCGGCGATATTGATGCCGGAGAAGGGGTCTATATCGATAGGCACAATCATTTGCGGCGAAGGCACTGCAGTGAAGATACAGGACTTTCGCCATGTATTTTCGAGTACGTATACCTGGCCCGTCCGGATTCGGTCATCGACGGCACCTCCGTTTATCAGGCCCGGTTACGCATGGGCCGGAAACTGGCCGCCAAGATCGGGCGGGAATGGCCTGATCACGATATCGATGTGGTTATCCCCGTTCCGGATACCAGCCTGACGGCTGCCTTCGAGCTGGCCGGTTGTCTCAACATCGCCTATCGGGAAGCCTTCATCAAAAACCGCTATGTGACCCGGACATTTATCATGCCCAGCCAGCAGGAGAGGGAGATATCGGTGCGTCGCAAGCTCAATCCCATCGCTCAGGAATTCAACCATAAGAAGGTCCTGCTGGTGGATGATTCAATCGTGCGCGGGACCACCAGCAGACAGATCATCCGTCTGGCACGGGCTGCCGGCGCCGATAAGGTCTATTTCGCCTCGACGGCCCCGCCGGTACGCTTCCCGAATATGTACGGCATCGACATGCCTTCGACCCGGGAGCTGATTGCCTCCGGACGCAGCGTAGAGCAGATAGCGGAGATGATCGGTGCCGATCGACTGATTTTCCAGGATCTCGACGATCTCAGAACCAGCGTCTCCGAAGGAAATTCCCGTCTCAGCGCTTTTGATTGTTCCATATTCACCGGAGAGTATATTGCAGGCCGGTACGAAAGCAGGGAGGCCGAACATGCCGGAGATGTCCCGGATAGTGATGCCTCTGGAAAAAAGGCCGATCTCTTACGGAACCGAGCCTCGTGACGGCAAGGGGCGGAGTTGCCATGGTCTTCCTTCCTGCAGAGGGACCATGGAGCTGAAAGGACCACGAACCGTGCACGTGATGCACTACCCGGCACCGCAACGGTAACTTATCGTAGTGGTTATGGTAGTTGGCAAACCCCTTGTTCACTTGCGATCAGCACCGCGAATTTTGCTGAGGAGCGTATTACGTTCTGCTGAAGATACTATTCGGTCGAATTTCACGCTCACCGCATATTCATTCCCGACGGCAGGCTGGCTGCGCACTGCAACGATGCTGCCGGTAATGTCGAATTCCGAGCGGGTGGACTTCATCAGCCTGAGGCCGACCTTTCTTGTCAAAAGGAGGCGGGCGGTTTCCTTTTTGGCAATCCGCAAAAAAAAGGAGGCACCGCCAACGGAAATATCGAACAATTCTCCGATGGTGCTTATATTTGTCGCTTTTCCCTGCTGATCAAAAACCACAACCACGATCCTGCCGTCAACCCGAATGCGTTCATGCATTCTCCGGTCCCTTCCCGTTTTTGTGATCGAGTCAGGTCGAATTTTGAATTTATCACAGAAATCGATGAGTTTTGATTCAAGCCCTGGGGATTCGTCCTGCCATTCTCGGATGCTGTCTCGATGTAAGATCGAAAGGTCCGCCCCCAGACTTTTGGCATTGATGGTCCAGATTGAAGCGTCGAAGAACGAGTCGCCACCGATGATTTGCCCCGGGACCATTGTCTTGATCGGGATGTCTCTGTTATCTTGTTGAAAAAAGAGTTCAACCCTGCCACTGTTGATAAAATATAAGGACCGGTCCCTTTCGCCTTGCCTGACGATCACCTGGTCTTTCTGATATTTCCGATGTTTCAGGGAATAATAAAGATCAAGGAACTCATTCCACTCAAGACTCCGTGCAAGTGAGGCCCAGGTCTCTACATACCTGCTGTCAATTGCCGCAGTTTTTTCGGTATCTATGATTTCGGCGGCCGCGATAATTTCGTTCAAGGCCGTTGGGGCAAGTTCAATCAGCAGATCGCGCAGCCTCTTGGCTGCGAGAAATTTTCGTTGTCTGGCCGCTTCGGCAATCACCTTCAGCAGGATACGCTTTCCTTTTTCCACTTCCTTGTGATCAAAGATTGCACGGATTTTCTGCTCAAGTGAAAGATGCTCAATACCCGCTCCCATATTCTTTTCTTTCCTGAAACGCTTCTTTCTTTGTTTCCAACTGCACTACCGGCATACTGTACGCCGATACGGAAAAAATAATCACTGAAATCCGGAAAAACAAACAGGGGCGTGCGGCTGCTCTTGCCGTACCCTTCATGTCGGGCGGGCCGATGCAGCAGCCCCCCCCGGGGGATTATCGAGGCAGATTTCCTGAACCCGCTTCAGGTCATTGAAAAAGAGAGTCCTGGTTTCTGGAATTCGGACGGGCATTAATCGAGTCGCAACACCACAGCAAAACTGCTGAACACTGCCCACACATCGGCACCTTCAAGGAGGGGGTTATTTTGGAATTCCTGAGTTGCAACAATGGCACAGAGTTCGGTGGTATCGGAAATACGAACGACGCACTCGGTATTGATCTTCCCCTTCGTTATTCTGGTCAATTTACCGAAAAATATATTTTCGGCACTGCATTGAGGGACGGCCTTGCCGGCGAATAAGATTGCCGATGGCGCTTTAACCTCCCCTGTGATCAACAGACCTTTTTTCAAACCGAGGTGATCAAAGCTGTCGTTGGTGATCACCGTAGACAGCGTATGCCCATCAACGGTGGCAAGATCTACACGTGTCTGTAATCGCCTTTACGAATGGCCGAAATCTTGCCGAAGAAAGAGTTCCTGGCGCTTGTTCTGCGCATGGATTCTCTTTCCATAAACAGCCGTGCGACCTGCTGGATTTCGTCATCGGAAAAGGAAACATAGGATGATGTCAGAGTGGGCGTTGAATGTCCCAGTATCTTTTGCACTGCAGGAAGAGGCATATTTCTTTGCATCAATTCCACGGCCCGGGCCTTACGGATCATTTCAGGTCCCCCCAGCCGTTTTTCGAGCCTGCAGGATTGGGCGCGTTCGTAAAATTTGCGGCGGACGAAACCAGGGTCGATGTCGAGAGAGTACGGGACGGCGTTATTAAAAGCGGGATCCGCCAGGATTCCTCTCAGTTCGAAGGAAAGGGATTCGGCTATCTGCACCTGTCTTACGTCTGCCTCTTCGCCGGGGCCGGTGTTATGAAAAAACACCGCGTGGCGGACAAAATCAATGTCCCTGACCAGATTCAGAGCCAGGACCTCATTCAATTTGGCCCCTGCGTAACGGATTAACAGAAAGATGATCAAAATGCGCTGACGAGAGAGGCGGATATCGGCTCGTGAGCTACTGTCCGCCCATTCCCGAAAGGAACGTTCCATCAGGTTGAGCTGATCCGTATCCAGACACCGGTTTTGATTGGGACCCGAGACAATCCGACCGTGGTGTCTGTCCTTCGTCAGCGATATCGTTGAGGAAGGACGGATGTTTTTTGTTTTTTCCCCTGTTTTCATACCATCGTTTCACTCGCATCTCGAGTTGTAGAGAAGAGATTGTCTCTTTTACACAACGCACCTGTCAAAGGCCGTGATAAAACTTGACATGGATGGTGAGGCTTTGCTATATATCACGAATATACTTATTTTCGTGATAGTGTCAATGTTGAAAAAGGCTGAATGCCATGTCATCTGAAAACCAGCTTCAGGATATACCCATGGAAAAGCGGATGGAGTCGGAGCGGGCACGACCGTCGAAAACGAAAAACGTGTACAACAAAATGGAACTGGCAGGGGCCTTCGGAGACGTGGGGACCCTTATCCCCTTTGTTGTTGCCTACATCACGATTGTAAAGATCCCATCGCTGGGACTTCTTTTCATGTTCGGCGTCGCCCTGCTGGCATCGGGGCTCTACTACAGGACACCTCTGCCGATCCAGCCG
This sequence comes from Desulfocapsaceae bacterium, assembly GCA_046706325.1. Lineage (GTDB taxonomy): Bacteria > Desulfobacterota > Desulfobulbia > Desulfobulbales > Desulfocapsaceae > CAWGGS01. Next base: position 1,129 of record JBJKPM010000085.1, on the reverse strand, counting down.
ATGAAGGCGATAGGGGCGGCGGCTATTGCCGGGGGAATCAGTCCTGCTGCCCTTTACGGCTCCGGTATCACGACAGGTCTTTTCTGGCTCTTGGCAGGACTTACCGGGTTTATCCGGCCCGTCTCCAAGCTGGCGACCAAACCGGTGGTCCGCGGCATTATGCTGGGCCTTGGACTCACCTTTATGGTGGACGGAATCAACAGAATGAAATCAGCACCGGTTCTTGCAGGCTTCGCCCTTGTCGTCACCTATATTCTTCTCACGAATCCCAAGATTCCGGCAATGTTTATCCTTTTGATAATCGGGGTCGTCTCGGCTGTGATAATGAATCCTGAATTTTTACCGGAACTCGGCAAGATCCATATCGGATTCAAACTGCCTGTATTCAGTCTGCCGATGATATCCTGGAATGATCTCGTGAAAGGCACGCTGCTTTTTACGATCCCCCAGATCCCGCTCACCTTGGGAAATGCGGTTATCGCCATCGTTGCCGAAAACAATGAACTGTATCCCGACAGGCAGGTGAGTGAAAAGAAGATAGCCATTTCACAAGGTATCATGAATCTTGTGTCTCCGCTTTTCGGCGGAATTCCGATGTGTCACGGGGCAGGGGGTATGGCCGGGCACGTAAGATTCGGGGCAAAAACGGGCGGAGCCTTGGTTATCCTCGGGAGCCTTTTGATCGTCATTGCCCTGTTTTTCAGTGATTCCGTTGCCATAATTTTTAGAATATTTCCCAACGCAATCCTCGGGGTGATTCTGTTTTTTGCCGGTTCGGAACTTGCGATAGTGGTTAAGGACATTGGTGATAAGAAATCTGAATTTTATGTAATGCTTATCGTGGCGGCTTTTGCAATGTGGAATATGGGGGCGGCCTTCCTGGTTGGGGTCATCCTGGACAATTGCCTGCGGAGAGGATGGATCAAAATTTGATCCGGTTCACCCGATATTCACGGTACGCCCATCGGCCGAGCAGGCGCCGCCAGTACGTCATCTTGGGCATTTTTCTCAACAAATCTTCTCATTACACCGGGATTATGCTAATAGAACAGGAGTGGGGTCGAGTTTTGGCATCACTCTTGTCAAGACCGAAGAATGCTCTACAAGCGTCGAACAGAGACTTCCCTGC
>JBJKPM010000084.1:0-39901 GCA_046706325.1 Desulfocapsaceae bacterium | reverse complement strand
GGACCTGTTGTTGCGCCGGTTTCCCGGCCTTTTGCCGCAGATTGAGTGTGCCTTGTCTTTTTTTGTACCAACCTCCGACCTGCCATAGAACGAGAATTGCCAGGAGCGCGACGAGAGAGAACCAGATCTGGGTGAAGCTGAGTGAAAACGTGTCCTTCAACTGGGGATAGATGGCCGGAATCAGGGACTGAAGCAGATCGTTGAGAAAGTGGGAAAAACTGATGGCCATCAGGATTTTCAGGCCCATCTTTTCAGTGTCGCCGACCCGGGGCGCCAAGGTGGAGTCGCTTGTTTTCATAGTGTCTGAACGGGATTGAATCCTTCATGACAGGCGCAAACGAGGTCGAGAATCGCCTCGGGGCCTGCTCCAGGGGAGCCAACATTACCAGAGTGCCTACCTTGGTGTCATCAGAAATGTACGGCAATGAAGGGATTGCCGTTATCCCAGGTCGAGAAATTGAGAGAAGTTCCACATCAGTCCGCTGATCCCTTCGTACATCAGCGCCAATTCCGCCCGCTGGACGACCAGGAGTCTGTTGTCGACAACATCTTTTGAAAAAAAGGTGACATTGCCATCCTGAGACGCCACGATTGCAAGGGCATCGGCCTGGTCATGGGCGAACTGCGCAGCCGAGGTATGACGGGTGCCTCCCAGGTCGGCGAAGCGCATACTTCTGCCGCGGTCTTCTTCAGTCGGTTGCAGGAGCCGCACTTCGGTTGAGCCCGGTTGCGGGTCTATGGCCTGAATCTTCGCCCCGAAGCAGCGAACGGAACGATCGTAGGTCATCACCAGCGCGCCGTCTATGGCGGTGAGACGGCCTATCCGGTTGCATTGGTCAAGCAGCTGGCTGCGAACCTTCACCAGTGCCGGATCCTGCATCGCTGCTATTTTTTCTATAAGAAGAATAACCTCCCGCGCGGTTGGTTGTGCAGGGCTCTGGATCGAGTTGAATTCAGGCTCGAAGAAGCTGGCGCCCCCCGTGTAAATTACCGGCTGCCCGATCGATCTCTGCCAAGAATCCCCTGCAGGGACAACCAGCAGTGTGCCTCCGCGTTCATGGGCCCGCATCGCCTGGGTGATATAGAGCAGGGTGTGAAATCTGAATAATGTCGTTGAATCGAAGGCGGGCTCCTTCGAATTTGAGGTGATTTTCGGGATGATAGCCCTGAAAAGACCCGTGGGATCGACGAAGACGGCCTGATTGCCGATCAGGGCGGCGATGCTTCTTCCGTGGCAGAGAATCAGGAGACTTCCCGGCCCGAGGACCTGAATCCACAGATCGGTCGTCAGATGATTGGGTGTCCGTATCCGCAGGCCCCATATCTTCAGAGAACCGTTGCTGTCCGGGCAAACACAGATATCTGAAAAGGAACCATCCAGGGCGGAGCCCAGTTTTACCAGGTTTTTCAGATTCAAGGTGATGGGATTTTCAAAGCGGAAGACATTGCCTGAGTCCTCGTACTCCTTGACGACAACGGAAAATTTCACCTGATGACCTTCTTCGATTGTCTGGCTTGCCCAATAGGCGGTATCGATAAGCTGCGCCAGCTGTTCCTGGAGGATCATCGAACTGTTTACAAAGAGATTGGCGAGGCTCTTCTCGTGGATATACCTCTGCTTCAGAGTGTGGATTCTGTCGCATACCGTGGCCAGGAATTCCCGGTTAAGCTGAAAGGCGGAATGATGCATGGTGCACCGATGGCAAAGAGTTAAGGAAATGCTTTAGTCACTGCCGTTTGGTTGCCTGTGGGGTGCAGCAGGGAGGCATGAAACGGGATAGAGGATATTCTAGCCACAGTTCGGTCCAATAAAAAGAGGGAACGTTTCCCCGGACGATCTTTTTTCTTGCAGAGCCGTATCCTCTTCTGTATAATCGATAATTAATTATCGTTAATCGATACTATATTTTCGTATAACATGAATAATATTCTCATGAGGGATGCCATGAACACACCGGACAATGAGTTCAGGATCAAAGGAATGAGCAGAAGGCTGCGACGAATCTTTCAGTTCAGTCTGTATATCCTGCCACCTTTCCCCGTCATTTATTGGCTGAGTTACAACCATCTTCCCGAGATGATGCATGAAAACATCTTTCCCTCCGGGCCATTGGCCTGGCTGCCGATGAACAGTCGGATGATCGCCCTGTCCGGTGATATCCCGGCCATCGTCATCTTGATCCTTGCCCTGATCAACCTGAAGCGTCTTTTTTCTCTCTATGAGCAGGGGATCTATTTTCAGACCGAAAACGTCGTCTTGTTTCGCCGGCTGAGCAGATTGGCATTCTGGAGCGTGCTTGCCGATGTCTTTGAAAAGACCGTCCTGGAACTGGCGCGGACGATAAACAATCCGCCGGGACACCGCATACTCTCCATCGGGTTTTCCAGCGATCACCTGAAACTCCTGATCGTTGCCACCATCATCATGCTTATCGGCATGGTGGTTGATGAGGGGAGAAAGATACACGATGAAATGCAATTGACGGTGTGACATCATGCCGATCATCATCAATCTCGACGTCATGCTGGCCAGGAGGAAATGGAAATCCAAGCAACTGGCCGAGGTTATCGGCATCACCGAGCAAAATCTTTCCGTGCTCCGTGCCGGTCGGGCCAAGGCCATCCGTTTTTCCACCCTTGAGTCCATCTGCCGGGCACTGGATTGCCAGCCAGGTGATATCCTTGAGTATACGACGGATACAAGACCGGAGGAATAACATGCAGACAACTGTATCACGCAAAATGGCGCCTCTCTCGAAACAGGTGCCCACAAGAAGAGGCTTGATCGATTTTCTGAAGATTGCAGGCTCGGTGTTCCTTTGCCTCATTGTTCCCGGCAAGGTATTCGGCGTATCCGGACAGATGCCCATGATACCGACGCCGATCGTCTGGGAAAACGTACAGAAGGTCCTGGACGGCAGAACATTCAAGTCGCACGAGGAACTCCTTCAGCTCTTCTATCTTCTCTCCAGGGATAAAAAGTACACCACATTCAGTCTTGGGAAGGCCAACCTTTCCAAGCTTCAGAAGGAAATTACAACTCTTTTTCCGCTGGAAGGGTGTGAGAAAATCGAGCTTTGGGGGGCGTATGTCATCTTCACATTCGCCTCGCCTCAGGATGTTTATATCCCTAATACCTGGCTTCAGGCCTCATTGCAGGTCCCAAGGAGGCTGGTCCTGCAGATTACGGACCAGCCGGAGGGCCGGGACCGGTCCGATCTCAGCCCTTTTGCAAAGGATCCCGATACCAAGACCGTGACCTTTTCGGTCAAGGAGGGGTATATCCGGGTCCACTTTTCCTTTCTGCTGAGACTATTCGGCGGCAAGTTGCGGGATGCCGACGGTACGAGGTTGATCTATCAGATCAACGACAAAACGAAGATTTCACGACTGCAACTGGATGAGGTAATCCCGCTCTCGAGCCGGTCGCTGCAATTTGTCGGGACCACTTCGGACAAACAGTGGGGTAAAACCCAATGGATTGATATCATTCATCCCGATTTTCCTGCAACCCGAGATATCGGCATCTCCGACAAGGCGATTTTTTTTCTTGGTACCAAGGTGGAACTGCTGTCGAATGAGAGGATCCGGATAGGGGGTCAGGAGGCCAGGAAAAACAAGGAGGCATGGGATTGGTTTTCAAAAAATATCGAACAGTTCAGGAAATTCATTTCAGCAGGAACCCAACCTGCCCGGATCGAGTATGTCCGCAGCTTCGGATATTATCTGGAAGAGAGACGCTTCGTAATGAAGATGTCCTTTCAAGGTTCGGAAAAATAAAAGAGGAGAGGGGATGGGAATAAGCGGCTTTCCTTGCAAGAGATCGAAGATTGAGGGATAATGGAACCTGCTGCTGGTTGAGCCTTGTTTTGGACATGCAGGCAAAGACGTCACTACGCTACCGGAAGCCCGGCAGCTCTGATTTCTATTGATAACCGGAGGAGATGATTTTATGGCAATCATTACAATTTCGAGGGGATCTTTCAGTAAAGGCAAGGAGGTTGCCGAAAAGGTGGCCGAACGGCTCGATTATCGCAGTCTGTCCAGGGAGGTGATCCTAGAGGCTTCCAAAGATTTTCAGATTCCCCAAAGCAGACTGAATCAGGCAATCCATGACGCCCCTTCGATTTTTGAACGATTCACCTATGAAAAACAGAAGTATATCGCTTACGTGGCCGCAGAGCTTCTGGGACATTACAAAGGAGATAAGATCGTATATCATGGTTTGGCCGGACATTTTTTCGCACAGAATATCTCACATCTTCTGAGGGTCCGAATCATCGCCAATATCGAGAACCGTATCGTTTCGTTAATGGAAAAGGACAACCTCAATCGGGAGCAGGCGGCCGAGTTTTTGGAAAAAGATGACAATGACCGGAAGACCTGGAGCTATCAGCTCTACGGTATGGATACAACGGACAGCAAATTGTATGATCTGGTCATTCATATCGACAAGCTGACCATCGACAATGCGGTTGATCTTATCTGCGATGCCGCCCGGCAACCGCAATTTGTGCCTACCGCTCAATCGCAACAAGCTATTGAGGATCTGGCCCTTGCCGCCAAGATCAGGGCTGTGCTCATCGATGAATACCCTACCTGTGCCGTAGCCAGCGAGGCGGGCGCGGTTGCCGTTTCGGTTCGCGCTTCGGTGCGTATGGATACGAGGCTCTCCGACATTATTAAGGAAAAGACGATGAAGGTCCCCGGGGTTTCATCGGTCTCGGTACGGCTCAGACCCACCGGTTTCTTCACCTGATCGCACAACAGGAGCCGGGAGACGGAAGTAAAATAAGCTCCTGCCCCTTCTTTGGCTTTGTCTCTCCGGCTCCTTTTTCTGCTTTTAACCCAGCTGAAAAGAGCTGGATAAGTACCTTGAGACGATTGACTTCTTGCAAAAAAACAAGAAGTCAATCCGTAAGGTACTAATAGTAATACCAGATGGTCTCGTAGTCCTTCATCTGTTCCCCGTCGCTCTTCAGCCTTTTCAGATAGCTGTAAATCGACACATCCGTATAGACGTACGTATCCATAAGCGACAGTTTCTTTTCCCAGGGATGAAATTCGTACACCCGTCTGCCGTCCGGCAGGATGGAGATGATATCCTTGTTCTGCCAGGCCCTGAGATAGTTTTTCCCAAGACGCGGCACGTTAAAGACTATCTCATCGGTTCGCACCGTTCCGGGAAACAGGCGAGCTTCTTCCTGCTGTTCCTGGAGGAGTCGGGCGATTGGAACGCGGTAGCGATCGGTTTCCTCTTTGCCTTTGGTGTTGAAGGTGTAGTAGGGCGTGACGCCGATCAACCGCAACTTTTGACGCAGTGCCGCCGCCTCATATTTCCGGGAGGTATAATAGGTGAAGACCAGCTGGTTATAGACGCCGATGCCGAACAGACGGAACTTCTGGACGGCATTCATGGCCTCGGGGGTGATTTCGCTTGCATATTCGAAGTGGGTCATGATCACCACCTCGCGGCGTCCCGGTTGGTGATAACGGGTTACCGCTCTTACCAGCTTCTCCGTTATACGTTGGGGCAGCGTTACCGGGGTACGGGTGCCGATCCTGATACGCAGAATATGCCTGATCTGTGACAGTCTGCCCAGGATCTCATCAATCTTCTCATCAGAGAGAAGGAAGGGGTCGCCTCCAGTGACGAGCACTTCGTTGATCTCAGGGGTCTCTTCAATCCACTGCAGTGCTCTGCTGAGCTTGTCTGCACTGAGAACCGCGTGCTGGGAGTAGACATCCTCAATCTGCCAATTACGTTGACAGTAAACACAGATCTGCGGGCAGGTCAGGATCGGCTTCAGGATGACGATGCTCGGGTATCGTCTGGTTATACCGTCAATGGGAGATGTGTCGCTTTCAACCATGAAATCCATGGAGCAAAAGGGATCCGCCCTGTATTCCACTATCTTCTCAACGTACTGTTCGGGCGGAATGACCTGGGCCCTGATCCCTCTATCCCAGGTGTCGCTCCGGTTCCGGTCCATCAGAGACAGATAATAGGGGGTGATGCCGAAGGGGATCCGGACATCTTTGGCGGCGGTTACGGCCCGGTATTCTTCATCCGACAGGTGGATGAGTCTGCCAAGTGTTTCGGCATCGCGGATGATATGACTCGTGTGCCAGTGCCAATCGTTCCATTCAAGGTCGGTGATGCCAAAAAAATGCTGGATGGCCTGTTTATTCAGGCTACGTATCCTGACAAGCTCATCGTCTAGACCTGAAGGATATCTTTGGACGAACCTGGCGGAGTTTTTCGCCATCCGGGAAAGATCGGATGAACGCATCCTGGCCGCCTTTCTCCCGGTGTGTTTCAGGAAAGCGGGAGGTTTTTCCTTATAGATTCCGGAACGTCCAGTGATACCCTTGACCAGATGCTCAATTTCCGCCAGGAAATCGCGGGTCGGGCTTCTTACCGAAGGTTGTGTCGATGCCAGCAGATTGTTGAGATAGTCGAGCAAGGAAAACCCCGTCAGCTCTTCGCTTCGGGGGGCAAGGATATTCCGCAGAACCCAGGTGGCATCCCGGCAGGTTATCCACTCGAGGGGCGGCAGTTGGCCGGCCCTGTCATAAACGCTTAACAGCATATTGGAGAGATGATCACGAAGCCGCAGACGCTTTTCCTCGAGAGCAAGGGAAGAACAGAGGATCTCTTCTATCTTGCCCTCCATGGCGAGTATCTGCCGCAACTGGCTCAATCGTTCGCTGGTATTCATCAACTGTGACCTTCAATCAATGCGTTAACCCGATCGATGACGGCAGAGCAGTCCAAACCAGCAGAACATCAACGGATGATAAAGAAAGGGAAAGGGTTCGAACTGCAACCGATGGAGAAATGGAGCAGGAAATCAGAAACTCTCAATGCTGCATTATAGACATAATCTGAAATAAGTAAAGGTTATAATGTGTTTTTCAGTCGGTCGGGATGCAGGGTTGATCCTTCAATCGACCGGATGTGACTTCAGATTTGCCGGCTACTCTTTGCGCAGTTGTGCTGCAAGAGGGCGGAACTGCAGCTGATAGAACATATGCAGATACCTCTCGGTCTCCTCACGTTCAAGATCGCTGATAAATTTCCAGAAACCGTAGATGCGGGACAACGTCATCATCCGTTCGGCGTAGAGTTTCCAGGTATAGCGTGCCTCGATCCTGGCCAGTGCGCCTTCGGAAATATGTTGCCATTCCTTGGGGTCTTGGCTGCAGAGCTCAAGGAAGTCGGCGATCTGCCGGGCACAGTCGGCCCCGGTGTTCGGATCGATATGGAATCCGGACCTGGCATGCTGGATGATCTCCAAAGGTCCACCGTACCGGGTGGCAAAGGTCGGCAGACCCGATGTCATGGCCTCGATGATCGTCAGCCCGAAGGCCTCGAACAATGCCGGCTGGACGAAAATTCCATGGTGATCGGCAACAACGCGATAGATCTCCCCGGACAGGCTCTTCCCCAGATGCCTTCCGACCCAGCGCATCTGGTCGTCGAGCCGGTGCCGGTGCATCAATTCATGCATGGTGTGTATCTGGGCCTGCTCTTCTCGGTCACGGGATTCCTCTTCCGTCACGTAGCCGCCCACCACAAGGAGGTTGGCAAGTTTCCGCAGCCGTGGTGAATTGCCGTACCAGTCGACGAGTCCGGTAATGTTCTTGATCCGGTCCAGGCGGGCCATGGTGAAAATAATCGGTTTATTCCGGTCTTTCAGGATACCTCGGGTGTGGTTGATCGGTCCGCCGAATACGATCTCCTCGATCTCAGGCAGCAGGGAGGTGAGACGACGATCGTGAGCGGAATAGGGGAAATAGATATCGGCATCGGCACCGGGTGAGACGATATTGAATTTGGGATCGAACAGGTTGATGCCGTCGATGACCCTGTACAATCCCGGCATGGTGAAGGATCGGTAACTTTCGTATTGGCCGATGGAATCCTCGGTTCCGGCAATCTCCTGGTAGGTGCTGGTGATGATGAAATCGGCGGTGTTCATCGCAATCAGGTCGGCGGTATACTGGCAGCCGAAATGGTAGTGGGCCTCGTTTTCCCGCCAGTACAGGTCGGAGTGGAGATATTTCGTCTTTTCCAGGGCATGGGCGATAGTGCACTGGGTGACCTTCAGATTCCGGCTCAACAGGGAGGCGACCAGGTTGCCGTCGGAATAGTTGCCGATGATCAGGTCCGGCCTGCCGCCGAATTCAGCCAGGGTTTCTCGCTCGACGTTTCGGGAGAAATCCTCCAGGTACGGCCAGATTTCGAAACGGGATATCCAGTGGCGAATGATCTCCCCGTTTTGTTTTTGGAACGGCACCCGGAGTATCCAGGCATTGTTGCAGCCGTTCACCTTCTCCAGGCGTTGATTGCAGGTGGTCCCGTCGGCGTCGGGTATCAGACGGGTGACGATCAGGATCTTGGGTTCCACCGGGACTCCCTGCCGGGCCAGACGCTTGCGCATCTCCCGTTCCAATGACCGTACCTGGTCGAGGATATAGACGACCTGGCCGCCGGTGTCGGGCAGGCCGAGGACGTTGTCCTGGCCGAAATATCCATGCGGCGACATGACCAGAAGGCGTGAGATCATCGGTATTCGGGAAAGAAATTCTTCGAGTGAGGCGGGTGACGGGGCCTCGAGGATGTCGACAAGGAGGTTCATCGTATCGGCAACGCGTTCCGCTGTGTCGCCCCAGCCGGGGGCGAAGCCCATCTTGTGCAGGGCATCGCCGAATTTGGCGAGCGGCGTCTCGGGCTCTATATGCTCAAGCCTTGCCAGGGCCTTGCGCAGTCCGTCCCGCAGGGCAGCTATCGAGGCGAAATCACCGTTGACCATCAAGGGCTTGCCGTCGATGGAGTGGACCTTCAGAAAATGGAGCAGACGGGCTTCGCCTTCGCTTCTGCGCTGAAACATGGTGCTCGAAAGCTGGCGGTTCAAGAAGATGACACCGTGGCCGACGGATTTTTCCTCCTTCAACCGGGGAAAATCCCGTCCGAACGGACCGAAATCGATTTCCAGCACCGGTTCCGGATTGTCTCCGGGGAGAATCTGAGTTTCCTTGAAACGGAGAAATTCGCTGATGCTGATCTCCTCGACACTCACCCGGTCCAGATGGAAACGGAGATAGCGCCATTGGGCGATGCGCTCGCGCAGGGCAAAATAGGCCCAGGGCCGGGTGAAAACGCCCTCCTGCAGATGGTATACGAGCTCATAGAGGGGGGATGTGGAAATATCCTTTTTTTCCGGTCCCTTGCAAATATCTGAAAAGATCTGCAGCAGGTCCGACTGCAGCAGAAGCGGGCGGTTCCTGGCAAAATAGCCATGGAGCAGGGTGTACATTGCATCGCGGTTCTTTTTGGTGAAACGAATAAGGTCGTCTATCATGGGTTGCTCAGCCTTTCGCAATAGATTGGTGTGTCGGCAAACCGGTAATAATCGATCCCTTCCAGAATGCCCCAGGCGTTGCTGGCGCCTGCGAAATAGACCTGGTGGTGACCGCGCAACGATTTCAGTTCGGGACTGTGATTGCCGACGATGACGCCCAGGGTGTCGCCGGTCATCATCTCCGCGTCGTTGCCGGAATCGCCGGATACCAGAAAGGCATTCAGCGGCAGTCCCCATTTATAGGCCAGGTAACGGATTGCCTGACCTTTTGATGCCCTTACAGGCAGGATATCGAGATAGGCCTGGTGGGAATAGATGACGTTGGCATGCAGTTTGCGCGATGACAAATGGGCGGCGATCCTCTTGGGCGGAGGAAGCAGTTTCGGGTTGACGTTGTAGCTGATCTTGAACCGGCGCTGATTCTCTTTGGCCTGGAGCTTGATTCCTGGTATCCCGGCCAGGGCCCGGGTCAACGCATCGGGCCGCCATTGGTGCCGGATATGTTTTTCCCAGCCGGTGTCGGGGCGCAGGTCGAACCCATAGCTGATCTCGGTGCCGACGGAGGTAACCAGGACATCCGGTGTCGGGATATTCCATTCCCGCAGGATCTTGACGGTGCTCTCCAGGGTGCGCCCCGTGGCAATACCGAAGGCAACGGAGCCTGCATTCCGGTGCAGCCATTCGAGCAGCCCTTTCAGGCCTTCCCGGTCTCCGATAAGGGTGTTGTCGATATCGCTGACCAGCGCCATCTTGACCAGCGGCAGAGGGGACTTGCCCTCGCGCAGGGTCGCCGCCAGTTCCCGACGGACGCGTTTTTGTGCCTTACGCACTACCCGGTTGGCGCAATGCAGGAACTTGGTGACATGGCCGTCCCAGCTGTAATGGCGCCGGACACCGTTTATGCCGTTGCGCGACCAGCTGCGCCATGTCTTCGGTTCCGTCAGGGCCGTCTGCAGGGCATCGGCGATCGCCTTGGTCGACAGCGGATCGATCAACAGACCGTTGCGGCAGTTGGCGAGGATGTCCCGGGGGCCGCCGTCATGGGTTGCAACGACGGGCAGGCCGCTGGCAGCAGCCTCGATCAGGGTCAGGCCGAAGGGTTCGGTGAGCGCCGGGTTGACGAAGATGCCGCGGCGTCTTGCGGCGAGACGGTAAAGGTCGGGAATGTCGTCCCCGCCATGGTGCTTGGGCAGTGCGACTTTGCCCCAGAGGTCATAGCGATCGAGGGTCAAGAGCAGATCCGAGAGGACCTGTTGTTGGGATTCATCCATGGTCGTGATGTCGTCGCGATTGCCGGCGATGATCACCAGGTTGGCCATGGCCTGAAGTTCAGCCGACTCCCCGTAGGCGACCAACAGGCGATGGAGGTTCTTTCGTGCATCCGGACGGCAGATGGTCAGGATCATCGGCTTTTCCGGCTCGAAGAGAAAACGGTCGATCATCCGGATCACCGACACAGGAAATCTGCGACGTCCCGGCGGCGAAAAACGCGAAGTGTCGGTTCCCGGTGGGATAACCAGGGAACGTTGGGCATTGAAATGGTCATAGAGTCCGTATTGATCGGTGATCTCCTGCCGTGTACTGGTCACGATCATCGAGGCATGGCGCAGCACTTCCTCTTCGGCGGCAATGCGCTGGTTGAAATTGAACTGACGCTCCAGCGACTGCGCCTTGCGTCCGGCATCGAGCATCCGCTGCTGCTTGCACCGGCCGAGAGAGTGGCCGGTGTGGATCTGGGGGATGCCCAGGAGCTGGGAAAGTTGCACCCCCACCTGCCCGGCATCGGCGTAATGGGTATGGATAATATCCGGCAGCTTATGTTGGCTGCGCAAGTAGAGCAGGCAGCGGTCGACCAGGTGGTCGAGATGCCGCCACAACAGCTCTTTGCGGAGGTATCGCCGGGGACCGAACGGTAGCCGTATGATAGAGGCATTGAGCCCCAGTTCCTCTCTTGGACGGCTGTAGTCGTCCGAGAGGTCGGGATCCTCGATCAGGCGGGTCAGCAGTTCGACACGCTCCACTCCGGGATTGCGGCCCAGGGCGCGGGCCAATTCGAGGACATAGGTAACCTGGCCGCCCGTGTCGGCATCGCGACCAAGTTCCGGGTTTTCTCCCCGTATCAAACCATGGATGCTGAGCATCAGAATGGTCATCCTGGTATTCATGGGTGATCTCCATTGATCAATTCCCAGTCTATGCGAAAGGAATCGTAAAAGTTGTCGTCTTCAGGTACGGCGCCGCGGATTTCGCAGATCGACCGGGCAAAGGCATCGGCCCTGTACAGAGTCTGCTCCGGCGACCAATGGTTGAGCAGGCCGAGGATACACACTGCCGAAAAACCGTCCCCCGCCCCGACAGTATCGACAATCCGGAGTGTTTTCCGGCCAGGGGCGGTGCTGGTGCTGCCATCATCCTGGAGCATCCAGGCCCCGGTACCGCCGCAGGTCACCAGGATGGTAGTAAGGCGGTATTTTTCCAACAGACTCCCTGCCAGACGCCGGTCATCCGGTGTGGTGAGGTGGAACAGAGAGCCAAGCCGATGCAGTTCCTCCACATTGAGTTTGAGGATATCCGCCCGGGCAATGGAATCACGCAGGGTCTGCGGCTGATACCACGGCATGCGCAGGTTGATGTCCAGAAAGAGTTGCGGTGCGGCGATGTTTTCGATTACCGCCTCCAAGGCTCGGCGAGAGACCGGATGACGCTGGGCCAGGGTGCCGAAGTAAATGAGGCCGGGTTGGAGCGTTCGGGCGATGGCACATGCCTCGTCGGCATCAATGAAATCGTAGGCCTGTTCGGGCAGGATCTCGAAACGGTGGCCACCGTTTTCCCTATGAACCAGGACCTGTCCGGTGGGTCGAAACCGATCGGTCTGGAGGCCGCGGGTATCGATTCTCAGCCTGGACATGCCGGCGACAAGCTCATCTCCCAGGAGATCGTCGCCGGTCCGGCTGATCAGCACCGGATGCAAACCAAAACCCTGGAGGTGACGGGTTACATTAAATGGTGCGCCGCCCGGCACGCTTCGGTCGGAAAAGACGTCGACCAGGGTTTCGCCGAACAACAGGATGGTTTTATCGTGGTTGTTTGCAGCCGGTGTCCGGCGGTCCCGGGGTGTCTCCCGGGTTGATACGGACGGATTTCGGTGGTTCGCTCGCATTGTCTTTGCTGGATTTTTTATGATAAACAAAAGAAGTCTATCATAAAACTTGATAAAAAATCAAATCGTATCAATCAAGTCGACCTGGTAGACAGACTCGGAGACGGCAAGGGCAAGGTGAAATCCAAACAGGCAACGATGCAAAACAGTCGGCGAAGGTCTCCCTCTGCGAAGCCGACAAGGAAAAGGTCTGCAACGGTACCAAGGGCGGGAGACTGGATGATACCGTAACCAAAAAGACAAAGGCCTATTCTACGGTTAGACCCATGGCGCCTTCGACAACCCGGCCGATGAGCGCAGAATCGGTGATCCCCGCCTGGAGCAGTTGTCCCAGGAGTTCGTGTGCCTGGACTTCCGGCAGACTGAGCAGCAGCCCGCCGGAGGTCTGCGGATCGTAAAGCAGTTCCTCCTGCGGCCGTGTGAGTTCCCGTGCCATGGTCAGCGGGTAACCATCGACCAGGGTTCTGTTGGCCGTATTGCTGCCGGTGGTTTCCCCTTTTCTATACATCTCATGCGCACCGTCATAAAAGGACAGACTTCGGTAGTCTATTATCACCTGGACCCCGCTCCCCAGTGCCATCTCCAGGGCATGTCCCAGCAGGCCGAATCCGGTGATGTCCGTGCAGGCATGCAGGTCATGGGTCAAGGCCATCTCCATGGCACGGCCGTTGAGCGAGGCGATGATCGGCAGGGTTGAGCGTTCAAGCTCCTTGAAAGCGAACTTTTTCGACCGGACCGCATTGAAGAGGACCCCTGAACCCAGGGGCTTGGTGAGAATCAGGCTGTCCCCCGGCCTGGCGCCGGCATTGCTGATGATTCTCCGTGGATGGACGATGCCGTTGACACTGAGACCATATTTCGGTTCGTTGTCGTCGACGGAATGACCGCCGACCAGGCATGCCCCCGCCTCAAGGACCTTGTCGTTGCCGCCGCGCAGGATCTCCTTAAGGACGCCTTTGTCCAGATGGCCTGCCGGAAACATGACAACGTTCAGCGCGGTCAACGGTTTTCCGCCCATTGCATAGATATCGGATATCGAGTTGGCCGCGGCTATCTGGCCGAACCAGTAGGGGTCGTCAACCGGCGGGGTGATAAAGTCGATGGTGTTGACCATGGCCATCTCGTCCGTGAGCCGGTAGACGGAGGCGTCGTCGGAGGTTTCGATACCGACAAGCAGGTTGGGATCATGGCGGAATTCCAGGCCCTTCAAGGCGTCCGACAGGTCCGTCGGACCGATCTTGGCCGCTCAACCGCAGGTCCTGGCAAGCCCTGTAAGCGTTTTCTTCTTGAATAACCGCATAAAAAAAGTATCAGCTGTTTTTCCCGTCTGGAAAACCGGGAGTATCCCTCTAATCGAGATTAGACAAATCCATCTCGTGTTTTGAAGACTCTAATATTGAATAAAAAAGATTCAAGAGGCAAGACCTTCGCCGGTCTTCACCTCCAGTGGTCGGCGATCCATTTGGTCGGTTTTACCGTCTTATAGATCTTTTTAAACCAGGGCCTGACCGGTCTGCCCCAGACACCGGCCATGGCATCGGGAGGATTGGGACTGCCGTGAAAGACGATGATGCGGGCATTTTCGGGGATCCTGGTCGGCGTTATAAAGCTGTTCAGGATGCCACCCGGCAGGCAGTGCATCTTGAAACTCCTGCACCACTCCTCGGGGAAATAGACAAAATTGCCTTTGCCTAATTCTCTAGTGATATACATCTGTTCGGTACGGTAATTCTTCATGACTTCCTCATGCCGGGTGGTGTACTTTTCCAGCAGACCGGTACAGGTGCCGATTTCAAAACAGAAGACAGAGGACTGCCCTATCAGGCGGCCCTTCTGCGACCAGTTTTCGATGATTGCCAACGTATCGGAGTAGGAGAAAAAACAGTCGATGTTTCCGACAATGACGACGTCCAGATCCAAGAACATCAGTTTCCCTTTCAGGTCGAGGACCTGCTTATCGAACAGGGCGAGTTTTCTCCAGGCGCTGCAATACCGGGCATATTGCCAGGCAGGTTCCATAAAGACCGGCAAGGGGGCAATTTCCACTTCCGGACGAATATCGTCGGCTCTTTCGGTCATGCAGATAAAACGAAAGGGCAACGTGATATTTCGCTCCACCATATTATAGAGGATATTGACATATTCGGGACCATAGAGGGTCCCCCATTTCAGGCAGACGATATTGACCGGTTCCATAGATTGACAAGGATTCCATATCTTATTGAAGGGAGACATTCATCCAAGGAAACCGAGCCCGGGTCTTCGGCCGGATCCGGTGGATGAACGAGGTCTTGAGGGCCTTTCACGGTTCAGGTGATCTTTCTATGGTAGGTCGATTCCAACTGGTCGCTGTCGATATCGTAAAGATTGAAGGAATTTTCATCAACAAATTCAAATCGATATTCATAGACATCCTGCGGTGCGGCTTTATAACGATATTTCTTGCCATCGGTTGAGATCGATCCCCTGAATTCTATTATCTGCAGTTGATTGTCGGCATCCATGAAAAAACCGATCGAGTAATCAGTCCCGTCCCAGGAATTTATATAACTGCCGTCCTCGTTGAAGATGAAGGTTTCGGTCTCTCCATATTCGGAATAGACGTGAGACCATATGCCGGCAAGGGTGGCGGCAGGGTGTCCGACCCGATGGTAGACAACGTTTTCATCCGAAGCATGCAGGATCAGCTTCGTTCCGTCCCGGCTGATCTCATACGGAAAGGGGTTTTCATGGACAAAGTATTTTCCCGCCGGAGTGATCTCGAAACAGGTTCCGTCGGTGACACTGGTATGGTTCCAAAAACCTATTAATTTCTCGTCTATAGGCATGTCGTCCCCCTCTTGCGGTTAGAGATAGGTGAGGAGTGTCTCAGGGTCCATGGTGATGGTCAGGTACCGGTAATAAGGAGAGAGCCCAAAGATGCATCATGGTAAAAGACTCCATTTATATAAACCATATACGCGCGCGGGAGCGAATGTCAACACATGGTGCGGAAATGATCGGTCGGCTGGTGTACAAAGAGCCGGCAGTGATTCGGGAGTATGATGACCAGATACGGCAGAATCTAAATTTTTATCATATTTTTCATTTTCCTACGTCAGTTATTAGGCGTGCCGGCCCCGAGTTTAGAGAAGAAGATTCTTGGCAAATACTATAATAGGATTAATCACCTGGGTGAGAATACCGGTGAACATCAACAGGATAAGAATCAGAAACCCGTATCGTTCGATGGATTCGTAGGACCGGGCAAGATGGGCGGGCAGGACCCCTGCCAGGATGCGGCTGCCGTCCAGCGGCGGGATCGGAAGAAAATTGAAAATACAGAGAATGAGATTTATCCAGACGCTGGCAATCAGCATTTCCTGAATCGGGTCGAGCAGGGCCAGGGTCATTGTGGTCGAGAAAAAGGAGGCGATTACGATGACGAGCCTGGCCAGCAGGGCGCTCAAAACGGCCACTCCCAGGTTGGTTGCCGGGCCTGCAATGGCTACCCAGAGCATGCCCTTGCGCGGATTTTTAAAATAATAGGGGTTTACAGGGACCGGTTTGGCCCAGCCGAAGTTAATAAAGAAGAAGACGATGGTACCGATCGGGTCGAGGTGTCTGAGCGGGTTCAAGGTCAGACGGCCTTCGGCCTTTGCGGTCGGGTCCCCCAGGGTGAACGCCACATAGCCATGGGCAAATTCGTGGATCGTAAGGGCAAACAGGAAGGGTGGAGCCAAGAGGATAAATCGCTGGATATCAAAAAATTGCATTGTGTCGACCGTAATTTAATAGAGAGCGGTTCTTCACCGACGCGGCTTTGCCGGCCGCAGGAGGTAACCTAAGCATCGAACGGAGGGAAGGCAAGGAATCAAAGCGGGTAGTTCCGCCGGATATAGGCCTCCTCCTCCGCCTCGGTATGAACACTGCGGTCAAGGCGGGCATCCAGGAGGTCATTGAGCATGGTGGTAAAGGCCGGACCCGGACGGTAACCCATTTCCTTCAGTTTCTGACCGGTGAGGTGCGTACGGACCAGGCGAAGCGTCGTAACGTAGTGGGAGACGGCCTTTTTGATATCGTTTTTCCTGGCAATGGCCATCAGATACAGCAGCCCCTCGATCTCAAGATTGCTCAGCAGCCTGAATATTTCGCTGTCCTGCAGGATTCTGCGCCTCGACATCAGCCCCCCGGTCTTTTCGGCGGTTTCCTTCTGGGTTACCAGGGTATCCGTTATCCTTTGCGGCATCTGGAATCGTTTGCAGAATGTCAGCAGTTCTCTCGATGTGGATCTCCCCATGATCGCAAGCAGGTAGACAATCCAGGCCGAGCAGGGGTCGTTCAGATAGAGGAGGCGATACCAGGAGAGCGCTCGATAGGCCTGGGTCAGGATGTGCATGAACCGTCTGTCGATCTTGAGGTGCGGCTTCAGGTCGGGCCAGAGAAAACGGAACAGATCGAACTCGGCCAGGCGCTGGATGGCAGGCAACGGGTTTTCCTCGGAGAGGATGATCTGCAGTTCGGACAGAAACCGCGGGTCGTTGTCCTTGCCGAAGAGATCCATCTTCACTGCATTTCGAATCAGGCGTCTGGTATGATCGACAATCTGGAAATCCATGCGTTTTTCCAGGCGGATCGCCCTGAAAATCCGGGTCGGGTCCTCAACGAAACTGAGATTGTGCAGGACCTTGATGGCCCGGTGCTTCAGGTCGTTCTGACAGTTGAAGAAATCGTTCAGGGTCCCGTACTTGTCGGCATTGAGCTGGATGGCCATTGCGTTGATCGTGAAGTCGCGGCGGTAGAGATCGAGTTTTATGGAGGAGAGTTCGACGGTCGGCAGAGCAGCAGGATACTCATAGTATTCAAGTCTTGCCGTGGCGATATCAATCTTCGACTCGTCCGGCAGGACGACCATGGCCGTTGCAAACCGCTCGTGGATCCGCACCCTGCCGCCCAGTTCCTCGGCCAGTTTTTTCGCAAAGACGATGCCGTCCCCCTCTATGACGATATCGAGGTCGAAATTATTCTTTTTCAGCAACAGGTCACGCACGAAACCGCCCACGGCGAATGCATTGAAGCCGAGCCGGTCGGCGACCTCACCGATGTTCTTGAGCAGGGTGATGGTTCTCCTGTCCAGGCATTCCACCATCAGGGTGGTTATGTTCCTGGTACGGGTGAGGGACGGATGTTCGGACTCGTGCAGCATGTTTTTCGGCAGATGCGCCGGGTCGTTGACCAAGCGGTTGAGGAGATCGGTGCGGGTGATGACCCCCTTGAGCTGCCGCTCGTGGACGATAGGGATCAGGCGTTGCCGGTGTTCGATGATCAGCTCCTGGATATCCGCGAGGGTGGCGTTCAGGGAGAGGACCTCGATATCCGACGTCATATATTCACCCACCGGCAGATGACCGAGGTTATGGTGGATGGCCTTTTCAATCACCATCCGGGTGATGATGCCGCTGACCATCGGGAACGTGCCTTCCTGGATTTCGGCTGAGGGCGGCGGCAGGACCGGGACCGAGGCGATATTGTAGCGGGTCAGGATGTCGTTTGCCTGGTTGATGGTTGTGTCGACGGTGATTGAAATGGCGGGCTGTGACATCATCTCCTTGGCGATGGGCTGCGGGCTGATATGCCTGTGTAATGAATGGATCAATTTCTCCTGGGCCTCGATCATCGTCATGTCCTGGATCGTCGCCGATGCGGCTGTAGAATGGCCGCCCCCGCCCAGGTCTCTTGCTATGATACCGACGTTGATATCCGGGATGCGGCTGCGGGCTATCAGGTAGATTCTGCCGGCCATGGAAACCAGGGCAAAGAGGGTGTCGAGGTTTTCCATGGCCATGAATCGGCGGATGATAATGGAGAAGTCGTCGATATAATTCGGCAGGGACAGGCCGGCAATGACGATCGGGAGGCCTTGGATGGTATAGGTTGAGGCGGTTTTCATCAGATCATGGAGTAGTTCAACCTGGGTGGTTGTCAGTTCATGGGTGATGAATTGGGAGACGATATCGAGTTTTGCCCCCTTCTCCAGGAGCCAGGCTGCGGCCAGAAGATCGGCGGCGGTCGTGGTCAGATGGGTCAGGGACCCGGTGTCTTCATAGATTCCGAGGCAGAAGATGGTCGCCTCGGCGGGGCTGATCTCGACCCTCTTTTCCCGCAGGATCCGGACCAGGATGGTGACGGTGGAGCCGACATCATCGATGACCTCGACGCTGCCCTTCATATCTCCTGGACTGCTGGGATGGTGGTCGTAGATATGCAGTGTCAACCCCGGGTTTTTCAGGCAGGCGGCAAAAGGACCGATCCGGGAGGAAGAACGGGTGTCGACGACGACCAGATGGTCGACCTTGGCCGGATCGATATTTTTTATCTTCTGGAACTCGTAGGAGTACGGAAGGATCTGCGAGATAAAATCGCGGACCCCCTTTTCCTGGGAACCGGCAAAGGCCATGGTGGCCCCGGGATACAGTTTGGCCGCGGCGATCAAAGAGGCCATGCCGTCAAAATCGGCATTGAGATGGGTGGTTATAACCAGCATGCTGTGGTCTGGAAGAGGTTGATTGCCTTCAAGTGGGAGGGAAAGCGGGATTAAGAACCCGGGGGCCCTTGGAAGATCGATTTCTTCAGACCTGCCGCGTCTGTTTTTACCCTCGCACTCCTGTTTCTCCAATGTGCCTCCTGGGTTTTACCACGCCTTTTCCCCGGCTGAACACCAAAATCTACCCCCGGGGGTGAAATTTCTTATGGATGCTTTTGAGCCGGTCCTGATCGATACTGGTATAGATCTGGGTGGTGGCGATGTCGGAGTGTCCCAGCATCATCTGTACCGCTCTCAGATCGGCGCCATGCACCAGGAGATGCGTAGCAAAGGAATGCCTCAGCATGTGCGGGGAGATCTTCTTGGAGATCCCGGCGGCCAGGGCCATGTCATCCAGAATTTGCCAGAAACGCAGCCGCGTCATCGGTTTGCCCCTTGAGGTGACGAACATAAAATTAGACCGTTTTCCTTTTAAGATTAGGGCCCTGGCATTTTGCAGATACCCTTCAAGGCTCTCCTTGGCCGGGAGACCGAAGGGCACCAGCCGTTCCTTGTCGCCCTTGCCGACAACCCGGACGAAACAGGCACTCAGATTACAGCCGGAGATCGGCAAGCGGACAAGCTCCGAGACCCTGAGACCGGTGGAGTAGAGCAGACAGAGCATTGCGGAGTTGCGCACGATCAGCGGGGAGGCGACGGCAGGGGGATCGAGCAGGCGAGTCACTTCGTTCACCGTCAGGGCCTTGGGCAGGGTGCGGCCGCTTCGCGGCAGATTGATGGCGGAAAGCGGGCTATGGGTGATATGGCCTTCCGCCGCAAGAAAAGAGAAAAAGGTCCTGAGTGCCGAAACGCGTCTGGCGTTGCTGCGATGGGAGATGTGTTTTTGCCGGGCTTTTTCCAGGAAGCCATGAATTGTCTGGCTATCCGTTTCCTGGAGGTTGCCCATGCCCTGGGATTTGAGAAAAGAAAAAAAAGAGAGGATATCGGCCGAATATGCCTTGACCGTGTTGTCCGCAAGGCGTCTCTCTGAGATTAAATGACGAAGAAATCTCTCGTGAAGGGATGAAAAGTGATCCGGGTCGGTTGGCGGTTCGATTGGGATTCTGAGAAAAAGAGGTTTCGGGGAAGTTTCCACGTGCCCGATAAATCGGGTACGTGGTGACTAATGTCTCAAGCCGGTTTCCGGATGCGGTTGAACTTGCGGAGTTTCCTTCTTGCCTCAGCCTGTTTGCGCCGTTTTTTTACACTGGGCTTCTCATAAAATTCACGACGCTTCAGCTCTCGTTTTATACCATCTATCTGCAGCTTTTTCTTCAACTGTCTGATGGCATATTCAAGGTCTCCTCGAACTTCAACTTCTATCATCTCGGGCTCCGTTTAGCAAAGTAATCAAATTAATAAAGTTCCGGAATATCTGTAGGATGCATCACTGCACCTGCCACGCCTGCATCCCCAGGCCTCCACCTGGGCGCTGTCGGTCTGCAGGTGCCGCATTTCGTGACAATAATCTTGTTTTTATATAATGAAGCAAAGGTTCTGTCAATAGAATTTTCAGAACCTGACGATCCTTTCGGCCCAAACCTCGGGGCGACATTTTTTTTAATGCTTTTCCTGTCCGGACGATTCATAATGTTTCCGATCAACAGAATGCAGGTTATTAAAGAGGATCGCAGGAAGGCTCTTGTTGTTCGGGGGAGGCTTGGCAGATCAGCCCGAGGATGGGGAATCGATTCGGGACAAACAACCGTTGAGGTGATGACGTGAGTGAAAAAAAGAGACTGCGCGTGGCCCTGCTTGCCGGAGGAAAGTCCGGAGAGCGTGAGGTGTCGCTGAGCGGGGCCAGGGGGGTTGAGAAAGCGCTCGATCCTGAGAAATTCGAGATAAAGAAGTATGATCCGGCAACGGATCTTGCCGCCTTGGTCGCCGAGGCGGAAGGGATCGATTTTGCCTTCATCCTGCTGCATGGACGATTCGGCGAAGACGGAACCGTCCAGGGGCTTTTGGACCTGCTGGGCATCCCCTATCAGGGTTCCGGTGTCCTGGGCAGCGCCTTGGCAATGGATAAGAACCTGGCCAAGGAACTCTACCGGCTCCGCGGTCTTCCCGTCGCCGGTTGGGAGATGGTGGAGGATGCGAGCGGCGCATCGGCTGCAGGCATAATCAGGCGTCTGGGTCTGCCGCTGGTGGTAAAACCCGTCTGTCAGGGATCCAGTATCGGCATGACCATTGCCCGCACCGAGTCCGATCTGGCTGGCGGGATCCGCAAGGCCTTTACCTGCGACGACAAGGTCATGGTGGAGCAGTTTATCGCCGGCCGCGAGATTACGGCGGGAGTTCTCGGTAATGCCGATCCCGTTGCCCTGCCCCTGATTGAGATTATCCCGGGAGAGGGGTATACCTTTTTCGATTACGATGCCAAATATAAACCGGGGGCCTCGAAGGAGATTTGTCCGGCACCCATCGAGCCGGATCTTGCCGCCAGGGCCAGGAAGTACGGTGTCGAGGCCCATAAGGCCTTGCAACTGCGCGGATATTCCCGGACCGACATGATCATGACCGATGACGGCGGATTCTATCTGCTGGAGACCAATACCATCCCGGGAATGACGGCCACCAGCCTCTTCCCGCAGGCCGCGGCGGCACACGGCCTTGATTTCTCCGCTCTGCTGGAGATGCTGATCGAGCTGGGTATGGAGAGGCCGTAGCCGGACGTACCGGTCCCGAACAGTCCGGATTATCTGATAATCCGTTCGGGATGGGTAAAGGCATTGACCCGATCGGGCCGGGCATAGCCGACCAGGGTCGCTCCGGCCCGGTCGGCTATGGCCAGGCCCAGTGAAGAAGGAGCGGTCCGGGACATGATGACCGGGATACCGATGCGGGCGCACTTCAGGACCATATCCGAGGTCAGTCTTCCGGTGGTGTAGACCGCCCCCCGGGCCGTAGCCCGACCGAGAAGGATGGTCCCCATGATCTTATCCACCGCATTATGCCGCCCGACGTCCTCGAAAAAGGCCAGCAGCCTGCCGTCCGCCCAGAGGCCGCAACCATGCACGCAATGCGTGTCCCTGTTCAGGGTCGATGCCTGCAGAACCTGGGAAATGAACTCCTTGATCTCGGCAAAGGGCAGCGTGTAGTCCTGGAGCGGCTCGAAGGCCTCGGTCAGCATCTCTTTCGAGATTTTGCCGGTACCGCCGCAGCCGGAGGTGATGATAACCTCTTTCGGTGAGGTATTCTCCACATCGGCATAGACCGCGATCCTCCCGTCCGGACAGACCAGGACCTCTTTGACCTCGTCCGGCGACTTGATATACCCCTGGCCGAACAGGAAACCCACCCCGAATTCTTCCAATCCCACCGGTAACACCATCGACGAGCCGATCGGCTCGTCATTGAGGGCAACCGTATAAGGGGTCTCGATGGCCAGCTTTTCCTCCTGTCGGAGATATCCTTCCTGGCTGATAATTGTCGAATGATGGGAAAGGGTTGTCTTGGTGGTCATGAGTATTCGATTCGGTCCGGATTTAGCGGGGTTTAGTCCTTTTTCCTGAGCAGGATACATGGTATAGAGAGTCTGGGAAGTTTTCAACAACATAAACCCTATAGGAAGAGAAATCATCGGCAGATGTTCACGGACGGTTGGCTATTGGAAAATAGTGGAGTCCGATGATGCCAACGTGTGGTGTTGGATGTCCATGGGGCCTGTTTGTTAAAAGAATTGAGGTGTAAAACCGTATCGGTCCGGATGTCTGCCGTCCCCCGCGACGGAAGACCGGAACCGGGCCCGTGGTTCAGGGAGAGCCGGCATTGAGACTTCGCAAAGTATCCTTATCATCCGCTCCATTTTATGCCTCCATCACCGTCATCCTGTCGCTGATGCTCTTTATCGGGATATTCTGGTTGTATAACGAGCATCGGGCCTACCAGGAGAGTATCGAAAATATCCGGGAGAATTACGCAACAAGATATAAAGACAGGCTTCGGGAGGAGGCGGCAAATATAACCGATTTCATAGAGTATAAACGCTCCCGGGCCGATATGATCATCGAGGGTGAGATTCGGCAGAAGGTCCAGACGGCTTACTCCATCGCCGCCCATATTTACAGCATGTATAAGGATAAGAAATCCGTCGATGACCTGCGGGGCATGGTAGTCGAAATCCTGCGACCGATCCGCTGGAATACCGGCCGAGGGTCTTATTTTGCCGGCAGGGTCCGTGACAGGGTGATCGACCTTTATGCCGACGATCCGTCTTTTGAGGGAACGCGACGTCTCTTTCAGGAGAATGCGCCTGGGAAAAACCTGGTCGATGAGTTTATCAGAATCGTCCGTGACAAAGAGGCGGGCGTGTATCGCTATACCTGGTCGAAGCGCGACCAGCCCCGGAAGTCCTATCCGAAAATAGCCTTCGTAAAATATTTTAAGCCGTTCGACTGGTATATCGGGGCCGGAATGTCCATCGACGATAGGGAGGAGAAGATCCGCAACGATGTCCTGACCAGGGTCCAGAGGATGCGGTTCGGCAGTCATGGAACCGTATTCGTGTTCCGCTTTGACGGGACAATACTCTGCGACACCGATGAACGGCTTGTCGGCAGGTCCGTAGGCGATTTGATCAGCACTTCCGGAATGCCGTATGGTCGGCAGCTATTGCGTGTCGGTCTGAACGGCGATGACGGCGGTTACGTCAGCCATACGGAAAAGGAGGGTCCGAACCACAAGGTCTCGCACCTGTTCGATTTTGTTCAGCCGTACACGAACTGGCAATGGGTCATCGGGACAAGCATGAACATGGATGAGATGGAGAGAGCCATTGAGCGTGAAACCCAAGCCTACAGAAAGATTGCCTTTAAAAACATCTTTCTCTTTATCGGCCTGTTTGCCTTCTCCGTTACCTTGCTTCTCGCTGCCGCCTATTCGTTTTCATTGAAGATCAGGAATGAGATCAGCCTCTTTACCGAATTTTTCCGCAAGGCGGCAGATTCCAAGCTGAAAATCGACAATGTGGAGCTGGTGTTCTGCGAGTTTGAGGAACTTGCCCGTCTGGCCAATCGGATGGTCGACGATATGGTTCGCACGGACCTCCTTCTGCATCGAGATGAATTGCGGCTGGATACCCTCTTGCATCTTGGCAGGATGGCGGGCCGTCCGATCCAGGACATCTATGACTTTACATTGCAAAGAATTGTTCGAATCACCAGGAGCGAGGAAGGGTATATGGCCCTGGTCAACGATGCCCAGACGCATCTCGCGATCTGCTCGTATTGCCGGACCTGGCAAGACGATGTGGACTTCAGGGGAAGTCATACCTCTTTTACCCGTCGCTTGGAAGACGGAGGATTCCCGGGGCTTGCCGCCTTGCGCCAAGCAGATCTGCTTGTAAACGATCCGGAAGAGACGGATAGTACCTTTCCATACGAACGGACGGTCAAGCGGCATATCGATGTGCCGATCTGCAATGGCGGAAAAACGGTCGTCGTTGCCGGGGTCTGTACCACTGCCATGCCCTATGATACCACGGATGTCAGACAGGTGCGTATGGTCCTGGAGGGGATGTGGCTGCATGTGTCGAAGGCCTGTTCGGAGAAGGAGCTGACACGGCTTGAGCGTCAGGTGATTGCAATCAGTCAGGAAGAGAGAAGTCAGATCGGCAGGGATCTGCACGATGATCTGGGCTCCCATCTGAGCGGGGTGGAGATGCTCAGCAAGGTCCTGCAAAAACAACTGGAGGGTGAGGCTCCCGACAAGGCGTCGCAATTGGGTGTGATAAGAGACCTGATCAGAAGTGCCATCGAGAAGACACGCAGACTTTCCCAAGGGCTCTATCCGGTGCATCTCATCGAGCATGGCCTTGAGGTCTCCATTGAGGAGATGGCCGTGGAGGTCGAAAACCTCTTTCACGTTCGCTGCACGCTCTCATTTGACAGCAGTGTCGGCTTGATGGATAATAACGTTGCCACCCATATATATTTCATTGTCCGGGAAGCGGTATTCAATGCGGCTCGGCACGGCAAACCCGGCCGAATTGATATCACCTTTACCCGGACTGATGGTTTCTTGAAGGTAGAGATCGCCGATGACGGGTGTGGAGTCGGGGATATGTTGAACAAGAAGAAAGGAATGGGTTTTCATACGATGAAGTACCGGGCAAAGGCCATGGGTGCATCCCTGGATATCCGTTCAGGGATCGAAGGAGGTACCGTGGTGACCCTGGCCGGAGAGGTGCTCAGATGACCGCAAGGATACTGATTGTAGATGATCACCCGATTTTCAGGATGGGGATGACTGAGCTGCTCAACCAGGAGGAAGGGTTTTCGGTCTGCGCGGCCGCCGAAGATATCCGTTCGGCCAGGAAGGCCCTGGTCGAGGAGATACCGGATATAGCAGTCATAGATATTTCTCTTTCACAGGACAACGGGCTCGATCTGGTTAAGGAGATTTCCTCCGGTGGACCGAGCATCCCGGTTCTGGTGCTGTCCATGCATGATGAATCCGTTTGGGCGGAACGGGCGATTCGGGCCGGTGCGCGGGGCTATGTGATGAAGAAGGAGGCCTCCGAATCGATCATTCTGGCCATCAGGAAGATTCTTGCCGGAAAGATCTTTGTCAGTGAAAATATGATGAACCATATGCTGGACAAATTTCAGATCAATCCGGAATTCCAAGGTGCACCGACCGAAAACGTGTTGACCGACCGGGAACTGGAGGTGTACAGGCAGATCGGGGCGGGGTTGTCCACCGGGGAGATTGCCGCCAAGATGCGTCTCAGTGTCAAGACCATCGGAACCTACAGGGATCGTATCAAACAAAAGCTCTGTCTGAAAAGCGGAGCGGAACTCACCCGCTGTGCAGTTCTCTGGTTGGAAAAAGAAAGCTTTGGTAAAGCAAATTCCTGCCTTGTAGGTGAATAACTTACAGAATAATAAACATTTTGCTTACGGGAAAAAAGGGTCTTCGCCGATTTTCTTTGTTTACCTAACCCTCTATAGTTCTAGGGTAAGAGACTGCCATCGCCTGGGGAGAAGACGGATTTATGAGGAAAGAATTCTCAACTGTTATGCTGTATCATGGCGGGAGTTCGTCGCCGGTATTCAAAGAAGCGAGTATCCCACCGCACCGCTGGCGTCAATTTCTGACCGAAACCTCGCTCGATATCCTGGTGGCAGGAGGATTTTCCGATCTTTCGCCTGACCTTCCTTTTCCACTTTCCCCCACATTGCAGATGAACCTGGATCTGACCAAACGGAGCGGCAACGGCTTACTGGAGCTCGCCCTTGCCGAGCTGGACAGGGTGAATTCCGTCACGTTCTCCAGCCGTCTTGTCGATGCCGACCCCAGGGTCTGCGTGCTGGCCGAATCGGCCCCGGATCTTGAACTTTTTCTTACGACCTACGGTGGGGTATTGGAGATCGAACCTATCCTGACAAAGGGGAGCCATCCCGATATTCCGATTGCGGTTGAGACAGCCGTGGTTGCCGCAGGCAGGGGATATCGGGTTGATTTCACCGTCCGTGTCCCGATTGACCGGCAACGGTGCACCTATTGCGGCGAATGCGGCGGGGCCTGTCCGGAAGATTGCCTTTCGGAAAGGCTCTTGATCGATTTTTCCCGCTGCTCGCTGTGTCGGGAATGCGAACAGGTCTGTCCTGTCCAGGCAATAGATATATCCGCCGTCGAAACCAGAAGTCTGTATGCTCCCGCCGTTGTTGTCTTGCATGGCGCGGCGGTTGATCTGCCCGAGGAACGCCAGGGGATCTTCTCCGAAGAAACCCTGCCCGACTTCTTTGCAACCGTCTCTGCAGCCGAAATCCGGGATGTGATCGGCTGTGACAACCTGATCTGCCAGTATGCCGGCCGGCTGGACACCGGCTGCAGGCTTTGCCAGCGTATTTGCCCCAGCGGCGCCATAACGCTCGGGACCAGTGGGGTCGCAGTGGATTCACGGACCTGCCGGGAATGTGGCGCCTGCGTCTCCGTATGTCCTACCGGGGCCTTACAGTACGAGCGGTTTGCCGATCGGGCTTTTTATAGATATTTCCACAAGGTTCAGCTCGCACCGGGCACTACGGTGGTCGTCGGTTGCGAGGCGGCCTTGCACCAATTGTGGTGGCGGGACGGCACGGAGAAGCGCACGGATCACCTGTTTTTCCTGGAACATCCGAACGTCCGCGCGCTGAACGGCATGCAGCTGTTGCTGCTCTTTGCCAGGGGGGCACGGCGGATTGTCCTGGTCGACGATATCTCTCCGGTAACGGGAGCCGATTCGTGTCCCAGCGAAGTTGTGATGGTAAATGCCCTGATCGAAAGCCTGTTCAGCCTTTCCGATTTCGTGGTTTTCTGCGGTTCCGACGGGATCAAGGATGTCTTAGGTCCGGGAAACGGCCATCCTCTGGCGGTCTTTTTTTCAGACCCTGTGTTCAACGGCAGACGTCCGGCCCTGGCGGCAATTCTTGAGCATCTGGTTGCCCGCAGCAGCCGGCAAATCCATAGCAGGCAGCAAAGTCTGTCCTGGTTTGCCTCCCTTGAGTGCGACCCGGACCGTTGCAGTCAGTGTCTCGCCTGTCTGAACGAGTGCAAGACGGCTGCCCTGGCAGCAAGACAGGCCACCCTCTCTCTGCTGCACACTCCTGTCCGGTGTGTCGCCTGCGGTGTCTGCGTTCAGGTCTGCCCGGAAGACGCCCTGCGGATTTCCTATGATGTCCTTATCGGGGCAGAATTCTTCCAGGCTAAGGAACTGGCGAAGGGCGAGGCCATGGTCTGCAGGGAGTGCGGCAAGGCCTTCGGCACGAAAAAGAGCCATCAGCGGGTGGCGGCGATTCTTGCACGACGGCCGGGGGCAGAGACCGGATATCTGGAATACTGCGACACCTGCAGGGTCGCTCAAATCTTTGCCGGAAACTGATTATGACCGAACTGGAAGAAAGAGAGCTGAGTCGGGTCAGGTTGCTCATTTTAGATATCTGCAAATCGTTTTTCGACGAAGCTCCTGATGCGCAACGGTTTGCACGTTGGCGGGGGCTTTTTGCAGCGCTCCTGCAAGAACAGGTGGAACCGGTCTTGGATCGAACAGTCAGGGATCTCTACGATCGGTTGAACCGGATGTCTCTTGTCGGCCTCCAGGAAGAGCACTACCGGCTTTTTGTCGATCCTTTCGGCGAAACGCAGGTTCCTGTAACCGCATCAGAATATCGTGACGGCCGCAGTTATGGCCGTACCCTGGCCGAGTTCCGCGGCTTCCTGCAGGAGGCGGGAATCCGGCAAACACAGACAGGCTTCGGGGCTGAGGATTCCGTGGTGGTGATGCTCGATGTGATGGCGCGACTGGTCGAGAGCGAACGGGAGGCATTCGAGGAGGCGAGACGGCGGCAGGCTGAGTTGCTCGACAGGTACCTGGAACCCCTGGTCGACAGGTTTGCTGCCGCCATAACCGAGACCACCGGGACGGAATTTTACCCCGTCTGCGCACGTTTCCTGAAAAGATACTTGGAACTTGAAAGGGGTCTCTCATCTGGAGATCGACCGTCTGACGACCTCGTAAAGACCCCGGAGGTCCCGGGAGGAAGACGACAATTCAACACATCACGACACTGAACCGTCGGCAGGTGAACTTCTTGTGATGCCGGCAAAGACAATTTCGTCAGCGAAGGAGGAAAAGGATGGAGAAACAAAATGGTTCAAGACGTTCATTCCTGAAACACATTCTGGCCGGAGTGACTGTCATGGCCGGTACCGTGGCGGCGATACGTTCGGCCAAGGCCGCTCCGGTCAAGCCGGTTGCAGAAAAAAAACATGATCTCTACCGCGAGACCTCGTCTTTTAACAAGTACTACAAGAGTCTCCGCTCGTAATGCCGGTTGCGTAACTTTTGACGTTGATTCGTCGGATTATAATGCATCTTCCGTGATGCACTTAAAGTAAGGAGGGAAGATCATGGCCGAATGTAAGATCAGAAAGTCGGCGGAAAGTGGTGCCGTTACGGCCCATCGCCGGCTGACCAGAAACCCGAAACTTGCCAGGCGAACGTTTCTGAAGCTGTCGGCGGCGACTGCGGCGCTCACCGGGGCGGCGATGACCGTCAAGATGACCGCGAAGGCGGCAACTGCCGGGGAGAAAAAGACTCCCTATCCCGACTCCAAGATGGTCAGGACCATCTGCAGCTATTGCGCTGTCGGCTGCGGCATTGAGGCGGAGGTGGCAAACGGTGTCTGGGTCCGGCAGGAGATCGCCCAGGATCATCCGGTATCCCGAGGCAGCCACTGTTGCAAGGGGGCCGGAGCGATCGATATGGTGGCCAGTCCCAAGAGACTGAAAAATCCGATGAAGCGGGTAAACGGCAAATGGACCAACCTGAGCTGGGAGCAGGCGATCAAGGAAATCGGCGATAAGCTTCTGAGCATTCGCGAGAAAGACGGCCCGGATGCCCTGCACTTCAACGGCAGTGCCAAGGTCTCCAACGAGATGGCCTATCAGCAGCGCAAATTCGCTGCCTTCTGGGGCTCCAACAATATTGATCATCAGGCCAGGATCTGCCATTCCACCACGGTTGCCGGCGTCGCCAACACCTGGGGATATGGGGCGATGACCAACAGTTTGAACGATATGCGACATGCAAAAAGTATGATCTTTATCGGGTCCAATGCCCCGGAGGCACATCCGATATCGATGCAGCACATCCTGCATGCCAAGGAAAAGAATAACGCACCGATCATCGTTGTCGATCCGCGCAGGACCAAACTTGCGGCCAAGGCAACCGATTATGTCCGTATCCGTCCGGGTACGGACGTCGCCTTTATGATGGGGTTGGTGAACGTCATCGTCGGCAATGGGTGGGAGGACAAGGAATTCATCCGCACCCGCGTTGCCGGTTATCCGGAGATGGTGGAGGTGGCAAAGAAATATACCCCTGAGGTGGTGGAGACCATCACCGGTATCCCCGCCTCGGAAACGGTCCGCATCGCCAAAATTCTGGCGGATAACCGTCCCGGCAGCCTCACCTGGTGCATGGGAGGAACACAGCATTCCATCGGCAGCTCGATTACCAGGAGTTTCTGCATCCTGCAGCTTGTGCTGGGCAACATGGGCAAGTCCGGCGGCGGGGCCAATATCTTCCGCGGCCACGACAACGTCCAAGGTGCAACCGACATGTGTGTGCTGTCCGACAACCTGCCTGCCTACTATGGGCTTGCAGACGGAGCCTGGAAACACTGGTGCAAGGTCTGGGATGTGGACTATGAATGGATCGTCTCCCGGTTCAAGGCAAAGGACTGGATGAACAAGAAAGGTTTCACCTTGGCCCGCTGGTATGAAGGTGTGCTTCAGGAGGAGAAGATCCACCAGTATACCCCGATCAAGGCCATGATTCAGTGGGGATGCGGTTCCAATAACAACTCCCAGTATGACCGCGTCGTCAAGGCCTACAACATGCTTGATCTCTTGGTGGTAATCGATCCTTTTCCGACCATGGTCGCAGCGACATGCGCCACCGACAAAGTCTATCTGCTGCCGAGTTCCAGCCAGTACGAAACCTCCGGCAGCGTGACCTCGACATCCCGGCAGATACAATGGCGCGACAAGGTGATCGATCCTGTCCATAACAGCAGGGACGATTACCAGATCATGGAAATGCTGGTGAAAAAGCTGGGTTTTGCCGACAAATTCTACAAGAACATCAAAACGGTGCCGGAAGACATCACGCTGGAGCTGGGCAGGGGCTCGCTGACCATCGGTTATAACGGGCAGACGCCCGAGCGTATCAAAAAGCATATGGCCAACTGGCATACCTTCGATATCGACACCCTGCAGGCGAATGGTGGTCCCTGTGACGGCGACTACTACGGCATGCCGTGGCCATGCTGGACGACGGAACATCCCGGGACTCCCATCCTCTATGATATCTCCAAGCCGGTGGCCAAGGGCGGCCTGCCGTTCAGGGAACGGTTCGGCCTGGAGAAGAAATACGATGCCTCGGGACGAACCGAAAATCAGCTTGCTGCCCCGGGAGTTTACACGCCCGGAAGCGAGGTAAAGGGGGGCTATCCCGAATTCGCCGATGTCGTTCCTGGGACCAATTGGAAGACCGATCTATCCCAGGAGACGATCAAAGCCGCCATCGCCCGAGGTATGGCGCCTTTCGGCAATGCCCGCGCCCGCTGTGTGGTCTGGAACTTCCCGGACCAGGTTCCAATCCATCGCGAGCCGCTTCATACTCCGCGTCCGGACCTTATTCCAGAGTATCCGACCTTTAAGGATAAACCGGATCATTTCCGTGTCGATACCCGTTATCAGAGCGAACAGGATCCCGATCTGGTCAAGAGGTTTCCCTATGTCCTGACCACAGGCAGGATGGTCGAGCATATGGGGGCCGGCGCCGAGACCCGCAGCAACAAATATCTCGCCGAACTGCAACCGGAAATGTATGTCGAGATCAATCCCCGGCTCGCCAACAACCTGGGGATCAGAAAAGGAGAAATGATCTGGATCGAGTCGCCGGAGGGCGGACGAATCAAGGTCAAGGCCTTTTTGACCGAAAGGGTGGACGACAAGACACTCTTCCTTCCCTTCCATTTCGCCGGTGTGCTGCTGGGGCAGTCTCTTGCCGAGAAGTATCCGGAAGGTACCATTCCCTACGCCCTCGGAGAACCCGGGAATGTCGTCACCAACTATGGCTATGATATCGTCACGCAGATGCAGTCGACCAAGGACGGTCTGTGCAAAATCAGCAAGGCCTGATAGGAGGATATGACAATGGCAAGGATGAAATTTTTGTGCGATGTTGATCGCTGCATCGATTGCAGCGGGTGTGTCGTCGCCTGCAAGGAAGGAAATCATATCCCCGTCGGTATCAATCGCAGACGCGTGGTGACCTTGGATCAGGGCAAACCGGGAGAGAGATCGATTTCCATCTCCTGCATGCACTGTGCGGATCCGCCCTGCAAGGCGGTCTGTCCGGTGGCGGCCATATATCAGCGGGATGACGGTATCGTGCTGGTCAATAAAAAGATCTGCATCGGCTGCGGCTACTGTTTCATGGCCTGTCCCTTCGGGGCGCCGCAGTTCCCGAAAGGGCAGGCCTTTGGAGCCCGGGGTGCGATGGACAAATGCACCTTTTGTGCCGGAGGGCCTGAAGAAAACTTCAGCGAGGAAGAACGGCGGCTTTACGGCCAGAACAGGATTGCGGAGGGCAAGGTCCCGCTCTGTGCCGGGATGTGCGCCACCAAGGCTTTGATGGCCGGCGATGCCGATGTGGTGGCCGACATCTTCAGAGAACGCGTTTTTCAGCGGGGCTCCGGGACGGAGGCCTGGGGATGGGATAAAGCCTACAACAGGAAATAACCTGATTGAGGAGAAAAATTATGCGGCGATTCGTGTTATCGGGATTGTTGTTCCAGATCATGTCGCTTTTTTGTGGGAGCGCCTTTGCTGCTGCCTCCCAATCGGCGGTGCCGTCCTCATATTCCCCCGGTCTGCTATCGAATTTTTTTACTCAATTGATAGCGTTCGTATCGGGGCATTGGCCGAAATACGGGCAGGTGTTTACCCATCTGCAGTCGCACCTCTTCGGCCGGATCTTTCTGGGTGTGCTTGTTCTTGTGCCGGCGGCCTACCTCACGCATCTGTTGATTATCGGGGCAAAAAAATTTGCCCATGACGGACCGGAGGTCCTCTATTTTCGCATTGGGACACGCCTCATTCATCTTGTTGCGGCAGTATGCTTTTCGCTGATTGTGATCACCGGTCTGATGATGGTGTTCGGCCGGTTTCTCGGAGGAGGCATGCCGGTTAGGGTCGGGCGCTATATTCATATCTATGCCGCCACGGTCTTTGCCGTCGATGCCCTGGTGATGTTTGTGATGTGGGTCAGGGATATGCTGCCGAGGGCTTGTGATATTTCCTGGGTACTGATGGTGGGCGGGTATCTGAGCAGGGAGAAGAGGCCTGTTCCATCGGGAAAGTTCAATGCCGGGCAGAAAGCATGGTTCTGGCTGGCCACGGCGGGTGGGGGAGTGATGGCCTATACGGGATTGTACCTCCACACCTTTGGCGAGTCAACTGATACGCTTCGTATCTATGCGATCATCCATAATTTTTTGGCAGCTTTTATGATCGCATTTTTCCTGACCCATCTTTACATGTCGATTTTTGCTGTCAAGGGTTCCCTGAGGAGTATGCTGACCGGATATAAGCCGAAAGAGGAGGTGGATATCATGCACAGCCTTTATAGACCCGAATAGGTTGCCGGCAAGCGGTGGCTTTTCTTCCGCCAATCCCTGGCGCAAGGAAATTCCGGGGAATCGATTGAGAGTCTTGCCTCATTCTGGTATAAAACAGCGAACCGGTTGTATTCAAGCGGGTTTCAAACGGTGAAATCCGCCTTTCTTTTTTTAAAGGATGAAAGATGGCGGCAATTATTACGTTTATCGGTTGGCATGACAGCGGCAAGACGACACTCGTTACCCAAGTAATCTCTCATCTGAAGGGATTCGGCTACGAGGTGGCTGTGATCAAGTCGAGCAATGAGACCGGGGTCCAGTTTGATACCCCGGGGACGGATACCTTCAAGCACCGGCAGGCTGGGGCTGATTCCATCCTCTTTGTCGCTCCCGACCAGATGGTCCTGCAGATGAAAAGCAGCAATCTCTCGTTAACGACGCTTGCCCATCGGTACTTTCCGGATGCCGATATCGTGATCGGCGAAGGGTTCAAGGAAGCAAGGCGGGTTGCGAAGATTGAGGTGGTGCGCAATCCCAGCCAGACGTTGCGCAATGAGGTGCATGGGGTTGTCGCTGTGGCCACCGATCTGGATATCGCCGGTGATTATGTCTTTCGCCTGGATCAATCGGCGGAGATCGCCTCATTTATTCGCAAGAGGTTTCTGAAGGATGGCGAGAAGCGTACGGACAGGGTGTCGCTTCTGGTCAACGGCAATAAGGTTCCGTTGAAGGAGTTTGTCCAGGAGGCCCTGGCCGGCACCGTGTGCGGTTTCGTCAGATCGTTGAAATTTGCAGATGGTGCCTCGGAGGTGGAGCTGCGGATCAAGGCGGACGCTCGGGATACGGCCTGATTGGAGCGGTCAGTCGCTCATAGAACCGCGGTTGGGCTGTGATGGCAGCACCTCTCTGCAAAGGGTAGATATCGGTATCGTATCGGCCTTACATCTCTTCGATCTGCTTCCTGAACCGGCCTAATTGCCGTGTCCTGATTTCATTCAGGTCCAGGTTATAGATATCCGGCGGAAAGAGGAGTTCAGCCACCCCTGAGTCGAAGATCCGCTTGACCTCATACTCGTCGTGGGCGACATCGCGCTGGTAGATATAGTTCAGATAGCTCCTGTTGGTATGCAGGATGAATTCCACCCGCATTCCGCCGAGGCGGGCAAAGAATTTCAGCATCTGGGTCTTGTCGGAGCTGCCCGTCGTCCGGCTCTTATAGGCCCTTCCCGTCAGGGTGTCCGAGATATCCTCCAGGGTCATGAACGAGTCGATCTTCAGTGCGCTCTGGGTCAGGTGCTGCTGGAAATGCTGGACGTCGCTGATGGTGTTCAAGACCGCCATCAGGCCGAGTTCGTCGTCCACCGCAACGGCAGGATTCTTCTGGTTCTTCCTCAGCAGTTTCAATACCTTGGCAGCAGGGGGCTTTTTCCGGATGGTGACATAGATCGGGACTTCCCGCTTTCCCTTCACAAAGCGCCGCCGTTTGATCAGGGTGATCTTTTGCCCCGGTTTTGCCGGCAGGGTCCGCATCGTCTGTTCATTGACGACCTTGACTTCGGTGCAGGCGAAGGATTCGGTATCATGCTGGCTGATCAGATAGACGATCTCCAATTCCCCGATCTTCATGCTTGGGCTCCAGACATGTTCGTTGAGGAAATGCAGAAAGCCGCTGAATTTGTTCTCGATATCCGTCTCCCTCTCCCGCTGATCGATGGACCCGGCCAGGTTCATCAGGGTCAGTTTTCGTTTTGCCTCAAAGCGGGCCTTCTTATGATAGCGATCGTCGAAGATGATCAGCAGGAGGTCCACCGGGTCACTGGTGACCTCGATTTCGTTGGTCGTCTCGATATGGGAGGAAAAGGGCGCCAGGATCTTGGTGCGCAGATGGGAGATAACGTCGTTGGCCGTACGGGCATATTCGTTCAGCCGGTTCTGTATTTCTCTGGCATTGCCGTTGATGCCGAACATGTTGGCCAGAAGAACGATGGCCCGGTCATGACGGATGGTCCTGAGCTTGGGGCTGTGGATCAGCGACAGGATGTCGTCATAGCTGGAAATATCCAGAAACTCGAAGATCTGGTTACGAATAACACGATACTTGGTGACATTGACCTGGTCGCGACAGTACCTGCGGACCCAGTTTCTGGCCTCGTTGGAAAAAGGATGGGCAAAGGGAACATTGAGGCCGGTGGCGAACAGGTCGTCCTGCTTCATGGAGGTGAAGATCGAGTCTTTTCCCAGTATTTCCATACGAAGACACCAGAGAGGTTGTCGGGCGGATAATTGGTTTGCCGTTGTTCACTGAGACAGGGACCGGAGGGGACGGACCCCGGCTGTTCATCAGAACCGGTCGGCAAAGTAGGGTTCGAGCACCTGAGGAATCTTGATCGAACCGTCCTCTTGCTGATAGTTTTCCATCACGGCGAGCAAGGTGCGCCCGACGGCCAGCCCCGATCCATTCAGGGTGTGGACCAGCCTGCTCTTCTTCTGGCCGTCCGGGCGATAGCGGATCGAGCCGCGCCGGGCCTGGAAATCGAGGAAATTGGAGCAGGAGGAGATCTCCCGGTAGGTCTGCTGCCCCGGCAGCCAGACCTCGATGTCATATGTCTTGGAAGAAGAAAAACCCAGATCCCCCGAGCACAGTGTAACAATCCGGTAGTGGAGACCCAGGTGCTGCAGGACGGATTCCGCATCGGCAAGAAGGGATTCCAGCTCCAGGGCAGAGGTCTCGGGGGTCGTGAATTTGACCAACTCGACCTTGGTGAACTGGTGCTGCCGGATCAGTCCCCGGGTATCCTTGCCGTAGGAGCCGGCCTCGGATCGAAAACAGGGAGTGAAGGAAGCAAACTTGATCGGCAGGTCTTTTTCGGCAAGGGTCTCTTCGCGAAAGATATTGGTCACCGGCACCTCCGCCGTCGGGATCAGATAGAGATCCCAGTCCTTAATTTTGAACAGGTCGGCCTCGAATTTCGGCAGTTGGCCGGTGGCGGTCATCGAGGCGGTATTGACCATAAACGGCGGCAGAACCTCAGTGTAGCCGTGTTTCTGGGTATGCAGGTCGAGCATGAAATTGGTGAGCGCCCGATCAAGTCGGGAGGCAAAGCCCGAGAGCAGGGAAAACCTGCTCCCTGCGAGTTTGGCTGCCCGTTCGAAGTCGAGAATACCAAGGTGTTCCCCCAGCTCCCAGTGGGGCCTGGGGGCAAATGAGAAAACGGGCTTTTCACCCCATGTCTTGATCTCGACATTGTCGGAGTCATCGTGGCCGACCGGGACCGCATCGTCACAGAGATTGGGGATGGTCATGACAATTTCCTGGAGACGGGCCTGGATATCGGCAAGGTCGGTGTCCAGATCCTTGATCCTGGCACTCGTCTCCCGCATCTCGAGGATCAGGGGTTCCGCGCCGGCATTGTCCTGCGGTGAGCCGGCTTTGAGGACGGCGATCTTCCTGGAGGCGAGGTTCCGTTTATTCTTCAGTCCCTCCACCTCGGTCAGCAGGCCCAGGCGTTGCTGGTCGAGCAGGGCGAATTCATCCAGCTTCTCCGTTGTCATTCCCCGTCTGGCGCATTTTTCTTTTACCAGATCAAGGTGTTCCCGTATAAAGCGTAGTTCGAGCATATGCGTACCATCCGATTATGAGTAGGAGTGGATTTGATTGGATAACGGCCGGTATTCTCCGGTGCCGATCGTAAAAACATGGGTTGTATCATGGCCTGTCCATGAGCGCAATCTCTATCAAATTGCATTTCAGCGCAGGTTCTGCTATCTTGCCGACTACCCCCGGGAAAAATTCACTGCCGCTTTCGTCCCGGTCCCCGGCAACAAGAAAAGTACTCCTATGCAAATCAATACCTCATTGATAGTTTTTTTTAAAGAATTACGCAAGTCCCTCCGTGCACTTGGCATAAGTGTGCTGGTGGCGACAGCGGTAATTTTCTTTCTCTCCCAGGGGCTGTTGCAGATGGCCCAGAACCATCTTACTGATAAGCTGTACTTTTTTTCAATTGCCGGCCCCTTTCTTTCCCATGTCAAACTGGCCTTGTTTGCTGCCCTCTATCTTCTGATGCCCTGGATCATGACGATCCTCTGGCGGGCGATGGGCAAACCCTTCGGGGTCAAGGGCCTGCCCCTGACCTTTTTTATCGTCTTTACCTGCCTGCTCTTTTATTCAGGGACGTTATTCTGTTATTTCATCACATTGCCTATGGGAATAAAGTTTTTGCTCGGCTACGGCTCCGCGGAATTGAAACCCGTTATCTCCATCACCCGCTTTGTTAATTTCGTCACCATCTTCATTCTGGCCTTCGGCGTGATCTTCGAGCTGCCGATCTTTATGGTGTTTTTAGCACGGGTCGGGGCCTGCACACGGAAATTTTTTGAGAAGAACCGTCGCTACGCCATTCTGGTAATCTCCATAGTTGCGGCCGTGTTGACACCTACCCCCGATGTTTTTAATATGGCCATGATGGGCGTGCCCCTGTATATGCTCTATGAGGCCGGGATAGTAATTTTGATTGTCATGCGTATCAAATAGGATGACCTGGTCAAATCTGCAGAGGCCATAGGGGAAATACGATGTATTTGGCAGGTCACAATGCATAGCCGCCGGCAGGCATTCTTGGTAACGATGCCGATGGCTAGAGATCCGAATGACATTGTCCGCGGGTGCGGATGCAAGCAGACTTTTCTCGGACGGGCAGTTGTTGGGGAGAGTGGCCGTGCATATTTTCACCCGGTCTGCTAAAATTCCTGCAAATGGAATCCGTGTTGTTTGAGCAGGGTGGCGGTGACGCCTTTTTCTCCGCAGGACGGACTGCGGGATTTCAGCAGTACTGCCTGGACGGGCTGGCTCTGGGCGATGGCAAGGACCTGATATGCCCCGGCGATGAAGGCCTTGCTCACATCGGTCCCGTCTTTGGTCAGTACTCTGGCACTGCCCAGAAGGACATCTGAGCCTTCTCCGCCGACGATATCGGCACAAGGTCTGGGAGTGGGCAGCCCCCCGAGCTGTTCCGGACAGACCGGCAGCCAGGTCGCGTTGCGGAGCAGGTCGAGACAGCGCTGATCGGGTTTTTTCCTGCCGTCGTAACGGGTGCAGAGGCCGACAAGGCAGGCACTGACAAGATAGAGGGGACGGGTGGGTTTTGGCATTGTCGATCTGTCGATATCGTTTTTGACGTCCTTTCGGCCTTCAGACAAAAAGGAGATGTAGAGCACGTGCAGCCACTACGCAAAAGACCTCACACCCCGCTGTCGCCGATGCAAAAGAGAAGATTGGCGGTGGTCGGGGCATGCCTGGTTGTCATATCTCTTCTCTGGCTTATCTTCGCGCCCCATATGGGGATCTATTCCGTTTTGCATAAGCGGGCAATGCTCTCCCGGCTGCAACAGGAGAACGCAGAGATCGAGAAGAAGAACAGTTCTCTGCAGAAAGAGATAGAGCGGATACAAAACGATCCGCATTACCTCGAAAAAGTTGCCAGGGATAAATACGGCCTGTTGAAGGAGAATGAGATGATATTTGATTTTTCCCCCGGTAAAAAAGAGAAGAAAAAATAAACAGTGCAGAAAATGACTGCAGACTGCAATCAAAGAGAAAAGCCGCACGGGCGTTTTGATCAGTGAGCTCAGGAGAAACCGGACTTGGCACGGCATCCGGAGGCCGAGGCCAGCGGAATGGACCCGGATTTATTCACCTTGCCATGGACGGCTGACGGGACCCTTGTGATGTCGGCGCTTCCGCATTGCTCGCATTTAACCGTTGCCACATCGGCAAATGAGGCAACGATGGTTTCAAATTCACTGCTACATGTGTTACATTTGAACTCGTAGATGGGCATGATTCCGTTCCTGTTCGAAAATTACCGCTGAAAACTCATTATAGAAAGGGCGGGCACCTGTTTTTTGCGGAGGGTCCCGTCAACTGCCGCCTTTGCCTCTGGCGACATTATAGTACCTGGTTTTTGCCATGTAAAGCACTGAGTCTTCTCTGCTTTACATGCGTAACGGCAACGACTCGCACAGGCTACTCCAGGAGGGACTGCAATATTTCACAGGAACGGCATTTTTCCATCTTTTCTTCGATTGAACATCCCTGGGTACAATCACAGCAGGTACCGCACAGAAACCAACAAAGATGGCCGCTTTGAAATTCCCAGGCCGGACATTGTTCCTTCATCCCACAGTGTTTCTTCTCCCAGCAGGGGATGGTGGTTTTGTGCTTTCCCTTATGATTGCAGAGAAGAAAAAAAACCTGCCTCTCGATATGGTTCGGGATCTTGCGCCAACCCTGCTCATAGCTGTGAACGGTCTTTAGGGCTATACCCAGCAGCTCGGCCATCTCTTTCTGTGTCTTTCCAAGCCTTTTTCTGGATCTTGCAAATTCTTCGGTGTCCAATTGAGCCTCCTTGTCGGCTAGAGGAGCTAGTACAACTAAAGATACTACAAATGTCCATGTCTGACAAGGTAGGGTATCGGCAAAGAATTAAGAAACCCTAAATTTTTATTGTCTCCCTTCATCATCGAAAGCGATAGTCATGCACCAGCCGGACATAACAGTGGCCGATGGTCCGGCCGTCTTTTTTGATATCGAGTTGATCGACGCCTCCGAAGGAGGCGACATGGGCCGCGAAATATCCGG
>JBJKPM010000083.1:0-46020 GCA_046706325.1 Desulfocapsaceae bacterium | reverse complement strand
CGTTAACTGATAGAAAACTATGAATTCCACAATAGAATTGAAGCAGAGCATTGATGAACTTCAAACCTTATTAAAAAGATATGGAGAAAATGGTTGGGCCAAGAAACTTTCAGGTCTTTCATGTAATTCCTCTAGTGCAAAAAAAATAATTAATATGTTTGGGGGAATGGGAAGTATTAACGATATATATTTGTGCAAGACAAATGGACACAACATTTTAGAAAACGAAGAAATAGAAGCAAATAGGCAAGTTCGAGATTTATTAAACAAGATCTATGAATCTTGCAGAGATATACAAAAACTATTATGAAAACATATACAAGGGGGACGTCCTTTAAAAATAAATAGTGTTCCTATCCCATTATGCTGCAAAATCAGGTTATACAAAATGTTTACTTCGAAGTTACAGGATGTTATAAATATATTTCACAGGGCTTTGACAGAGTTTAATATGATATTTTATTATTAAAGGGCGTCCCCTATACACATTAACTCCGGCTGGTAAAAGCTGCGCCGCTTCGCTTTGCAGCTTTTACCAGCCGGTTATGCCAGACGTTGGGCATAAAAAAATTGACGCACCGGAATATTGTAATTACAATGTATACACCAAGGAAGAAATCAAACAAACTATAATGGTGATATTTTGAAAGCGTCGATTATAAAAATCGGTAATTCCCAAGGTGTTCGAATTCCTAAACCCATTTTGGATCAATGTGGTTTTAAAAAGGAAGTTGAGCTTGAAGTTATCAATCATGAGCTCATAGTCAAAGCCTCCAAAAGCCCAAGGAAGAATTGGGAGACCTCTTTCAAAAAAATGGCTGAAAACAAGGATGATCAACTTTTCGATTCAGTAGGTACTGGTTGGGAAAATGAGGAATGGGAATGGAAATAAACCGGTTTGAAGTATTCCTCGTCAACCTAGATCCTACAATTGAACATGAAATAAAAAAGACTCGGCCTTGCCTTGTTATTTCACCAAATGA
This sequence comes from Desulfocapsaceae bacterium, assembly GCA_046706325.1. Classification (GTDB taxonomy): domain Bacteria; phylum Desulfobacterota; class Desulfobulbia; order Desulfobulbales; family Desulfocapsaceae; genus CAWGGS01. The sequence goes on along the minus strand of JBJKPM010000083.1, from coordinate 45,037 downwards.
AATGAATCACTACATTTCTACAGTCATTGTTGCCCCAATGACAACAAAAGGCAGGAAATACCCGACGAGAATCCCGTGCACTTTTCAAGGAAAAAAAGGGCAAATAGTGCTAGATCAAATCAGAACTGTTGATAAAAAACGCTTGGTAAAAAAACTAGGTTCAATCAGCAAAGGCTCACAAGAAAAAACGATAAGTGACCTGCAGGAGTTATTTTCTGAATAATAATTCCGGTGGGCAAAGGGGACATCCTTTAAAAAAAACTAAACAACCGCTAATGCGGAGGTACTTGATGAAACGAATACTGTTCTCCATGCTTGCACTCATCTTTCTTCTCTTCACCCTTTCAGCCTGCTCAAGTCCAGTATTTTCAGATATACCACCCAGGCTCTCTTACAGCAGCTCTTCCCTATACCAGGATGCAGGGAATATAAGGGAAGCAGTGGGGGCACATCCCGATTATTCACTCTTCAAGTTTAAGAGCTAAAAGGTTTAAAATGAGCTGATAATTAAGATTTTATTCGTTCTTATCACCTCACCGTCTTCCGCTGTCAAATTGTGATCCTAATAAGGATGCCCGTCATGTCTCCAAATGAGCTTCCCTCCCTGGTTTCCACTCTATCCCGTTGCGATGCCCTGAAGCTGCTGGAGATAATCCATCTCAGTGCCAACTGTGCTTCCGAACATGATTTTGCCGGTCTATTCCCCGCCATCCAAGAGCTGTGTCTCTTTGATTATGCGATCGCTCTTCTGGGCGGCGTTAAATGCAACCGCTTTGTCGTCGCCGGCGGCGTTGATATCAGTTTGCCGGAAGATTTTTCACGCACCTATGTCTTGGATGACTATATCCATACGGATTCCCTGGTAATGCAGTCCGCAAAGACACAAAAAATACAGTATTGGCCCGATGGTTGGGCCAAACTCGGCCAGCGGCAGGAGATCGTCTCGCTCTGCATGGATTCCAACATGAAAACGGGATTTATCCATGGATCAGCCCCCACGGCTCTGACCCAAAACGGCAGCCTGTTCTGTTTTTCCGGTCCATCCATGACAAATGATAAGCGTACAGCAGCCCTTGTCGGTCTCCTTGTCCCCCATCTCCATCTCGCCCTCTCGCAAACCTTTGGTAAAACCCGGGCGGCCGCCAAAATCATCGTCCTCTCAAACCGGGAAAAAGAAGTCCTCAACTGGCTGAAGCAGGGAAAAAGCTCCTGGGATATTTCCGTTATCCTGGGCATTAGCGAAAGGACGGTCAATTACCATGTCTACAACCTCATGCGAAAATTTGCGGCGATAAACAGGACTCAGGCTGTCGCGGCGGCGCTGCACCTGGGCCTGATCGATAGTGACTGAAGCAGTATGCATCCTCCGCTCCATCCGACTTCTGGTACTTATTCTTCCGTTATCCGCCACCTTTCCACAGCCACATAACAATTCAGCTTCGCCCCGCCAACAAACGCCACGGTCACACCGGCGCCTGGTCTCCTGCACAATGAGAGAAAACGTCATCCGTCCTGGCCTGTAATTTCTTACAGGTGAAATATTACCCGGGCTGCACGATAATCCATGGGTCGATTCCTTGTCGGCGATTGCACGGCGCTCGAACCATCCGTCACAGCGGGACAAAATGGGAAAACGGCACCGGCAAATAAGCGGCATGCCCGCAAAGTATCGGCCTCCGAGGCGAACCGGGCTGCACAACGCAACAGAGGGGAGCGAATCGGCATCCTGTGGAGCTCGCAGAGCTACCGTACAAAAGACCCTACATGGGTTTGTTTGGCACATGAGGGGACTGGACACAACATCTCTGAATATCTTGTGAGGAGGACAGATAAATGCAATGTGACCTATTGATAAAAAATGGAACCATAGTGGACGGAACGGGAAGGCCATCTTTCAAAGGAGATATCGCAGTAAAAGATGGAAGGATAACTGCGATTACCCGCCTCGGGAATAATCCAGAGGATAGTTGGGCATCGCCACGGGTTATTGACGCCGAAAATCTGACGGTTTGCCCAGGATTTATTGACATTCATTCTCACGGTGACTTTCTTCTGCCTATCAAAGAGCATCCGGCAATGCTGACCTGCCTGCTTGAACAGGGTATTACAACGATAGTAGGCGGTAACTGTGGCTTCTCACCTGCCCCCCTGGCTGAGAATTCAAAATACATGGGTTTTGTACAACGTGATTTTGAATTATGGTCTGGAAGAACACTTGACATTCGTTGGGCATCAATGGCTTCTTATTTTAGTATGTTAGAAGAAAACGGACTTTCTCTCAATTTGGCTCAGCTCACCGGGCACGGAACCTTACGAAAATCTTTACTGGGAACCGAGTATTCATTGCCCAGTCAAGAAAAAATGCGCCTCATGAGCCGAATGATCGAAGAGTCTTTTTCTGCCGGGGCTTACGGGCTTTCCCTGGGGCTTGGCTATGAGCCCGGGATGCATGTTGCAATGAAAGAACTGGAGGACATTGCCCTTCTGGTTAAACGGCATGACCGTCTGATGACGGTTCATATGAGAGCCCTGAGCCGCGTATCAGGTGCCTATAAATCGAATTTCATTGAAAAACCGCATAATATCCGTGCACTTGAGGAGATGATTGCACTTGCCGAAAGAACTGGGGTTACGATACAGATATCGCATCTGCTGTTCATAGGCAGAGAGTCATGGTCCAGCTGCGACCAAGCACTGGAGATGATTGACCGCGCAAGATCCCGCGGCATCGACATTGCCTTTGATGTCTATCCATACCACTGCGGCAATACGACAGTCGATATACTGTTGTCCGAAGAGTTCCGTGAAAATCCGGAAAATTGTTTTAAAAGCCCCCGGTCAAGGCGGCAGATGTCTGAGATTTGGGACATGAGCAGACAAGTAAACGGTACGGGCATGGAAGATGTTCAGTTGATGCGGGGAAGTCATCCTGCATTAGAACAATACGAAGGTTTGTTTATCCCGGAGATCGGCACAATGATGAATTGCTCCGGTAACGAGGCCTATCTAAATATAGCTGAATTGAGCAAGGGAAACGCTGCCTGCCTTTTCCACATGAATAACGGTGAAGAGAACAATGAAGAGGTTTTGATAAAGATAATGAAGCACCCCCAGTGCACGTTTGCAACCGATGCCCTCATTACCTCCGCAGGGATGCAGAATCCAGCAGCATTTGGCGCTTTTCCAGCAGTTATTCAGCGTTACCACAAAGATAGTGGAATTTTCACCCTCGAAGAGGCAATAGCCAAGATGACGGGCAGATCAGCTGAACGGATTGGAACAAAAGACAGGGGCGTATTAAAGACCGGCTATTGGGCCGATATTACTCTTTTCGATTATACCCTGATTAGAGACAATACGACCTGCCGGGATACCAGCGAAAGACCTTCCGGAATAAAATACGTCTTTATCAAAGGCTCCGAGGTAGTAAGCGACGGTGCCGCTATTCCCGGGAAGAAATGCGGTCAGATAGTAAAATGTGATTACCAATGAAACTCAGCCACTATCCGGGAGACAGATTGATTTTTCTTGAATAGCCCGAGAGGACAGATTTTTTTTCGTCGTTTTGTGAAAATCAATCTGTCTCCCGGTTGTAAAAATAAAATAATAAATATATTGCATTTTGCAGCAAGGATGTTTATTATTGCGGACAGTGTGCAGGGCATGTTTGTAGTAAAAAATACTAAAAAAGATAACCGCGCAACCCTTACAGAGAGGAAGTGCGGTTTTTTTGTTTGGACAAACAGGCTGCCTACTGTTCACCTTATTGGTAAGGTGGACAATCAATCAAGTGGTTCCCAAAGGAGCCTGTTTTTTCAAGGAGAAGTACAAAATGGCAGAAGGTACAGTTAAATGGTTTAATGATGCAAAAGGCTTTGGATTTATCGAGCAGGACGGCGGCAAGGACGTATTCGTTCATCATTCCGCAATCCAGTCGGAAGGATTCAAATCTCTTGCTGAAGGCGCCCGTGTGAAATTTGATGTGGTTGACGGCCCGAAAGGTCCGGCTGCAGAGAATGTCGTACAGCAGTAATCGCCACAGCTAACCGTTGCAAGAACCCCGCATTCGCGGGGTTTTTTTTTTGCTCTCCTGCCAGGCATTTGAAAAATTCCCGGTTGTTCCTCGACACAGGCGGGAATCACCACAGTAGGAAGGTCCCCAGCCGCAAATATTTTCCGAAGTACGACCGGGGACATCCTCTACTTCTCCCGTCAACATCAGATCGTCTAAAGAACTCTCCTTTTTGAAAATACTACTACATTAGGTCCATGGCAGGCTTTCCGGGCATAATGATCCCTATTTCCTGCAGCAAAAGGATTGCCGTTTTGCATCGGCGCCTCTCACCATCGGCTCATCTAATCATTGCGGCTGACTGCCCGGCTATTAAAGTTTTAAAACACCCCCCTCATGGCAACTCTTTCCAATAGCAAAATTATGAAAAATTTTGTTACATAGAGGATGGAAGTGCCTTGACTATAATAATATAGATACAGGGAGGTGGCTTGGGGAGCGCTGCTTCAGTTTAAGAAGAATGGTGAAGTGACATTCAGGGGAAACGCGGAACCAGACGGTTCGCAGGTCCCTCACCGCGTATGGACCTCAAGCTTATCTGCCGTCGAAACGGGAAATTTCCAGCTATGGAAGGATCACAATATTTTTCCACTACCACATTCATAGCACAACGAGGCGATGAATTGGTCGGCTTTTTAGTCGGGTTCCTTTCGCAGGCAGATGAGAAGGAAGGCTATATTCATTTTGCCGGAGTTCATCCAAATATGCGGAAGATTGGATTGGGACGCTCCTTATATCAAAGATTTTTTGAGGTTTGTGCCGCTCATTCACGATCAATTGTCCGCTCCTGTACATCGCCCGTCAATAAACCGTCGATCGGATTTCACCAGCGTATGGGCTTTACAATAGAGCCGGGGGATTCAATCGTGGACGGCGTGCCGGTGACAATGAATTATCTTCGTGATAGTGATCCCAAAGTAGTATTTAAAAAGGAATTGGAGTGAGGGTACCCATAAACAGGGTTGATGCGGCGGATACCCGTGGGCCGGTAGGCAATGGGTTATCTGATTCAGAACGAAACGCTCTCCATCTGCGCCTATGGCACACAGGGGAAGAACGCGCCGGAAAAATACCAGAACAAAGGAGCCTGTCATGAAGCGACTCACAGTACTTCTCGCCCTTGTCCTTCTCTGCTGTTCATGCGCCTCTGCGAATGCCGGTCCCCCGACCCTGCATGACGGGCCGGCTCCGGCATCTAAGACGCCCCCCCTTGTATGGCCTTCCACCTTGCCGGTATACGATCATATCCTGATCATCATCGAAGAAAATAAGGATTACGACCAGATCATCGGCAACCCCGGCGCCTTGTATATAAACACCGTCCTGAGAAAAGAAGGGGCAAACTTCACCCGGATGTACGGCGAAGAGCATTTCAGCCAGGGCAATTACTTCTGGCTGTTCTCGGGAGATAACCACTCCATCGGATTCTTCGACCGGGTCCCCTCGGCAGAAACCGACCCCGAATATCCCTTCGCGGCGGAGAATATGGGCGCGCAGTTGATCGCCAGGGGCCTGTCGTTCAAAGGGTACTCGGAGAATCTGCCCGCCGTCGGGTTTACCGGCGACTTCTCGGCGGACCGTCTCTATGCGAGAAAGCATGTCCCCTGGATCAGCTTTGCAAATCTGCCCAACGGCCGGACGACCGCAACCTCCTCCAATCTCAGGTTCGCCGATTTCCCCACCGACCCCTCCCGCTTCGATGCGCTCCCCACCGTCGCCTTCGTTATTCCCAACCTGGAAAACGATATGCACAACGGCCCCGCTGCGACAAGCATCCCGGCAGGCGACCGCTGGCTGCAGAAAAACATCGATGCCTACTATCAATGGGCCAAGAATCATAACAGTCTGCTGATCCTTACCTTCGATGAAAACGACGATAAAAGGGGCTACGCGGGGCTGACAAATCCTCTGGTGGATCCCGGGACCTGTACCGGTGCAGGACGTGACCGCGAACTCTGCCTCGATCTGCAGAACCGCATCGTCACCATCTTTGCCGGAGCGCATATCAGGGCCGGCAACTACCCTGAAGGAAAGGGGATCACCCACGTCACCATCCTTCGTACCATCGAGGCCATGTACGGACTGTCCAGGTCGGGCCGCCAGCAGCCGAATGCCGCCCCGGCCGGGATTGCCGACGACGCCGTCATCACCGATGTCTTCACAACCAACACGGGCCGCTGACCGCCTCCTCCTTCTTCGCTGCAGCTTAAACCCCACGGGACCCGCCTGCGGCAGCGGATATCCTGTAGCGGCCCCAAGCCTGTTGGTGTATATATCAGCCTTCGGCCGAGCCGGTAACCGGCAGGATGAACAGGGGAACCCAGGGGAAATCACATCCGGCGGCCCCGAACAATTCGACTTCTGAAATGCATCGCAGCAATGGGAACAGCAATCTCGACGACGCCTGGAGTTCTTGCGCTTCTTTTTGCCACCGGACTTGTTGCCGGTTTCGTTGATTCAATCGCCGGCGGCGGAGGGCTCATCACCCTTCCCGCACTCCTGGCGGTTGGCCTGCCGCCGCAGCTGGCCCTGGGGACCAACAAACTCCAGGGGAGTTTCGGGACCCTTTCGGCCTCGTACAACTATATTAGAAAGGGAGAGGTCGATCTGAAGGCCTGTCTGGCCGGGGTGATCTTCACCTTTATCGGGGCGGTTGCTGGTTCCTGGGCGGTACAGGTCATCGCCCCCGGATTTATCAAACATGTGATTCCTTTTTTGCTGCTGCTGGTCCTTTTTTACACCATGTTCTCTCCTCGACTGGGATATGAGGACCGTAAGCCATTGCTGGGCCATACCACCTTCTTCCTTATCTTCGGACTCGGGCTGGGGTTTTACGACGGCTTTTTCGGCCCGGGAACCGGCTCCTTCTGGACTGCCGCCCTGTGCATATTCCTGGGATTCAATATCGCCAAGGCTGCCGGATTTACGAGAATAATGAATTTCACGAGCAACATCGTGGCCTTCAGCCTGTTTGTTGCCGGCAATAACGTGCTCTATAAGATCGGCCTGGCCATGGCCCTGGGACAGATCATCGGCGCCCGCCTGGGCTCGAACCTCGCCATAACCAAAGGGGCGCGCTTCATCCGTCCGATCTTCCTGACGGTCGTCCTGTTGACGATCGCCAGGCTGGTCTATCAAAACTACTTTTAGCCCCGATTCCCGGTAATGCCGCAACCGCAGACCAACCGTTCCGGCGGATAACCGCGCCTTGCGCCCCCGGTCCGGAATGATTAAGGATGCCTAAGAGATACCTGCAACCTTTTCCAATAAGACAAGTCCTGATCATGCCCGGCAGGCCGGTATAGGGAGTATGAAATGAAGAGACGAAAACTGGGAAATTCCGGACTGGAAATCTCTCCGCTTTGCTTTGGGGGCAATGTTTTCGGCTGGACTGTCGATGAGAAAAAATCGTTCCGACTGCTCGATACCTTCGTGGAGGCGGGCTTCAACTTCATCGATACGGCCGATGTGTACTCGAGATGGGCGCCGGGCAACAAGGGCGGCGAATCCGAGACCATCATCGGCAAATGGTTCAAGCAGAGCGGGCATCGCAAGGATGTCATCATCGCCACCAAGGTTGGGTTGGAGATGGACGGCAATCAGAAGGGTCTCTCGAAGAGATATATCCTGCACGCGGTCGAGGATTCATTGCGGCGCCTGCAGACCGATACCATCGATCTGTATCAGTCCCATGAGGACGATCCGGAGACGCCTCTGGAGGAGACGCTCGAGACCTATCAGGGACTTATCGAGCAGGGGAAGGTGCGGGCAATCGGCGCCTCCAATTACAGTGCCGAACGGCTTGCCGAGGCCCTTCGGATCAGCGACCGGATGGGCTTCCCCGTCTATCACAGCCTGCAGCCCTTGTATAATCTGTACGACCGTGCGGACTACGAGGAAAATCTCGAGCCCCTCTGCCGGGAAAAAGGACTGGGCGTCATCACCTACTTCTCGCTGGCCAGCGGCTTTCTCACCGGGAAATACCGGTCGGCGGGAGATCTGTACAAGAGCGTCCGCGGCGGCATGGTAAAAAAATACCTGGGGGACCGGGGATTTAAGATTCTCCTGGCGCTGGACAGGACCGCTGCCCAGCTGGACTCCACCCCGGCCAAGGTGGCATTGGCCTGGCTGATGTCACGCCCCAGCGTAACGGCCCCGATTGCCAGTGTCAGCACCCCGGAGCAGCTGCGCGAATTGATCGATGCTACCCGGCTCCAGCTGGACGATGACTCCATCGAACGGTTGACTGCCGCATCCGGGCCGTAACCCGTCGGCAGTCCCGGTACGAGGGACACTCCAGCCGGGACCAGAGGTTGTAACTACTGTTATCTATAGTCAGGAATTCATCCGGAAGACCGTTGTCCCCGATCAGGCCACCAGATACGTTCCGGTACCGGCTGCAATAAGCAGGTTTTGGTCGTTGGAGAATTCCGTTCGGACCACCGCTACCCTGTTGCCCCGGCGCAGAACCTGGCCCGAGGCCAGAAAATACTCACCCTCTCCGCCCCTGAGATAATCTACGCGAAGATCGATTGTCCCCATTCGCGTCAGACGTTTCTTAATCTCATCCACCGGATGGTGCCGCATGTGCTCGAGCAGGTCAACGGCTGCGATCAGGCCGCCCGTCAGGTCCAGTACCGATGAAATGACCCCGCCATGGAGAATCCGCCGCATGAAATTGCCGATCAGCTCCTCCCTCATGTCGATTCTCACCTGGACATCCCCGGGGCCGAGACGGGTAATCTTCACGCCGAGCAGGCGGTCGAAGGGCATAATATCCTCGTAAATTTGCCGCAACACCTCAAGCATTTCCCGTAGATCCGCTGTCTCTTCCATCGCTTCTGTCACTTCCTCTCACCGGCAACCCGGTGTCCGGTTAACCTCATGCCATCCGATGCTTGCCGTGACACCGGTGGAAAGCCGATAGTGTCTGTCAAGACCGGCCGATGACAGGTTTTATATCAAAATGACCGTTCTTGCAAATGGGATTGTCTGCCTGCATCATTTTCAACGTATCGTTTTTTTGCCGCCGGCAAGGATTGCCTGCATCATAATGACACCCACGCCGACAGTTCGACGTGTACCCGTGGTGTCTCTCATGATGCCCTTTTCAGTCCCTGAAGGTTTTTACCGGGGCGTCGGAGTTGGCATTCTGCGAATCCGGATTATACTATGTTTTACACGATTCCCATCCAATACAAAGGAGAGGTCCGTTCCCTCACGGCCATTCCTCTAAAAAAAGGAACAGAGCATGATTACAGCATTTGTGCAGTTCAGGCTTCCCCAATCGATTTCCCGGAAAGAGGCAGTTGGAATTTTTTCCGGAACGGCGCCGAAATACAGAGAGGTTCACGGGCTTATCCGCAAATATTATCTCCTTTCCGAGGACGGCCGGACAGCCGGCGGAATCTATCTGTGGCATTCTCGGGAAGATGCGGAATCCCTGTATACCGAGGAGTGGCGGCAATTCATCCTGGGAAAATACGGCGCCCTGCCGTCCGTGACCTATTTCGCAAGCCCGGTTATTGTTGACAACCTGTCTCAGGAGATCATCACTGAAAATGACTGATCCTCCGTGACGGGTGCCACATATCTCCCTTCTGCCGGCCATCGCGGCGATCGCCCGCCGGCAAGGACCTTTCCGCCAAGACACCAACGATCATCAGGGCCCGGGTGTGCATAGCCGGATGTCCTGCAGCGGGATGGTGCCAGAACTCCCGGCGATGCCCCGTTGCAGGGAAAGATCCTTCACCCAGTCTAGATGGTTGGGAACCGACGTGCCGGCAGATATGGCATTGCGGCCTGGAAAAATGGGTTAATAAACTGTAAGATGCAAAAATTCCCTTCGCCGCCCTTCGTATTGCCGATCCGGCAAAAGAGATCCCCCGTTTATGGAGCGTCCGATGAGTTCAGCATTTTCCCAGACCGTTTTGCTCCCCCTGCTCGGCAGGGTTGTCGTCGATCTGCTGATCGCCGCCTTGATCGCCTTGACCTTTCTGCTGCCGGGGCGCCTCTTCCGGATCTTTCATCAGGCAGGCTTCGCCTGGTTCAGATGGAAATACTTCTGGGTCTTTTTCGTCTTCGGTTGCTTCCTGGCCTGCTGCAACAGCCTCGCCGTAATCTGCACGGTCTTTGTCCTGGTCGGGATACTCGAGCTCAGCCAGTTTGCCAGCCTGGCCTATTTCGGAGAATTCATCAACCCCTACGCCATCGGCCAGATGTTCACCGAAGCGGTCGATGTCTCCAAGGCCGTTGTCGGCAGTTTCGGACACCTCTATTATGTCCTGCTTATCGTCACCGTTCCTTACGGCATAACGGCCGGGGTCATCTGGACCCTGACCCCCCATATGCAAAAACTTCCCTATGCCGCAATTCCGGTCGTCCTCTTTCTCCTCTTTCCCGCCATCCGCATCAATCTTCATGCCGACCGCAAGGATATCATCAGTTTCTTTCCGTCGGTGACCAACCCGTCGTTGATCAATACCCTGAACTCCTATTCGATCTGGCTGACACGCCTTCTGCCCCAGGACCTGTTTCCCGGGGATAGACCGACGTTCCAACCCGTTCGGGTCGAGAAAAAGGACATCGAGGAGCAGACCACCGTGGTCCTGATCATGGGAGAGAGCCTGACCTGCAACCGCATGTCCCTGTTCGGCTTTGAGCGCCAGACCACCCCGCGGCTGGACAGGCTGAAGACGGACCCGGATTTCGTCTTCAAAAAGGGCTATTCCGCCGCAGTGGCCACCCGGGCGACCATGCCGGTATTCTATAATATCCAGTATAATCCGTTGAACCAGGATATCATCAAGGATCAGCCGACCAACATGTTCCGTCTTGCCAAGGAGGCCGGTTTCAAGACCATCTATATCTCGGCCCAGAACGCCAACTGTCTCAACGGTGTCGGGACCCAGGCGATCGACCGCTTCATTACCTATAATTCCGATCGGGAGATCTTTGACAGGATCCATGACGACGCCCTGCTGGAACTCCTGGCAGGGGTCGATCTGGCAAAGCGCAACTTCATCGTCCTGCACCAGCGCTGCGCCCACGCTCCCTTCGAGGTCAACTACGCCCACCGCCGGGAGATGGTCCGTTTTCCATATCAGGGCCTGCCCTATCACGACTACGTCAAGAACAGCTATGATAATGCCGTCCTCTATAACGATTATCTATACGACGCGGTCATCAACCACCTGAAAACCAGGGTGAACGGACCGGCCTATCTGTTCATCACCTCGGACCATGGCGAGGAATTCGGCGAGGAGGGCCGCTGGGGACACGACCGTCTGACCTGCGGTTCGTCACTGGTGCCGTTCCTCTTTTACTCCATCGGCGGGGAGTCCCGGTTCCTCGAACGCATCCGGTCCCTGCATATGCCGACCCATTACGAATTGGGGCTGCTGATCGCCGACAGGCTGGGGCATACGATCATCGACCCGAACCGGGAGGAAGACTGGTTCTATGTCGGCGGTGTCGCCGCCTTCGGCAAAAGCGGGTATATGAAGCTCAGGAAATCCGATGGTGAAATCCCCTCGGAGTTGATCGTCCGCTAACCGGCAGGGTGGACCGGAATGGCCGGCCCTGCCGGTTTGGGTGAAAAGCCCTTTACAATTGCCGACATTGCTGGTTTTCTTGGACCATGAATACTCCAGCCGATGAGATCGTCCAGATCGTGGATCGCAAAAACCGGATCACCGGGTCGTGCCCCCGCTCGGTGATGCGGGCCGAAAGGCATATCCACAGGGCCTGTTATATCCTTGTCTTTAATAAAAAAGGCGAGCTTTTTGTCCAAAAGCGGACCGTCGGCAAGGATATCTATCCGGGGTATTGGGATGTGGCGGCCGGCGGCGTCGTCCTGGCCGGCGAATCTTACCAGGAGGCGGCCGAGCGCGAGTTGGGTGAAGAACTGGGCGTTACAGGCATGCCGCTCACCTTCCTGTTCGACAAGTATTACGAGGACAGGGACAACCGGGTCTGGGGGCGGGTCTACACCTGCATCCACGACGGCCCCTTCCGTCTGCAGGCCGAAGAGATAGACTGCGGTCGTTTTATGGGCATGGACCAGGCCCTGACGCTCTGCCGAACCGAGCCGTTCACTCCGGACGGAGTGGAACTCGTACAGAGGATCCGGCATCTCGACGGGCAAAAGATCCATACGCCGACGCTTTTCCTCCATGGGCTGGACTCGTCCGGCAGGGGTACCAAAGGCCGGTTCTTTACCGGACATTTCCCTGAAATCATCGTACCCGACTTCGAGGGCAGCCTCCGGCAACGGCTGCAGTCGTTGGAAAAGATAGCCAAGGGCCGAACCAACCTGATCCTGATCGGCTCAAGCTTCGGCGGCCTGATGGCCGTCTGCTTCTCCATCGCCCATCCCGACAGGGTGAAAAAGCTCATTCTGCTGGCCCCGGCCCTGAACTTCCCTGAGTTTTCCCCGCCGGCCGCGCCCGTTTCCGTGCCGACTTTGCTGATCATCGGCAGAAACGATACCGTCACTCCCCCCGGTGTGATCATCCCGGCCGCCCGGGCAACCTGTGCCGACCTGGAGGTCTGCTGCTGCGACGACGATCATCTCCTCCGTGCCGCCTTCCCGGCCATGGACTGGATGAGGCTGGTCAGAAATCCCGGCTAACCCGGCTCTTCATCCGGCACCCAGCTCACCCCCCGGCTTCGAATGCCCACGGGCACCAGGGCCTTTGCGGCGACGATAGACCCGGCGGCCTCGGCCTCGCGCAGGGAAAGGGAAACCTCCAGACGCTGGCCGCCGTCATGCGTGAGCGACAGGGCCACGACCCCGGCCGCCAGGCGGCGAATGCCAATGATCGTCATGCTGCCCTGCCAGAGATAGTCCTGTGGAGGTCTCCCGGGCAGGAGCTCGATGCTCGAGGCGGGCACGGTCAGAAAGATTCGGCCGGCTGGTCGATCCCCGCCGCCGGCCAGCCGGTCCATGGCGATCTCACCCAATGCCGTCACCAGCATCTTTTCACCGGCCGTCGCCGCTACCATGTTCTCGATTCCCAGCAGTTCCGCGACACTGCGATCACCGGGGCGAGCAAAGAATGTCTCCGGGGTCCCTTCCTGCAGCAGGCGCCCATCCTTCATCACCGCCAGGCGATCGGCGAGATAAAAGGCCTCCTCGAGATTATGGGTGATATGGACGATGGTCACCGAAAGTTCGGCATGGATCCGTTTGAGTTCCTTCTGGATCCGTTCGCGCGACAACCGGTCGAGGGCGCTCAACGGCTCATCGAGCAGCAGCACGTAGGGCTTCATGACCAGGGCGCGGGCCAGCGCCACCCGCTGGCGCTCACCCCCGGACAGACGACCCGGGCGGCGTTTGAGAAGAGCCCCGATTTCCAGAAATCCCGCCATCTCTTCGACGGCCTCCCTGGCCTGCCGCCTGGTCGCCCCCTTGAGTCGCAGCCCGAAGCCGATGTTGTCGAAGACCGACAGGTGCGGAAAAAGGGCATAATCCTGGTAGACCACCCCCAGGTGCCGCTTCTCCGGGACCAGATGGGTCACATCCTCGCCGTTGATTACTATGCGGCCGGCGGCGGGCCGGTTCAGACCGGCTACGGTCTCGAGCAGGACCGTCTTACCGGTGCCCGTCGGACCCAGAAGCACCAGGTAGGTTCCGGGAGGGGCATGGAGCGAGATCCGATCGAGGCTGAAGTCGCCCACCGTCAGGCAGATATCCTCGACCCTGAGCACCTCTACATCTCCCTGTTCTTCGCCGCCAGCCAACGCAGGGCGGTAAAGACGAAAAGACAGATCAGGATCAAGAGGACGGCCACCGGCGAGGCGTAATCAAGTCCGAAGTTTTCAAACCGCTCCCAGATCAGGACCGGAGCGGTAATCGGATGATAGGCCAGTATGATCACCGCCCCGAATTCGGCGATCCCCCGCGCCCACATCATGATGGCTCCGGACAGGATCGATCGCCAGGCAAGGGGCAGGCTGACCTTGAAGAAGGCCTGCCATGGTGAGGCACCGAGGGTGCGCGCCACCCGCTCCAGACGCGGGTCGACGGCGGCAAATCCGTCCCGGGCGGCATTGATCAGAAACGGCAGCGACACGAAGGCCATGGCCAGACTGATGCCGGCTTCGGTCCCCATGAAATTGATGCCGACCCCGGCCAGGAGTTTGCCCAGGAAGAATTCACGGCCGTAGACCATCAACAGGGCAATGCCCGCCGCGGTATGGGGGATCATCACCGGCAGATCGATGATCCCCTGAACGATGGACTTGGCCGGGAAATTCCATCTTGCCAGTGCATAGGCCAGGGGGATTCCCAAAAACAGACAGCTTACGGTCGCCCACAGGGCGGCCCGCAGACTCAACAGGATCGAGCCGATTACCTCGGGATCGGCCAGCGTCGAACGCAGCACGGCCGGATGGGCGGAAACAATCATCTTGACCAACGGGATCATGATCGCCAGGAGCAGGATCCCGCCCAGGCCGGAGATGATGATTCTAAAGTTTCTCATTTGGCCAGGAACTTCAACGCCGGCGGCAGCTGGCTCAAATCGCCGGTCACCACAGGCGGATTAATGCTCCCTTGTCCGTTTTTCTCCATGATCGCGCGCCCCTCAGGCCCGAGTATAAAGGCTACGAATTTTGCCCCCCATTCGGGATCCGGCGCGTTCTTGATGAGCGTCAGCCCGTAGACCATCGGCGCACCCTTGACCTCGATAAAGGTGCCGGGCTTTTTGCCCGAGATCTTCAATGTCGCCTGCTTATAGAAATCGGCGTATTTCTGGGATCCGAGATTGATCTCGGCCGGCAGGCTGACATACGGCATATGGTGCTGCAGGCAGACGGATCTGTAGATGAACAGGTAATCGATCTGCCCGGCCTGCAAGAGCGGAATCAGATCAGTCTCTTTGGGGCGCACGTTCTGGACCGGGCATGCGGCCGTCAACCGGTGATAGAGACCGGGCACCTGATAATATTTTTCGGCCAGCTGCCAGACAAGCTGGCTTCTGTAGCCGGCCGGGTCGGCGTTGGGATCGGAATGCCCGTACTCCACCCCTTTGCGCAGGAGGATCTTGTACCAGTTTCGCCCGTTGATTTCCTTGGCGAACTTCGAGTCCGGCCGGTACATGATGGCCATCTCATTGGTGGCAAATTGGATGTTGTAGGCTGCATGAGACGGGATCAGAAGATCGTCAATGACGGCATAATCGGCCGATGCCATGATATCGCAGGGCAGTTTCAGGTCGGTGATCTTCCGGGCGCAGACGCGCGACCCCGCCGCCTCTTTCTGTACCTGTACCTGCGGGTATTTCTTGTTGAAGGCCTCGGACATCTCCTTTAACGGGATGGAAAGGGAACCGGCGTTGAAGATGATCACCCGGTCCTTGCCGGCTGCAGAGGAAGGACAGGCGAGAAAGGGCTGGCAGATGATAGCGACCAGCATGACGGTTATCCAGTTTTTCACGTTTCTCATGTTCATTGGGCTCTCCATTTGTATTTCCAGGAAAACATCAGCCATCCGTACATCTCCGGTCCGGTCCATGCCGGGGAATATCCGCCTCCCGTGCACGGAAACAACAGGACCGCAGGGATTGTTATATGTCAATGTCCAGGGAAAAAAAAGATAAATTTGCCAATCGGTTCTTCACCCCCCCAAGAATTACGGAAAATAACTCAACGGAGGCTCGTGATTAAGCCTGCCTGCGATCAGGCCGGATTCCGGGTTGGATCCGATCGCAACGATTGAGCAAAACCCAGGTGCATCAGGGCTGCCCTGTCAACGGCAAACACAGGCTGAACCGGCATGAAAGGCAGCCTTGATCGCACTGGACCTCCACCTGCGGCCACCTTTTTCCAAGGAAGACGACATCCTTGGACACCGAGGGGATGGAATCCTGCCGGATCATGGTTATATTTGAACTGTTTTTCCATACCGGCCGCCGCCTATGGTATAATTCGGTCACATCGCCGGTTCTTTTTGTCACGAGTCCCGCCATTTCCAAGAGGAGATACCTGCAATGAACAAAAATCTGGATTTTATCTTTTCAAGGCGAAGCATCAGAAAATATCTGGACAAAGAGGTCCCGGAGACTCTGCTGCACGATCTGCTGGAGGCAGGCATGGCGGCCCCGTCGGCAAGGGCTACGGACCCTTGGCACTTTCTGGTCATTACCGACCGCGAGACCCTCAACAGGATGACCACCGCCTTGCCCAACGGCAGGATGCTCCTTACAGCCACCGCAGCGATCGTGGCCTGCGGTGACATGAACAGGGCCTTGGAGGGTTTTGAATCCTATATGCTCCAGGACGTCAGCGCCGCAGTGGAGAATATCCTGCTGGCTGCCGGCACCCTCGGTCTCGGCTCCTGCTGGCTGGGTATCCATCCCCGCCGCAACAGAGTGGAGGCCATCAGGAACCTGTTTGCCCTGCCGGAACATATCATCCCGGTTGCCGGCATCGCCCTGGGATGGGCCGATGGAAATCCGGCGGCACGCACCAGGTACAGGCAGGAATGTGTCCATAGAGGGGCATGGTGATGCCGAACGGCACGCCCTTGTCCGCCGGCTGCAAAGCTGCCCGGAAGGTGCTGTCTCACCGGCATGGCTGGACCGGACCGGCCGGCCGGCCGCAACGACGAATGAAAACTCAGTGCTCCGGCATGGCAAGGACGGTGTTTTGCCGGGATTTTCATGGAACAAGAGGAAACGGGGTTATCGAAGACCATGAAGGCTAGGAACTATTTTATCTTTTTCCAGGACCGGGTGCTGGTGCGAAAGGCTGCCGATGACATCCAGCCCCTCAGCGAGGAATGGCCGCTTTTCGAACCGTTGGCCCAAACCGTATTGCAGCTGGGTAAAGACCCGCAGGAAACCGATTTTGCAGTCGAACTCTCGGACGAGACCCTGCCCGGGACCGACTACGACTGGGTCAGCCTGAGGAGCCTTGTCGGCAGGATCGACGACCATGTCTTCAATCTCTGGGGCAAGGCCTCCCAGCTCCTGTACTGGCACAGAAACCACCGTTTCTGCGGGAGCTGCGGCGAGAAGACGGTGGACCACAAGTCGGAACAGGCCAAGGTCTGCCCGTCCTGCTCCCTGACCTGGTATCCGCGGATCTCCCCCTGCATCATCGTCCTGGTCACCCGCGGCGAAGAGATGCTCCTGGCCCGCTCTCCCCGGTTTACCAAGGGGATGTACAGCACCCTGGCCGGATTCGTCGAACCGGGAGAGTCGGTCGAGTCGGCCCTGAAAAGAGAAATTGCCGAAGAGGTGGCGATTCGGATCAGGAATATCCGCTATTTCGGCAGTCAGCCCTGGCCATTCCCGGGACAGCTGATGCTGGGATTTTTCGCCGAATACGACGCAGGTACGCTGCAGATCGACGGAAGAGAGATCAGCGACGCCGGTTGGTATCACGTTACAGACCTGCCGATGATCCCCGGCGAGGGGACAATCGCCGGACGGATGATCCGCCATCATCTGTCCTCGTTGTCGCGGTCCTAGGTGGGGGCGAAGAAGACCCGCAGCGGCCGGGGAAGCGAGCCTCCCCCCTCTCGTCAGGCGGACAGGGGCAGGACGATGGTGACAATGAGGCCTTTGCTGTCCCTGCGGTTTTGAGCGACCAGCCTCCCGCCATGGGCCTTCACGGCCTGCTCGGTAATGGCAAGGCCGATGCCTGCACCGCCGCTCTGGCGCTCCCTGGCCTCGGCAACCCTGTAAAACGGCTCAAAGAGATGGGAAAGATCCTGTTCAGGGACCCCGGGTCCGTAGTCGGCCACCTCAATACGTGCTTCACCTCCGTCGACGGCAACCCGGACCTCGACCCGGCTGCCTTCAGCCGTGTAGTGCACCGCATTGCGGACGGTATTTTCGATGGCCCGGTGCAAAAGCTCACGGGAACCGGACACAACGACCTGCCGTGCAGACACAAGCGTGACCCGGCGGCCGTTGCCGGAGGCTTCGAAATCCACATCTTCGACTATGCCTGCGACCAACCCGCTCAACTCCACCGGCGAGACGGTATCCATGCCGGCACCACCTTCCAGCCGGGCCAGGATAAGCAGCTGGCCGATGAGCTCATTCAACCGTACCGCTTCCTTCTCAATCCTGTGCAATGACTGCTCGTCCTTTGCATCGAAACGCTTTCTGACCAGTTCGAGGGCGACATTGAGCCTGGCCAGCGGAGAACGAAGTTCATGAGAGATATCACGGAGAAGCCGTTTCCTGGCGTTGATCATCTTTTCGGTTCGCTCCACCATCACATCGAAATCCCGGCCCAGATCGGTAATCTCGCTGCCGGCCCTGCCAAGACTCGCCCCGACCCTGGCGGAATAGTCACCCTTGGCAATCTGCCGGGTTATATTCTGCAGTTTTCTGATAGGCAATGTCAGGGAACGGGCGAGCAGGTAACAGACGGCGGAGACGACAATCAACATGATGGCGGTTCGCAGGATCTCTCCTCTATGGAAAAACGGCGGCAGAAACCTGCCCGCAGCGTGCCGGTTCCCGCCATCGGGAGGCGGCGGCACCCCCGGGGCCCGGCGGAAGGTGTGCACGCCGACGACCACGACGGCGCGGCCGTCCCCTGCCGCCAGTCTTTTGACAACCGTCAGGGTCTCCCCCGATTTTCTGATGAAGACCCCGGTCCGTTTTCTTGCAGCCTCGGCAAGGCCCACGATTTCCCCGGCCATCCGCTCTCCGGTGATGGACCGGTTATCCTCCCGAATCAGGGAGATCCGGGTCCCGGCCCCGGCCGCAAGTCCGTTGACGTAGGTTTCATATTCCTTCTCCCCGCCGCACCTGTACATATCCCAGGCCGCCTGACCGGAGAGTACGATCAATCTGGCAAGATTTTCGTCGAACCTCTTGGACATATCGGTCCGCAGCAGCTCCAGCGAGAAATGCTGAAAGGTTGAAACAACCGCGACGCTCACCGCGCCACCGAGAATCACCGTCACCCAGAAGCCGAGAAAGAGTCTAAAGAACATGCTTCTCATACTGCCGTCCGTTTGCCGAAGAGGGTCAGCCGGTCGCTGCCGGAATCCCGGTATACATATAGCCGACGCTGCGAATCGTCTTGATACGTTCCAGGCCGTTTATCTGCGCCCCGAGTTTTTTGCGCAGGCTCGACACATGGACATCGATGCTCCGATCGAACATCGTCAGCTTGCGCCCCAGCACCTTCTCGGTGAGCGCCTCACGGCTTGCCACCTGCCCGGCCATGCGGAGAAGCTGCTCGAGAAGTGAGAATTCCACCGCCGTAAGCACAATCTCCCGCCCCTCTTTTCTTACGACCCTGGTCCTGATTTCCAGGGCCAGATCACCGACAACAAGCACCTCATCGCTGTCCGGGTGCCGCCTCTTTCGGGCCGGTTCCTGCGTCCTGCGGTAAATAGCCCTGAGCCGGGCAACAAGTTCCCTCGGGTTGAAGGGTTTCGGCAGATAGTCATCCGCCCCCGTCTCGAGTCCGACAATGCGGTCGACCTCATCACCCCGGGCCGTGAGCATCAGGACCGGAATCCGCGAAGCGGCCCGGATACGCCGCAGGACCTCGAATCCATTTAATTTAGGCAGCATCACATCGAGGACAACCAAGGCATGTTCCCCGGAAAGCGCCCGTACCATTCCCAATCGTGAATCGTTGACCGTCTCCACCTCGAAACCCTCCGGTTGCAGATAATCAGTCAACAATTCGCAGAGTTCCATATCATCGTCTATAACCAGTATTCGAGTCACCGGCATCTCCTTTCCTGTCAGCCTCTCCTCTCCGTGCCGTTCAAGGCGATGCCCCCGAAATGATTGTCAACCGGTGGAAAAACGGGTAGGATACCCATCAGTACACCGCCCATGGGGCACATCGGCAAGGGGAAAAAAGCGGTATGAACCACCACCTGAAAAAACGGCACCGACGACGGATCCCCTGGTGGCTGCATGTGATGATCGCGGCCGTCCTGTATGCCGGGCTCCGGTATTTTCTCCCTAGGTTGCACTCCGAGGACCCGCAGATCACGGTCTTGCTGCAGATACTGCCGAGCCTGGCTCCTATCGCCGCCATCGGCTTCCTGCTGTTGGCGGCCAAGGCCCTCTATGACAACGACGGCCCGCAGGAAAGGTCCCTGCCGAAGGACGGGCCGGCAAGCGGGTCCGGACAGGACGGCAGGCAAAACACGCCTCAATAGATCTTCCGCTTACCGAAGGTCGATCCGATCACATCATAGCTGTTCTCAACAATGAACAGGGCATGACTGTCTATCATAAAGACCGCTTCCTCCAGTTTTTTCAGTTGGATATTATTGGTAATCGTCAGCAGGATATCCTTGTCCTTCCCCGAGTACGCCCCCTTCCCCTTGATAAAGGTCGCTCCGAGCTTGAGTTCCTGGGTGACCATCTTCGCCATCTCTGTCGACTTGTCGCTGACAACATAGACGACCTTTCTCTGATTGAACAGGGAAAGAAAATAATCAAGCGAGCTTGAGGAAACAAAAACCAGGATAATCGAGGCAATGAAGATATCCGCCCCATATGTTGAAATCAGAAGCGAGAACAGGATGCAGTTGAATATCAGAGAGACCTTGCCGATGCCGATATTAAAGTATTTATTCACAATGACCGCGACGATATCAAGCCCCCCGGCGGATCCCAGAGAACGAAGGACAATCCCGCCTCCCGCTCCGCAGAGAAAGCCTCCGGCAATGGCCGCATAGATCTGCTGCTTGATACCGAAATCGATCGACAGCAACTCGGACGCCATGGTGATAACTACGACGGCATACATGGAATACAGGAGAAATCTCCTGCTGACAAGCACCCAGCCGAGAATGCAGAGGGGGATATTGACAAAAAAATACAGATACCCGGGGGTCAGCCAGTGTGTCTTGTAATAGAGCAACAGACAGGCACCATATACGCCGCCGGTGATGAATCTGTGGTGGATGACGATCCCGTTGATGCCGATGACGAAGATGATCGAACCGGTTGTCAGGAGGAACAGGTTCCATCCCCATGAATACCTGAACTCCCTCGATCCCTTTTTCATTTCCGCATTCATTCCGGCTTGGCGATGGTTTTATCAGAACGGATAGTCGGGAAGAAGCTCAGCGTTGGCCCTGTCCCTCTAATTTTTGCGGTCCGGCTGCCGGTTCCCCCATCGCCCCGGCGCTGGAGAGTACCACGATATCGACACGACGGTTTTTCTGCCGACCCTGTTCGGTGCTGTTATCGGCAATCGGGTGGTACTCTCCGTACCCCACCGCCGACAGCCTTTCAGGAGATACACCATGGGTCTTGACCAGATAATGGACGATATTCGTCGCCCGGGCGGTGGAAAGCTCCCAGTTGGAGGGAAACTGAGCGGTCTTGATCGGCACGTTATCGGTATACCCTTCAATACGTATGGAATTTGAATAGGTATTGATGGCCTGGGCGATATTATCGAGCAGAGGCATCGAATCGGTGCGGACGGTGGCACTGCCGGAATCGAAGAATTCGGTATCCTTCAAACTGATCACCAGCCCCCGCGAACCGATCTGCAAACTCACCTTGTCCTCGGCGCCCTTTTGCCGTAAAAAGGTCATGATGCTCGTTTCGATCTTCTTGAATTGCCGGGCGTCCGCCCAGACCTTCCCTTGCCCGCCGCGGACCGGCTGTTCCTGGCTCTTCTCCCGGGCTTCGGCCTCCTGTTGCGGCCGGGCCTGGGCTGCAACCGGAGGGACAGACTCAGCGGCGGCACCTTTCTCGGTCGGCACCTCCGTCTTTATCGGAGGCTGACCCTCAAGATCCTTTATCTTTTGTGTTGCCAGCTGTTCTTTTTGCCTTGCCTGCGCCAGCTCCTTTTTTGCCGCCTCCAGCTGTACTTCCTTCTGCATCTCGGCCAGTGCCTTCTTCGCCGCCTCCACTTGCTCCTTGGTCTGTGTCTCGGTCAGCTCTTTTTTATGAACAGGGACATGGTCGGGGGTCTTAAAGGCCTCATCCACGAGATCCTTGCCCTTCGGCTTTTTCTGCTCTTTGGTCTTATAGACGCTCTCGCCGGTGGGAGGTCTCGGCTCGGTGGAACTCTTCTGAAGAATATTGGGCAATGGGACCAGGGTGGAAGAATCAAGGATATTGAAGGCCGGTGCCGATGTGGATTTCGAGACGCCGAAGGCCTCATTGGTGGAGGCTATGACCTTTGCGACCTTGGCCTTGTCGACCTGGGACATCGCATACAAGGTGACAAAGACCGCAAACAGCAAGGTGATAAAATCGGCGTAGGAAACCAGCCACCTCTCAAGGTTCGGTTCCTTTTCGTGTTCAATTTTCTTGCGGCTCATGATCTACTCCTCGCCCTCTCCCTTCTTGCTCTGCTCGGCCAGGAATCCCTGAAGCTTCATAATGATCAACCGTGGATTCATTCCCGACTGGATATCGAGCAGCCCCTCGACGACCAGGGTCTTCACCAGAACCTGCTGCTTCAGGACCTTCTTCAACTTCGTGGAGGCGGGAAGGCAGAGGATATTGGCGGTCACCAGGCCATAGATTGTAGCGACGAAGGCGACCGCAATTCCCGCGCCCAACTTGGAGGGGTCGGATAAATTCTCCATCACGTGGATCAACCCGAGGACGGCCCCGATGATCCCGATGGTGGGAGAATAGCCGCCCGCAGCCTCGAAGACCTCGGAACTCGTCTTTTCATGGGATTCGAATGAGGCCAGCTCAATCTCCATGAAGTCCTTGAACTGCTGCGGATCGGTCCCATCCACCACCAGTTGCAGCGCCTTGGTCTTGAAGGGATCTCCGGTCGATTCGTTGATCAGGGGTTGGAGGGCAAGCAGGCCGTTCCGACGCGCCATCTCGGAATACGATGCCAGGTCCCGGATCACCTTCTCCATATCCTGTTCACCGGGAAAAACCACCTTTTTGATATCCTTGGCCGCCTTGATCAGGTCCCGCATTGGAAATGATGCGCAGGTGGCCCCGAAGGTCCCTCCCAGGACGATGATGGCCGCGGTCGGCTGCAACAGGGCGGATATATGCCCTCCCTCCAATACCTGACCGCCGAAGACAGCCAGGAAGCCAATTGTCACACCTATAATCGTTGCAAGATCCATATCGTAAAATCTTCTTGAAACCTTTCGAGAATTGAGAAAGCCTCTCTTATAATTTTTCAGTCATATCGGAAAATTGCCCTGATCCCGCCCGCTGCAGGACCTCCGCCTTGAAGGTCAGTATCTTTTCTCGTATCTGTTCACCGGATTCCTTGACCAGATAACGATTTCCGTTTGTCAACGTGATACAGGTATCCGGCGATTCCTCTATGATCTCAAAAAGCATATGATTTAAAAAACATTCCCTACCATTGATTTTCGTCAACTTTATCATTATACCCTCCTGAAATAATAGTTAATCAAAAACCCGAAAGAACAACAAGAAAATACGTACCAATCGAGGGTGACGGGTGTTTTTTTAATTTGAGGATTACATTATAAGAGCAACGATGGGTTAGGTCAGAAAGCCGGTTATGGACGGGCGCGAACTCAGCGAGAGAACAAGGTATCAGAGGAACGATAACATGGGAAGCACACTCCAGGAACAGTTTCTGAAAATGGGACTGGTCGATAAAAAGCAGGCGGAGAAAGTCAGGAAGGCGCAACATCAACAAAAAACCGGCCAAAGCGGCAGACAAGAACTCAACGAAAGCAAGACCATGGCCCGACAGGCGCTGACCGAGAAGAAGGAGCGCAGCAGACTCCTGAACAAAAAACAGAACCAGAGGGCAAGAGAACACGAATCGGCAACGTGGATTCGGCAACTGATCGAGGGCAATCAAATTTCTATACAAGAGGGGGAAATTACGTACAATTTCACCGACAATAATAAAATCAAACGCCTCTATTTAACGGAAGGCATGGCCCAACAGTTGAGCAACGGCACCATCGCCATTGTCAGACAGGCGGGCGAGTACCGGATCGTCCCGACTGACGTTGCAGAAAAAGTCAGGAAATTCAACAAGAAAATGATTGTCGTATTCCATCCTCAGGATAAAAAAATCCCCGCTGCCGACGATCCTTATGCCGAATACCCGGTTCCCGATGATCTGATATGGTAGACAGAGCTGATCCGTCATCCCTTTTCGATATCGCGATGAAAGACGGTCAATGCGACAGGTTGTTTCTCAAGGATCCCCTGCAGAACCTCAACAACAGCCACGGAACGATGCCTGCCGCCGGTGCAGCCGACGGCCAGATGGAGTTCTTTTTTGTTGGTCATCCTGGATTGCTCGACCAGAAAGAGGACAAGCGGTTCGAGCAGTCGCAGAAATTCCCGACCGATCTCATTTTTGATTGCATAATCGGCGACATCCTTCTCTTGGCCGGTCCTGTGGCGCAGGGGATCGACCCAGTACGGGTTCGGCAGAAAACGCACATCGAAGAGGTGATTGACTTCCCCGGGCAGACCATATTTAAAACCGAAGGAGAAGAGGATGACAGGCAGCGGCCCGGCGCAACCGGTTTGTACGTCCATGGGTCTTACGGAAAAAAGTGAAGGTTCATGGTGTGTGCTGCCTTGACGATGGAGGGTCTTCCCGACAGGCCCTCATGTCCGCTCCTCATTCTTTCCCCCGACCTTAACCATATGCATTTCCTTGATAATGTCCTGGGCATCCTTCGACTTCTTCTGGAAAAGCCTGGCGATCTCTTCGGCCGTTGACGGCAGCATCTTCTCCCTATTGTATATCTCAGTTAATTCATTGTAATATTTATAAAAAAATAGAAAGAGATCCTGATAGCAGTCCTCGGAAAATTGATTGATGATGATGGTAATGAGCTTGCCGTCCTTGTCCGTTACAACCCTGGTCTTTTGAAAGGCCTGAATTGTCGTTTGAAAGAGCTTGGTAATATACTCTACATCTCTGATATCCTGTATCTTATGAAAATCCTCCTGGAATCTTGAAATGGTCGAATAGACGAAGCGGGTGATCTTGTTCTGGTCAAAGACCTTTTCGGCCTTTGACAGGGCACTCTTGAAGAGCCCTCTGCTCGAGGTGCTTTCCTCCCGAATCCTTTCCTTGACATCTGCCACCCGGGCATAGATGATTTTCTCTATCTCCGTTTCTTTGATGTATAATTCCTGCGCCTTCTTCTCCAGGTTCTTTGCCTGCTTCAGGAGGTCCTTGTCGACACCCTTGAATTCCTTCCGCCAGATTTCCCGATTGAAGTACGAGTTGAATTCGCTTTCGATCTTAGCGATTTCTTCGATCTCCTCCTTCTGGGAAAGCTCAAGCTCGGCGATGAATTCACCATCCATATGGTCGGCCGCATCGGAGATCCGTTCCCGGTTTTTTCTGATGGCCCCGATGGACTGATTGATGGCTGCCATGACATTATTTGCAGCACTCTCGATTATCGCATGAATTCTTTTATTTCCCGAGGAGAGATATTTGGTAATCGTGCTGAATTCATTGAATTTTTCGGATAAATTCATACTGTTCCAAAAGGATGAGAGTTGCTGGATGATCGGTACCGGGTCTGCCCGAAGATATAAAAATGTGATACACTATAGCATATCATATCGTCGAACACAATCCACCGCACTGTAACTCTACCACAGGGGCGTATACTTACTGAAGGAAATTTCGGAATCCCGATGAAATACCACCCGTTGCAAGGGCAACTCCGGACGACCGGAGGCAAATTATTCTGAGCTGTTCCGATCCCCTATGCAGAAAAGCATGCCTCCCGGACCTCCTTCGTCCGGTTCCACTTACAGCCGTCAATTTTCTGGCGGATGTGAATGTCGCCAAACTCGGAAGCCTCCTTCGCATGGCCGGTTTTGATTGCCTCTGCCTGCCCGACCTCGACGATGCCGTCATCGCTGAAACCGCTGTGCGGCAGGGCCGTATCCTGCTCTCCCGTGACCGGAATCTGTTGAAGCGAAAGATCATTGTCCACGGGCACCTGGTGAGAGATCTCCTCCCGGAGAGGCAGTTAGCCGAAGTCCTGTCCCTTTACGGCCTTCAGGGCAAGGTCCGCCCCTTCACCCGATGCATGAAGTGCAACACCCCGCTTGCCTCCGTCAAGAAAGAGGCCATTTTTGACCGCTTGCAGCCGCTGACGAAGAAATACTACGATATATTCTTCCACTGCAAGGGATGCGATACCATTTATTGGCCGGGAACACATAAGTCAGGGATGGAACGGACTCTTGCCAAGGCGCTGTTGCAGGTTGCCTAGAGATCGGTGAAGAATGCCTGCCGGACGCTCTCCTTCCTTGCCGACAAACACGCAACGCTCCCGGTGGGATGAACGAATGGATGGGGATAATCCGCATGCCGGAAAGGCGTGGCCAGGAACCTCTCCATCGCCTCCATCGGCCATTGCGGCGTCGCACGACAGTTATGATCTTCCGCACAATGCGACCTGCCAAGCAGGCTCTACTTTCCGATCTCAGGAGTGCCGACATCGAAAGCCCCGAAAGAGCAGTCAGGCGAGACGGAGCAGAGACCCCGCGCAGGTTACGGCAATGGGGATTGACAAGGCACGGCAACAGAAGTTCAGCCCAATTCCTCAATAATATTCTTCAGGGACTGCATATCGAAAGGTTTTGCTATTGCACCGCTGAACCCGTATTCCTTGCAATGAACCATAATGGGATCGCTGGTATAACCACTGGAAACAACTACCTTTGCTTCCGGGTCAACCGCCAGGATCTCGCCGACCGCCTCCGCCCCTCCCATTCCTCCCGGAATAGTCAGGTCCATGATGACCGCCTGAAAACGGGTTCCCGCCTCCATGTGGCTTTTATACAGTGAGACGGCCTCGTTCCCATCCTGGACGAGTATCGCTTCATATCCCAAAAAGACGAGCATCTGTTTGGCGATATCACCGACAATCTCCTCGTCATCCATTATCAGGATCTTTCCTTTACGGCCTTCTGACGCCACTCTATTTTCCTCGATTCTTCTGTTTCCGAACTAAAATTAGAGATCAATGGTGACAGTATGCCAGAATTCCTGCGCAACAGTCAAGATTGTTTATGAAATAGTATTCTTTGCATCTCCCCTATTCTTTTTTGAATTTCTCCCGCTTTCAAGGTATGCTTCGGCAACTCCTTATCACGTGCCCAAATGTCTCAGAGACCCGGAAACATCGTTCATAGTGACTTTTTCAACAATCACCTGGTGGAGATAGTCGACAACGGCGGGTATCGCTCGCTCTATTTCGCCGGTACTATCCTCCAGAGCAGGATTTCCCTTGCCGCTCCCGATGACCTGGTCCTCTTTTATACCCGATATATGATGGCCGCGCTATTGGTACAACCCCGGCCGCAACGTGTGTTGCTCATAGGCATCGGGGCCGGTGCGCTGGTTCACTTCCTCCACCGTCACTTCCCGGGCTGTGCCATCGATGCGATAGACCATTCATCCCGGATCATCAACCTGGCCTCGGGGTATTTCCTTATGCCGACCGAGCCGCCGATATCGATCCACTGTTGTGACGGCTTTGCCTTCCTGGCAACCGGAAAACACAAAAAAGACTATGACATTATTCTCGTCGACGCCTTTGATGAAAAAGGCATGTCCCAGACGATCTATATCAAGGAATTTTTCCGCCTGTGTCAGGAGGCCCTTCGGCCCGGCGGGGTGGTGAGCTGTAATCTCTGGAGCGGTGATCCGCAGGAACTTGAAGCGGTGAAACGGGCCTTCAGCGAGCACGCAACCAGCCGGATCTATCTCCCGGTGGAACAGCGTGGCAACATAGTCGGGTGGGCGTTCAACTCTCCCGTGCCCTGGGATAAGATCGACCGGCCGCAACCGGAACTTGAGGCACTGAAAAGACGGTATCGTTTCGACCTTGCGACCATCGTCGGAATCGCCAAGAGAAACAACATGAACTTCCGGCAGCGGATGGTCTCTTTTTTCAACTAAGGAACGCCTGCCCTGCCCCTTCACCTAAATCTCCGTATTCCCTTTCGGTTTCCAGGGCTTTCTTATCCGGGCGAGCTGATCCTGCAGATCGTCGATCTCCTGCCGCCAGTAGTCCGGGCTGCCGAAATTTTCCATGACCCTGGTCTCGCCGTCCCCCACCACCTGATGCACACACCAGGCGATAAAATGGATATAGCGCATGGCCCGCAGGGGTTCTATCAGACGGAGCGTGCGGCGATCGAACGGACGGAAGGTCTCATAGCCCTCCAGGAAGAGGTCCACCTCCACAAAAGAGTCGTCCACCCCCCCCGGGAGCAGCATCCAGAAATCCTGCACCGGCGGTCCGACGGCCATATCGTCAAAGTCGATCAGGGAAAACGATTCGGGCGGGCGGTGGATGATGTTGGCAAAATGGCAATCGCCGTGTAGACGGATCCTCTCGATACCGGCGAAGAGCGGTTCTATCTCGTCGAGGAGGGCATCTACCACAGCGGTGAATGCCTGCCGCAACTCTTGGGGAACCAGACCGGATTGGACGATGGCATCATGCTGGAGACGAGTCGAGGTGCCGGGTCCGAGGGACAACCTGGCATCTGCGTCATGGATCGCCCCGACATTATGGATACGGGCCAGCAGACGCCCGAGTTCCAACCATTGGTCATCCGTGTATTCATCGAGGCAACGACCGCCGCATTTGGGAAACAGGGCAAAAAGGACATCCCTATACCTTCCCAGGGTCGAACCATCCGCAAGCCGCAACGGGGAGATGACCGGGATTTCCTGCCCGGAGAGTTCCAGCAGAAATTCATGCTCCTGCAGGACGGCCTCCCTGCTCCATCTGCCGGGACGGTAGAACTTGATGATCCTCCCTGTACCGTCCTTCTGTTCCAGTTCGTACACCCTGTTGATATAGCTGTTATACGGACGGTAGAGGTTGGAAAAGGGAGTCGCAAGCGCCGATTCGGCAAGGGATATCACCGTATCCGGGGTCAGGAGATGAAAGGCGGACCGCACCTGCCTTTTCGTGGGGCGATCCGTCATCGAAGGTCCAGCAGCCATTTTCTTCATATATCCCACAGATCCTTCTACGAAAGAGTCCCAAATTCAGCTATAGTCAGGAGTCAACATCCAGATAACGGTAACCACCACCGCAGACCACCGCAATGGAGAAAATGAAAATCACATCCGGATCGAGAGAGACCGTCACGTCCTGCTCCGGATACTGCCGTATCTGTCAGAGAGTCCATCGCTTTCCGGGCTTGTACAGCCGGCATTCCGGATACGCCCTGATGGAGCAACTGCAGCAGAAAAAGCACCTTGACGACACCTTGTCGACGGCCTCTCTTTTCGGCAAGATGCGCGGCAAGATGTTCGGGGTGATGACCTGCCTGGCTGCAGACGGCAGCACCCTTACCCTCAAGGCCTTTTCCGGCCAGTTCGAAGGGTCCTGGCTGGCGGCGGGATGGGTGCCGCCGCTGTTCGATGTCGGCACCTGGGACCGGATCAATACCCCGATGGAGCAGGCCATCAAGGACCTCAGTTTGGAAATCGCAGCCGGCCCCAAGGACACGACGGTCTCACTCCGGCTTGAACGGCGGCGGATGTCGCGTCTGCTGATGCGGCGGCTGCATGCCCTCTACCGGCTGAGAAACTTTACCGGCAGGACCGTTGTGTTTGCCGATATCTTCCCGGAAGGTCATGGCATCCCGACCGGTACCGGCGATTGTTGCGCACCAAAGCTTTTCAACCATGCGGCCACGCACGGCCTGATCCCCCTTACCCTGTGTGAGTTCTACTGGGGCCGGGCAAACAGATCGGAGACCCGAAGGCACGGGACCTTCTATCCCCCCTGTACGGAGAAATGCGGGCCGCTGATGGGTGCAATGCTCTGCGGACTGGAAGAGCTCTATGAACAAAGAAGCCTTTAGTATACGATTTATCCACGTCGATACCTCCTTCGTGGTCGTGGAAAAGCCCGGAGGATTGTTATCGGTGCCGGGCCGCGGCCCGGACAAGCAGGACTGCGTCGCCGGCCGCGTCAAGGCACTTTTCAGGGACTGCATCGCCCAGCCGGCTGTCCACAGGCTCGACATGCAGACCTCGGGGCTGATGGTTCTCGCCCTGACCAGTAAGGCCCATCGCCTGCTGTCACGGCAATTCGAAAGTCGCCAGGTGGAAAAACGCTATATCGCCCTGCTGGAGGGGGTGGTCGAACACCAAGCCGGCGAAATCAGGCTCCCCTTTCGTCTCGACCCCGATAACCGTCCGTATCAGATCCACGACCCGTTGCATGGCAAGACCGCGATAACGCTGTGGAAGAGACTTTCGGTGGCAGAGGGAAAAACCCGGGTCGTATTTACCCCGCTGACCGGCCGCACCCATCAGCTCCGGGTCCATGCGGCCCATCCCCTCGGTCTCGGCTGCCCCATTATCGGTGACAGGCTCTATGGACACGGCCGGGATGATCAGGCGATGCTGCTCCATGCCTGCTTTCTTGCATTCCGGCATCCGCTGACCGGAGAAGCAGTACATTTTTCATCAACGGAGAGTTTCTAACCGGCGAAGACGAACCGAAAGGGCCGGCCCCCGGCAGGTTTCTTGCTTATACCTGAAGAGTTGCGAGACGTTCATAGAGAATGCAGAAGGCCGGACATCGGAATATGCCCGGCCCTCCCTGTGGCAGCGTCCCCCCTTCCCCTGGAAAGGCAGGTCTTGTGCCTACAAAACGATGGGGTAAAAACTGATCGCAAATACGCCCACGGCCAGGATCAGGGTGCAGGCGGGGCCGAGCACCGATTTCCCCGTCTCGAAGGTCTCCTCCGCCTCATGGAAATACATGGTGATGATCAGTCGCAGATAGTACCACATCGACAGGATACTGCTGACGATCCCCAGGACCGCCAGGGTGACCTGACCGGCATTGATGGCGCTGACGATGATATAGAATTTTCCCATGAATCCGGCCGTCGGCGGAATGCCCGCCATCGAAAGCAGGAAGATGGTGATGGCCGCAGCCGAATAGGGTCTGCTCTTGGCCAGGCCTTTGAAGTCCTCAAAATTCCGGCGTTTCTCCCCGTTGCCGGTGAGATAGGAGAGGGCGGCAAAGATCCCCAGGGTGCTCACCGCGTAGGCCGCCAGATAAAAGAGGATGACGCTGCCGCTGAAATGGTCGGCACTGACCGCCACCAAGGCGATCAACAGATAGCCGGTATGGACGATACCCGATGCGGCAAGCATCCTTTTCAGTTTATTCTGGCCGATGGCGATCAGGTTGCCGCCGAACATGGTCAGGATCGCAATGTAGAACAGGTAGGTGACCCAAGCGCCTTTCAGGGCCGGATTGATCATGATGAAATTGGCGAAGATTGCAAAGATTGCCGTTTTCAGAGCCGTTGCCATAAAACCGGTCACCGGCATGGATGCGCCGTCATAGACATCCACGACCCAGGCATGAAACGGGAAGGCGGCCACCTTGAACAGAAAGGCGATGATGATAAACAATGCCCCGCCGACCAGGGCCGGTGTATGAAGAAACCCGTGGGCGGCGATATATACCCCGATTGCCGCGAATGTCGTACTCTTGATCGCCCCGTAGATCAGGGCCGTACCCATCGTGAAAAAGGCCCCGGTAAAGGCGCCCAGCATCAGATACTTCAAGACGGCCTCGGAGCTCGCCACACTCCTTCTATTGAAGCCGACAAGGACATAGATGGACAGGGACATGATCTCGAGTGAGATGAAGGCGGTGATCAGTTCCTGCGACATGGTCAGCAGCAGCATGCCGCAGACCGAGAACGCAAGCAGGCTGTAGTACTCCACCATCCCGAATCCGTTCTCCTTGAAATAGCTCTGCGAGCTCATCGAGGTGAAAAAGCCGCAGGCCAGGATGATAAGGGCCGCCACCCTTGAAAAATCGGTGACCACCAGCATGCCGTTGAAGATACTGCCGTAGGGGGCAAAATGTCCCACGGTCCCGGTAAGGATCTGCGCTATAAAAGCCAGAGCAAACACGCACATGCTGACAGGCGAAGCAGCTTCGAGAGTCAGTTTCCCGAATGCCGCCCTGAGCATCAGCAGGATGGCTCCCGCACCAACGATGAATAGAGGGAGTAATACGAAAAAGTTGCGCGTCATGATATGGTCCCTGCCTTATTTCTGTTCTGGTTTATGTCCCTGTACGAGGACAAGAGAATCTGCAACCTGCACATGCCGAGTGATGGAACTGATCTGTATCTTCGCCGCCGGTTCAATCTTTTTCAGAAAGGGTTGGGGATAGATCCCCATGACGATGATCAGGACGATCACCGGCAGAAAACCCACCACCTCGGCCGAGGTCAGGTCCTTAAAAGGTAGGGATTGTTCCTTCGATTTTTCAAAGAACACCCTCTGGAACATCCAGAGCATGTAACAGACTCCGATGATCACGGATGTGGCGGCAAGGATTCCGACAACGACATTGAATTTAATGGCCCCCAGGATGATCAGGAACTCACCGATAAATCCATTGGTGCCGGGCAGGCCGACCGAGGCCAGCATCGCAATGGCAAAGAAGAAGGCAAGTACCGGGGCCTGTGATGCAATGCCGCCCAGCGCATCGATCTTTCTGGTGTTTGATCGCTCTTCCAGGATCCCCGCGAAGAGGAACAGGGCTCCCGTGCTGGTGGCATGGGCGACGATCTGGAAAAGACTCCCCGTCAATGCCTGGATATTCATACAGAAAATCCCGAGTGCGATGATGCCCATATGGGAGGCCGACGAGAAGGCGAGCATCCGCTTGAAGTCCTTCTGGGCGATGGCCGCTATGCCGCAGTATATCATGCCGATCACCCCAAGATAGGCGAGAAGCAAGGCGTAACGCGTAAACTCAACCCCGAATACCGGGATGACGAAACGGATGACCGCATAGACGCCTATCTTGGCCATGATGGCGGACAGGACGAAGGTCGCTGCCGACGGCGCCTCGGTATAGGCGTCGGGCAGCCAGGTATGAAACGGAAACAGAGGTATCTTGATCGCAAAGGCCAGCATGAATCCGATAAAGGCGAGAAGGGCCGCCGTGCCGTGCAGCTGCAGAGCGGCCATCTTGGCCATATCGAAGCTCCAGACACCGAACCGGCTATGGTAGCTCACTCCCAGGTAGAGAATCGCAGCCAGCATCAGCAGCGACCCGGCAATCGTATAGATGGTGATCTTCAGGGTGGCGGCGACCTTGCCTTTGCCGCCGTAGAGGCCGATCATGAAAAAAATCGGCAACAGCATCACCTCCCAGAAGATATAGAACAGGATCAGGTCGCCGGCGCAGATTGCCCCCGCCATCGCCCCCTCGGCGATGAGCAGGTTGGCGTAATATCCTTTCGCCTTGGTCGTGAATACCAGGAATATCAGTGGAAAAAGAACGGCACCCGCCATCAGTACGAACAGGCTGATGCCGTCGACGCCAAGGATATAATTGATTCCCAGGGATTGAACCCAGGACAATCGTTCGCCAAACTCCATGCCGCCGGCACCATTGAACCCGGTATACAATTTCAATCCCAGGATCAGAACCGCAACCGACACCACCAGGCCGATCGCCCTGGCACCATTTTTTGTCGCAGGCAACAGCAGCAATAAAAGCCCTGCGACAATCGGCAGGAAGATCATAGATGAGAGGATATGTTCAAACATTCTTGCACCTTACCTAGTTCAACGTTTGAGAAATTAGAAGACTTAATAGGCTCAACCCTATGACCATGTATATCGCGTACACCCGGACAAAGCCTGTCTGCAGGACCTTGAAGGCGCTGCCCGCCATGACGTACAGGCCGGCGGCAAGTCTCCTCGGGCCATCGCTGACATTGGGATCGAATTGCTGCCAGATCATCGAACCGATGAGCTTGTATGGCTGGACAAGGAGGGCGTCATACAGCTCATCGATATAGAACTTATGATAGGCGAACTTGGCAAAACCTGAGAAAACAGGGACCTCGGCGCCCTTGGCAAATTTAAAAAAGGCGATGAAGAAACCGATGGCCACGGCCAGGACGCTTGCCCCCATGGCCATCCACTCCAGGCTCTCTGCGGCATGGACATGGAGATCGGCAACGCTCGGCGCCAGCCAGTGCGAGACCAGTTGATGTCCGCCCATGACCTCAGGCAGGTTCAGCAGGCCGGCCAGCAGGGCCCCGGCTGCCAGGATCACCAGCGGCACGGTCATATAGGCCGGCGGCTCATGCGCATGCTCATAGGCCGATCTGCTGTGCGGCTCGCCGTGGAAGGCGACGAAGATCATCCTGAAGGTATAATAGGCGGTCATGCCGGCCACCACCACGCCGATCAGCCAGATCGCCTTATGGCCTCCGGCAAGGGCGGAGAACAGGATCTCGTCCTTGCTGAAGAAGCCGGAAAACGGCGGACATCCGGCGAGGGCAAAGCCGCCGATCACCATGGTCCAGTAGGTGACGGGCAGTTTCTTTCTCAGGCCTCCCATCTTCCAGATGTTCTGCTCGTGGTGCATCGCATAAATCACGGAGCCGGCGCAGAGGAAGAGCAGGGCCTTGAAAAAGGCATGGGTCACGACATGGAAGATGCCGGCCGAATAGGCCGCCAGCCCGACGCCTGCAAACATATAGCCCAACTGGCTGACGGTCGAATAGGCCAGAATCTTCTTGATGTCATCCTGGAACATCCCGTAGATCGCCGATACAAGAGCCGTCAAGATGCCGACCCAGGCCACCACCTCCCCGGCCGCAGGCACATGGGCATAGAGGAAACTGAACCTGGCGACCATATAGACACCGGCGGTGACCATCGTCGCGGCATGGATCAGAGCGGAAACGGGAGTAGGGCCCGCCATTGCATCAGGCAGCCACACGTAGAGAGGGATCTGGGCCGACTTGCCTGTGGCGCCGACGAAGAGCAGCAGACAGACGACCAGCCCCATGGCCGGCGTCAGAAGCGACGCATTGGCCTTTAAGGAGATATAGTCAAATCCGTGATTACCGATGCTCCAGAACAGAAAGGCCATGCCGAGAATAAATCCGAAGTCGCCTATCCTGTTGACGATAAAGGCCTTGTTCCCTGCCAGCACGTTATTGCGGTCCTCGTTGTAGTAGCTGATGAGCAGATACGAACAGAGGCCGACGCCCTCCCAGCCGACGAACATCACGACGGGACCGTCACCGAGGACCAGGATCAGCATGCTGCCGAGGAAGAGGTTCATGTAGGCGAAGAACTTGGCGAACGATCTGTCCTCGGCCATATAGCCGATGGAATAGATATGGATCAACGTGCCGATGAAGGTGACGAACAGCAGGAACAGCGAGCTCAGCGGGTCGGCCAGGAAACCCATATTGATATGGAGCTCGCCGACACTGAACCAGGTGAACGCCTTATACACCAGAACCCGATGGTCCGCCGGCATCGCCTGAAGATTTATGAAGACCTGTAGCGCCATGAAAAAAGAGATGGCCGGTCCGATGCAGGCCAGAAGGGCATAAAATCCGTCGGAAAACCGGCCCGACTTGCAGGTCATCACGTGCAGGATGCCGATCACACAGGCGCCGATAAGCGGCATCAGGGGGATCAGACCAAGATAAAATTGCGTCGTATGTTCCATCGAAATCACCCCTTCAACAGGCTGAATATATTGGTATCCAGACGGCCCTTATGTTTATGCAGCAGAATCGCCACGGCCAAGGCCAGCGAGGCCTCCGCCGCGGCCACGGCGATGACCATCAACGCCAGGACCTGCCCGTCCATGCTGACATGCAGCCGCGAGAAGGTGATAAAGGCCAGATTAACGGCATTCAGCATCAATTCGATCGACATGAAAACGGTAAAGACATTCCGTCTGGATATAACTCCCAGTATCCCCAACGAAAAAAGGATGATACTCAAGATAAGATAGTTGCTAATCACTTGCCTTCCCCCCTCTTTCCGGCCAGCACAACGGCACCGACGAGCGCGACCAGCAGAAGAATCGATACGATTTCGAACGGAAGCAGCCAGTTTTTAAACAGCAACAGACCGACATCCCTCACACCACCGAAGCCGCCGCCGATAATCTTGGTACCACTGCCCGGCAGGCTGCCGACGATCCTGAACAGAAACCAAGTGATGGGTGCAATGATGACGGCCCCACCGACAAGAAACAGCCCTCGTCCCTTTTCATCCGGCAGATCACTGTCCTGGATATTCAGGAACATGATGATGAAGATGATCAGCGACATAATGGCTCCCGCATATACGATCAGCTGGATGACAAACATCAGCCTGGCGGACAGGAGGGCATACAAACCCGCGAGCGAGATCAGTGTTACGACAAAGCTCATCGCACCGTTCATCGGGTGTTTGAAGAGAATCAGACCGATGGCGCCGAGCACTGCCATACCGGCCAATCCGAAAAACATCCATTCGGCAAACATGATATCAAGCGCCCCCTTTCTTATATTCTTCTTCGTCAAACGCACCCTTTTTCGCCAGCAGATCGTCGATCCCGACGAACACGGACTCGCGATCATAACTGGTAACCGAAAAGATCCCGGTATCCATCCGGATCGCATCCATCGGGCAGGCCTCCACACAGTAACCGCAGTAGATGCACTCCAGCAGGTCGATATTAAAACTGACAGGGACCTTTTCCGACTTGCCGTCCCAGCGCTCGCCCGCCTCAATCGTGATGCACCTCGCCGGACAGTTGGTCTGGCACATGAAGCAGGCAACGCATTTCACCGTTCCGTCCTCATGGGTGGTCAGCCGGTGACGACCGCGCCAGCGAGGGGTTATCTCCGGCTTTACTTCCGGATAATGACGAACATACAGCTTCGAGTTATCCAAAAGATTCGTCCAGAAATGGCCCAGGGTCACGCCCATTCCCTTGAAGATCTCCCAGATGAAGATCTTCTCCAGAAAACTTGAGCCCTTACGTTCCAGAACCTTGGTAGTTATACTCATGCCATCCCCCTTTAACTCAACGCAACGACGACTGCACTCGTGATGAAGATATTCAGAAGTGCCAGAGGCAACAGCATCTTCCATCCTAATTTCTGCAACTGATCATAGCGAAAACGCGGCAGTGTCCACCGAACCCAGACATACACGAAGCACATCATGAAGGTCTTCACCAGGAAGGTTGCTATCTGCAGCAGGACCACCAGTATCCGATCCGCGGCTCCTCCTGCGGAATGGAGAAAATAGCCGACCAGGACCGCCTCGATAAGCGCCACCATCATCCACAGGATGACGGTATAGACGTTGGCCTCCCACACCCGGGGGTCTTTCGGCCGGTCATAATGGCTTCTGTTGTTTTTCCTCATCCAGGCGGTAAATATGGCCGATGCCAGCGGGATGGCGATGATCAGCACCACGGCCGCCTGCTTGGCATAGGCCAGAAGGGTGGCAGTCGACAGCCAGGGTATCTGATAGCTGCCGAAGAACAAGGTCACGATCAGCGCACTCGAGACAAACATGGCCACATATTCACCCATGAAGAACAACGCGAATTTCATCGAGCTGTATTCGACATGGAAACCAGCCACCAGTTCACTTTCGCCTTCCGCCAGGTCGAAGGGTGTCCGGTTGGTCTCGGCAAAGGCGGCAACGATGAAGATCAGAGCCCCCAGCGGCTGGAGCACAATCCCCCACATCGGGATAAAGCCGAAGAGCAACTGGCCCTGGAAGTGGGCCATCTCGTTCAGGCTTATGGTTTGGTAGACCGTAAGCAGGCTGACCAGGGCAAGTCCCATCGGGATCTCATAGCTGATAACCTGCGCCGAGGCGCGCAGACCGCCCAGGATGCCGTACTTGTTGTGTGACGACCATCCGGCCAGGATGATCCCGTAGACGCTGAAGCCGGCAACGGCCAGGAACCAGAGGATGCCGAGATTGGTCGGGATGCCCTGCATGATATAGTGCCTGCCGGCAATAACCAGGGTATCGGCAAAGGGCACCACCGCAAAGGAGACCAGCGCGCACACGAAGACGATCAACGGAGCCAGGATAAAATAGAATTTATGCCGACTGTGCCCGGGAACCACATCCTCTTTAAAGATCAGCTTCACTGCGTCGGCCAGATTCTGGATAAGCCCTGCTGCTCTGATTCCACCGACATTACACCTGTTTGGACCCGCTCGATCCTGGAAAAAAGCGGCCCCTCTGCGCTCCAGCCATACCAGCACCGCAATGAAGCAGAGCGGCACAAAGGCTCCAAAAGCAACCCGGAGAAGAACAAGTAAGATATCAAGCTGGGACATGGGAAGCCTCACTCTCTGTTATTTTCAACCCTTGCTCGGGGATACCGCCCGCAAGCGAGGGAAGGACTTTCTTCATTTCATCTGCAATTTGCTCAGCCGCCACCGGACTCCCCAATCGAATTGCCATCTCGACCATATCGGCAGGCGGATCGTTTTTGCTGACCGCCCTGCCAAAATGCTGCAGGATCCCATCCTTGTTGATCACGCTCCCCTCCGATTCGCTGTAGGAGGCAATCGGAATGGCCACCGTGGCGGTCTTCGTAAAGACCGTGTCGTGGGTGCTGATGGAGACGACCTTGATCTTTTCAAGGCGGGCACTGAATTCACTGCCGGTATCGCCCGTCAGCAGGTCGTTGTTGAAACTGACCAGCGCCTCGGCATCGTTTAATGCTGCGCCGAAGGCCTCCTTGCCCGTATCGATACCCAACAGGGCAAGGCCCGCTCTGTTTGCCGACTTGTCATCCTGGATCAGCCAGCCGTCCCCGTCTCCTGCCTTGACATACCCGTCGCTGTAACCGGAAACCGTGGCGCCGATCACCCCGCCCAGGGCCTTGATCGCTATCATCTGCTCGACGGAACAGTTGGGAGAGACGAGCAGGACGGTCTTGGCTGAAAGGGCCTTGCCGGCAGCAGTCACGGCCTCGTCGATCGAACACTCCCTGCCGCCGACCCTGGCAACCAACAGGCGTCCTTCATTCTCGGCATGGTAGGTCATGCGCCCTTCATCACAGATGAAATAGCCGTTGACCTGCTCGTTGAGCCGGGGGCGGAAGCGGTAGATCTTGTCGTCTTTATATTTTTCACAGGTATGATCGATAAAGATATTGCAGCCCATGGAACAGCCGTGACAGATGCCTTTTCCGGGCGTTAAAAACCAGACCCGCTGCTTGAAACGGAAGTCACGGCTGGTCATGGCGCCCACCGGGCAAAGATCAACAACATTCAAGGCATAGCGGTTATTCAACGGCCGGCCGGGGAAGATCTCGACCCTGGCCTCGTCCGAGCGGTTGACGATGCCCAGTTCGCCGGTCTTGGTGATCAGACGGGTAAAGCGCACACAGCGCGCACAGAGCACGCAACGTTCCTGATCATGGACCACACCGCAGCCGAAATCGACGCGCTTTGCCTTCTCCACTACCGGCACGGTCATCCTGCTGTCGTGGCCGTCAAATTTCATATAATAGTCCTGCAGGACGCATTCCCCGGCCTGATCGCAGACGGGACAATCGATGGGATGGTTGATCAACTCCAGTTCCATCACATCGGCCTGGATCTTCTTGATCTTATCAGCGTCGAGCTGGACCTTCATACCGGGAGCCACCGGTGTCTTGCAGGCCGGAACCAGCGGCGGCCTGCCGTCCTCGATGCCGACCAGACACATCCGGCAGTTTCCATCTGCGCCGAGGGCGGGATGGTAACAGAAATGGGGGATCTCGATGCCGACGACCTTCAAGGCATCGATCAGGTTCTTCCCCGACTCCACCTCCACTTCTACTCCGTTAACAAAAAGTTTTACCATTTCAGCCATGAGTCAGCCCTTATCCCTGTTTCCGAACGGCCTTTGCGGAGGCATTTTTTGCGACATAGGCCTCGAATTCGTGCCGGAATTTATCTAGATAGCTGCGTACCGGCATGGTGCAGGCGGCCGAAAGCACGCAGACGGTTTTTCCCTCAATATTGTCACACAACTCTCGCAGGAGATCGATGTCCGCCACGGTCCCGTTGCCGCTTAAGATCTTCTTTACGATCTTCAACATCCAGCCGAGTCCTTCGCGGCAGGGAGTACACTGGCCACAGGATTCGTGGTGATAAAACTGGATCAGATTTTCCACCAGCCTGACGATATCGACCGTCTCGTCGAGCACCACGATGCCGCCCGATCCGAACATGGTCTTATGGGCGGCCATGGATTCGTAGTCGAGGGTCAGATCCTGGGCGTCCACGGGGGTCTGGACAGGTGTCGAACTCCCGCCGGGGATGATCCCCTTGAGCTTCTTGCCGTTTAACACCCCGCCCGCCACCTTGTCGATGACCTCGAGGATCGGCAGGCCCAGCGGCAGTTCGTACATGCCCGGTTTATTGACATGGCCGGAGATGCCGAACAGATGGGTGCCCGGACTCTTCTCCGTCCCGTATTGTTTATAGGCGTCGGCACCGTTTTCGATGATATACGGAAGGGAGGAGATGGTCTGGACGTTGTTGATGATTGTCGGACAGCCGTACAGTCCTTCCACCGCCGGAAACGGCGGCTTGCTCCTGGGCTGCCCCTTCTTGCCCTCGATGGATTCCAGCAGCGCCGTCTCCTCGCCGCAGATATAGGCGCCCGCTCCCCGATGGACGGTCACATCCAGCTGAAAATCGTGCCCCGCCACCTTATCGCCAAGATATCCTGCCGCATAGGCCTCGTCGATGGCCTTCTGCAGGACCTTGACCTGGGTGGTGTACTCACCGCGGATATAGATATAGCAATTATGGCAACCGATGGCATAGCAGCAGATGATGATCCCCTCGATCAGCAGATGCGGGTCGCGCACCAGCAGAAAACGATCCTTGAAGGTGGCCGGTTCCGACTCGTCGGAGTTGACGGTCAGATAGACGGGTTTATCGAGTCCTTTCGGCAGGAAGGACCACTTCAGACCGGCCGGAAAACCGGCGCCGCCACGGCCGCGCAGTCCGCTGTTCTTTACCTCTTCGATTACCTCCGTCGGTTCCATCGCAAAGAGCTTTTCCAACCTTGAATAGGCCCCATGCTCTTTGGCGACGGCAATCGTATGGGCGTCCTTGATGTCGAACTTGGCACTGAGAATCTTCACTTCCATTTCCGTACGCCCTCCTTATTTCAACGTGGCCAGCAAGGCCTTCAGTTTATCCACGTCCATATTCTCGTGGAATTCCCCGTTGACCTGGACAACCGGAGCCGTGCCGCAGTGACCGAGACATTCGACCTCCTCGAGGCTGTATTTTCCATCCGGGCTGATCTCCCCCGGCACAAGGCCGAGTTCCCCCTTGAGATAATCGACGATCTCCTGTTTCCCCCTGAGCCAGCAGGAAAGGGTCCGGCAGATTGCGATATGGTTTCTGCCCATCGGATGCAGGTTGTACATGGTGTAGAAGGTGGCGCACTCAAATACCTGGCTGGCAAAGGTGCCTATGCGATCGGCTATATACTCTATCGCCTCGGCGCTGATCCAGCCCTCCTGTTCCTGTGTCAGCCAAAGGGCAGGCAGGATCATGGAATCGCGGGTCGGGTAGCGCTTCACCAGGCGCTCGAATTCGGCATCCCTTTCCTGGTCGTACTGGAACGGTTTTCCCGTGGCTATCAGTTTCGAACGGTTGCTCATCTGTCCAACTCCCCACCGATTATATTGATACTCCCAAGGTTGATGACAGCATCGGCAATCATGGCTCCCTCAACCATTTCCTGGAAACCACTCATTATATAGAAACAGGGCGGTCGTACCTTTACCTTATAGGGCCTTCCGGATCCGTCGGAGACGAAATGAAATCCCAACTCGCCGTTCGCCGCTTCAAACGAATCGTACCATTCTCCCGGGGGGGTCTTGACCCCCTCGTAGATGATCTTGAAATGGTTGGCAAGACCCTCGATCTTACTGTAGACCTGTGACTTGGGAGGAAGCGCCACCCTGTGATCGTCGACGAATATCGGGCCTTCCGGGATGAGTTTCATGGCCTGACGGATGATCTTCATGCTCTGGAAGATCTCCTCATAACGGATCATCAACCGGTCGTAGAGGTCGCCCGTGGTGCCTACCGGGACCTCGAAATCGAAGGCATCATAATTATAGTACGGGGCGTCCTTGCGGAGATCGAACGGCACTCCGGAGGCCCGCAGGCAAGGGCCGGTGTACCCGTAGGACAGGGCCACATCCTTGGGCATGATGCAGACCCCTTGTGTCCGGTCATGGACGATCCTGTTTGCCGCGACCAGTTTCAGCGAATCGTTGACGCCCTTTTCGATGGCCTTCAGGTGATGTTCCATATCGGCTTCCCATCCCTGATAGAAATCCCTGTACATCCCGCCGATACGGGTGAAGGAATTCGTGAGGCGCGCTCCGGTAAGGCGGCTGATCAGGTCGTAGGAGGCCTCCTTCTCGTTATAGAGGTACCAGTAGTTGGTGAGACCGCCCATATCGACAAGGTTGGCGGCAATGCAGACCAGGTGGTCCTGGATCCGGAAGAATTCCGTAAGGATGACCCGCATGAACTTGGTCCGTTCGGTGATTGTGACCCCGAGCCATGATTCGACGGCCTTGACATAGGCAATGTTGTTCATCAGGGCCGAACAGTAGTTGAGGCGGTCGGTCAGCGGTATAACCTGATTGTAGGTCAGACTCTCGGCCGTCTTCTCGAAGCCGCGATGCAGGTAGCCGATCTCGTTGACATTGGCCATGATGGTCTCGCCGTCGAGGGCCGTGAGTATCCGGATGGCGCCATGGGTCACCGGATGAGAGGGGCCGATGTTCAGGAACATGATCTCGGTGTTGATGTCCTTCATCGTCGACTCGGTGACACCCTTGGTCGCCAGGCGGTCCCTGATCTCCTTTTCCAGGCTGTAGGTCTCGAAACAGACCTGGCCCTGTCTGATCGGGTAGTCCTTGCGCAGCGGATGCCCCTTGAACTGCCAGTGATTCAGAATGCGTCTCAGATCCGGATGGCCGATGAAATTGATCCCGTACTGGTCCCAGGCCTCGCGTTCGCCCCAGTTGGCCGAGTCCCATAGCTGCGTTGCCGTAGGAACCCCGACATCCGGGTCCGAAACCGGCGTGCGGACCTGCACCAGCAGATTTTGATTCCAGTTGCGCAAGGTGTAGACAACCGCGAAACGTGCCTCCCGGGTAACCGGATACGTGAGATAATCAATGACCGTGACATCGAGCAGCAGGCTGAATTTCAGGTCTCTGTCATTTTTCAGGCGGGAAAGCGTCTCGATGAGCTTTTCCGGACCAACCGTCATCACCGCGTAATCCAGAACAACCGAAACGGTTGCATCAGGAAACGCGGCCTGTATTTTTTCAAGTGCCGTCGCATTCATATCAATCGAGAATCCCTTTAAAATCTTTATGGCGATCCATCAACACGCTCTCGCCTTTGATCTGATCCTGGATCTTCATCAGGGCGTCCAACACCGCTTCCGGCCGTGGCGGACAACCTGATATATAGACGTCCACCGGGATTATCGTATCGATCCCCTGCACGGTGCAGTAGTTGTCATAGATACCGCCCGAGCTGGCACATGCCCCCATGGCGACAACCCACTTCGGCTCAGGTATCTGTTCGTAGATACGCTTCAGGATCGGGGCCTGTTTATAGCTGATGGTACCGCAGACCAGCAGAAGGTCGGCCTGCCGCGGGGAGAAACGAACGACCTCCGCTCCCCAGCGGGAGATATCATGCTGACTGGCCGCCGCACTCATGAATTCGATGGCGCAGCAGGCGGTTCCAAAGATAAACGGCCAGAGGGAATACTTCCGGCCCCAATTGATCATCGCATCGAGTTTCGTGGTGACTACCGAGTCGCCCAGACTCGCTTCCAATCCTAGCGCCAATTGACCACCCCTTTCTTTAAGATGTAGATGAGACCCGTAAGAAGCAGGAGCATAAACGCCGCCATCTCGGCAAACCCGAACCAGCCGAGCTGCCGTATCGAGATCGCCCATGGATACATGAACACCGCTTCGATATCGAATATCAGAAAAAGGATGGCGAGAAGATAAAACTTGACGCTGAATTTCTGGTCAGCCATCCCGATTACATTGCCGACCCCGCTCTCATAGGCCTCGTTCTTCACCTTGCCGCCCAAACGGGGCCCGAATATTGCCGTCACGGCCATCAAGACCGGAACAACAACAGCAATCCCGAAAAAAACCGCTGCTGAAAGAACCAATTCCGTTGACATGTGCTCTCCCACCTTTTTTTATCGCCCTCAAAGCCTTACAAAACGTAGCGGCTTCGCAAACAAAACCTGAATGAACGACCATTCATTAACAGGCCCCCGCCTCTCATGTCAAGGAAAAATTATCCCATGCAAACGGGAACTTAGTTCGGACCAACAACCGCCTCATTATGCACAACAGGACAGATATGCTGTGCAAACTGTGCACTGAGTATCAAAAATTCTTTCGATATGGCCCGCCGGAGAACCGGGAGATATTCCACCGGCAGCCACCGCAGCACCATCCGTATCCTGTGAATTATCAATTAATTTAGGAAGCAGGGGTCACCTGCAAAACCAACAGGGACTGGGAAAATCCAGGGGGAAACCGGTATTCCCCTTGCCTAGTTCGCACAACGGAACATGATCTCCCGGGGTGTTGTCTCTTCCTCTGCAGGCCAATGCGGAAACCAGCCGGTTCTTCTGTAAACCAGACTACCAGCAGAATTTCAACGTCTTATTCAGGAAAGGCGCAGTGATTCATTTTGTTTAACAAAATCTTCTACTGTTTTTATGCTCCGGCGTCATGCCAGATATCGGATCTCCTAAGTTTGCGGAGACATTAAGATTTCCTGCAAGAAACGGATGCAGGAGCAGCCCGGCGCGCTCCGCGGCTGCGGAAGTT
Organism: Desulfocapsaceae bacterium; assembly: GCA_046706325.1. Classification (GTDB taxonomy): domain Bacteria; phylum Desulfobacterota; class Desulfobulbia; order Desulfobulbales; family Desulfocapsaceae; genus CAWGGS01. Next base: position 278 of record JBJKPM010000083.1, on the reverse strand, counting down.
ATGAAGTCAGGATGCGACGCAGCTGCGAACTGTGCGCAAGAGGTGATGGTCCTGACGGCGCCGGCAGGCAGAAAAAAGCCTGTTCAGCGCCGATCAGGATGTCCCGGACAAGCTGGCCGGAAAAGGCTGGACAGCCCCCCGCAGGCACCGGGGCTGTCACAGGGCGTTGATCTTTTCGGTGAGCATCGGCACGAAGACCTTCAGGTCGGCCACGACCAACACGTCGGCCACCTCGCCGATCGGGGCGTCTTTATCGGTGTTGACGGCCACCACGAACT
>JBJKPM010000082.1:0-372588 GCA_046706325.1 Desulfocapsaceae bacterium | reverse complement strand
CCACTGAAGGTCCCGTCCAACAGGGCCTTGCCGTTGAAGGTCGTTGTCCCGGCGATACGGTTGATCTCGGCCTGCAGCTGGGTTACCTCGGCCTGCAGGGAAGCACGGTCGCTGCTGGTGTTGGTATCGTTGGCCGACTGGACGGCCAGCTCACGCATACGTTGCAGGATGTTGGTGGTCTCCTGCAGGGCACCTTCAGCGGTCTGGGCCAGAGAGATACCGTCATTGGCATTGCGGCCGGCCTGATTGAGTCCGTTGATCTGGGAGGTCATACGATCGGAGATCGCGAGTCCTGCGGCATCGTCCTTTGCCGAGTTGATTCGGAGACCGGAAGAGAGTCGCTGCATCGATTGGGCCAACCCGGATTGAGATTTTGCCAGGTTGCGTTGGGCATCGATGGACATGACATTGGTATTGATTGTTAACATGATATTCCTCCTTGAATATGCATTGGGTATTTTAGGGCGTCCTTGCCCCGTTTTACGACTTGTCCTGCTGTTTTTTTAAGTCCGCTGCCGTTCACCTCCTTTCCCTGATGGTTCATTTTCGTGGAATCACTTTCGCCGTGTCCGGTGGTTCCGATTCCGTCCATGGATCTCTTCGGATGGTAGCGGAAAAAAGTTTAGAAAAAAAGAGCGGGTGAAGAAAAAATTTTTGCCCGACGCCGTTCTTAGATCAAAATCAGTTTAAAAAAAAGAGGCGTCAGGGCTTTTTTTCGATCTTCGGCAGGGGGGTCTTGGTCTGATAATTGGTATTTTCCAGAATGATCTGCATGGCCCGATTGGATTTGGGGGTAAACAGAATCGGTGCTGTCAGGTTGAGGGTGATATTCTGGTCGGGCGGGACTGTGACAACGGTCAGGACATAGCAGGGATCGTCGTCTCCGATATGCAGAAGCTGCCGTTCCGAATCATCAGGGCTGACACGGTAATCAGGAAAAAAATTACTGGGATCGGTCAGGACAAAGGCGATGGCCGGGTCATCGGCACTCTGGATCCAGAACAGGGGGCCCTGCTTCTTGTTCGGCATGACGATGAAGTCATGAAGAGTCGGAAATCCTATCAATCCAGCCGGAAAATGGAGCAAATTCTTTTCGTCGTATTCAATCTCACCGAACCGCGTCAGTATCTTTTTCATTTCTGTTTGTCCCCGGCTGTCAAATTTTCGCTCAATGAATCAAGATCGGTCATATCCCACTGCAGGGCATCGCGGTTCTGTCGTGAAATTCGATCATAGACCTCTTGACGATAAATCTTTTTGTCCCGGGGCGCTTCGATGCCGATCCGGATGCCGCCACTCTTCATCTCTATGATTCGAATAATGATATCATCTCCGATAACGATGCCATCACCCGGCTTTCTGGTCAGGACCAGCATAGGTTTCCTCTGTTTAAAAATGAAGATGTCGCGATCTCTCCGGGATCCGAGGTTGAGGACAAAACGGAAAACGTACATGCCCATCCGGTCTTTGGCCCGGCCGTAAAGTTGACGTCCCGTGGGGGTCGTTTCACTTCAGTTGCCATGAGTGGTTCAACCGTGATCCGCCCGCGCCGCGTCAATCTTTTCCTTTTCTTCGACAACCGAAGGGATTGTCCCCTGATTTTCAGCAGTCTCATCCCCTCCATATTATGCCGAATTTTAGAAAATGTCAAATGTTACTAGAGACTTTTGCAACAGTTGATATTACATGTAATTGAGAATGGAGATCTTCGAGACCTGTGCTGTTATGCTGAGTGCAGCCTGGAATGCCGTCTGCTGTTGGGTGATATCGGCAAAGGTGGCAATTGCATCGGCATCCTGGTAGCGGGAGAGGGTTTGCTGAAGATCCGACTGAACGCTCTGCTGCTGCTGGGTGGCGGTGTCGATTCTGGCGGCCTGAATACCCAGATGGGAACGGAGCAGATCCGCCTGGCTGGCTGCCGTCTGCAGGTCGGTGAGGCCGTTTTCGATGCCCCCTCCGGGGCCGGTGGGATCGTCGACGTTGCCTGCCTTGATCGCTTCTTCGGTCCGGGTCAAGGCGGCGAAGATGTCGACCTTGCCAGCCTCCGGCTGGTTGGTGGCCTGAGTGCCCGCGCCTTGCCAGTTGGCATTGGAGATACCGAGGAAGAGTTGATTTCCTGTGATATTCGTCTGCACGGTCTCGCCCGGCGTAATCTCAAGCTGGGTCTGATTGGCATCGCCGTTATAGAGGACGGGCCAGGTGGTCGATTTGGTCGGATCGTAGGTTGTCGGGTCATAGGTGGGATTGACTGTAAACGGTTTGGTGGCCGTCTGGTATCCGGAAAAGAGATACTTGCCGTTGATGGAGGCGTTGGCGGTATCGAGGAGTTGCTGCTTGAGTTGATCGATCTGGTCGGCAAGAGTGGCCAGGTCGTCGCTGCCCAGCGAGCCGTTTACGGCATTGGTGGCTATCTGTTGCGCTTTATCCAGGACGGTCTGGATATTTCCCAGATAGGTGTCGGTCGACTGCATCTGGTCGCCGACCGTCCCCATGGTCGTGATGTATCGGTTGGTATTGGTGATCTGGGCGCGGGTGGCGACAACGGGACCGACGGCGGAAGGGTCATCGGAGGGAACATTGAGTTTCAGGCCCGTCGCTCCCTGATTCTGCAGATCCTGCAGTTTGGTGGTTATCCGTTCAAGGTTGGTCTCCATCAATCTGTAGGTGGAACTTTGTGTGACTATCATGGCAAACCTCTTTTCTGTATCGGCGGGGCACTTCTTCCGCTTACCGTTACAGCGATGTAATAAGGGTGTTCATCATATCGTTAACCGTGGACAGGAATTTTGCCGACGATTGGAAACCGCGTTGGTATTGAATCATATTGATCATCTCATTTTCCAGGGAGACGCCGGCGACGCTGTCCCGTAGGTTCTGCAGCTGATTGACCGCATCCTGGGAGCTTGTGACCGCCAGTGAATTCTGGCTGGCGGCAAGTCCTATCCTGGAGGTTATGTTGGCATAATAAGAGTCGAAGGTATCTGTGCCGTTGATCAGATAGCTGCTGCCGAGGTCACCTATGATCAGGGCGTTCCGATTGTCTCCGGGGGCAACGGTGGCAGGCGGGGTCGGGGCTGCGGCTGCAGCCAGCTGGTTCGGGTCGGTGAGCGTGACGCTCATGTTGCGGGCGGCATCCACCGACGATGCCCCGGGATCATTAAAAAAATCGAGCCCGGTTGAGGAATCGAGACCTGCCCCGGCGGCATGTTGGGTGTTGACCTGGGTGCTTATCTGGTAGGCAAGGGTATCCAGCTCGTTCTTGGCCTCGGGGATGGTCTGGTCCCGTATGACCAGCAGGCCCTGCAATTGACCGCCGATCGAATTGATATCGAGATTCCGAACGGTACCGGCGGCATTCAGCTGCAGGGTAACGTTGGACCCGCTGGTATCGGCCTGCAGGGACATGGCCGTTGTTCCCTGGACAAGGGGCAGTCCTCCCGGCAACTGGACGGCCAGCATCCCTCTGTTGTCGGTATAGGTATTGACCCCAAGCGATTGCGCAAGCTGCTGGGCCAGCAGGTCGCGTTGATCGCGGGCACTGTTGTTCGTCTGGCCGTTCAGCTCGGTGGTATAGATCTGCTGATTCAGATCGGCGATCTGTGAGATCTTTGAATTGAGGCTGGAAATGTCGGATGTGAGCGTCGTATTAAGATTCCCGGTAATGGTATCGAGATCGTTGGAGGCGTTGTTAAAACTCGTCGCCAGCACGCCTCCCTGCTGCAGAACGCTGCTTCGCAGTGTGAGATCGCTCGGGTTGGTGGTGAGCTGCTGCCAGGCATCAAAAAAATTATTGATATTGGTGGAGATGTTATTATCCGTAACATTGAACACCCCTTCCAGCTGCGTCAGGGCGTCCGTTTGTCCGTTGGCATAACCCAGGCTGACCGATTTGTTCTGGAGCTGGTTGGTCACAAAATCATCATGAGCCCGCAAGACGTCCGTGACCTTCACCCCTTGGCCGATGAAAAAATCACCGAAGGTAAGGGTCGGCACAGGGGTCAGCTGGACTGACTGATCCGAATACCCCGGCGTATTCATATTGGAGATATTATTGCCGATGACCTCAATGGTCTTCTGATTCACCTGGATTGAGGTCTTTCCGGCATTCAGGGCTGCTATCAGACCGGACATTTCACACCTTCCCGGACAGGAGTCTGCCGTTTACTTGAGAGGGTACGGTGGAGGCAGTGGATGAATACGTTGCCGTAACCGTGCTTTTGCCGAAAAATTCCATCAATTCTCTTATCCACCCCAGGGTCGATTTGAACAGGAAGGCATTGCGCCGATTTTCATTTCTGATCCTGGCTGCCAATGGCCGATCCTGTTGATCAAGCGCGGGGATCAGGGAGAGATATTCGATAAGGTCCTCTTTTTCCTCCATGATTCTTGACATGCCTTCCATATCAAGTTTCTTTGCGCATTCTCGTTCCTGCAGGGTGGCATCGAGAAGGCGAACCAGATATTCATGGGTTTTTTCATCGGACATGACTATTTTTCCTCAAACATGAATTGCAACAGAGAAGAGGCGACCTTCTCCAGATCGGGACGATACGATCCTTCCGCAATCTGGGCCTTCAGTTCCTTTATCCGGTCGGCCCTGGTCGTATTGCCGCTGCCTTTCGCTGCCTGGGCCTTGTGGACATCCTGAAGGACCGATGAAAATTGAACCTGGTCCGCCCCTGTCTTGTTGTCGGATTTTGCGGCAGCTTCAGGTTTCTGCGGCTTTTTAACACTGCCTATCTGGTTGGGGCCGCCTATTCCAAAAAATTCGATACTCATACCATCACCCGGTAGGTTGTTCGGCTTGGCCGTGGTTTGCCGTCCGCGGCCAGGCATCAAGTTTATTCGTCACAGCATCAGAGGTGGTTGGGGGATGCGGAAGGGTTGCTTCCCTGGCTTTCGGCGCTTCCTGGATTCCGTTGGTCACACCTGCCTCGATTGCCTTGCTCCCGGCGGGATCTCCTTTGGCATCCCTCAGGGCCAAACATACAATATGATCGGATGCTTGAGCAACCACAAAATGAGTATCTTCAACTGCGGTCTGGGGCGTCTTCAGGTCGCACCTGCCGCAGCAGACGACCGGCAACGAACCGAAGCGTTCTTGATTAGTGATTGGATGTATCATAAAATCGCCTCCATGCGCTTTTATGCAGGCCTCCTTGCCTGGAGCAGGAATTGACAATCTCTTTCTGTTATCTCTCGTATCGGTGGCTCGGTCCTGAAACTTTAGATGAAAAATACGGTTGCGCGATGAGAGGCAGTCGGATTGAAGGGGATTATGGCAAAGATTTTCATTCGACATGCCCTTTCATCTGATTATACATGGCCTCGCCTATGCCGGTTCCTTTACCTTTGGCGGTTTCGAGGGCCATCTGCATATCCAGCATGTCCTGATAGATAGTCATTGCGTTGTCTTTGGGAATGAGTCCGTCATTGGGGATGGTTTTTTGCATGGTATCGTACATCTGCTTGATGAAAATTGCCTCGAATTGACGGCATGATTCCCGCAATGATCTGAGATTTTCGGCAGTTTTTTCTTTGCCGGAAAGTTGATGGGCAGTGTTTCCTTGAATGATGTTCTGTGAAATTGAAAGATCCATGGGGAATACTCCCGGTTGAGTGAGTCAGCAGAAATTTACAGGACGATGAGTTCACCCTGCATGGCACCGGCCGCCTTTATTGCCTGGAATATGGCGATAAGGTCCCTCGGGGTCGCCCCGATGGAGTTCAAGGCCTTGGCGATATCGTCGATACTTACGTCATGGGGCATTTTCAGAACATTGAGCTGGCCTCCCTGTTCGGTGGCGGTGACGGTGGTCTGGGGAGGGACGACGACAGCAGGGGTATTGGCCAAAGGATTGGGTTGGACCACCGCGGCCGGCGTTTCCGAAATAACCAGGCTCAGGTTTCCATGGGATACCGCAACGGTTGACAGCTTCACATCCTTGCCCATGACAATGGTACCTGTCCTCTCGTCCACCACCACCCGGGCTACGGAATCGGTTTCAACATTGAGTGATTCCACCCCGGCAATAAAATCGACGACCCTTTTCTGATACGCTTTCGGGATGGTGATCCTGACGGTTCCCGAGTCCATCGGGAAGGCTGTATGCGGACCGAAGGCAGAATTAATCGCCTTACTCATATGATCGGCCGTTGTAAAGTCGGCATTTTCCAGCTGATAGGTGAGGATGCCGTTTTTGCCTATCTTGAACGGGACCGAATTTTCTATCAATGCACCATTGGCGATCCTGCCCACGGTCGGGTGGTTCTTTTGCACCTTGGCGGATGCGCCCCCGAAAGAAAAAGCTCCGATGGTAAGGGGACCTTGGGCCACGGCATATACCTTTTGGTCGACACCTTTCAACGGGGTCATGATCAGGGTGCCACCGGCCAGACTCTTGGCGTCTCCTATGGATGACACCTCGACATCGATGGTTGAACCGGGTCTGGCGAAGGGCGGAAGATCGGCCGTCACCATTACGGCTGCGACATTTTTTATCTTGATGTTGCTGACCTGGGACGGATCAATGGCTATCCCGTTTCTTATCAGCATATTGTAGACCGACTGGAGGGTGAACAATGAATTCTTCATATCGTCGCCCGTTCCATTCAGTCCCGTCACCAGGCCGTAGCCGATCAGTTGATTGGATCGCACGCCGGTTATCTTGGCGATATCCTTGATCCGTGCGCCGGACGCCGTCCGGCCGCAGCAGAACTGGAGTGCGACAGCCAGAAGGATCACCACGGTCTGAAAAGATATTTTCATGATATTGCCTCTTGGTCCTGCGGATTTTGATTGCCGGACGAAATGCAGATGCCCGGTCTTAAAAGGGCCATAAAATTTCCAGGGCCCGGCCCAGCCATCCCGGACTCTGCTGATCGCTTAAGACCCCTTTGCCGGTATACGAAATCTGGGCATTCAGTATCTTGTTGGAGTCGATGGTATTGCTGGCGGTGATATCGACCGGGCGGATGATGCCGGTGAGGTAGATAACCTGGTTCTCATTGTTGACCAGGACCTCTTTGCCGCCCCTGATCTTCAGATTGCCGTTGGGGTACAGCCCGATGACCTGGACTGATAGCTGGGCGGTGAAATTTCCATTTCGGGCTGTTTTGGCGTCGCTGTTGAACCCGTTGCTGAAATTGGTGTTGACCAGATTGCCGAGATTGATCTTGGTATGTTTCAGGTCGCCTGAATTTTCAAGTCCAAACAGGTTGCTGATTCCGGCACCATAGGTTGAGGTCCCGCCTGTGACGGTTGAGGCCTCTTTGGAGGCCTTGTCGTTTTCATTGATGGTTACGACGATGATATCCCCTATGCTTTTGGCCTTGTGATCGGAAAAAATCGAGGTTTCATCGTTTGACCAAAGGGAACCGTCGGTCTTGGTTAATGCCGTGGATGTCTGGATCTCTTCAAGTGGTTCCGGTATGCGGGCGACTTTTTCCGGCGGCTTTTTTATCACTGCGCATCCGCAAAAAAGCAGGGCCAACAGGCAGAAGATCGATAATGTTTTCATATTAAAGTTGCACCTCCACGATACCCGGGGCCGTTACACGGCAGTAGAGTATTTTCTTTGAGCTGATATTCTGGACCCGGATAACCTGATTCTTGATTCCGTTCATATGGGCCATGCCCGTCGTTTCTATGTGCAGGCCGCTTTCATTGAGGATGATTTTTACCATCTGCCCTCTTGCCACCATCGGCGGGATGTCGATCCATTCGTGTTCTATGATGCTGCCTTCCCTGATGGTGCGATTGGCCTTTTCGCCGATGATCTCATGTGCATCGAGGCAGGGGGAGCTGTTTTTTGCAATATCTCTGGTTACGATACGGATCTGATCCGCCGCCAGAATGCTGCCGCGCCGTATCGAGGATGCCGCCACCACCACCGGGGCGAGAGCCTTGATATGTCCTTGGATTGCAATGTTCTTTCGCACATGACCGTCGACGCTGAAGATAATCGACACCGTGGTACTCCGTAAGATTTCCGGATCGGATGGAACGACATCCCAGGTCAGATCCCCCGACGGCAGGATAAACGGCAGGGGAAGGGAATTGGGGACGAACCGTATCTTGGCATCCGGAAGATCATTTTGGTGCTTGTCGAGGAAACCTGCTATGATGGTTTGAATCTTCTTCGGACCGACGCTGGTGCCTTCACGGTGTACCAGGACCTGGGCCGGTCCTTGCCATTGCACCGATGCCGGAATCGGCAGGGTCCCGGTCAGGCCCTGGATCAGATTGGCGGTCTGCAGCACGATATCCCGACCCGGAGATGGAGCCGAGGAGACCACCTGGCTTCCCAGTGCCCTGGCCAGGTCGTTCCGGAGGTCGAAATCGGCTACATCGGCGAGCCTGACGACAATGCCCTTGACCGTTGCCGAGGACCGGAAGGTGACCTGAAGACCGTAACAGGCATGGGCCATCGACAGGACAAGACAAAAAAAGAGGACGATCGATCTGATCATGGTAGCTGGTGCTCCGCGCTGTTGCCATCAGGGAATAAGGCCGTTGGTGGTCTGCATCATCTGATCCGATGTCGTTATGGTCTTGGAATTGATTTCATATGCCCGCTGTGCGGTAATCATGTTGGCCATCTCCTGGACGATGTTGACGTTCGATCCCTCGAGAAAGTTCTGGGAAAGCGTTCCATAGCCATTGTCTCCGGGGGTCCCGGTGTTCGGCGTGCCGGAGGCGTCCGTTTCCACATAGAGGTTGTCCCCGGTGGAGGAAAGTCCGGCGTTATTTATAAAAGTTGCCAGCTCGATGGTTCCAATCTGGGTGCTGGTCGTGCTGCCGGCGAGAACGGCACTGACAATCCCGGTGCTGCTGATGGTGATCTTCTGTGCCCCCAGCGGGACAGTGATCGACGGCAGAAGAGGATAACCGTTGGCGTTGACGATCTGGCCGTTACTGTCCAGGTTGAAGTTCCCGTCTCTGGTGTAGGCGATGGTGCCGTTGGGCAGCTGTATCTGAAAGAAGCCGTCTCCCTGGATTGCGATATCAAGCGGATTTTGTGTCTGTATGAGCGAGCCCTGGCCGAATACCTTGGTTACCGCCCCTGTACCGACGCCCATGCCGACCAGGATGCCGGTCGGGTTCTGGGTGGTCGTCGATGTCTTGCTCCCCGGGACTTTGAGAGTTTCATAGAGAAGATCCTGAAAATCCGTAATGCTCCTTTTGAAACCGGTGGTGCTGACGTTGGCGAGATTGTTGGCAATGACGTCGATATTCAACTGCTGGGCATTCATCCCGGTTGTTCCTGTGTAAAGAGATCTGATCATAATTCCACCTTGCTGGTTGTTTCAGTTGGCCGACGGTGACGGTTCATCTTCAGGCGAGGGTCCCCAGATCATCCTGTTTCATGGCTATCGCCGCATAACTCTTCAGTACTTTGTTATAGGTGTCGAAATCACGTTCATTGTTGATCATATCGGTCATTTCCGCGACCATGTTCACATTCGAGTTTTCCAGTGAGCCCTGCACCACCTGAGGTTGCTCGACCGGTACTTCCTGTGCTCCGGGTTGCAGGGAAAAGGCGGTATCCGATTCCCTCTGCAATTTCGACGGGTCGTCTATGGTGACTATGCCGATTTTTCCTGCCTCGGTTTGTGCCCCCTTACTGTCGATGACCGAGATGATACCGAGACTGCTGATGGAAATTCTGTTGGTGTTGGTATCTGGGATCGTGATCGGCGTATTGGAATCATCCAATACCGGCATGCCGCCTGAAGTCATCAGGTTGCCGTTGGCATCAAGGGTGAAATCACCCTTTCTGGTATACAGTATGCCATTTGGCCCCTGGACCTTGAAGAATCCGTCGCCGTGGATGGCCAGGTCAAGGGGGGCGTCTGTTTTCACAATGGGGCCGGCGGAAAAATCGCTGTAGTTGTTCTTGATCCGGGTATAATTGATCCCTTCGGCCTGTTTGATCTGCTGCGCTCCCTTGAGAAGGGCTTCAAAGGTGACCTTGGATCTCTTGTAGCCAATGGTGTTGACGTTGGCGAGATTGGCCGAGATATTATCCAGGTTCTGTTCCCGGGCGATGGCCCCTGATAAGGCGCTGTATTTTCCTGAGACCATGAGTGTCGAAACGGCTAATCGGTAAGAGTGAAAAAATCAGAGCACCATGTGCTTAATTGAAATTTACAATAAAATGTGTGTAGTTATATATCGGAGCGCCCCCCGGCTTTCTTAAGAGAGAAATGTTGCAGGGAAAGGACAAAAAGAGGAAGAGGAACGGGGACAGGGGGGCGGGGCCCGGTCATTGGGGATGGGCGAGCTTTGCCAGGTTGACCAGTTGCTCGGCCTCATGGATGGAGATGGACAGTATTGTTGCGATTTCCTGCGATGACATGCCGCCGGAGGCAAGGGAGTGGACATAACGGTATCTTTCCGGCGGTTTCATCGTATCATTGCAGTGTTGCAGCGATAAACGGGGTTCCTGCAGCTTGGTGGTGATTTCGGCAAGGTTGAGGGTTTTCTGGAATCCGTCGAATTTTCCTTCCTGTTCCTTCAGCGAGCTCAGTTGTTTTTGGGTATCCGCAATGCACTCGTTGGCGGCTGCTAAAAGTTTTGCCTGCCTCTCCGCCTTCCTGCGAAAGACGATTGAACGCCATGTCGCGATCAGACTGAGCAACAGTGCCAAAAGGGTCAGGAGCCAAGAGATGTCGGATGTCAAGATGCCGTCTCCGCTGTTGTCGCAGGGGTCCTTTACTACAGCCGCGACTGGACCTTGTTTTTTAATTTGATGAGCGCCTGGCTATGCAGTTGCGATACCCTTCCTTCGGAGATCTCCAAGACCTCGGCGATCTCTTTTTGCGTCAATTCTTCATAATAATAAAGAGTGATCACCAATTGTTCTTTTTCCGAAAGCCTGGCAATGAGTTCCGCCATGATTTTTGTCAGTTCATGATTTTCGAGTCGGGAGCTGGGAGAGGCACTCTCGTTCTGATCTTCAAGCGTCTCGAGAAAAGACTTTCCCTGTTCGGAATTGTCGAGGGTTTCATTGAGGCTTACACAACCCAGGTGGCTCACCTCGGAGAGCATCTTCTGATACTCCTCGGTTGCAATTCCCATGGCTTCGGCCACCTCATGGTCCTCCGGTTCTCTGGCGAGACTGATCTCCAGATGAGACAATGTCTTGGCGATCCTGCTCTGTTTGTCCCTGAGAGAGCGGGAAAACCAATCGAGTTTCCGCATTTCATCAAGGATCGCCCCTCTGATCCTGTATTCGGCAAAGGTCTTAAAAAGAATATTCTTTGAGGTGTCGAATTTATTGGCGGCATCTATCAGGCCCACCATACCCGCGCTGCGCATATCATCGCGACTCATAAAAGACGGAACCTGTGTGGTCATACGTCCCACGAGAATATTCACCAGCTCCAGGTTGTCGCGGATGAGCTTTGCTCTGTCATCAGGTTGCTCGGGAGGAGTGTAGAGCATGTTCAATACCTTCTGCTGCCGAAATTAAGAAGTTTTTTCCAAAAAAACTGTATGTTTCCTTTTGGTGCCGTTGGAGGATGTTCCGAACAGAGACGGGTTGCCAACTCATTAAAAGCATATGAGATCCTGGAGGTGGGGTAGAGTTCGACGATCACCTTCTGTTTTCTGATCGCCTCCACCATCTGTTTGTCCGCCGGAATCGAGCCGAGGTAATCAATGGAGATATCAAGATATCTATTGGAAACCATAGTTAATTTTTTATAGACATCCAGGGCTTCGTCTTCACTTTGGATCTGATTGACAACGAGATTAAAATGTTTTTCATGATATTGCGTCGAAAGAAGCTTCATTAAGGCATAGGCGTCGGTAATTGCGGTCGGTTCCGGGGTGGTGACCACCAGGATCTCCTGGGCCGCCGTATTGAAATAGGTGACGTTTTCGGAGATCCCGGCCTCCGTGTCTATCAGGACGAAATCAAAATTATTGTGCATTGAGTCAAGTCCGTCGAGAAGCTTCATCTTCTGGCGGGAGTCAAGTCGAGTGAAGTTCTGAATACCGGATCCGGCGGGAAGGATCTTGATTCCGGACGGACCGTCAAAAAGGATTTCTTCCAGGTTCCTCTCCCCCGAGAAAAAATGGTTGAGGTTGTAGGCCGGGGCGATTCCGAAAACCACATCGATATTGGCAAGCCCCAGATCCGCGTCAAGGATCAGGACGTTTTTTTCCAATCTGGCCAACGATACTGCGATATTGGCGACCACTGCTGTTTTCCCGACACCACCCTTGCCGCTGGTTATGGAATAGACCCGAGTTATCCTCTCTTCACCGGGGCGGGGTGCATTTATCGGCTCATGCGAATTTATTGCCCGCAGGGTTTCCGCTTGATCCATGGTTTTTCGTGATGGGCTAATCATGAAATATTCCTTCTGGGGTGGGTATTATGAGCTCGGCAATGCTTTTCCTGTCCGCCGCAAGGAGATCTTCAGGGACCCGTTGGCCATTGGTAATATAAGAGATCGGAGCGCTGTTGTGAATCTGGGTGTTCAAGATTATTCCCAGGCTCAGGCATTCATCGACCTTGGTGAAAATCGTAGAATCGATACCCAGACGGGAAAATCGAGCAATGGTTTCGGCGAGTTGATCCTCTCTGTTCGTTGCCGACAGAACCAGATGTTTAGTGATGGCGAGATCAGGGCGCAGGAAGGATGCCAGCTCATCGATACTCAGGGTGTCCCGCGGACTTCTGCCGGCGGTATCGATAAGGATGAGATCCTTGTCCCGGTGTCTTTCAATTGCCAGTTCCAATTGAGAAGGGGTCAGGACGATATCGACCGGCAGGTGCATGATCTCGCCGTAGACCTTCAGTTGTTCGACCGCGGCAATCCTGTAGGTATCTATAGTTATCAAGGCAATGGAACTCGAGAAATTGGTGAGAAATCCGGCTGTGATTTTCGCAAGTGTCGTGGTCTTGCCGACGCCGGTGGGTCCAACCAGTGCTATTCTCCGTTGTCCGTCGATCCTTGAAAAGTCGGGAGGATTCACCTCAAGGATAGTGGCAATGGTATTTTGCAGAAAGGCGATGAGTTTTTGTCGATCCCGGATATCGTCCGTGCCAAGATTTTCCTGAGCAAAACAGGAGATGGTCTTGGCGGTTTCCATGTCGGCACCACAGGAGAGAAGCACGTCGAGTATCTGGAGTTGATCGGGTGAGCTGGTTTCCGCAAGGGATGGTGTATCTTCGGTGAGGCTGGAAAGCAGCGATTTGCCCTTGTCGATTCCCTGTCCGCGATCGAGACGGGTTATTTCCTGGGCCAGGGATTTAACCATGCTTTTCAGTTCGTTAACTTCTTGCCGTATAGGGGAATTATCCTGCATGGGAAGAGCTCCCTCAAACGTCCGGTTTGGTTTTTCAGGTCTTTTGCCGATCTTGTAAAAGGTATCGGCAGGGAGAGGGGTATCTGCAAGAGACGCCTCCGTATGCCTTCCGTCATTGTCGACATAGGCCTGATGTTCCGGTGGAGGCGGCAGCGAATCGTGCGCGTCCGGATGCCTGGCAGGCGGCAAAGGCCATGGCGTATCAATTGCTGCCGTTATCTCAAGGACATGCTTACCCAGGACTCCGAGTTTTCCTCTCCTGACCGTTCTGGTGGAGAGAATCAATGCGTCCGGTCCCAGCTCCTTTTTCACCAGTTTCAGGCCCGAGGCCATATCCGTTGATTCAAAGACCTTAACTTGCATTGAGGGTCACGGTCCCTAGTGATTTGATCTTAAGGTTCGGTGCAATCTCGTTATGCGAGATGACGACAAGGTTCGGAAAATATCGTTCGGTAAGACTCCGCACATGGGGTCGTATCTGAGGAGCCGCGAGCAGTGTCGGTCGGCGTCCGCCTTCAAACAGACCGATTGCCTCTCCCAGCGAATCAAGGATGATTTGGGCCGTTTTCGGATCGATGGCCAGATAGCTTCCCTGCTCTCGATGCTGGACTGAATTCAGGATCGCGTCCTCAACCGGTTTGGCAAGAGTGATAACCGAAATGCCGCCATCAACGGTCAGCTGAGAGCTGATCGTTCGGGACAGGGCGTGGCGTACATATTCCGTCAGTATCTGGGGATCCTGGGTTGCCGGCGCCCAATCCGCCATGGTCTCAAGGATCGTTCGCAGGTCGCGGATGGAAACGCCCTCTTTTAACAGGTTTTGCAAAACCCGCATTATGGTTCCCAAAGAAAGTATCGTCGGCACTAGCTCTTCCACCAGCTTCGGGTAGCTTTTGGCAAGATTGTCGAGAAGGCCCTGGACCTCCTGTCTTCCGATCAATTCGTGGGCATGTCGGCGTATCATCTCGCTGATATGGGTGGCGATTACCGTCGTACAGTCGACAACCGTATAGCCGGCAATCCGGGCCCGTTCCTTTTTATCCTCACTGATCCAGATAGCCGGCAGTCCGAAGGCCGGCTCAGTGGTCGGAACCCCTTTGATCGTCTCGGTTACCAGGCCCGGGTCCATGGCCATGAAGTGTCCGGGAAGTATCTCGGCTTCGGCAATCTTTATTCCTTTCAGGGACAGGGTATATTGATTGGGATTCAGTTGCAGGTTGTCTTTGATATGTACCGGCGGGACAATAAAGCCGTTATTTAATGCGAATTGTTTGCGGATGGATTGGATCCGGGTCAGGAGCTCTCCGTCCTGGGCGGAATCGACAAAGGGGATCAGGCCGTATCCGACCTCGAGTTCAATGAGATCGACATTGAGCATCTGTTCATAATTTTCTTCGGCCCGGGCCGGGGCCTCGGCCGGCCGTTCAACGGTCTTCTCCGCTTCGGACTTCTGTTTGCGATCAATAAAATAGCTGAGAAATGCCAGGGAGACCGAAAGGACCAGGAAGGGGAAGAACGGCAGACCGGGGATGAGGGCCAGGATCAGGACGATGACCGCGACGACCAGCAGGGCGATGCTGTTCTTGGAGATCTGATTTTTCAGATCGGAACCGAAGTCCAGTTCGCCGGCCGCCCGGGTAACCAGAAGACCGGCCGATGTCGATATGATCAGGGCGGGTATCTGGCTGACCAGCCCGTCGCCGACGGTCAGGATGGTATAGGTGTGGGCCGCCTCGGCCATCGGCATGCCCTTCTGCAGGACCCCGATGACAAAGCCTGCGCCGATATTGATGAAGGTGATGATAATGGCCGCAATGGCATCACCTTTGACGAACTTGGAGGCACCGTCCATGGCGCCATGGAATGCGGCCTCGGCGCTGATCTCGGCCCTTCTTGCCCTGGCCTCGTTTTCGTTTATCAGACCGGCATTCAGATCGGCATCGATGGCCATCTGTTTGCCCGGCATACCATCGAGGGTAAAACGGGCCGCCACCTCGGCCACCCTCCCGGCACCCTTGGTGATGACCATGAAATTAATCAGGACCAGGATGCAGAAGATGACGATACCTATGACATAATTGCCGCCGACGACAAACTGGCCGAACGACATGATGACCGCACCGGCAGCCGATGGTCCCTGGTCGCCGTTGAGCAGGATGAGCCTGGTTGAGGCCACATTCAGAGACAGCCGGAAAAGGGTGGTGACCAGCAATACCGAAGGGAAGATTGAAAACTCAACAGCCTTTATCGTGTAGAGACTGATGACCAGGATGACCAGCGCGACCGTGATATTCAGGGAGAGGAAGAGGTCGAGCATGATCGGCGGGATCGGGATGATCATCAGCATCAGGATGGAGACAAGGCCGAATGCCGCCATCACATCGGAACGCTGCGCCAATTGTGCCGGGTTGAATCTGGTGAGTATGCCCTGTTGTCCTGTTATTTCCATTTCGAAGTCATACCCTTCATTGAGTAAACATAGGCGAGTATTTCCGCTACCGCCTTGAACATCTCTTCCGGAATTGTAGCTCCAAGATCCAGATTATGCAATAATCGAGCCACGGGTGGATTCTCAACAAGGGGGACCTTATGCTCCTTGGCGATCTCCCTGATCCGCATCGCGATATGTCCCGCTCCTTTGGCAACAACTCTCGGTGCCTCCATTTTTTTCGGCGTATAGCGTATCGCAACAGCAAGATGAGTGGGGTTGGTGATGACGACATCCGCCTTGGGAACCTCGGCCATCATGCGTTTTCGGGCCATCTGGTGCTGGATTGAACGGATCTGGGCCTTGACGAACGGATCGCCTTCGGTTTCCTTGAATTCCTCTTTCAGCTCCTGTTTGGTCATCTTCATCTTCTCTTCCATCTCCCAACGAACAAAAAGATAATCGATTAACGCAAGGAAGATAAGCAAGGCACAGACCTTGGCCATGATCAGTGCCGCAGTTCTGCCGATATAGCCGATGATGGTAACGGCCGGTGTATCGACCAGGACCAGGGCTTCATTGAATTTATCAAGGACCGTACTGACGGCGATCCATCCGATCATCGTGACCTTGAGAAGGGACTTGAGGATTTCGAGCATCGAACGCCGGGAAAAAAATCGGCCGATCCCCTTAATGACATCGAACCGGGAGATATCGGGAACCAGCGGTTCGGTGGTGAAAAGCCAGCCTATCTGGAAGAAGCTGGAAAAAAAACCGATGATGACCACCAACAGAAAAAGCGGGGCCAGAAGGAGGCCGAGTTGTTGGAAGATATAGACCGACAGATTGACGGTGGTGGCGGTACTGATAATAACATCTGAACTTGATTTCCACAATGATATCAGTAGATTATTCAGTCCGTTCCAGAAGGTCGGCATATAGAAGACCCAGAAAAGAAGGAGGACCGAAAGCAGGGCCGCAGTATGCACCTCCTTGCTCTGCGCAACCTGACCTTTATTCCGGAAATCCTCCCGTCGCTTCGCCGATGGCGCTTCAGTCCGTTCACCACCGGTCGGGGTCTCTTCTGCCATGATTTTCTACCGGAAACAGGGCATTCCGACTCTATGACGATGCCCTTTCGATTTGCCTGCAAAGTGGAGGTGGCGGATCACCTCCGGTCTTGTCTTGCCGAAGCGTCGTTAAAAAAGATTCGCAAAGGCCCTGGGAATTGCGGGATAATACGAAAATTCAACACCTGCCGACGCTGAGCCGTCGGCAGATCGACCTTCTGCGTGTCGGTAAAAACATGAAATCTTATCAGGATATATGCAACAAACGGTCCGCAAGAGACGGTGGTTGCCGGTTTTTTCCAGGATGCGGATATACTGAAGAAGGTTCAGTTCAGGAGGTGAAGCAGGGTGAAGATCCTCTCCGGGAGAGAGTCAAATTCCCGTCTCAAGAGGGTGGCGACGATATTTAGTGTCAAACCTATGACAATGAATGAGATGCCGATATTAAGTGGAAAAGAGAGGAGAAACACATTGAGTTGGGGGAAGGCCCGGGACAGGATGCCAAGGATGAGCCCGGAAAGAAGAAGGACGGCCAGGACCGGAGCGCTGAACTGCAGGCTGAGAGCAAACATCTCCGAGGAAAGCTTGAACAGATATGGCACGGCTGCATGTGAAAGGTCGAGTTTTCCAGGGGGAAGAAGTGCATACGAGCGTGCGGCGGCCCGGATGAAAATATGATGGGCATTAAGGGACAGAAACAGGAAGATGGCAAAGACATTCTGGAATTCGGAAATCAGCGAGGTCTGTTTCTGGTTCTGGGGATCGAAGATATTGGCGGCGGCAAACCCCATTTGGTATCCGATGATCGTTCCTCCGAATTCAACCGCAGTAAAGATGAGCCGGGCCATCAAGCCGAGAATAAGACCGACAAGCGTCTCGTTGACAACCAGGACGAAAAAGGAGGTGGCGTGAAACGGCGTATGAGGAATAAAGGGTGCCATGATCGGAAAGAGCACCAGGGCAGTGACCATGGTGAATGCGACCTTGATCAGCATCGGCGCCTGGTTGCTGAACAGAATGGGAATTGCGCTCAAAAAGCCGGCAACCCTGGCCAGGCAGATGAGAAAGGCCTGGAATTTATCCAATGGAAGCAGTTGCAGGTCCATTTAGAAGGAGACGATGGAGGTGAAGGTGCCGATGGTAAACGTTGTCATGATCCGGAGTATCCACGGCCCGAAAATCAGCAGGGTAATGAAGACGATTACAAGTTTCGGGATAAAGGAAAGTGTCTGTTCGTTTATTTGCGTTGCTGCCTGAAGGATCGAGATAATGAGGCCGACGATCATACCGGAAAGGAGCATCGGCGCTGATACGAGGAGGATCGTCTCGACGGCCTTGAGGCAGATGTTGATTGCAAAATCAGGTGTCATGGTATAGCCGAATGAATTGTTTCGCCTGTATATTCCCGCCCCAGTCCGTTGTGCCTCGTCTCCTTCATCCTACTTTAAACTTTTGATCAATGAGCCGACCACGAGGTCCCAACCGTCGACGAGGACAAAAAGCAGCAGTTTAAACGGTAAAGAGATGATTACCGGCGGCAGCATCATCATACCCATGGACATCAGTATCGATGCGACGATCATATCGATCACCAGAAAGGGTATATAGATCATGAAGCCCATCTGGAATGCGCGGGTGAGTTCGGACAGCATGAAGGCGGGAATAAGTGTCATCGTCGGGATCTGGCCCCGATCGTTGGGTCGATTGTTGAGGGTAATGCTGCTTAACAGTCCCAGATCCTTTTCCTTAACGTGGGCAAACATAAACTCCCTCATCGGCACGAGGGCCTTGTCGAACGCCGCTTTCTGGTCCATTTTCCCAGCGAGGTAAGGTTGCAGGGCCTGGTTGTTTATCGCGTTAAATGTCGGGGACATAACGAAAAAGGTTAGAAAGAGCGACAGACCTAAGATGATCTGGTTCGGCGGCATGTTCTGGGTCCCCATGGCCTGACGGACAAACCCCAGGACAATGACTATTCTGGTAAAGCAGGTCGTCATAAGGAGGATGGCAGGCGCTACGGAGAGGACCGTCAGCAGAAAGAGCACCTGCAGGGCCGTCGATACCTGAGATGGTGTATCGGCGTTTCCGACCCCGAAGGTGACTGTCGGCATACCGACGGCATGGGAGGCTCTCGGTAGAATCAGCAGCACCATGAAGAGGGTGGCGGTCTTCAGAAGACGGATGACGATTTTCTTGCTTTGACAGGTCATCGGGTATCTTCAGCTGTTGATTTTTTCAGGATCTCGGTGAAGGATTCCGGGGAAGCCGGGTTGATTGCGGCGATAAGATTTATCCGGTCCTGGCTGACACCCAAGAGAAACTCCTGTCCTTTTATTTCCACGAGGTAGAGGGCTTTTTTGGGCATCAGATGGCGAATCTCGACGATTTTGATGATGCCTTTCCCCGGCAGATTCAAAAAGGACATCTTTTTCTTCATCAGGCCATAGATGACAAAGAGGATTCCCAGCACTACCAATAGACCCCAGACGGCACGCAGGCCCAGAGAAAGATTGGTATTCATCCCCGTTGCGCAAGAGGCTCTTGCCGGAAGGAATACGCAAGAAAAAAAAAGGACGACGGGTAGATACCGGTAGATGGCAGGTCTCATTTTTCCCTTATCCCAGTTTTTCAACCCGGTCGCTGGTACTGACCACATCCGTGAGCCGAATGCCGAATTTGTCACCGACAAGAACGGCTTCTCCTTTGGCGATCAGGCGGGAATTTACATAGAGGTCGAGGGGTTCGCCGGCCAGTTTGTCCAGCTCAATGATGTAGCCCTCTCCCATTCTCAACAGATCCCGCAACAGGATCTTGCTCCGTCCTACCTCGACTGAGACCTGCAAAGGAACATCGTAGAGAAATCCAAGGCCCCTCTCACCGATAGCACCCGCTTTTTGCCGGGCCTCTTCAGTTGGATGAACGGCAGGGTCGGGCTTCAGGAGTTCTTTGATTTCTTCGGGGTCGGGACGCGATCCTTGCTCCATGTTCTTTTTTGTTTCCATAGTTAGGTTCCTTGCTCATAAATGCCGGTCAGGCTTATTGCTTTTTTATTGCTCAATACACCCGGTATGGCGAAAAATTTAAGTCTGTCTTCCACGAGCACCTTCAAGGGGGAGTTGGGATCATAATCGAGGGGAATGATCTGCCCTTCCTGCAGTTCGAGGAGTTGCGTGATGGTGAGGGAGAGTGTTCCGGATCGGGCGATGAGTGTCATCGGCAGATCATGGAGTTCTTCGGTGATGATGTCGGTCCATAGACCCTGTTTGGCCTTGTTGACATTGAGGAGTTCCTTGAGCTGCTCCCGCAGGGGTTCGAGCGTGGCCAGCGGAAAGACAAGCTTGAATTCGCCTGTGTTTTCCCCGATCGTCACGATGAAACTGCTCACCAGAATTTCCGCATCCGCATCGGTTATTGATACCATTCTGGAATTGCTTTCGACCTTATACAGACTCGATTTAAGCTCCAGCAGGGGTTTGAAGGCACGGTCGAGATCGCTGCAGGCACTGCTGATGATATTTTTCAGGACACTCAGCTCTATTGTGGTCAGTTTGCGGTCGAATTTAAGGGATCCAAGATCCGTTGATGCCCCCAGCATGATTTCGACAATGGAGAAAGCCAGTTGTTTGTCGATCATGATCAACGCCCCATATTTCAAGGGCGCAAGGTTTAAGATGCCGATCGCACCGACATCCTTGTTTTCCAGAAGAAACTCCTGAAAATGAAAGGTGTCGATCCCGGTTTTTGCGATCGTAAAGGTGCGTTGCAATTGATTTGTCAAAGAGATTGTGTAGTTTTGACAAAAGGCATCCAGGATGATGTCGAAGTTCGGGACACGGAGCTGTTCTTCGTCGAAGGTCCCTATCTGAAAGAGGTTGAGGGGTTTTGCCTCTCGTTCATAGGCGGTCCGGTCACCCGTCTCAAGATCGGTTGACACCTTCCCCTGCTTTATCGCGGTGAGAAGTTCGGCGATTTCCTGCTTTGTAAGAATAGGTTCCACAACATGTCCCCCTTTCCTGAGGTCATTGGACGACAAATTCGGTGAAAAAGATTGCCCTGACCTTCCCGGTCTGCAAGAACCCATTAATCTTGCTCATGATCTCCGCCTTCAGCTGCTTCTTCCCTTCCAGGTCCTGGAGTTCTTCGAAGGTCTTGTTCCCGACCAGAAGCAGGATCGCATCACGGATCTGGGGCATCCGCTGATTGATTTCGTCCTTTGCCTGCTGATTGGTCAGTTCAAGGGTAAGGGCGGACTTCACATAGTGGTTGCCGTCGGCACTTATGATGTTGACTATGAATTCCGAGATATCGACCATGGGCCCGATGTTGGCTGCCTGATTGAGGTTCGGGACAGGGACGTTTTTACCCGGATCGAATTTTTCTTCTTTCGTATGCGATTTCTTCAGGAAGAAAAATGTGCCTGCTCCCAGCGCAATCAGCACAACAAGAATGGCGGCGCCGATGATCAGAACCATTTTCTTCTTCTTTCGATTTTCATCAGGAACGGCGTCGGTTTTCGGGGGTTCTTTTTTCTCTGCCATGGATTTCAGTCCTGTTGAGTGATTATCTTTTACCGGATATCGGCCGCTTTTCTTCTCGGGTCATATGCATGGGGGTGAGACGGAATGTCAAAATATTGACGATAGGTGCCGCCTCTGTATGGATCTGATCGATTTGAGTTTTGCTCGGTCGGTGGCGATTGCTACGATTGTTTCGTCTTCTGCTCTTGCCTCCTCACAAGCAGACGATTCGAACCCATTGAAAAGAAAAAGTTATGGCGGGGAGAGCAAGACGTTTCCCCTTTGCTTCATCATAAGACTTCTTTTCTTAAAACTCTAGTGTGCAATATTTATTCCAATTGTGTCTTCAGGGAGGACATGGTCTCGGAGGGAGGGGAGGAGGGGTATTTCAACCCGGAAAGAAAAAAAGCGCCGCCGGACCAACTGGATCGGCGGCGCTTGGCAGAGGATGATGGTCAAAATATTGACTACTGTTTCATATTTATTACATCGTTTAACATTTGATCGACCGTGGTGATGATCTTGGAATTTGCCTGGAAGGCGCGTTGAACCGTGATCATGGTCACGAATTCCTGGCCCGTATCGACATTGGATTGTTCCAGGGAGTTGGTGAAGATCTTGCCCAGTTCCGTACCGGGCAGACCGACACGGGGGGTCCCGGAGTCCGAGTTGGCCAGATACAGATTGTTGCCTTGCAACTCGAGCCCTTGCGGATTGGCAAATTTTGCCAGTGACAGGTTGGCGACCTTGTTCTGGACCCCGTTGGAATAGGATGCGGTTACCACACCGCTCGAGTCGATGGTGATGCCGGTCAGATTTCCCGCCCCGTAGCCGTCCTGGGATTGTGAAATCACAACTGAACTGCTGTTATACTGGGTGGTATTGAAGGTGATGCCGATGTTGCTGGCATTGGCTCCATTACCCCAGGCGATGGCGGGGATGGTCCCCGTCCCGCCGCTCGTCAGGGTTCCGGTGGCGTCAAAGGCGATTTTGCCGACAGGAGCGGCGCCGGCCGTTATGTCGCCGATGGGTGCGCCTGTTGCGTCCTGCGTTGTATAGTACCAATCCCAGGTGTTGAGAGCCGTAGCCGAAGGTTCTTTCCTGAAATAGACGGTAATGAGATGCGGATTGCCGAGACTATCGTAGACCTGGGTCGAGGATGAATAGTTAAAGGTAGTGGTATCTGTGTAGTTGAACAACGTAGTCGCGGGGATTTCGGTGGAACTGGCATCCAGATTGGTGTTCAGTGTCATTGCCGTCGTGGCATTGGCGGGCTGCAGATTCTGGCCGTTCACCTGGATGTCCGTGGGGTTTCCAGGGACGAGAGCACCGGTTGTGTCATATTGCTGACCCTGGACCCGCAAACCTTCCGGGTTGACCAGGTAGCCGTTTGCATCGAAATTAAAGGCGCCGGCCCTGGAGTAATAATCCGTTTCATCACCTACTTTTTTCAGGATGAAAAAACCGGAGCCTTCGATGGCCACATCGGTCCCTGAACTGGTTGACTGGAATGTCCCCTGGCTGAAGTCATTGATGACCTTGGAGACGTTGACCCCGCGGCCGACCTGCGACAGGCCTCCCGAACCGTAAATGGAACTTGAAAGCAGATCGGAGAAGATCGTGCTTCCGCCTTTGAAACCGGTGGTGCTGGCGTTCGCCAGATTATTGCCTATGACGCTCATGGCCTGCGAATCCGAGTTGAGACCACTGACCCCGCTGTACAATGCACTTGAAATACCCATAATCGTTTCTCCTCTTGATGCGCGCCAGTGTTTATAAAAACAGCCTGTGCTCTGTTACTCCGTTGTTACAGTATGGACCCCGTCGAATTTCAGGCGCTTTGGGCCGCGAGAGAGGCCAAGGCCTATGCTGCCGCCGATGTTGCCGAACTCGATGAATCTGTTGCCGTTGTCGTCTGGTTTAATATGGATTTGGCGGAACTCCCGGATGAAGATACGCCCAGGATCTTGCTGAAATCGATATTTCCGGCCTTGGTATTCAGGACTGCGCCTCCGCTGCCGCTCAGATCGACACCGGTGACCTCGGAGGTGATCAGGGGCGATGCCGCCGCGCTGGCGCCGTCCGCTCCCGCTGCCTGGACGACAAGGGTATAGTCCCCCGATGATACGTCATTGCCGTTTTGATCAAGACCATCCCAGGTAAGGAGATGATTCCCCGAGGTCAGATCCTTGCCGTCAAGAGTTCGAATCGTGTTCCCCTGGCTGTCCTGGATGACGAGCTGTACCTGGGAAGCCGATCCATCCAGGGTGTATCCCAGTTGTATCGGGTCACCGCTGTAGCTGAAGCTGCTGCCGGCGTACGTGACCTGTTTTCCTATCAGGCCGAGGGCCGATACATCGGTTGAACTGTTGGTGGATGTCACCAGGTTGTTCATGCTGTCGTTGAGGTTGTACAATTGCTCAAGTGAACTGAACTGGGCCAGTTGGGCCGTGAATTGCGTCGGGTCGTCGGGATTGAGCGGGTCCTGATTCTGGAGTTGGGTCACAAGGAGTTTCAAAAAGTCATCCTTGCCCATGATGCCGTTCAATGCGTTTGCAGAAGAGCTGGATGTACTTTGCGACGTTGAAGTTGTGCTCGATGCCTTCTTGGACGTGGAGGTGACGATGGAGGCAGCGGTTATATCCGGTTGGATGGCACTCATGGGTATTCTCCTATACTGTTACATTAACACTGGAAACAGCCCCGCTATTTTCTGGAAATGTCCTTTCGAGAGAAAGATCGAAAGAAGGAGTGGATTGAGCGGAGTTTCCGGGTGGTGAAAAGTCGTTGTTGCCGACAAAATCCTCTTGAAACAGACCGTGTCCTCCGACATTATCCGAGGAATTGGTTATTGCGATGTCGTCGACCGTCAACCCTTGCTGCTCCATAACCGTTCTGAGCTTCGGGATATATTTTTCCAGTACCTGCTGAACCTGTTGGGACTGGGTGGCGATGGTGGCCTTGATTGCACCATCCATCATTTGGATATCGATCTTCAATTCACCAAGCTCTTCCGGATAGAGTTTCAAAACGATTTTTGAATTCGGAGAGCTGGGAGTGAATTGGAAACGCTGCGTGACTTGATTGACAAGCGACGTCTCCTGTGCCGTCGTCCAGGAAAATGCATGCGTTGCCGTACTCGGAGCAGGCGAGGTCTGCCCCGGCTGGAGCGTTTGTGTCAACGTGTTTCCGAAGGTCATTTGTCCCGGCATTTGGGCGAATGCGGTATCGCTCGATCCCGGAATTGAAGGCAGAGTCCCTGTCTGTTGATGATCGCCGGTATTCTGCATTCCGGCGTCTTTTCCCTGATCCTTCGCCGGGTCTTTCTGTCCCTGGTCGATACCCTTCATCCAAAAGGGGTGATTCTGGATATTATCCGTCTTGGCGGACCGGTTCCCGGTAGTGTTTCCCGCCGGCAGCATATCCTTGGCCGGGGAGGCGGGCAGGATATCGCCTGCGGAGGCGGCTGCGTCTTTCTGCTGGCCCTGCCTGTCCTCGGGTTTGCCGAAGGGGGATAGCGAGGAGGGGGCGACGCCTTTCTGCGGCGCCTGTTGATCTGCGATGGCCAAGAGTGGAGACGAAAGAGAATCCAATCCGGCGGCCTGATTTTGCGGATCTGATTGAGGCCGAGTCAGACTGGCTTTATCTCCGCCGACGATCGCTATAATTTTTTGCAGTTGCCGGGCAAGCAATGTGTCATTGCCGGCGAGCGCCGGGTTCCCCATGCCGGATAGGCCGGAACCGGGAACCTCAGGGTTGCCGTTTGCCGAAAAACTCCCCGGATGCTGTGCATCTGATGTCAGGGAGGCCAACGCCGTTAAAAATTTTTGCAAGGCCGCTTCCTGCCGGGAATCGGTTGCAAGCGCGTTGCCGGTCTCTGATGCCGAGAGATCATTTGTATTAAGAGCTGCGATGTCCTTGAGGAGCTCCAGGCTCTTTTGCCTGCCGATCCCGAGCCTGTCGGATAGCATCGCTGCTTCCTTGGCAAGGTCTGAAGTGGAAAGGCTCCTCTGGAAGGAGAAAAGATATGCCAACAGACCGGGGATATCGGATCGAGTCACCTTGGAATCGGTATTGGACGGTTTCTCAGCTGCAGGTTTGCTGCCGTTATTATCGGTAGAGGACGCCTTGCTGTCTTCATGTGCGGTTTGTTCGCCGGAAGAAGAGATCGGCTGGTGGTGTTTATCCGGGCTTGAAGTTTTGGCAGTATCCGAGCTGTCGGCTTGTGGTGCCGACCTTTTTGTCGAAGACTTTCCCTGATGGTGAGTGACCGCTGGAGTAAGTGACTTCTTAGAATGGGAACCAATACTGTTCTTTCGATCGGAAACGGCCTGCGACAGGGTTGGAGCAAAGGAATTTTCGTCGTCGGTCCGGCTGGGCAGTGAATTTGCGCCTGTTTGACTGCTCGGCGGGGAAGGTGCGGTGGTAAAGGCTATTGCGTCCATGGTCTTGGTCAAAGGTCACTTAACAGTTGAAAAGGTGGTGCTGAGTTCAGATGCCTTTTTTCTATTAAGGACATCCAGAATCTTTGCCGCTGATTTTGCTTTCATATTCGCCAAGAGATCCGTTGCCAGTTTATCGTCCATATCGGCAATGGAAAATGCCGCCTTGTCGGGGGACATCTTTTCGTATATCTTACTCAATTCTTTTATCTTTTTAATTTCTTGAGTATTCTTTTGCGCCAGCAGGGACTTGAGATTATCCTGCAGCGCCTGGAGTTCCTGCAGTTTCCGGTTTATTTCTTCAAGCTTCTTATCGACAGCATCGGTTAATGTCTTTAATTCCTTTTCTCGTACCGACAGGTCTTTTTTTTCATCAGAGGCATTTTTCCGGGATTCCTGCATCTTGGCAAAGATCCTCCTTTCCTCGACGGAGGAAAAGGAGGGGGGCTGGTTTTTCACCGCAGGCGTCGAAGTGCTCTGGGCGGAGGATAGGTGGGGCAAAAAGGTCAGTGCGAATAAGAATAAAAAGAGGGCCGGGATCTTATAAGAAAAAAAATTCATTTCATTTTCCTAAGTTGTTGTTAAGCTGGGATCTTTGCAATAGTGACCTACCTCTCATGGAAGATGACGGCGATCTCGTCCATCATGGCAGCCTCTTTTTTATTGAGATACCGCTGCCAGGCGGCATTTTGTTTCTCCTTCAATTTTTCCATGACTTTCCGTTCCCTGCTTCTTTCGAGGGTGTTCTCCCGTTCCCGGACAACTTCCTCGTCCTTTTGTGAAAGGGTGTTTTGTAAGGATGCCACTTCGTCTTTCACCACGACAATTCGTTCATCATATCGTATCATTTCAGTAACATCGATACCTTCGGATTGACGTTTGGCAAGATCAGTAATCAGGCCCTGAAAAAGCGCCTGCCTTTCTTGAAGGCGTACTGCCGCCTCCCTGCGACTTTTTTCGGCAGCATAGAGCCGGTTCTTGGCTATCTTTTCAAGCTGGATGCGATAGGCAAGGACCGATTCGAGGGAAAATGGTTTCATTACAATGCAGCAGGCAGTTAATTACTCTATGGCATACCTTTACCAAAAGCCGGACCGATCAGCTGTCACCGGCGCGGCGATTCTTGGTCGGCGGACTGGAATTCTTGCGTTCGTTCAACAGAATGCTGAGTTCTTCTTTCGTCTGCTCAAGGGAGGTGGATTCGTCATAATTTTGGCGAAGGAAGGCGTTCATCGCATCGATCTTGCTGATTGCAAAGTCGATACGTGGATTCGATCCCTTGGCATAAGCACCGATATTGATCAAATCCTCTGCTTCCGTGTAGGAGGCTAGGACGTTTCGTGCCCGACCGGCAAGTTCAAGATGCCGCGGAGAGATGATGTCACGCATAACCCTGCTGGTGGAGCTGAGGATATCGATAGCCGGAAAATGATTCCTGGCAGCGATGTCCCGCGACAGGACGATATGACCATCCAAAATCGAGCGGACTGCGTCGGCTATGGGCTCGGTCATATCGTCGCCGTCGACCAGCACGGTATAGAGACCGGTGATTGTCCCCTGGTCACGGAAATTGCCTGCACGTTCCAGGAGTTTCGGCAGAGTTGCGAAGACCGAGGGTGTATACCCTTTCGTGGTGGGCGGCTCGCCTACGGCCAGGCCGATTTCACGCATGGCCATTGCAAACCGGGTCACCGAATCCATCATCAGAAGGACGTTTTTCCCCTGGGTGCAAAAATATTCGGCGATGGTGGTGGCTGCAAAGGCCCCGCGCATGCGCAGCAGAGGAGATTGGTCGGATGTGACGACGACGATTACCGACCGGGCAAGACCCTCCTTGCCCAGGTCACGCTCTATGAATTCCCGGACCTCGCGGCCGCGTTCGCCGATCAAGGCGATGACGTTGATGTCTGCTCTGGCATACCTTGCCATCATGCCGAGAAGAACACTTTTTCCTATTCCCGATCCGGCCATGATGCCCATGCGCTGGCCGCTGCCGCAGGTAATAAGACCGTTGATCGCCCTGATGCCGAGATCGAGTGCCTCGGTGATATTTCTGCGTTCCATCGGGCCCGGCGGATAGGAATAAAGCTGCCGTTCCTCGGTCAGGGTCGGGGCCGGCAGTCCGTCATGGGGATTTTCCATGGCATCAATGACACGGCCGAGAAGGTTGTTGCCGACCTTGATGGTTGCACTGTCCTTGACGACATGGATAAGGCTTCCCGGTCCCAGTCCGCGCAGATCGCCAAGCGGCATCAGGAGCGCTCTGGCATTTTGAAAACCGACGATTTCGGCGAATACAGGCGGGCCGTTGTGTAACGGCATTATCTTACACAGTGTGCCGATTGAGGAGTTTGGACAGTAGCCTTCGACTACCAGACCGACGATCCGGGTGACTTTTCCAGAGACGGTTATAATTTCACATTGATCCAAGTTTTTCAAATTAAAGAGCATGACACCATCTTGAGCCGGTCTTTTGTTTTGCAATCCGTTGTCGGAGATCAGGTTTTTCCATGGAGCGCATTGCCGATGATCTGCAGTTGGCCGGTAATGGTCGCGTCAACCATACTGGTACTCGAATCAATTGTACATCCTCCCCGTTCAATGGAGGGGTCTGCCTTAACAACAATATTTTCAAGGCCGCTGACAGAGTCGATGAATTCCTTCGATTTGGCATTGATAATGGTTAAGTCGGCGGGATTTATCTGGATGACGAGTTCATCCGACTTAACTGCCTGGTGGATCGCCTCCCTGACCGTATCGATGATTGTCCTGTCCTGCTCGGTGATGGAATGGCGAATGATCTTTTCGGCAATTGCCAGTACAAGATTCTGCAATTCATCGAGACTGTTATTCAAGATCGTTTCGCGAAGGACATTGATCTCCCGACACACCATGATGAGAGCCTTGGCACTTGAACCGAAGTCTTCCTCCGCCCGTGCCAGACCATCCTGCAGTCCTCTGTTGTACGCCTCTTCTTTGAGCGTTTCAAGATCAACAGGTTCCGGATGGGCAACTGTTTCGAGGTCGCCGTCCAGGTCGGTCGTCTCTGCGTCCCTGCCGTTTCTCAACGAGGCATCCGGAGTGGTGAAATCCGTTTTATGGGCGGCATTGGCATGTTCGTTCCCGTTGGTTCCGGAAAAATCCAGTTCATGAGAGCCCTGCTGCCTCAACCGTTTGTGCCCGGTGTCCGGCGATGACGGCTCCGCCTGTCTTTCCTGAAGAGAAACGGATTGCCATCCCGGGAGGCCGTCCTTCTTGCCCGGAATGATTTTTTCTGGGATAAATAACGAAGATTGTTTAAAAACTTTAGACAAGCTCGTCTCCTCCTCCGGTTCCGAGCACCAGTTTCCCTTCTTCTTCGAGTTTCATCGCAATCTTTACGATCGACTGTTGCATTGCCTCGACCTCTGAAAGTCGAACCGGTCCCATGGCATCAAGATCATCACGTATCATATCTGCAGCCCGGGTTGACATATTGGCGTAGATTTTTTCTTTCATTTCCTCTGAAGCTGTCTTCAGGGCCATGGTCAGGGAGTCGTTGTTCACCTCGCGCAGAATCATCTGCAACGAACGGCCGTCCAGAGAGATCAGATTCTCAAAGGTAAACATTCTCTTGCGGATTTCTTCAGCCATCTCGACATCCGACTCCTCAATGGCTTCAAGTATTTCACTATCAAGGTTGTTTTCCAGATGACCGAGAATATCCACAACCTTTTCGATACCGCCAAGTTGCTTTTGCTCTTTTCCGGCGACCAGGCCTATCTCACGGTGAAGGGCGTCTTCAATCCGGTTGATGACCTCGGGGGACACCTTCTCGATCTTGGCAATGCGGTAGACGACGTCGGCACGGATTTCCTCCGGAAGGCAGGAAAGGATTTCACTTGCGTGCTCAACATGTTGCGTAGAGAGAACGAGGGCAACGGTCTGGGGATGCTCTTTTTCCAGGAGGCTTGCGACCATCCTTGCCTGCATCAGCGCGATGGTTTCCAGGGGACGGGTCTCGGTGCCCGAAATAAACTGCTCCATCAGGTCATGGGTCCGCGCGCCGGCATCGGTTGCAGCGATGGCTTTCTTGGCGAATTCACCTCCCTTGACGAACAATCCGGCGGATTCCACCTGAGAATCGGCGTAACTGTCGAAGACTTTCTGCTTGATATAATTAGGGATATGCTCAATGTTCGCCATTGCTCGTGTTACCTGCCTGACCTCGTTGTCGGAGAGTTCCTTAAAGACCCGGGCCGATACCTCTTCACCCATACAGATAAGAAAAACCGCCGCCTTATTTAAACCGGTAAGCGTGTCGATACTCATACCTATCCCTCGTTGAGCCAGTTCTTGATGATATATGCACTGGGAATCGGATTTTTGAGGATTTCTCTGCGCATGGTTACAATGATGTCTTCTTCGATTTCAGGCGTCTCCTCTTCCTCCGCCTCCTTTTCCTGCGCCTCCTTTCGGGCCGACTGTTCCCGCTCGAGCTGTTCCACGGTCTTGTAATGTTCTTTGACTTCTCCCTTCACCGTCTTGATGATCGGACGGAGGAGGAAGAAATAGACAAGGAGGGCCAGAATCGGTATCAGGGAAATTTTTGCAGCCGGAAGATACTGGTAGAGAAGGTTGGAGGGGAGGGCAGCCGTTGCCAGGGTCTCTTTCGGCTGTTCGGTAAACGGCAGCGACAGGATGTTGATCTGGTCGCCCCGGTCGGTGTTCAAACCGAGTGCCGTCGACACCATGGTCTCAAGGGATTTGAGTTCCTGCGGTGATCGCGGTTCCGTTGTCGCAGGCTGATTGTTTTTACCGGGGATGACTTTGTCGGCAACCAGGATGGAGACGGAAAGTTTCTTTATGGTACCTACCGGGTCGGTTATCTTGCTTACGGTCTTGCTGATCTCATAGTTGGTTGTTCGCGACATCTTGCTGGTCGGTGTCTCGGTCGCACTCGCCGGATTGCTGCTGCTTCCCTGCAGGTTTGACTGCACTCCGGGAACCCCTCCCTTGGTCGCCGTCCCTGTGTTTTCCTCGTTGACCTGTTCGCTCCTGATTACGGGCTCATCCGGATCGAATGATTCCTGGGTCTTTTCCACCTTGGAAAAATCAAGGGTTGCGCTGACCCGAACCATGGCCTTATCCTTGCCCATGGTCTTGTCGAGCAGATCCTGTGCCTGCATTTCCAGTCCCTGCTCGACCTTCTGTTGATACAGGAGCATATCCAGCGACACCAGTTTGTCCTTGTCGTCTGTTTTGCCGGAATCCAGGATCACACCGTTCGGGCCGATGACGGTAATATTATCCGGCTCGAGACCGGTAACCGATCCGGCCACCAGATGAATAATCCCCTGGACCTGTTTTTTATCGAGACTCATGCCGGGAGCAAGGGTCAGAATGACGGATGCGGTGGCTTTTTTTTCCTCGTTTTTGAAAAGGGTCTTTTCCGGCAGCGCCAGATGAACCCGGGCACTTTCAACGGGGGCGAGGGAGGAGATGCTTCGGGCAAGTTCGCCCTGCAGGGCCCTGGTATAGTTTACCTTCTGGACATAATCGGTCAGGGCGAAACTTTGCTTGTCAAAGATCTCGAAGCCCACACCTCCACCGTTGGGAAGGCCGTTCGAGGCAAGATCCAGCCGGGTTTCATAGAGTTTATCCGCAGGAATCCAGATGTTTTTCCCTTCATTCTTCAACTCGTATGGTATATGTTGCGCCTTCAACCAGTTGACAATGGGCGCCGCGTCGAGTTCGCTGAGGTTGGCATACAGGAGTTGATAATCGGCTGTTCTTGCTTCGATGATCAGAATTGCAAAAAGGACCAGGGACAGACTGACGATTGCCGCCAGGGCAATCTTTCTGGGGAGCGGCCATTGTTTGATCAGAGAGATCAGGTTCTTTCGTTGCAGGTGTTCATCGGACCCGTCAGCGGTTCCATTCTGGACAGTATCTTCCGCCATGAAAAAATCCCTTTTCCATAGAGTGAGCTATGATGACCTCGAAAAAGACCTCAGAGACTGCAGGGTCAACACGATGATTCAACAAGGTATATCGTTGAATCCTCGGCAGAGCGGTTTTTTCGAGGCCGACCGATAAGTGGATGTTCATCGGGGCAAACGAGCCTCTATCGTTTCCCTTTGGACATCTATCAAATAATAATCACGATCAGGGGTTAAATCTGCATCCCCATGATATCGTTATAGGCCTGCAGGGCCTTATTCCGTATCTGAACCAGCATGCGCATGGAGATGTCGGCCTCTTCAACGGCCAGCATGACCTGGTGCATGTTTTTTGCTTGGCCGGTATTCAGTTTCTCAATGGCCGATGCACTCGTGTTTTGGGTAGAGACAACCTGATCAACCGTTGAGTTCAGGTAGTCTGCAAAACTCTTTTCGGCAACCGAAACGGAACTTGAATCGGGCTTTGAAAGAGGTAATGGCACTTGGTTCGAAATGCCTGACAGGGTAGTCATGGTCTGTTAACTCCCAATTGCAATGGCCTTGAGGGCCATTCTTTTTTCAGATTGGATGGCCGTGACATTGGCCTCATATGACCTGGTTGCGGACATCATATCAACCATCTCCTTCAGGACGCTGATATTGGGCATCGAGACATACCCGTTCTTGTCGGCATCGGGGTGTGAGGGGTCGTATACCTTACGAGGGGGGCTCTTGTCTTCAATGATCTTTGTTACCTCAACCCCCTGGACCGATCCTTGGAGATTCGTGTTCAGCTGGTCCTGAAAAGACAGAGGCTTGCTCTGGAAGTAAACGGATTTTTTCTTGTAGGGCCCGCCCTCCGGTGTGGATGTCGTATCGACATTGGCGAGATTGGAGCTGATGGTATCCAGACGGATGGTTTGTGCCTTCAAGGCCGAGGCGCTTACTTGAAGGGAATTAAATATATCCATACTCTTCTCCTGTTGATATCGAGATGTCGGTTATTGACCGCCCTGGACAACATAAGCCAGAAGGGTCAGTTTTTTATTGAGTATCTGGGCTGCCGCCTCATACATAATCTCGTTTTCGGACAGGGCGATCATTTCCTGGTCGACATTGACACCGTTTTTATCCCCGATACCGGTTTTGTCGGGGAGCCGGACCACTGTGCCGGACACCGAATCAAGATTCGTCACGGTCGATGGAATATGGGCGGCATTGTCGGTTACAAGATGAAACCCATCCTCCCTGTTCAGGGCCTGGCGAAGTTGTTGCTCAAATTCGAAACGGGCGGGCGCATAGCCGGGGGTCTCGGCATTGGCAATATTCGAGCTTATAATCTCCTGTTTTTCGGAGCGCAGATCCAGGACCTTGCTGAGGATGTTCATACCCGAGTCAAAAAGTTCTATGGATTTCAATGGAGAGCTCCTTTAATTGAGGTAGTTATCGGCTGTTGATGATCTTTTCATATTCCAGTTCTTTTTGGGCCAGATTTTTCCATAAAGGGTCTTTCCCTTTGTCGACAATTTTCTGTAAGAGCTTTACCGCCTTTTCTTTCTGTCCCTTTTTTAAGGCGATATCCGCAAGCTCGAAAAGAGCCTGGTCTTGAAATGGGTCCGTGTCCTGCAGGGTAGAATATATTTCGGCGGCTTTATCATAGGCCTTCTGTTTATACAGACTTTCGGCAAGAATAAATCGGGTGAATGCCGGAAGCGATTGGTCCTTGCTCTCAAGGGGGGTAAGCGTCCGTATGACATCTTCGAAATCGTTGTGTTGGAAGTAGATGCTTGCCGCTAATCTTCTGAGATCGTGGGAGTCGGGAAGGGGAGAGGGAAGAAGAGAAATCGCCTGATCGATCTTATTCTCATTTTTCAATGCCTGCAAATGGAGAAGGAGTATTTGACCCGCATCCTCGCCATCAGGGAAAGTGTGTTCATATGAGGTTGCATAGGTCTCAACCGAGCCGTATTCACCTTGGTGGTACAGGGCTTGGATCAGTGGGAGATAGTACCTTTTTTCTGCTTTTTCTCCTTCTATATCCATAAGATAAAGATAAGTGTCCTTGGCTTCGCTGAATAAGCCAAGATTTTGGTAGGCAAGGGCGATATCCGCGAGCAGCTTTATATCAAGCCATTTTTTTCGAAAAAACATATCGTTCTTTTTCGCCAGCACGAGCGCTTCGACATATTTTTTTTCCTGGATAAGACGCTGTAATTCTCCGGGGAGAAGGTCGAGAAGAAGTGCCTGGGCGGTTTCGATGAGATCTCCGGATCTGTAATCGCGAAGAAAGCGCATCAGCAGATCGATACTCTTTTCATTCTTGCCGATGAGTTTATAGACCAGGGCCTCTTTAAAAGCTGCCTCTTCAGATGTTTCCCGGTTTACCGCCTTTGCGGCAATGGTTGCATAGGAACGCGAGGTTTCCGCCTCCCAGTTCTTTTTTGTCAGAAAACGGATATCGTTTCTCTTGATGGCGGCCTTGTATCCGGCATCACTGTCGGGGAATGCATCGGCCAGCGTGGAGAAATCCGTCATCATGTCGTAGTCGCTCTTGAAATGAAGTTCCGACATGGCCTTTCGGTAATCGACCATCCCGAGTTGGCCTTTATCCGTGACATGGTTTGCGAGTTTTTGATAACATTTCGCTGCCTCCTGAAAATGTTTCTGCTGGTACAGCGTGTCGCAATAGCTGTTCAATGAATAGTAATGATCATCAATCAGGTTGGGATCGTTTAAGAGTTTGTATCTGACATAGGCCTTAATCTGATTGCCGTCAGTGTACCAGTAATCCGCCTGGCGCAATTCTTTGATCTTTTCCAGATCGGCAGGATAGGGAATATCATCTCTGTCGAGCAGGGATTTCATTCTGGACATCTGATGTGTTGCCAGCGCCGTTTCAATCTGGAGGAGTAGAAAGTAAGGAGCAAGCGGGCTGTCGTTTTGCAGGGAAGGCGCCAGTTCCTTCAGACTGTAGTCTGCGAGATTGGGATCTTCAAATTCCGCCTGCAGTCGTGCGAGAAGGAATCCGGAAAAAAGATGCAGCGGTTGTTTCGGATAAGAATGTTCGAGGAGATACAGTTGCTTGTAAGCTCCGGAAAAATTTCCGGCTCTGACGAGGACTTCGCCATACGTCAGGGCAAGTTTTTTCTTTTTTTCAATATCGGTTTCTCTGCTTAAAAGAGCCTCTACCTGAGGTTCCATTGCATTCCACTGTCCTGTCGACGCAAGTTCGTTCAGTTGTGTTGGGATGAGATGGAGATTTTTTTCCATTTCAGGAGGGAGGAGCTTGATCAGAGGAAATGGGGGAAGTGTGAACTGTACCGGCACCTTGATCGTCACTCTCGACTCGTAGCGGTGGAAAAAAAGACGCCAATCATGGGCATAGGGAGAAAGGGTGAGTGGGTTGCCGGCGGGACTGGTCTTTCCGTTGGACGGTGGTCGTTGAAGATCAGAGACGATATCGGTGTGAGGCCTTGATTCGCCGAGACCTATGTCGAGGATCAGCGAATTATCCTTTCCAGCTGAAATCTTTGCTTGCCGGGGCTGGTACCGGAGAAAAAAAGAGAGAGAGGCCTGATCGGTATCCACCAGTGGCAAAAATTTGACTATATCCCCATTCGGGGAAAAATGGAGAGCGGAGTCGCCGACAATGGTCTTTTTCAGGATAAGGTCGATACGCTTCCCTGACTGCCGTACCGTGTACGCGGGTGTTAAATCGAAAAGAAAGGTTAATACAATGTGATTGTTCACCTTTCTCTCGTCTACCCTGATCAGGGTGGTATTGGCCGAGGCATACAGCCCTGGTATCGGAAAAAAGAGAATAATGAGGACGGCGATTTTTTTCATGACGAGTGCAAGAATAGATTTTGTTGGATATAAAGCAAATTTTATTCCACATTTTAAGTGGTGTAGCAATAAATTGCATAATATTGATAAATATTTAATATTTTGTTGTTATTTTGACTGTTGTCAGTGGTTTTTTATCTGCTGTGCCCTTCCGGTCGAGATGGATTTCTCGGTATGTCAATATTATGACGTGGAGAGCAGGGGACACGCTGCCCCCTGCAGATTGTATGGCTGGGTAATAAAGCTCAGACGCTGCAAGGGCATGATACTCCGACACGGAAACCACGCCAACGCCAGGGGAACTTTTCTGATGCCGATAAATTTAGATTGTTTTCTTTTTGGGGGAAAATATAATAAGTTGGTTGATTTATTTTATAGATAAAAGCTAATATTATAGGATCAACGATAAGAATGTAGGAATTTTTTCATCAGAGGAGGATGGAATGGGTAAAAATGTCTTGCTGGTCGATGACTCCAGTACCATGCGAAAGATAATAAGCAGATCTTTACGCCAGGCGGGGATAGAATTTGACAATATCTTCGAGGCGGGAGACGGGTTGGAGGCCTTGGCTATCCTTGAAAAGGAAAAAATCGATATTGTCCTGAGTGATATCAACATGCCAAATATGGACGGGATCTCTTTCTTGAGAGAAAAAGCGAATCGTGACGGGATGAAGGATATCCCTGTGCTGATGATCTCTACGGAAACCGGTGACGACGTAATTGGTGAGGCGAAATCCTTGGGTGCGGTAGGATCCATAAAAAAGCCGTTTACCCCGGACAAGGTCAACGAAGTATTGGGTCCACTGCTTTAATACAATCAGCCGGGTGGGAGGGCCTTGTGAAAATTAAAGAGAAAATTATCGATGCAACTGTGGAAATTTTTTCAACGATGGTCATGATGGATGTATCCGTGGATAATGACGATGTTGAAGAAAGCGGGGAATTGCAGAATACAATCACCGGGTTGATCGGTCTGGCCGGATCACATAAAGGGGTTCTGGCAATTCATATCCCCTATCCCGTTGCCATGGCAATCACAAGCAATTTTCTTGGTATGGATATAAATGAAATCAATGAAGATGTGGAAGATGCAGTGGGAGAGCTTGCCAATATGCTTGCAGGGAACGTGAAAACGGTCTTAACCGGCAATGGCAGGGATATCGATCTCTCTTTGCCTTCCACTATTTCCGGCTCTTCATATAATTTTCAACCATCAAAAGATGTTATCAAGGTGGTTGTTGAGTTCGGAACCATAACCGGTACTTTTTTAGTGGAACTTCAGTTGGAGAAATGATACTGGAGGCTCATTTTTGTCGGCCGCGCAGAGAGCGCACTTACCGACGTTTCAGCGTAGTAACTTGTTGAATTATCGTATTGTCCTTGGAGTTTTCGGGATTTTTTACGAGGATATCCTTATTCAGAAAGGTATCCGGAAATTTTATTGGGATCTTTTCCATGGAACAAACCGATTTTCAAATTGGCCAGGAAATTATATCAGCGACCAAGGATGTTTTTTCAACCATGGTCATGATGGAGCTGGAAAACGAGCCTCCCGTTTTTGGCAGGGGAGGTGAAATTTCATCAAACATTTCGAGTATGCTGGGATTAGGAGGTGGAGTGCGGGGAGTATTGGCCATCCATTGTCCGGCTCGGGTTGCCCGGGACATTACCGGGACGTTTCTTGAAATGGAAGTCGGGGAACTGGATGACGACGTCAAGGACGCCATGGGTGAAATCACCAATATGATTGCCGGGAATTTAAAGGTGTCTTTTGCCAAAGCGGGAATCGATATCAAACTCGCAATCCCCACCTCCGTAATCGGGGAATCGTATCATATCAGCGGGATTTTTGGAGCGACACGGATTGTCGTTCCCTTTACCAACAAGAATGGACGGTTTTGGACCGAGCTGAAATATATAGTAAATAATTAATGACAGCATAAGGATATTCTTAAATTTTTCCCATCTCCTTCCGATATATAATCACCGTATATCCGACTACCCCGTTGCACTGCTCCGCAATCTACCTTGATATGCCATGAAAGTGAAACAAAGAATTGATAAGATACTTGAATCCGTAATAAAAAAGATTCAGGAAGAAGTGACTTCCCTGATCGGTGCAGTTCTAACCCTGTCACCATCTGAAAATGTTCTGATTTCCAAGGAGGATTTCTTTAATCAACCTCTTGGTAAACAGGTAGTCGCCAGATTGGATATAACCGGTGAAATCAAAGGAATCGGATGTCTGCTGGTGAGGGTCAAGGATGCGATACGATTGGGTGGGACGCTCATCATGCTGCCTCAAAACGAGCTGGAGCAGACCATAGATAATGAGGAATACAATGACGAGACCAAGGATTCCTTCGGTGAAATCGCCAACATAATAGCCGGGTCCTATACAAAGGTCTTTGAGGAAATGTATCCCGAATCCTGTCGGTTCATCCGCAAAGAACAGGAGATTTTCCTTTCTTTAAAGGTCGATATCGACTCCGACCAACCCGTCCCCAACCAGCTTCTCTACCAGATTACCTCCTCGATGAAGCTCGACGATACGACGATGGGAGAACTGACGATATTGCTTCCCGCTGCAGCATTCGGACTTGAAGAGGCAAGGAAGGAAGAAGCGATGCCTGAGCAATCCGAATCCGGGCAGTCGCGGCAGGAAGATCAGGTTGCAGAGTCTGGAAGGGTTTCCGAAGAGGAGGGCGGAAACAGTCAAGCCAAGGTCTCTGAACCATCGGAACCTCCACGTGATTTCGATGTCGGTAAACATAAAAAGAAGGTTGACGCCCTGTTGGATAAATGCCGAGCCAGGATTGAAGAAGAGGTCAGCGCCCTGCTGGGGGTTGAGGTTCGGTTGAATGGACTCGAGATGCATCCGGTTTCCAAAGAGCAGTATTTTCTCGAAGAGGTTTCGGGAAAACAGATCATTGCCCATATGAAAGTGACAGGGGACCTTGAAGGCAAGAGCTATCTGTTCGTAAGCCTTAAAGATGCCATAAGGATCGGCGGTATCCTTATCATGTTGCCGCCGGCAGAGCTTGATGTCGCAATTGACGAAGACGATTTAAGTGAGGATGCCCAAGATGCCTATGGAGAAATTGCAAATATTATTGCCGGCGTGTATTCGAGTCTCTTTGAGGAAAACCATACAAAGAGTCTGCGGTTTATACGTACCGACCTCGAACAGGCCGTTCCGCTGACAATCGATATACAATCCAGTGAACCGATACCCGACCAGATGTATTACATGAGCAGCAGCAGTATGGCAATTGAAGGAAAGACCTATGGCCGGATCCATACGCTCTTTCCGCTTTCCTTGCTTCAGTTGGATGCTCTTGAACAGGAGGATAAGGTTGAGGAGCAGAAATCAGCTCCGGTCTCGGATGCCAGGGATGGGAAAAAATCTTCCCTTAATTCGGTGGTGGACGGCGAAGAGTCAGAGGAAAAACGAGATGTCGATATACTGTTGGTCAGTGATGATGCCCGGGAAGCAGAGAAGATATCGACCGTTCTCCAAGACGGCGGGTATTTTGTCAGGACCATTTCTTTCAAGAATCCTCTCCATACCTATATTTCAAATAACTTGAAGGCTGTATTCCTGGTGATGCAGGAGGTCAACGAGCAGGCCTTCGGCGTCGTGATCAAAGTAAAATCGTCATGTTCCGTTCCTTTTATTGCGTCCGGTCCCGCATGGACAAGAACAAAGGTGATCAAGGCGGTCAAATACGGAGTGGATGATATCCTTCTTTCTCCGGCAACGGAAGAGGATATTAAAGAAAAGATCGACAACAACCTGGCTAAGCTGGCAGCCTGACGGAAAAATCGCATTCGATAGGCCTTTTGACCATCTCGGAAACCGTTACCGGCTCCTGACATTAGTTGGATTCTCCTGCGTTGCCGGCATCCTCCCATAATCCCGTCAGCTCTTTCTTCTTCATCTTTTCCAGCAGCGTTGTGCGTTTCAGGTTAAGTAACCTGGCGGCCTCTTTCTTGTTTCCTCCCGAAAGTTTCATTGCTTGAATGATGAGCTGTGATTCAAAATTATCTATCAGTTCGTTGAAATCTATCTGTCCTTGATCCCACTGGATGTCTCCGATATTCACTCCCGTTTTTTGTGCTTGGTCCGGATGCTGTTGGGTTGCCTCTCCGGTGTTGTCGGAGACATCTTGCAGAGTCGAAGACCGGGTATCAGTCAGAAATCTTTCCGGTAGATCGTCGGGTTCGATAAGTTTTCCACTGTAGAGAATAGACATATGCTGAACCAGGTTTTCAAGCTCTCTGACGTTGCCGCGCCACTCATACTTCATCAGAACGGAAATCACCTGTTTTGAAAAGGTGATCGGTTTTCTCCCTCGTTTCTTGGTATGGGTTTCTATGAAGTGGTCGAGGAGGAGGGGTATGTCTTCTCTTCTGGCCTTAAGCGGCGGTATGCTTAGAGGTATGACGCTGAGACGGTAATAGAGATCTTCCCTGAATTGACCCTCCTTTACCAATTGTTCAAGATCACAATGCGTGGCTGCAAGTATCCTGGTATCGACCGGTGTAGCTTTGAGTGCTCCGACAGGTTCAAATTCTTTTTCTTGAAGAACACGCAGAAGCTTTGCCTGCAGGGAGGCCTTCATGTCTCCAATCTCATCGAGAAACAGGGTTCCTTCGTCTGCGTATTGGATTCTGCCGATTTTATTCTGCCCAGCTCCTGTGAATGCCCCTTTGGTGTGGCCGAATAATTCACTCTCAAGGAGATCATCAGGGATCGCAGCGCAGTTCACCGGAACGAAGTTATGGGTATTCCTTTTGCTGTGAAGATGGATAGCCTTGGCAACAAGTTCTTTCCCTGTTCCTGATTCGCCGCGAATCAACACGTTCGAATAATCATCTTCCGCAATCCTTGCAATAAGATCAAAAAGTCGTAACATGCAGGGACTATTACCGATGATGCCATAAAAACTCGTTTGTTCGGTAAGGGGTATCTGTGGAAGAGGCTGCATACTGGGACTGAAGTTGACCGGATGTGTATGTCCGGTTGTCATTTTCTTGTCTGGAGGAGGTCGGCAAGTTTGCTGGAGGTTCGACGCATGTTGAGGCTTAGCAGGCGTGCAACTTTTTGTATAACCTTCACTCCGAGCGCTGGAGATTTTTCTGTTAGAATTTCTAAACCTTTTTCAGTCAAGGTTACCATGGTTGTCGGTTGTTTCGCTATGACGGTGGCCGAACGCGGTGATTTATCGATTAAGGCCATCTCCCCGATCGAACTTCCTTTGGTTAACCGAGCAATAACAATATTCTCGCCGGTTTCGGACTTTTTCAGAATTTCCAGGACTCCCCGGACGACAAACCCCATAAAACTTCCCTTGTCACCTTCGATAAAAAGAAATTCGCCTCTACGCAAATGCACATAACTCATATGTTTTGCAAGAACCGAGAGTTCATCCACATTGAAACTGTCAAACAGCGGCAGACTCACAAGAAAATTTCGGGTATCCTCTTCAGAATCTGTCAGGTATTCTTGTCGCATGCTGCATAATTTAAAATCATTATTGAATCAAAAACCAAGTGAAACGGAGGAGAGTCTCTTCTCTTTTTTTATGTTGCCTTAACTATAGCATATCAAAAAAGAAAGTGAAAATATTCTTTTTGTCGAGATTGAGGCGATGATTTTTTATGTCGACAATGAATAATCATTGAATTTTCCAATGAGTTATGTTGAAATTTGACTGCCGGGAAAATATTTGAAAGAGCAGGGACATCATGGATAAAAAAATTGTCTTGGTCGTCGACGATTCGTCGACCATCTGTACCATCATAAAGAATGAATTAACAGAGGTTGACTATGAAGTCATAACGGCAAAAAATGGTATAGAGGCCCTTTCATTTATCGAATGGATGGAGAAAATGCCCGACTTGATAACTCTTGATATCGACATGCCGGTGATGGGTGGTTTTGAGGTGTGTGAAAGATTGTTGGCCGGTCGGGAAGACGATGATGAAAAAAAACAAAAGGCGGCAAAAATTCCGATCCTTTTTGTCTCGGCCAATGACTCCATTGAGAACAGAAGAAAAGGGTTCAAGCTTGGCGTCATTGATTTTATCAGCAAGCCTTTCAGGCGCGGCGATATTACCCATGCCGTCAACAAGGTTTTAAATCCGGAGAAGGAGTTTCTCGGCATGCGTGCCCTGGTCGTCGATGATTCGGCGGACGTCAGGAGAATGATTGCAAGGTTGCTTGTCAGAAACGGTATTGAGGTCTCAGAGGCCCAGAATGGTCTGCAGGCTTTAGGGCTTGTTGAGACGCATAACGAGCCCTATGATATCATTATAACAGATTATTTTATGCCGGAGATGTGTGGTGACGAACTTTGTCGTCTCTTGCGGCAAAGAGAGGAAATGAAAAATGTACCAAGGTTTTTTGTCAGCGCCTTCGACGACAGGGATTCAACCCTTGAATTTTTCAAGGCCGGTGCCAGCGATTATCTCCGGAAGCCTTTCATTGAAGAAGAGCTGCAAGCAAAGATTGAGATACATCTTCGGGCAAAAAAATACGTTAACGAATTGGAAGAATTAAACAGAAGACTTGAGAATCTGGCCAAACGTGATGGTCTGACCGGTCTCTTTAACCGCAGATACTTCAAAGAGGAATTGGATAAGCATTTTACTCAGGCCTTGCGGTATAATCTGGATCTGTCGTGTATGATCTTGGACCTGGATTTCTTCAAAAAGATCAATGATACCTTCGGCCATGCTTTTGGAGATGCTGTCCTGGTCCAATTTGCCGACATCCTCAACAAGGGGGCTCGTAAGGTCGATATCGCCGCTCGATACGGAGGCGAAGAATTTGTTATCCTGCTTCCCAATGTGAACGGGCCTGGAGCCACCAGATTGGCTGAAAGAATGCGGACATTGACCGGTCAGCATCTCTTCACCAACGGGGCATCCAAAGGTCATGTGTATGTAAGCATTGGAATATCTTCATTAAAGAGCGACAAACCGGAAAATCCTGACAAATTGGTTTCTTTTGCCGACGAAGCACTCTATATTGCCAAAGAAGGTGGGCGCAACAGAGTCTGTTGCTATGGTGACGAAAAGTAGAGCCGGTCAATGCAAAAAAAGAGATTTCCGATGGGATCCATGCCGCGTTTGATGCCAGGGTCATGCTGTCTGTTTCTGATGCTGTGGCTCGTTGCCGGAGTCGGTCAAGCGGAGACGCGCTCTTTCCGTGCAAAGGTCAAGCAAATAGTTGATGGTGATACCATAGAGATCCTATGGCATAAAGATGCCCGCCGTGTTCGTATCTGGGGAATCGACTGCCCGGAATGGGACCAACCCTACAGTGCGAAATCCAAAGAATTTACGAGGGAAATGCTTGTCGGAAAGGTTGTAGAGGTAGTGCCTAAGGACAACGATACCTATGGCAGACTCGTTGCAGTCATCATTGTAAATCATGCCAATATAAGTGAGGAACTCGTTCGATCAGGTCTTGCCTGGGTCCATATCTACTACTGTAAGGAACCGGTATGCGAGCGCTGGATGATTATGCAAAAAAAAGCAAGGGCCGGACGTCTGGGACTTTGGCGGGATCATCATCCAATTCCGCCATGGCTCTGGAAGAGG
The DNA here is from genome assembly GCA_046706325.1 of Desulfocapsaceae bacterium. GTDB lineage: Bacteria > Desulfobacterota > Desulfobulbia > Desulfobulbales > Desulfocapsaceae > CAWGGS01. The sequence continues at coordinate 329,426 of JBJKPM010000082.1, read as the reverse complement.
ACTCACGGGCGTTGAGTGATAACCGGATGGAGAGTGTAAGTTATCGGTTGAATATTAAGCAGTGAAATGTTTTTATTCTGAGATTGTATTGGACGGCTTTCTGATAGTATCCAGCAATCAGGAAGCATTCATGATGTGACTGGCAGTGGTATTCGGTCAATTGCCTTAATGAGGAAAAATGCAAAAATATACCGTATTTGAAATTTGGCTGGTTGTTTGTCTACTTGCACTTTTTATGCTCCAGCCTGCTGCCCGTGCAACCGGCACCAATGTGAGAGTAACGGAAAATATCAGCTTGCTTAAGAAAACAAAGGCCTGTCCGGGATGTGATCTGAAGGGGGCAGTGCTCAATAGAATGGACCTGTCGGGAGCGAATCTTGAGGGTGCGGATCTCACTGACGCCAAATTTTTTCTGGCAAATCTTGCCGGGGCCAATCTGAAAAATGCTCACCTGCAAGGTGCCGTGTTCGGAGGAACCGATCTTGCGGGGGCTGATTTGCGCGGGGCTGATCTGCGTGGGGCCGATATTACCACCGCCTATCTTGTCGGTGTGAAAATGGATGGGAAACTGCTCCCACCAAGACCTTCTGAAGAGGCCGGGGAATCCGAGACAAAGACCACAACGGCGATTGCCTCAAGCGAGAAGAAAACAGCTGCGGAACCGGTGACTATGGACAGCAACGAAAAGGTTGAAACCCGACAGAACACCAACGGAGATGAAAAAAACGTCGCAGAAACACCGGCAGATACGACGGCTCCGCCTGTAAAGACTGCTAAATCCATAAAAGAAGTGACAGTCGAAACGGCGATGGGCTCCTCGGCCGGGACAGAAGAGGGCGCGGCAGACAACACAACGACGGAGGTCCGACAGAAGAGCAACGGAAATGAAAAGACCGTTGCAGGAACACCGGCGGACACGACGGCCCCACCTGTAAAGACCGTCGAACCGATCAAGAATACTGCAGTCGAAACGGCAAAGAGCCCCTCAGCCGGGACGGTAGAGGAAGACGCAGGAAAAGGAGTAGAGCGTCTTTCAACGGGTGAATCAAATGAAAAACCGGGAAATGCCGGGTCCGCTGAAGAAATGAAAAAGAAGGAGATAACGAAAAAAACGGAACCTGAGCTAACCGTAGCCGTTGCAGACGCAACACCTTCCCAGTCAACGACGGTCTCAAGTAAAGAGCAAGACTCCTCTGCTGCCCCTCGCCAGCAGGTTGGCAATGAGAGCAAGGATACCACAGTGAAACCTGGAGGTGAAGAACCCGCATCGCAAGTCTTACCAAAACCGGATCAGACAATTATTGAAAAAGATATCACACCTGACAAGAAAACCGCTGCCGAACAGTCCCCGGGTGAGCCCGTGGTCCAAAAGGAAGAGATAAAAGGAGATAAGGCCAAGAACCTGAAGAGATTGCTTGATACCGGGCAATGTTATCATTGTGACCTTTCCGGTCTTGATTTGTCGGGAAAGAATCTTGGAAAAGCGGACTTGGAAGGTGCCAATCTCACCGGAAGCAATCTGGAAAAGTCCGACCTCGGCGGGGCTATTCTGAAAGGCGCAATTTTGGTTGATGCCAATCTGAAAAAGACCAACCTGAGTGGAGCGGACCTCTACAAGGCGGATTTTACGGGCGCTGATCTTACCGATTCCGATATGAAGGATGCGAAGATCGAGGAGACAACATTTACCGGTGCCGGCGGAATGCATAGATAGTATGCCACCGGCATAAAGGATGCGGCTGTTCCGTTACTGTTCTCTTCGCAGGCAGGAAAGGTTTAATGAGACTGTACCGGATCGGATGGGATCGTTCTGCCACATCCGTTGCTACTGTGTTTTCTGAAATGTCGAGACCTTGTCGAGAGCGGAGTCAATGCGTGCTTCTTCCGGAAGGTGTTCATCCCGGAGTATATTCTCAATATCATCCACAAGGTCTTGCATCCTCGCCGTCCTCATTTCCAGGGCTTGAATCGTCTCGGATGCGGCATGTTCCGTTACATCCATTGCATGTTGGAGTTCTTGGGCGCTCCTGTAAATGGTCTGCATGTTGGCAATCTTATCGAGTCGGAGAAAGAGTTCATCGAAGTTGATCGGCTTTTCCAGGTAATCCGTTGCTCCCTTTTTCATCGCCTCAACCGCCGTACCTACCGAGGAATGTGCCGTAATCAGTATTACCTCAATGGCGCTGCTTATTCTTTTTGCTATTTCGAGCACCTCCATTCCACCGATTTCGCCGGGCATCATCAGATCCGTTAATACGACATCTATGTGTTGAGTCGTCAAAATCGATTCCGCCTTATACCCATCAACTGCAACGAGAACATGATAGTCACCCTTGGTCAACCTTTGCTGGAGCAGTCGTCTGATGACAGGGTCATCATCAACCACAAGAATTGTAAGATTTTTCATGTCCAACCTCTTTGTATTGCAAAAAATAATACTGTCTTCAAATTCTGCCGTTTCTCGTTGGTGTTTACATGCTATTGTGTATCACTCCCGCTGTCCTATGGGGAAACCGCAACCCTGGGATGAGTGATCGAGGAAATCAAATCTTTTTCACGTAAAATATTGATTTAAGGTGCTTTTTCGGGGTAAAACGAGGGCATATGCCGGTAATTGATTCCGTCGATCCTATAATCAGATAGCCATCGTCCACCAGACTGTCAGCAAGCTTATTAAAGAGTTTCTTCCTGTCCTGAAGCGTGAAATATATTGCGACATTTCTGCAAAAAATAATATCAAACTTTCCAAGACCCGTAAAAGGCTGCATAAGATTAAACTTCTTAAAATTGACCATGGCCCTGATCTCGTCTTTTATCCGCCAGGAATTGCCGAAAAGCGTAAAATAACGCTGCAGTTGTTGTGGAGGAAGGCCGCGGTCTATCTCGAATTTATTGTATTTCCCGTAGCTGGCTTGAGCTATGGCGGAATCTGAGATATCAGTTCCGATGAGTTGAATTGCGTATCGTGAAGGATCGGGTAGGAGTTCTTTCAACACTATGGCAATGGAATAGAGTTCCTGACCTGTTGATGCCGCAGCGCTCCATATCTTGATGGCGGTTTTCATCGTGGGGGAAGGAGGTGTCCTTTTATCGATTATCTCAGGAAGCAATTTGTGCTGCAGGAGTTCAAACGGGCCTTTATCTCGAAAGAAAAGGGTTTCGTTGGTGGAGATCGCATCGATAATTCGGCGCTCGATAATCTTTTTAGGCTCTATCTTGGCCTTTGTACAAAGATCCTGGTAGGAGGTGCATCCCAATTCTTCAGCAATGGAACTCAGTCGGGTTTCAAAGAGATATGATTTACTGTCATCAAGAAATATTCCCGAGATATCATAAACGTATTGAGAAAGCAATTTAAGTTCGCTGGGGGATATTTTTAGCATGAAAATAAGAGAGGATGTTTAAAAAGAAAATCAATTTTTGTTTTTATGTACTAGACAAAGCGAACTGTTTTGATAATTTCCTCAGCTATCCTGTGCAACGGAGCAATAAGATCAGCTAGGCCTGCCTCTATCGGTGCTTTCGGCATACCGTAAACGACACATGTCTCTTCATTTTGAGCAATGACAAAGGATCCTTTGCTCTTCAATATCTCGAGACCCTTGGTGCCGTCAGATCCCATTCCGGTCATTATAACGGCCGTCGAACGACCGACATAATAATCACCTACGGATCGAAACAGATAGTCCGCAGAAGGTTTGCAGGAATTTTCCGGCGGATCATCGGTTATCTTGATCAACCGGTTTTTGCCGTCATTACTGGCAATAAGTTTCGTTTGCTTGCCGCCGGGTGCAATATAGACAACATTGTTCTTCAGGATCTCTCCATCCTCGGCCTCCTTTACTGAAAGCGCACATTTTTTATCCAGGCTTTGGGCCAAGGATTTTGTGAAAAGAGGCGGCATATGCTGAACAATGATTACCGGGATCCCCAGATCTCCCGGAAGTTGGGGCAGCATCTGGGTGAGGGCATTCGGGCCACCCGTGGAGATCCCGATGGCGACTATTTCCGATTTCCCTCTGCGAAACGACTGGACTTTAGACGGTACACGCAGGGCGTGAGGAGAGAGGTCGCCGGAGTCAGGAGCGATGCGGCGCTGCTTGGCAAGATGTCGGTTGAGAATCGCCTTATTCCCGAGCAGGTTGGATGCAACTTTTGATCTGATAAATGCCCGGATCATCGGATGTATAAGACGCTTGATCTCGCTCTTGCCCTCTGCCAGATTTTTTGCCTGTGGTTTTAAAATAAAATCAAAGGCGCCGAGTTCCAAGGCCTTTAATGTCATTTCACTTCCGTCTGCCGTCAGGGTGGAGAGCATAATGGCCCCGACATTCAATTGGTGTTTCTGCAGTTCGGAAAGGACCTCGATCCCATTCATCTCGGGCATTTCGATATCAAGGGTAATCAGGTCGGGTTTCAAGGATGCGATTTTCGACATCGCAATCTTGCCATTATGGGCAACTCCCACCAACTCCACCTCCGGCAGCTCGACCATGATGTCGGAGACGGTCTTGCGGTAGACAATGGTGTCGTCGACTACGAGCACCTTAAGTTTTCTTTGCGTCAGCATATCAATCTTCTATACGTAATACTCTATCGACATCCAGTATGCCTATAAGATTGTTCTTGGTTTTATACACCCCTGTGAAGTATTCGCCTTGAATTCCACTCATATTGGCAGGTGCACGTTCCAGCTTCGACATATCGGCCGCAACGACGTCGCCAATCTGCTTCACCAGAAGGCCCACATGCCCGCCGGACGAATTGACAATGATATTACGGGGATCATTTGTGATATCCGTCTCTCCCAGTCCAAGCTTTTTACTGAGATCAATGATGGTTACGATCTGTCCCCGCAGATTGAGAATGCCCAGGACATAGTCGGGGGCCTGGGGTACCTTTGTCATCTGCATGAGCTTGTTGATCTCCTGAACCTTCAAGATGTCCATTCCGCAAAGTCCGTTTCCGACATAAAAGGTGGCGAGTTCAACGAATTTTTTATCGCTAGCAATCATTCTTTCTTTCATATCCCATCCTTTCTTAGATTTTTGGATATCCTGCAGCGGTCCCGGTATTGCGTGATGTCATTAAAGGAAGGAAAAATGTGGTTGATGAGCAAGATCGAAGGGATCGGTCAATGCATGCGCTTCATATAATCATGTACGCAGGACATCAACCGCTCCTTGTCCAGTTTGATATGGTATTCGTTGACACCCACGGCTTTTCCTTTGGCGACGTCCTCTTCACCGGCAAGCGTCGTCAATGCAATGACCGGTAGTTTGGCAAAGCGAGGATCGTTGCGTATCGTTTGGGTGAGTTCGAAGCCGTTCATGTTCGGCATCTCGATATCGGTCACCACCATTGAAATGAGGCCGGCATTTTGCTGGAGAAGGTCCCAGGCAATCTGGCCGTCTTCACCTTCAAGAACGTCATACCCCGCCTCCATCATATATCCTTTGACCTGATTGCGAAAAAAATTGGAGTCCTCGGCGAGAAGGATTGTCGGCACGGTATCAGAGGAGCCCTCTTTTAATTCAAAGACCTCTCTGTTTGCAAACCATTCGGGAAAAAGGGACTGGACCAGCTCAAAGGCATTAACGAGCATGGTCGTATGTTTTCCTATGATTGTTGAGCCCATAATGCCGGGTTGTTTCAAGGTCACGCCATCTATCTCGGTGGAGATCTCAAGGGCGTCGATCGGACCGATGGCGAGGAGCCCGACGAGCCGGGATGCGATGTGAAAAACAATAACCAGCAGATCCTGATGGTCGGCAAGAGGTTGTACGGAGGCGACGTCATCAATACAGATGAGAGAAAGACTTCCTTCACGGTACTGCATGACGCGCTTTCCTCCGAGGTCCTCTATATCGGAGCGTTTAATTTTTTCTATACGTTCGACCTGATTAAGGGGGACGGCAAACTGCTCCGTTTCGGAATTCCGGAAGATGAGGAGGGCCTGTCTGTCCTTCTGGGCTCGTTTGGCCTCTTCCTGCGCAGAAGCGAGCTCATGCGCCCTATCCGTCCCTTCGATCGAGGTAAGACGCGCCATTCTCGCAATATTGTTGACATCGAGAATCAAGGCAATCCGGCCGTCCCCCATGATGGTCGCTCCGGCATAGCCCTTACAGTGTTGCAGATGACGACCGAGAGGCTTGATGACAATCTCCTCGGAATCCTGCAGTCGATCGACAATAAGTCCATACTTCATGGCACCTGTCGAGACCACGACGATATTAAGAGCGCTGGAGGGAGATGTTCTTCGATCTTCTCCTGTTCGCTGAGACTCGGTCTCCATATCGTTTTTCGATTGGGTTTCCACCTGTGCACCGTCACGAAAAGCAGGCGATGACAGCCCTCTTCGATCAGATATCATCGTCCTTCGATCATGCTTGACGTTATCATCGGCCGGATCCCAATAGGTTCTCCGGACCCCAAAGATATCGGCAAGCCGAATAAGCGGCAGGAGATTGCCTCGCAGTCGGACGACCTCGGCGTTTCCCACCCTTTCAACGCGCTCTTTAACCTGGCTGGCGGGGATTCTAAGAAGTTCTTCCAGATTGACCTGGGGAATGGCATATCGTTCTCCTCCCATCATTATGATCTGACAGGGGATAATTGCCAAGGTAAGCGGCAATTTAATCGATATCGTCGTCCCGTGCCCTATCTCGGATATGATCTCGACATTGCCGCCCAGTTGGTCGAGATTGGTCTTGACCACATCCATCCCGACTCCCCTTCCCGAGACATCCGTTACCTCTTTGGCAGTGGAAAATCCAGGCAGAAAGATCAGGTTGATCTTCTCTTTATCAGACATGATCTGGGCTTGTTCGGCTGTGATCAAGCCTTTATTTATTGCACCCGCAGCCAGCGCATCTCCGTCCAGTCCTTTCCCGTCATCACTGATTTCAATAACGACCTGGCCTGCCTCATGATATGCCTTGAGGATAACCAACCCGACATCCGGTTTGCCGAGACGCTTTCTTTCGGCGGGGGTCTCAATACCATGATCGACGGAATTGCGGACAAGATGAGTCAACGGATCGTTGATGGCTTCAATGATTGTCTTGTCAAGTTCCACATCCTTGCCGACGATAGTAAGATCGATGGTTTTATTGAGTTTGCTGGCCAAATCACGAACAACACGTGGGAATTTATTGAAAACGTTTCCGATAGGCTGCATACGCGTGAGCATGATCGCTTCCTGCAGCTCGGATGTGATAAGATCAATTCGCTGCCCGACTCCTTCGGCGTTGCGGATTCCTTCGGAGCCGATGGTTTGCAAGAGCTGATTCCTGCTGAGAACAAGCTCGCCCGCCAAAGTCATTAACTGATCGAGGAGACTTACATGGACGCGAATGCTTGTATCAACCTTTTGCTGAGGGCGCGAACTGCCGGCGTCTGTTGGTGCGAACCTTTCCCCATTTTTCGATTTGGTCGGGGGGGATTTTTTTGCCAAAACGTGTACGGGCTGTTGTTCCTCATCAAATTCAGGTTCATCTTCGAAATCCGCCTGAATGGATGACTCCTCTTCGGTTGTGAGTTCCGACCCCGGATCATCTTCAGATTCCGGCACTGCCTCGGGCTCCACCTCGGGTTCCGGTGCAGATTCGGCAACGGGGATTTTCGCGGGTTTGGTTTTTTCTTTTTCCGCAGGGGCTGGTCGAGATGATTTTCTTATTGTCGATTCGACTGCGAGTGTCTGTCCTTCGGCTATGGCATTGAGGGGGATCAGATGCTCCGTGATATCGACATCATTGCTTGTTTGAACATCTTCCACCATCCGTTGGAGCTGGTCTGCAGCGAGCAAGAGAACATTAATGATATCGGGGTTAGGAATAAGTTTTTTGCTGCGTATCTTGCCAAGGACATTTTCCATGGCATGGGATAACTCCTGAATCACGGAAAGACCCATAAAGCCGGCACCGCCTTTGATGGAGTGGGCAGCTCGGAAAACCTTGTTCACCAGGTCTTCGTCTATATTTTCTCCCGCCTCTTCGATGGCAAGAAGATCATTTTCAATATCTGAAAGATGCTCCAACGACTCTTCAATGAATCCCTGCAAAATCTCATCATCTTCTATTTGCATATTTTCGACTCCTTCAGATTAGGTTGTAGCCGGCTTGCATATTCCATTTTATACTTATGGATACTTGAATGTACAGGAGATTTTTTGAAATTGTTGGGCTGAACAAGGGGGGATTCTAGATTTTTTTTACTGCTTGAAGAAATATGCAGGATATCTGATTTCAAAATCGTATATAGGAAAGTCTCTGTAAAACACGGTCCTCGCCATGCCGGAGGACCGTGTTTTCATGTTTCATTATGGTCGGCGATTCCGGTCAGGTCCTGCCGGTCAGCGCAGGTATCGTAAAATTTTCAAGCTAACCTTGTGACTTGGCGATATCAATGATCATCACCTCATAGGTGAGATGATGCCCTGCAAGCGGATGGTTGTAGTCGACGATGACGGTGTCGTCGGTGACCTCGATAATCGTGGCGGGCACTTGATGCTCATTGCCGTCTTTTTCGATGGACAATGAGAGGATCATCCCCGGTTTCGGTGCAATTCTTGGGTTGATTGATTTTCGATTGAGGGTATGGAGAAGCTCTTTTCTCCTGGGACCAAAGCCTTCGTCCGGACCAAGACGGACATTTTTTGTGTCACCTACAGCCATACCGAGGAGCGCCTTTTCCATGGTCGGTGGTGCTTGTTGCATGCCCAAGGTCAGGACAAATGGATGATCTTCGGTGATGGTAGCAAATACCTCGCCGTTGTCCAATTTTCCGGTATATGCCATGGTTACCGCATCTTTATCTTCCACAATCTTTATCAAAACACTTCTCCTATGACCACAATTGTCGGTGAGCAAAAAAGTTCATTCGTTGACGGTTCAGGGTTGCCACGTGTTGTCTTATCGTCTTTTCCTGGATTTTATGCTGGTTTTTCCGAGGGCGTATTCTTGGATGAAAAACAGCACAGTTGCATCTATGCTATCCGAGACCGGGGTATTTTACAATAGAACCTTGCCTTGACAAAAAAATATTGCCTGCATAATGTAGGGTGCTCAAGATAAAGAATGAAAATAGAGTGGAAAGAATATGATAAAGTTGAATTTTTCAAAAAACGTTGATGGGCTTGTTCCGGCGATTGTACAAGAATATCAGACCGGTGAGGTCCTGATGCTTGCCTATGTTAACCAAAGATCGTGGGAGATGACACTCACAACCGGAAAAGCACACTTCTGGAGCCGGTCAAGAAAGACAATCTGGTTGAAGGGTGAATCCTCGGGGCATGTACAACTCATCCGTGACATCCTTGTGGACTGCGACCAGGATACGGTCGTCTTCAAGGTTGAACAGATTGGCGGTGCAGCCTGTCATACCGGATACCGAACCTGCTTTTATCGCCGGGTTGACGGCAACGATTTGCAGACGGTCGCCGAGAAGGTATTCGACCCGGAAAAGGTCTATGGGAAAACCTGAAATAACCTGAGATCATTATAATTAATTGCAGGAGAATTCCGAAGCAAAGCGGAGCATGACTATGAAGCAATTGAAACTCGGGCTGCCGAAAGGGAGTCTGGAAAAGGCAACAATCGCCCTTTTCGAAAGTGCAGGATGGTTGATAAAACCCACCGCAAGAAATTATTTTCCGGAGATAGACGATCCTGAACTTTCCTGTTCGATCTGCCGTCCCCAGGAGATGTCAAGGTATGTCGAAAGCGGGATGCTTGACGCAGGCATCACCGGGAAGGACTGGACCTTGGAAAACCAGTCGGAGGCGGTCCTTGTCTGTGATCTGATCTATTCAAAGGTGAGCAGAAAACCGACCCGATGGATAATTGCAGTTGCCGGAAATTCCGACATCAGACGGATTGAAGACCTGGAAGGCAAGAAAATTTCAACGGAACTGGTAAATGTAACGAGCCGGTTCTTCAAGGAGAAAAAAATTAATGTCGAGATCGAATTCTCATGGGGGGCAACAGAGGCCAAGGTCGTTTCCGGGCTTGTCGATGCCATAGTCGAGGTGACGGAGACAGAAAGCACCATTCGTGCCCACGGCCTGCGCATCATCCATGAGCTGATGGAATCGAATACCCAGTTTATCGCCAACAAGGATGCCTGGACAGACCTGTGGAAACGCGAAAAAATAGAGAATATCGCAATGCTGCTGCAAGGGGCACTGCGAGCCGACAGGATAGTCGGCCTGAAGATGAATGTCCCTCAGGAGAGGTTGGATGAGGTGGTTGTTCTGCTTCCGAGCCTAAATGCACCGACGATCGCCAATCTTTATCAGACGAATTGGTTTTCTGTGGAGACGGTGGTATCCGAGGAACAGGTCCGGGATCTGATTCCGAAGTTGAAAAAGCACGGTGCCGAGGGGATTATCGAGTATGCCCTGAACAAGGTCATTTGAGAGGACTGCCACGCGGGAGCCGTTGGATTTTACCTGGTCGGAATACATGGATTTATCGAACCCCCATTTTTTGCTGAGCGTCCATAGTATCAAACAATTGCCTCGACCTGATCTCCCGGAAGTCGTCTTCGCCGGGAGGTCTAATGTTGGTAAATCAAGTTGTATCAATATGTTGCTTGGCAGGAAGAATCTGGTTAAGGTCAGTGGTCGTCCGGGAAAGACGCAAGGCCTGAACTATTTTCAGGTGGGGGCAGGGCTCTATTTTGTCGACCTGCCCGGTTATGGGTATGCGAAAGTCGACAAGGGGATGCAGATCGGTTGGCAATCCCTTATTACCACCTATCTGGAGACACGCTCCACCTTGGCCTGCGTGGTTGTCATTTTGGACATACGTCATCCTCCGATGGAGTCGGACACACAGTTGATCAGATGGCTGCGTTTGATGGATATCGATATCATCGGCGTTTATACAAAGGCCGATAAGCTTTCAGGGAATGAAAAGGGCAGGAATGCAGGAATCCTCGATGCCGGTCATGCCCTTCGCCCTGATCGGCGGGTCCTCTTTTCGGCCAAGACGGGACTGGGCCGGAGTGAGCTGGAACAAGCGATTGCCGCCTCCATTGCAAATACGGAAAACCGACAACGGGTGCTGAACCAAAGGCAAGAGCCTTGATTGCAAATTCTTCGGGGTTTGCTTTACGGCCCCGAAATCATTGACTGTCGACCTCGAAAAGCCGATCCGACGACGGTTCAATGTGGTAAATTGTTGAATTATCGTGTTTCCCCTGCAGCTTTCAAGGGTTTTGCGAGGTCATCATTGATTGGATTTCAGGACCGAAAGAAAGGCCTTTTGCGGGATCTCCACATTGCCGACGGTTTTCATTCTCTTCTTGCCCGCCTTTTGTTTTTCCAGAAGCTTCCTCTTTCGTGAAATGTCGCCTCCGTAGCATTTTGCCGTAACATCCTTTCGCAACGGGGATACCGTCGTCCTGGCTATGACCGTTCCCCCGATAGCAGCCTGAATGGCTATTTTGAAAAGCTGCCTGGGAATTTCATCTTTCAGACGTTCACAGGCATGCAGCCCTCTGGTCCTGGCATTTGCACGATGGACCAGTTGCGAGAGGGCGTCAACTGTTTCACCGTTCACCAGTATATCCAGTTTTACCAGATCGCTTTTTCGATAATCCAGCAGCTCGTAATCGAAGGATCCGTATCCCTGAGTGATCGACTTCAGTTTGTCATAAAAATCATAAATGACATCGGCCAACGGCAGCTCGCAGGTGAACTCTATTCTTCCGGGAATCGGGTAGAAATGGTTGGAATTGACCCCCCTGCGTTCCATGCACAGGGACATGACCACTCCCATATATCTTTCCGGTATCAGGATGGTGGCCTTGATATAGGGTTCTTCGACACAAGAGATCTTTGCCGGGTCCGGGTAATGGGCCGGATTATCAACGTTCAATATGCTGCCGTCGCTCAACGTGAAGATATATTTTACAGATGGCACAGTGAGGATGAGTGAGATATCGAATTCGCGTTCAAGCCTCTCCTGCACCACCTCAAGATGAAGGAGTCCGAGGAAACCACAGCGAAAGCCGAACCCGAGGGCCATGGAAGAATCTTTTTGAAAGGTCAGTGCTGCATCATTCAATTGCAGTTTTTCAAGGGCAGAGGCCAGGTCTTCGTAGTCGTCGGTGGAGATGGGATACAGAGATGAAAAAACCACCTGTTGGACTTCCTTGAATCCCGGCAATGGGGCGGCACACGGTGTGCTGCTGAGCGTAATTGTATCTCCCGGTCGTGTGTCTCTGACGGTTTTTACGCCCGCCAGGATATATCCGATCTGGCCTGCCGAGAGTTCTTTTTGTTCCTCGCGCCGGAGTCTGAATATCCCAACCTCCTCCACCTTATATTCCATGCCGTTGGACATGAATTGTATGATATCACCCGCACGAACACGTCCATTGATCATTCTGCAGGAAATGATCGTACCGCGAAAGGGATCGTAGCTCGCATCGAAGATCAGGGCCTGGAGTCTTGCATCCGGATCGCCTTTGGGTGGAGGAAGATGGCGAATGATGGCTTCCAGAATAGTATCCACCCCGAGGCCCGTTTTTGCGGAACAGCGTTGGATCAGGTGGCCGTCAAGCCCGAGGTCTTCTTCTATTTGCAGGGCGACTTTTTCCGGTTCAGCCGAAGGAAGATCGATTTTGTTGATAACAGGCAGTATTTCCAAATCATTTTCCATTGCCAGGTAAAGGTTGGCAAGGGTCTGCGCCTCAATCCCCTGGGAGGCATCGATGAGGAGTAAGGCGCCTTCGCATGAACTCAAGGCCCTGGATACCTCATAACTGAAATCGACATGCCCCGGGGTATCAACGAGATTGAGCATGTATGTTTTGCCATCTTTTGCCGAATATGGTAAACATATGGTCTGGCTCTTTATCGTAATACCGCGTTCACGTTCAATTTCCATGTTATCGAGAATCTGATCCTTGAACTCCCTATCAGAGACGAGATTGCACATCTGGATCATGCGATCGGCAAGTGTCGATTTTCCATGATCGATATGTGCAATTATACTGAAGTTTCTTATATTGTTCATATTTTAAGAGAGAGTTCACCTTTGGGAATGACCGAGATACGTAGTGTTGTCGATAGGAGAGCGAACATGAATTCTTAGCATAAAAATACAAAGAAGAAAATAGAATTTTCCACTCAGGCAAGAGATGTGCTAGGGTAGAATAAAACAGGTATTCCTATCAGGGTTTCCGATGATATACCTTGTTTATCATGGTAAGATGATGGCCTTGTACGAACCTCGAGAGGATGCAGGGACAACACGACATCTCTAAAGGGTTCAAGGCGAAATCGTCGGCAGATGAACTTTCCGGGATGTCGACAATAATGATTGCACTTTCAAAGAACTTGGTTACTATTACTGTCCTTTCCTAGAGGCCGGTTTTTTTTATTCTTCTAAAAGATACGGACCATGACCAGAGAAACAGAAGAAAGTCTATATAACGATGACGTTCAACCTCAGGAAAACCCATTGGTTGCCGTCTCTGATGATGAGAACCTGCCGGTACTTAGCAATCCGGCCCTGCACCGGTATCTGCAGGAAATAAGTCAGTATGAGCTTCTATCGAGGGAAGAGACCGATGAATTGGCGGTTCGTTTCAGGGAGACAGGTGATCGGGATGCTGCATATCGTCTCGTATCTTCCAATCTGCGGCTTGTGGTAAAGGTGGCGATGGATTTTCAAAAATATTGGATGCAGAATTTCATGGACCTGATCCAGGAGGGAAACGTTGGGCTGGTGCAGGCCACAAAAAAATTCGATCCCTATCGAGGCGTGAAATTTTCTTACTATGCCGCCTATTGGATACGTGCTTATGTATTGAAATTTATTATGGATAATTGGCGTCTGGTCAAAATCGGCACCACACAAGCACAACGAAAACTTTTTTTCTCTCTCAATAAGGAAAAAAAGTTATTGGAAGCCCAAGGCTTTGAAGCGGAACCGAAACTCTTGGCCGAGCGGCTTTCCGTCAAGGAAAAAGAGGTTGTGGAGATGAACCAGCGGATGGACAGTTGGGATGTCTCGCTTGAAAGTCCCGTCCGTTCTGATTCGGATGATGAACAAAAAAATTTCATACCCAACGAAGGGCCTGGTATTGAATCCATGGTTGCCGGAAAGGAGATGAAACAGCGGTTGGCCGAATTGATCGACGTTCTCAAAGATAAACTCAATGACAAGGAGAAGATGATCTTGGATAGACGTCTGCTGACGGATGAACCGCTTACCCTGCAAAACATTGCCGACAGCTTCGGTATTTCCCGCGAGCGGGTACGGCAGATCGAAGTGAATCTCCTGAAAAAGATGAAACGATTCTTTGAAGCAGAAATGCCTGATATAGTAGATTTTTTTGATGGAGATAAAATCGTAATCATGACTGATGGCAAAAAATAGCGAGCTGACGGTAATTCATTGTCGTTGCGTATTTTTTTTGCAGCATCCTAAAAATTTTCAAAAATTGAATTCATTATGAGAGTACCCTTGCTGGATTTACACGCACAGCTTGAGAATATGCGTGAAGAAATACTTGCCGCCGTCACCAAGGTGATAGATTCCACCAGATATATACAAGGCCCGGAAGTTGAAGGCTTGGAGAAAGATATTGCCGCATATTGCGGAGTCGGGCATGGGGTTGGTGTTTCAAGCGGTACGGATGCCTTGCTTGTCTCTTTGATGGCGCTGGGCGTTGGGCCTGGAGACCTGGTTGTTACAACGCCCTATTCCTTTTTTGCAACCATGGGGGTGATCCTCAGGGTAGGGGCCAAGCCGGTCTTTGCAGATATCGACCCGATTTCCTACAATATAGATCCCGGGGCGATCGCGGAGGTTCTCGAAGCCGATAAGGCAAAAAAAATAAAGGCCATATTGCCTGTGCATCTTTACGGACAATGTGCGGATATGCGGGCAATCCTCCAACTGGCCTCCACCTATCAGCTGTCGGTAATTGAGGACGCCGCTCAGGCAATTGGTGCTGAATATCCGATGCAGGATGCAAACGGTTTGAGATGGGTGCGGGCGGGGGCAATGGGTCTGGCCGGGTGTTTTTCTTTTTTCCCGAGCAAAAACCTTGGCGGTGTTGGAGATGGCGGGATGGTGATAAGCCGGGAAAAAACCTTTGCCGAGAAGGTCAAGCTGATGCGGAATCATGGTGCATATCCCAAGTATTACCATTCCATGGTTGGAGGGAATTTCCGCCTGGATCCAATTCAGGCAGCCGTTCTGCGTCTCAAACTCGAGCATATAGAGAAATGGCATCAGGCGCGGCGTGATAACGCGTCATGTTATACTGCATTGTTTTCCGAATCGGGTTTAATCGACAGGGGGGTGGTTTCCGTGCCGAAGGCTGTTTACCAGGATCAAGCGCCGGGAAGTGACATCAACGGCAGGAATTTTCATATCTTCAATCAATATGTCTTAAGAGTTGCAAGCCGCGACCAGTTAAAGGATTGGCTTTTACAGCATGATATAGGCTGTGAAATATACTATCCATTGGCGCTTCATCAACAAAAATGCCTGGGAGCTGAATTCTCCAGAGCAACATTTCCCAAGGCCGAAGATGCGGCCGCCCAGACCATTGCCCTGCCGATATATCCGGAGCTTACATTCGAGATGCAGGAGTATGTTGTCCATTCCATCGAGGACTTTTACAGGCAACGGTAAAGGGTTCTTGCCAACATATGGAAGTGGAACTTGAAAAATCTCTCGGCTCAAGTTCCTGATTGAAGCGGATGGCCTGATGGTGTAACATCCAGTGCGTGGCAGGATGTGATCATCGGCAGTATAACTCTTCTCTCTGAAAAAGACAGGTTTTCATATGCAGAGACCATCTGCAAATAACTACGGTTTCGGATATCCATCTGTGGCTAATATATCTGATGTAAAGCCGTCGCTGCACATTTCATATGATTTTTCCAAAGCTGAATAGCGCGATCCTAATTTTTGCGAGCTTATGCTCATTTGTAATCGTGATGCAGTATCACAGTCCGCTCCAGGCTGCAATTGCCCCGGAGCGTGATGTGATTATCGTGGATAATCCGGAAAAATCCGAAAACCCTGCATGGAAAGCTATCTGGGACCAGGCGAGGAAGCTGTCACGGGAAGGTAAATTTGAGGAGGCTGCGGAAAAGTATACTAAACTTCTCGGAGTAAAACCGAATATTGAGGAGGCAAGATGGGAATATTGCAAGGTGCTTATCGAGTTGAAAAGATGGGCTGATGCCGGGCTCAATCTTGAGAATCTCCTGGAGATCGATCCCAATAGAACGGATTTCCTTCTTCAGGCGGGAGCCGTTGCTCTCAACAACAAACAATATCAGCAGGCGACAAAATATTTCGGCCAGGTCTATGAAAAAGGGCCGTTTGATCCTTCAGCAGTTGAGGCATTGGCAGGACTTGTTTCGGCGTTGGAGGGTCTGGGGAAAAAAACCGAGGCATTTCCTCTTATGCAACAGCTCTATCTGAGGACCCCCAATGATGCCCATGTGCTTTTGAGACTGGCTCGCTTGGCCAAAGACCTGGGGTGGCTGGATAAGGCGTCGTCCTATTATTCAATCCTGATCGCTAAATTCAAGGTAGAGGATCGTGTATTCATGGAGGCTGCCGTCGTTTATGAACTGAGGGGGATGGAAGAAAATGCGCTTCCGTATCAGCTGAAATACCTTGATAGGCATCCGGAATATCTTCCGTTCCAAGAAAAGGTTGCCGATCACTATCTCAAATCGGGAAAAAAACGCTTGGCCTTGCCTCATCTACTGGTTTTGAATAAACAGGGAGACGGGGGTGATGATTTGCTGGTGCAGATCGGTGAAATCTACTTTCATGATGAGGATCGTCCTGATAAGGCTCTGGTATATTTAGAAAAATATAGGAATAGACATCCTGGAAACAGGAGGATAAAAAAAGAAATTGAAACCATTCAAACCCGTTTGGCCAACGATCTGTTGTCGATCGTACTCAATAACGGAGCCGCCATGCTCTGGCATGATCTGGCAAAGATTACTCCGAACAGACAGGCAATCTATGAGGCGATGTCGGATCTTTTGCAACATAAGGGGAAGGATGAGGAGCAATATCAGGTTCTGGAAATCATTCACTCCAATAACCCGCAGGACAAGAAAATCGTCTGGCAGCTTGCAGAGCTTTCCTACACGAAAAAAAGATATAGAATTGCCTACAGTTATTTAAAATTACTTGAAGGAAGTGAGGCGGCATTTCCTCAATATCTCCTTTTGCGTGCAAAGATTGAGGAGACGCTAGGTGATGATTTAGCGGCTCTATCGACCTTATCGAGGTATCTGAAGGAAAATCCGGAAAACCTGCCGGCACGTCTGAGAGCCCTGAAATTGGCCGGCGATCTTGGAATGGTCAATAAACTGCGGATGCTCTACCGGGAAATTCCCCGGAAAATGATGGAGAATCAACATGCTGTGGAGCTTGAAAATATCTATATCGAGGGATTGATAGGCAATAGGATGTATTCGGATGTTGAAGACATCTTGCATGGTCTGCTCGGACGTTTCTCAAAACGCAGCAAACGAGTAACCGACGCCAGGCTTCGTCTGGCCGAAAGCTATTTTGTGGAAGGGCAGGTCTTTCAGGCCGAGCAGATGGCTCGTGAGATGCTTGCCGATGATGCCGCGGTCCAGGAGGCCCTTGGAAGATTAACCCAAATGGCTTTTGAGAGAGGAAATGTTGCTTGGGGAAAAGCCTGGCTCTACCTATTGGCAAAAAAATCGGGAGTCGATCTCCTGTCTAAAAATTATTGTCATTGGCCGGAGGAGGTTTATTTCCAAAAGGTCGAACTTTTTGTTGCCGAACACCGCTATCAGACAGCCATTGGTATGTTGACGGAGTATCTCAGTCAGTTGGAGAAAGAACAACCGCCCGGAATTTCCAAAGCAAAGGTCAAGGCGGAACTGTGGCTGTGCCGGCTGTTATATAGGAACAAGCAGTATGCGCAAGCCAAAAATTATATTCAACAGGTCCTTGAAAAAAATCCCGATGAGGTCGAATTACTGGTAATATTGGAGAAAATCGGAGAAAGTCAAGCTAGTGAAGGCTTAAAGGATAAAAGTGAGCATCTTTTTGAGACCGCAAAATTAAAGACATCTTCAGCTATCTACAAAGCTGCGGCCTATGAATATGAATACGGCGCCTATACGAGGGCTGCCGCATATGTGCATTCATTTTTACGAAGGATTCCATCCTCTGTAAGTGCGCGTGTACTCGAAGGAAAGATACTCATTGCTCAGAATAACTATGGTCAGGCTCTCAAAATATTTCGTCTCTTATCGCAGGAATTTCCAAAACAGAAATATTTTCAGCTCCAGACCCTTGATTTGGAGTTCAAGCTCGGGAATTTCAAGAGGCTGGCAAAGGAAATTTCTGTTGGTCCGCTGACGGTAACAGCTTCTGCCTCGCGAGAATTACGAGATGATTCAACGAATGATTTTTTCCGGCAACACGTGCTGCTGGCCAGGTCATTGTGGGCGGACGGGAAATTGGATGCGTCGATTAAGATGTACCAATCCCTCTTACGTCCCCCTGTTGAAAAGGTCTTCCTGCAGAGGATGGGGTCGACCGAAGCGGATTTTCATCTGCCTGCGCTAAAGAGATCGTTCTGGGAGAGAGTAACCTTTAGTAATTCGCAAAATGATGACCGGATGGCGACGGTGATGGATCCTCTCTTCATAGGTGAACACCTGGGCTTGTCGATAAATGCCATTTCAGCCGCTCTCTATATGACATATCAATGGCAGAACCTTATAGGAAACGAATTATCGGCAAAACAGACCATCATGCGGAGAGACTATCATCAGGCGGAAAAAGAGTATAAGGCTTTGATAAAGAAAGGAGATTCGGACGAGACCCTCTACGACCTGGCAAGGGTATATAGCAGGCTCGAACTCTATGGCAAAGAGGGGGAACTTTATGAGATATTAAAGAAAACCGGAACAGAATACCCGGAGTTGGATGAAATGGTCTGGCAGAATACTCTGAAAACAATGCCGTGGATATCGTTTGACGGTCTTTTCCTGGATGAAAAGGGAAGGGATGGCTATATTGATATCAAAAAGAGGAGCTGGGGAATCGAAGGTTGGAGGATGCCGGCTTTTAATCAGGAGTTGGATGTTCAGGCGGAGCGAGGGTATTATACATCCAGCGATACAACCAAGGAAGTACTGGTAACTAAGCTCAATGGCACGTATACAATTAACCTAAGCGATGATACTGATATTCTGATCAATTTTGGCGGAAATTTTGCTGATTCTGATGCGAATTTTCTCTATAGGCTGCAACTGAAAGGACGGATTTCCGAGTCCTTGAGTGGAAATGTCGCCATCAGCCAGGATGCGGTGGATGATACGGTTCAAGCTTTGCGTGCAGGGATTTATCACAGAGATATGGAGACTGGTCTGAAAATTGACTATTTCCCGAAGCTGTTTCTCGGCGGGGATTTTCGGTATCGAGAATATACGGACAGCAACTATCAAAGCAGGTACCATCTTTGGAGCTCTTATGATCTTTTCGGGGAGTTGTCACTTCTGCAGTTGAGATATGATTACAGTACGTTACAAAACAGTCGAAGCAATCTCGGCCATGGAAACGATTTTTCAACCGATTTCAGCCCGGACGATCTGCCGTATTGGAGTCCCGGTTCCTATTGGCAGCACCTGTTGACCCTTCGTTTTAAACACAACATTGAGACCGATACCAAATCTAGTCTCGGGACAAGTTACTATACTTTCAATTACTCATTCGGGTATGAAAGCGAGTATAACGAGATCAATTCGGTGGGCTTTAATATTTTTCTTGAAATGAGCAGGCATTATTTATTAAAAGGGAGTTTTGCATACTACAACACCGGTAATTATACGATGAACGCCGGCATGTTGTCTGTAATTTATCGATGGTAGGCACCACATTCCTGTGGGGTTTCTTCATTGAGATCCCACAGGATTTTTTTTTACGATGGAGTTGAAAATGGTTGAACGAATTCCAATGTCCAAAGCCGGCAACCAGAAGCTACGTGATGAACTGATGAGATTGGAGCGAACAGAACGGATTGAGGTTGTAAAAGCGATTGAGACTGCCAGAGAACATGGTGATCTGAAGGAAAATGCCGAATATCATGCGGCAAAAGAAAGGCAAGGACATGTCGAAGGACGAATTCGAGAATTAAAGGATAAGCTGGCCAGAGCGGAGATTATTGATTGTTCGAAGGTCTCAAAGGAAAAAGCTGTCTTTGGCACGGTCGTAAGCCTTCTGGATATGGATACTGAGGAAGAGGTTTCCTATCAACTGCTAGGTCCTGAGGAGTCGGATGTGAAATTGGGATCAATATCGGTTTTGTCTCCCCTAGGACAGAGCATACTCGGCAAAAGAGTAGGTGATGAGGTTACTGTCAAGACTCCCGGTGGAACACGCGAATTTGAGGTCGTGGAGATTTCACAATCCCTCTTTGCCTGATGGATGATTGATGGACTGAACCTGCGGGAATTGCCGGTGAGAAGATATCATGCAGATTTGGCCTGAACCAGCATTCCGGACAAAAATATCTTCATTACCTGACTCGCTGTCTCCTCCACCGTATAATTTGTTTCCAACGAGATATTCCAGACCCTTGAAATTTCGTCAAGACTTCCGAAAAAAGCCCTTTTGGCGATTCCCGGAAGGATGTCGGGTCGATAGATATTCTGCTCCTGACCAAGTTTTATGATGTCGGAGATAATATTGACATATTCGCTGAATTTATTATTGCGATAATCCTTGATAAGTTTGTTGGTCTGGCGCAGTTCAATCTGGATTACCTCGGCGAGATGCTTATTCTTTTTCATGATGGATAGATGCTTACTTGCGAATATTTCAAGCATTTTTCTTGGGTCCGTCTCTTCAGCGATAAGTTTTTTCACCTGAATGATCAGGTTTCCGATTTCTTCTTCGAAGACCGAAAGGAGGATATCGAACTTATTGTTGAAATAGAGATAAATTGTACCGTCTGCAACCTTGGCTTCTTTGGCGATATCGGATATTCTAGCGTTGAAAAAGCCTTTTTGAGCAAAGACCTTAGTTGCAGCAGTAATTATCTTGGAGTGTTTGTTGACGGCTTTCATCGGATAGGGAAAGGTAAATGTCAGTGGTGACAAAATGGATAAACGGGCACTGAATGGCCATTCATTCATTTAATCCTTTGGCGATAATTTGTCAATATTTGAAGATATCATAATTCTCAATAACGGCTTAATTACATAAATGGGAGAAGGGCGATGAGAGTACTTGTGATCGGGTCAGGGGGCAGGGAACATGCGCTGGTCTGGAAAATCCATCAGAGTCCGAAGGTCAAGAAGATATTTTGCGCACCAGGGAACGCGGGCATAGGGCGACTGGCCCAATGCGTAGATATTTCCGCAGTCGATATAGAAGGGTTGTTACAGTTTGCAAAAAAGGAAAAAATCGACTTGACCATAGTCGGCCCGGAATCTTCCCTGGTTGCGGGCATTGTCAATGTGTTTGAAGACAATGACTTGCGTATATTCGGTCCGAGAAAAGAGAGCGCGCTTCTGGAGGGAAGCAAGGTGTTTGCAAAAGAATTTCTGAAGAAATACAATATCCCTTCCGCAGCCTTCAAGGTTTTTTCAGAAAGAAAGAAAGCCAAAAAATACATTGATAGATGCGGGGTCCCCATCGTGGTGAAGGCGGATGGTCTGGCGGCTGGAAAAGGTGTCATTGTTGCGCAGACTGCAGCGGAGGCAAAAGAGGCAGTGGATCTCATCATGATGGAGAAGGCCTTTGGAGACGCAGGAGACAGAATCGTCATCGAGACCTGCCTTCGAGGTGAAGAGGCTTCGTTTATAGCCTTTACGGATGGAAGAACCGTTCTCCCTCTTCCCACCTCCCAGGATCATAAGGCTATCTTCGAGAATGATCAGGGACCGAATACCGGCGGCATGGGAGCCTATTCTCCGGCACCTGTGGTAACAGATGAGATTGCGGACCATGTGATGAAGAAAATTATGCTGCCGACGGTTCAAGGGTTGAAAGCAGAAGGAAGGCCGTTTAAGGGGATGCTCTATGCGGGGCTGATGATAGACGGGGATACGGTCAATGTCCTGGAGTTTAATTGCCGTTTTGGAGATCCGGAAGCCCAACCGCTGTTAGTAAGGTTGGAAAACGATATTATCGATATCTTTGAAGCAGCTATAGATGGCCGTCTTGATTCGATAAAAATGAGAATCAAGCCTTCTCCGTCCGTCTGTGTCGTGATGGCCTCCGGAGGATACCCGGGTTCCTATGAAAAGGGAAAGGTCATTACCGGTCTGGCAAAGGCAGCGAAGGTCGAAAATACTATGGTGTTTCATGCCGGTACCACAATTAAAAACGGCCGCACCGTAACGGCTGGAGGACGGGTCCTGGGGGTTACCGCTACCGGGAAAAATCTCCAACAGGCCATTTCCCGTGCCTATTCGGCCGTGGATATGATTCAGTGGAAGGGGTGCTGTTTTAGGCGTGATATCGGGGCTAAGGCGTTAAGACGAGCCCATGGAAACAACAAAGCGGCTGTTGTGGGAATAGTCATGGGGAGTGATTCTGATCAGCAGGTTATGCTGGCAGCCGCAGATTTTCTGAAAGAGATGGGCGTCCCGTATGAGATGACGGTTGCGTCCGCCCACAGGTCACCGGAAAAGGCTGTGGACTATGCCAAGACCGCCGAGAAACGAGGCCTGAAGGTTATTATTGCCGGTGCTGGCATGGCAGCGCATCTGGCCGGAGTGGTTGCTGCTCATACCGATATTCCGGTAATCGGTGTTCCCCTTGATACCTCATCGTTCAACGGTATGGATGCCCTGCTGTCGACCGTGCAAATGCCGCCGGGAGTGCCTGTTGCGACAATGGGTGTCGGCAGGCCGGGGGCAAAAAACAGCGGGATCCTGGCGGCCAGGATACTGGCCCTGGAGGACAAGGCCTTGGCCTCCCGACTGGTCGAATTCAGGGAACGTATGGTGCAACAGGTTGAAGAAAAGGCCCGCCGGATCGTCGGCTGATAGAAAAACCGATGGTTCCGGTACCGATTTCCTGGTAAAGGCGGTAGACTGCCTGCGGCGCGGAGGTATAGTAGCCGTTCCGACGGAAACGTATTACGGTTTGGCCGTTGATCCTTATAACGACAAGGCGCTGCAGGCTCTTTTCAAACTGAAGAAAAGGGAGCAGCATAAACCGATCCTGGTATTGATAAGTGACATAAGACAATTGGACAGCCTTGGTGCTACCATACCGCTGCCGTATCATTCACTGATTAAAAGGTTCTGGCCCGGTCCGCTTACCTTGATCTTTCCTGTAGGTGAAGTACATTCTCCGTTGCTTACAGGGGGGAGCGGCACCCTAGGCATTCGCATTTCCTCCAATGAACTTGTCACCAGGCTCTGTGTGATGTTCGGGAGGCCGATTACGGCCACCAGTGCCAATATCTCGGGTAGGGCACCAGCAAGGAGTGCTGTCGAGGTGGAAATGATATTCGGCAGGCGCATCGATCATATTGTCGATGGAGGAACAAGTCCCGGAGGAGCGTGCTCGACCGTTGTCGGCATCCGTGATGGTTATCCGGTGCTATTGCGGAAAGGACAAATTAGTTTTCCCTCAATTCTTCAAACATTTGAAAAAGGATATCATATGGATACATTGAAGTGGGATAAAAGATTCGCCCTTGAACAGACTGCTGACGATGCGGAACTTCTGCATGAGTTACTGGATATATTTAAAGGATCATTCACATCAGATTTAGCATTGATAAAAGAAGGGATTCAGAAAGGGGACACAAAACAGGTGTATCGGGCAGCACATTCCATCAAAGGGGCGGCCGCAAGCCTTGGTATCGAGGGGATAAAAGACATTGTGTCAACTATCGAGGCCGATAGCAAAAATGGGTCCTTGCAGGTGGCAACAGAAGAATTGAGAAACCTGGAGGAGATGTTTTTGAAACTGAAAAATTTGGGATAGGCCCTGCGAACCGTCTTCCTCACACCTGTTGTGGTGTACTGCAGATGGCTGTACCCCGGGTCACATCGAATATTCGCTTTTTCATCCCGTCTCGGCGGTGTGTAAAGAGTGTAATCTACTCCATGGCCTCTTTATGCCTGCCGTAAAAATTTTGCAGGTCTTGATCCCGCGCGTGATGCCAATTTTTCAGGCTACCCCCTGGTCAGCTGCCTATACCTTATCCGATGCGGCTGATCCGCCTCCGCGCCGAGGCGAGCCTTTTTATCTTCCTCATAATCCGAGTAATTCCCTTCGAACCAAACGACCTGTGAGTCTCCTTCGAAGGCGAGAATGTGGGTGGCGATACGGTCGAGGAACCATCGATCATGACTGATAACTACGGCGCATCCTCCAAAATTTTCCAGAGCCTCTTCCAGTGCCCGCAGGGTATTTACATCGAGATCGTTTGTCGGTTCGTCGAGTAACAGTACATTCCCTTCTTCTTTCAACATCCTTGCCAAATGGACCCTATTGCGTTGGCCTCCTGAGAGCAGACCGACCTTTTTCTGTTGCTCGGTGCCGGAAAAATTGAATTTTCCTACATAAGCACGGCTATTGATCTCTTTTTTCCCCAGCAGGATGGTGTCCTGATTATCTGAGATTGCCTGCCAGACGGTCTTCTCAGGATCGAGGTCGTCCCGGGTCTGATCCACATAGGAAAGTTTCACCGTTTCACCGATCCGAATACTTCCGCCATCCGGAGTCTCCTGACCGATAATCATCTTAAATAATGTGGTTTTCCCAGCTCCGTTAGGACCGATAACGCCGATAATTCCACCAGCCGGCAGGACAAAATTCATGTTATCCATCAAGATACGATCCCCGAAGCATTTCTGGACCTTTGTCGCTTCGATGACAAGTTTACCAAGTCGAGGGCCCGGAGGGATAAAAATTTCCAGCTCTTTTGCCAGCCTTTCCGTTTCCTGAGACATCAATTTTTCATAGGAATTGATACGCGCTTTTGATTTGCTGCGTCTGCCTTTGGGGGACATTCTAATCCATTCCAGCTCCCGTTGCAGGGTGCGTCTGCGTTCGCTTTCCTTCTTTTCCTGCTGGGCCAACCGTTTTTCCTTTTGTTCCAGCCATGATGAATAATTTCCTTTCCAGGGAATCCCTATTCCACGGTCCAGCTCCAGTATCCAGCCGGCGACATTATCAAGAAAATACCGGTCGTGGGTCACGCAAATAACAGTTCCGGGATAGGCTTGCAGATGGTGTTCGAGCCAGGTCACGGATTCTGCGTCAAGGTGGTTGGTCGGTTCATCCAGAAGCAGAATATCCGGTTGTTTGAGTAGAATGCGGCACAGGGCCACTCTTCGCTTTTCGCCGCCGGAGAGGATATCGCATCTGGTTTCAGGGGATGGGCAACGAAGGGCATCCATGGCCATTTCCAATCTGCTGTCAAGATCCCAGGCACTGACGGCATCGAGTTTTTCCTGTACCTCGGCCTGTCTTTCAATGAGTGCCTGCATCTCGTCGTCGGTCATAGGCTCGGAGAATTTTTCATTAATGGCGGCAAAATCAGCCAGGAGATCCACCGTGTCTTGGACACCTTCTTCAACAATATGCCTGACCGTTTTTTCGGGATCAAGCGACGGTTCCTGCGGCAGATAGTCAACCGTATGACCAGGTGACAGGATGGTTTCTCCGTTGAATTCGGTATCGATTCCGGCAAGGATGCGCAACAGGGTGCTTTTCCCGGAACCATTCAAGCCGAGGACGCCGATCTTTGCTCCATAAAAATACGATAGAGATATATCTTTTAGAACCGGCCTGTTGTCATAATATTTGCTCACCTTTATCATCGAATAGATGATCTTTTTATCATCGCTGCTCATCGGTCACCTTTGTATAAATAAGAAACGCTTCCGGACGAGAAGGCCACGCGGCATATGCTCAAGCAACCTCAAGACGGGAAGGGGGTTTTTCATCAGAAAAATATGATTTGCCGATAATTTACTCTGGATACAGGAAAAAGGAAAGCACCGGTTGTCCATCGATACGATTTCGAAGCGACAGAAAAAAGAGTAAAGAATTGCTGAAAAGTGCCGATAAGAACATACGGGACGGGTTCATACTGCTTTATCCGGTCAGGGAGGATCGGGATGCGTTCTGTCGAGGCAAAGCCAAGGAGGGCCTGCAATGAAGATCGAAGACTCTGCAATACAACTCAATTCACAACATACATCTCTTCAAAAAAACGTAAAAAATGAATCTCTTACCGTTTGGGGAGCGCGGAAGAATCCTCAAACGGTAACAAACAACAGCGACACGAACATCGGTCCCGAGGCATTGAGGCAAGAGGTTATTCATCAGGCCTCCGTCAAGGTCAGCTTGTCGACTGAGTCGAAAAAGATGACTTCTGGTCGGGTGCAGGCATATCCTCTCTCATCCGGAAATATTGGCAATTCGGTGTTGCAATTGAATTTGCTTATTCTGCAGGCGATGATTGAGCGTCTTACCGGTCGGGTAGTCCAGACGGCTGATTTGAACAGTATTGTCGCCAACGGGAATTCTCCTTCCGGGGAGGGGGCGGAAGCCGGTGGGCAACCCCCTCCATCCGGGGAGAACCAGGTTCAAAATTCAGGTTTTGGTTTAGTATACGAGTATCATCAATCACATATTGAATCTGAAACCACGAATTTTGCAGCTCAAGGAAAAATTGTCACCCAGGATGGCCAAGAGATAGATTTTTCGAGCCAACTCACCATGAGCAGAGAAACTTCCTCCTCGGTGGATCAAACCATCAGGATGGGCGAAGCACTCAAGGATCCCCTGGTCATAAATTTCAACGGCACGGCAGCCCAACTCACCCAGACACACTATTCATTTGATCTCATGACCGATGGAAGGCCCCAAAATATCGCCTTTGTTGCCCCTGGAAGCGGATTCCTGGCCTTGGATAAAAACGGCAACAATACGATAGACAACGGCTCCGAACTTTTTGGTCCAGCTACGGGAAACGGCTTTAACGAACTTGCTACCTATGATCGTGACGGGAATGGCTGGATTGACGAAAATGATCCTGTTTTTAAACAATTACTGGTATGGACAAAAGATGCAAACGGCCAGGATATGCTTTCTTCGCTCAGCCAGACCGGCGTCGGCGCCCTGTATCTCGGCAATGTGGCTACCCCCTTTTCCCTTGAGAACGGAGCAAGCGATCCGTCGGGACAGGTTCGAAGCACCGGAATTTTTGTACGGGAGGATGGCAGTGTCGGAACATTGCAGCAGGTAGATCTTGTTGCCTAGCCGGAATCTTTCGGGAGCTGCTTCCGGCTTAGAAAATGCAGGATCGGTCGATACAGAAGATAGGGATCCCGGCTGCCGGTCAGCTCGCGTATGGAGTGCATGGCCAGGGTCGGTGCTCCGACGTCGACCGTGGCAATCCCGAGTCGCGCCGCGAGAAGCGGGCCGATCGTACTGCCGCATGTCATGTCATTTCTCATGACGAATTCCTGCGTTTCAATATCGGCTTCTCTTGCCAGAAGTTGAAAGCAGGCCTTGCTCAAGCTGTTGGTTGCATAGCGTTGATTGGCATTTATTTTTATCACCGGCCCTCGATTAAGAAGGACCTGGTGAGATGGGTCCGATCTGTCGGCGTAGTTTGGATGAAGGGCATGTGCATTGTCCATGGAAATAAAAAAAGACTTGCTGAGGCACACCTGACGGACCTGCGGATCAGGGACAATGCGTTCCATAATCGCGACGGGCAGGGAGCCCTGAGCGCCTGTGGCAGATGTTGAGCCTGTTTCTTCATGATTGTTGCAGATAAACATGCAATTCCCGTTGCCTTTCGCTTCAAGCATCGACTGCATTCCAACAAAGCAGCTTAAGAGATTGTCCAACCGGCCGGCACTGATAAACTCATTATTCAGGCCGATTCTGCAGGGACCCTGCATATCGTAACAGAACATATCGAAGCCAAGGACCTCGGTGATGTCCATTCCCATTTGTTGATCCGCTATCTGTTCCATCAGGATCGTTTTAAAATCGGGCAGCATGTTGTTGGCTACCTGTGAAAGTATCGGGGTCAGGTGTTGCTGAGCATTCAATACCCTGTTTTTATTTGCTTCCCTGTCGAGATGAATGGCAAGACTGGGAATGAAAAGCAGCGGACGATGAAAATCGACGAGAAGTGTTTTCAGGGAATTGTTCTTCATTCGGCAGCAAACTCTGCCTGCCAGCGACAGTTCTCTGTCGAACCAGGGATTGAGCAAGGGACTGCCGTAGATTTCCATGCCCAGTTGATGGTAGCTCCGGTTGACGATATCGGGAAGAGGTTTGATCTGCAGACCGGGACTGTCGCTATGGGCGCCGATAATTCTGAATCCAACATTTGCGGTATCGAAGGTAGAGAGACGAAAGGCGACAAGGGCGCCGTCCTCCCGTATGACAACGTAATGATTTCCTTCTTTGAGTTTCCATTTGTCATGTTCAAAAAGCCGATGGTAGCCCTGCTTGGCAAATTGCTCTGACATGGTCGAAACCGCATGATACGGAGTCGGAGAAGAAGATAGAAATTTAAGAAATTCTGTAATAAAGCGGTGTTCCTTCATGGCGGCGGTAGTTTGCAGTGCCGGGTTTACTGCGGCACCAGGACCCTCTAAGGAGAAGCTGTCATTTCAAGCCAAGGGCAGCATGTTTTGATATGCTTGTATCATGAGTTGCTGGCTATTGCCAGCAGATAATCCATTGGCTTGGGTCGATGAAGGGTGTGAGGAGGGCTGCCCACCATTTTGACTGGTGGATGATTGACCTGTGGAATTGGAACGCGCGTTCTTGTTTTGCTGGCTTTGAAGTTCTTGGACGGCATGAAGTTCTTTCGCAAGGGCTTGTGCTGCAACTTGTCTGTCGGTGGCGGAAGGGTCTACCGGGGCAAGAGCCGCCCTTACAACCGTCTCCATTTTTCTGATGGTGGCCTCCGGGGTGCTCGCATCCGATGTATCTATCTGTACCTCTCCACCTATTGCATATTGTACTCCGTTCGGACCTGTTTCGTAGGTATAGGTGGGACCGCTTCTGGCGTATGGCCCGGCTACGGCAAGATGTGCCTCTTCATGCGCCCTGACATCGGCGTCTCTCTTTTTGAGCTGCTGGATTTCTGCAAGGTCACGAGTGCTGAGGGTCTTTTCTTTTGTCTTACCGGTCTGTTGAGATGAAGATGGGGAATGAGAATTCGACTGCGTCGTTGTCGAATTTTGTCCGGACAGCGCCTTGCCCTTCTCGGAGATAGATACCTGATCCTGACCTTGAGGCAGGCCTTGGTCTTTGGCAGCGTAGTCCTTCCCGGTGGATGCACCCCCTGGGGAGTCTCCACTTACAAACGGGGATTGCCATTGTATCTGGGCACTATATGCTGCTGAAATATCGATCATTACAACTCAGCCCTCTTTGCGATCGATCCCAATAACTCTATAAATTTTATAGCATCATGTGATAAAAATCAATCCATGTCTCAGGCGGAAAGGTTGAAAAACATGAATTGGGGAGAGAGCATCGGCTGAGGGTGCTTCAGACGTAAGCAGGGGTTACCGCTGGAACAGATTCCCCAATTCACCAAGTACAGATCCCTCCCCGGTCGTCGAATATCCGGCGTTTCTTTGGGGTGCAGCCTGGAAGATCCTGCCGGCAAGTCTTGAAAACGGTAATGATTGCAACCAGACATGGCCCGGACCTCGGACGGTGGCAAAAAAGAACCCTTCGCCGCCGAAAATCGCCGATTTGATTCCACCGACGAATTCAATATCATAATCCACTGTCTGGGTCAGCGCGACAAGGCACCCCGTATCCACCTTCAGGGATTCTCCGGCCTGCAATTCCTTTTCGATAATGGTCCCGCCGGCATGGACAAAGACCAGACCGTCGCCTTCCAGCTTCTGCATGATGAACCCTTCGCCGCCGAAAAGGGCCGTCCCTATCTTTTTCTGGAATTCGACTCCAATAGCAACTCCTTTGGCGGCACAGAGAAAGGCCTCTTTTTGGCAGATCAATTTTCCGTTGAATTTTTTTAGATCCAGCGGAATTATCTTTCCCGGATAGGGGGCGGCAAAGGCGACCCTTCCTTTTCCCCGTCCTTTGAAGGTGAAGACCGTGATAAACAGGCTTGCCCCGGTGATCAAACGTTTTCCCGCGCCGAGCATCTTATCAATGATGCCTCCGGATTCCGAGGCGCGGCTCCCGTCTCCAAAGACGGTCTCCATAATTACGGCATCGGACATATACATCATAGCACCGGCTTCGGCTACGGCGCTTTCCTCGGGATCGAGCTCAATTTCCACAAATTGCATTTCGTTGCCAAAGACCCGGAAATCGATTTCGTCTGCCTGCAGACCGAAAATCGGGGGAGAAGCTTGTCCTTGAATAGTGGCGGAAGTATTCAGTTCGGGAACCTGGGAGATGGGGATCCAGTCTGGAAACCCCTGTCTCCAGACAAGGGTTTCTTGCGCATATTCTCCAGACAGTAAGAGCTGTTGCACATAGCTTTGATCAAAAGGCCCCTGTTGTTTTCCATTGATTGCCACATACCAGGTAGTCATGCTCATGGATCCGGTGGAGAAGGTTTTATGTATGTCAAAAAAACGTAGCCACTATCTATTGATATTTTTCCTTTAATTCATAAAGCTTATCAAGATACTTTTCTTTCAAACGAAGCTGAGTTCCGCTGTTTTCCATTTCCGTTATCAGCGAATCTATGGCCTTTCTGATTTGAATTCCGTCCTTGTTTTTTGATTCTTTATTTGCCTTATCGATGACGAGAATGCTGTAATAGGTGACGGTCATTCGCGATCCTGAGTCTCTTCTGAAAAGGTAGAGTCTTCCTCCCATGGTGTTGAGGAAAAATCCGGCGTAATCATAAACGGTGTACGGCGGGATGTGCAGCAGAAAATTTTTTTCGAGGCAATCGGGTGATTCCGTCAGTGCAAAGAAATCGGCAAGGGTATTTTCAATATACGGTCTTTCCTTATCGAGGATGGTTTTCAGGATGATGATATTGTTTTTGCCGATGACCCTGTAGAAATGCGAGGTATTCTTCAACACGGTAAAAAGGTCGTCGGTCTCTCGTGTAATAACGGGTGGATTGTCAAGAAGTTTTTGCATGAGTTCGCTGAAGTAGACGCTGCTCTTCTTCTTGAGCTGGAATGCCTGAATATAGGGCTGGGCATCCAGGTGAGCATAAAAGGCGCTGACCTGACTTGCAGCCTGTTGGCAGGTCTCCGGTGTTCGAGAAAGCACGGTCTGCAGGGCATTCCCGTTTTGGGGTAATGATGATTCCGGCAGTCCCGTCTTGGAAGCCGTAACAGTGTTGCCCTTGGTGCCGATGTCCTCGGCACCTGGTTGTGTCGCCTTTGCGGCATTGCCTTCAATGGCGGCGGTGTTCGAACCCGAAGTGGAAATCCTGCTGTCTTTTTGACCGATTTTTCCTTGGTTCCCCTGGCCTGTGATCCCGGAGAGGGTCCGGGTAATTTTCTGCCATAGGCCGCCGGTTTGATTCCCGGATTGTTGCAGGGAACCTGCGCCTGGATTCTGCTTGGATGAAAGGAAGAAGAGAATGCCGATTGCAAGAATAACCAGAATCAACATGAGGGGAATCGTTGTTTTCTTTCTTTTCTTTCGGGCCGATTGATTGTCTGTTTGTTTTTCCGGTTTCATCGAGGGACGAATGTGAGAGAGGATGGATAGTTACGGCTACATTTCATGGAGGATGGTTAGAATAAGATATACTGCAAAGTCTTGTCGATGTCACGAATGTTTTAGAGAAGATAATACCGGATTTGCTTCTGGAAAACCTTAAGTTCGTGCGAATTGAAGACCTTGGATGGCAACGCAAAACATTCAATAGAACCATTGAACGGCTATTCACTTAGAAAGACCAATTTCATATAAATACGACGGTTTTTCTGCTTGACGCGATACGGTTAAGGAACTATTCTACGTCGTCAAAATTGATTGCCTGGAAAAGAATTTCAGAGACTGCGAGAGCAACATAATGTATCAAGAGGTACAACTCTGAACCGTCGACACATGTTTTTTTCGATGCCGACAAATTGAGTTTTAACGGTATTTTCTTGAACGTATAAACGGTTGTTTTTATCTAGTTGAATATTAAAAATATTTTTATGGAGGAAAAGATCATGACTATTTGTGTAGTTGGCCATTCTAACCCAGATACCGATTCCGTAACCTCGGCAATTGCATTGGCTGAACTCATGAAGGCACAAGGCGCTGATGTAAAGGCGTGTATGCAGACCAATGCAGCTGGATTGAATCCGGAATCCAAGATGGTCCTTGACCGTTTTGGTCTTCAGACTCCTGAGGAACTTAAAGATGCCGCAGGGAAAAAGGTGGCACTGGTGGATTTCAGCGATATAGCCCAGGCCCCAGCCAATATTACCAGTGCAGAGGTTGTTACCATCGTGGATCATCACAAGATCGGTGACATCACCACCAATAACCCCATCCTCTTTCGATGTGAGCCTGTCGGTTGTACAGGAACGGTATTGAACAAGATGTTCAAGGATGCAGGGATTAAGATACCGAAGAACGTCGCCGGCGGAATGCTTGCTGCAATCTTGAGCGATACGGTCAACTTCAAATCGCCGACCTGTACACCTGACGATAAGGCAGCCGTGGCTGATCTGAAAAAGGTTGCAGATGTTGCCGATACCGACGGGCTTTTTATGGAAATGCTGAAGGCAAAATCCGCTGTAGCCGGTATCCCTGCCAAGGATCTGCTCTTCCGTGACTATAAAGATTTCGACATGAAAGGGAGCAAGGTAGGGGTCGGTCAGCTCGAACTTGCGACACTTGATCAGGTCGCTGCTCTTCGTAACGATCTTCTGGCCGAGATGAAGAAGGTAAAGGCTGATGGGCGACATTCCGTACTGCTCATGCTCACAGATGTTGTGAAAGAGGGGACGGATCTTGTCGTCGTTTCTGATGATCCGGCACTGATCGAGAAGGCATTCAACAGTAAACTCTCCGGGACATCCATGTGGATTGACGGCATGATGAGCCGGAAGAAGCAGACAGTTCCTAACCTGCAAAAGGCATTCGGTTGTTAATTGTCGGGCTGTTTTTTCAGTCCTGAATGCTCAATCCTGTAGAAAAAAGGCCGGGTCAGATAGTTCTGATCCGGCCTTTCTGTTCTTTTCAAGAGGTGGATCCAGGAGGTCCAGGTGCGGGATTCGGAATGCCGGTCATCCTGTCTGTTGAATCCTCGATTATCTCTTTGTCTTGTCGTGGTTGTCAGTTTGTTGTTTGACTTTTGCAAGAAGGTTTTGCATCTTGACACTATCGGGGAGAAACTTTGTCAGAGCGATAAAATTTTCCGTGAAAGATGAGGGGGCAGTCCTTTTTGCATCAATAAGACGGTCATGTCCTGTGCTCCATCCGCCGCCGGCATCGCCCCATGCGATATCCAATTTTCCAATATATTTTCCTTGGGCGGCAGTCTGAGTGATCAGCGTATTGTGAGTAATAATCGGGCCGAGGTTTCGGTATCGGAGATCTGCTGAAACGATGATATCGAGCTGCGGATATTGCCTGGCTATCTCATAGTTTTCAGTGTTGGAAAGATTGGAGAGGAGAATGATGTGGTCACATTTTTGCGCTAGACTTTGAAAAAGCGGAGGCAAAACCGTCCGCCAATCGGCAAGGTGCAGATCTGATGGAAGAGGCGAGGTCTCATTTGTTAAACCGATGATTCCTATTCGTGATCGGTCAATGTCTTTGATTAGGTAAGGGGAAAAGACCGGGGAATTGTCTTTGGTGAGAATATTTGCGGATACCCACGGCATTTGTGCCTTGTCTCTGCTTGTTAGAAAATCAACTCCTGCCGCAAGATCGTAGGGTCCAACGGCAACCGCATCGTATGCCATTTGTTCATAGGCCTTGATGATTCCGTTTGCGGTACTTTCCTCTTGAGACCGCCCCTGTGGAATAACAGGGTGTTTAAAGAGGAGATTGCCGGAATCGACAATGAGGAGGGCTCCCTGTTTTTTTCGGAGAATTTCTATCTGGTATGCTTTTTTGGACAGACCGCCCAATTGATTGATCCTTCAGCCGCAAGGGTTGATTTCACCTTTCACGTTACCTGAAAAAATGATCTGCAGTCCGTTTTCGGCCAGTGCGGATGGAGGAGAAAACAGGAAAAAAAAGAATACGGCAAAAAGGCATCTATACAAAAGCAGGCGGACGTCGCATGAAGTATTCATTTTGGCAATGAAATATCTAAAGAGTAAAGGGTTCATGGGTGGAATATGAATAGTTCCGGGAAGTTAATTTTAGCTTGCTTTTCCGGGAAATAGGATAGAAACAGACTATCGAAAAGAGTGCTATCCTTGTTCGATGGTTGGATAAAGCTCTTTTTTTAAAATCACTTATGCTATAGTGTAACAATTGGAGAGATATTGCCAAGTTTTTTTTACCATTGTCTCCCGTTGTTCTTATGGGTTTGGAATTATTTGCTCTACGAATTCCCTAGTGATGGATTTCCTGGTTGGAGATGACGCATAATGGATACGGACGCATAATGGTTATATAATACAGTGGATCAAAATTTTTTGTAATTTTACAGCGTTCTCCTGATAAGCAGGTTTCGAGAAAAATGAAAAATCACACTGCCCGAATATCCGCCGGTAAGATTCTGGTTGTGGACAACGAGACATTGATAGCGGATATGGCTCGAGTGGCTCTCGGCAAAACGGGTCACAGAGTGTATTGTGCCTATGATGGAGAACAGGCTATCGAATTGACGACGAAAATTCAATTTGATCTTGCTGTGATTAATGCGGTACTTCCGGGCATGAACGGAATGGAGACATTTCTGGGAATGAGGAGGTCTGAACCGAACCTGACGGGTATAATGGTCTTGGAAAATCCGGATCTTGGCACAGTCGTCGATGCGATGAATAAGGGATTTAGCGGGGTTCTTGAGAAACCCTTGGTCGCCCGGAAACTGATGGATATGGTTCAAGAATCGTTGGAAGTCGCCAAACTTAAAGAGGAAAGTTCACGCTTTAGGACCCTCATGCCCCTCTACAAGCTTGGAGAAAAATTCATGACAACCACCTCACAGGCGCAGGTCTATGATGAACTGCTTGATGTGATTGTCCAAGAGATAAAGGTGCCTTCCGTTTCCTTGATGATGTTTGATGAAGAAACAGACCGATTGAAAGTGGTGGCATCCCGGGGCCTGAGTGAGGAGCTTTTAAGAAAAATCAGCATAAAATCGGGAGAACAGATTGCGGGATGGGTCTATGAAAACGGCAAGCCGGTTATCTTAAACAAATTGACCCAGCACCATTCTCCCTTTTCGCAGCTGTTGAAAAGAAATACTATCGCAGCGTCGATTTCCTTTCCCCTGGTTTCAAGAGGAAAGGCGGTAGGTGTTATCAACATTAGTCAGACGGAAACGGGGGTGGAATACAGTCAGGCCGATATAGAAATGCTTTCTATCATCTCGGGACAGGCCGTCATGGCCCTTGAGAATATCGTATCGTGTGAAGAAAAAGAAAATACCATCAGGATGCGAACGATGCTGGAACAGTATGTAGCCCCTGAGGTTGCCGAACTGCTAATGGAAAGCAAACAGAACTTGATGGATGTCGGAGGGGTGCGGCAGATAACGGTACTTTTCGCCGATATACGGAATTTCACCTCCCTGGTCCAGCATCTTTCACCGGGGAAATTGCGTAATTTCCTCAATGCTTTTTTTGATATTTTTGCAAATGTCGTTTTTTCCTGGAAAGGGACGCTTAACAAGTTCATGGGAGATGCCGTCCTGGCAATTTTTGGTGCGCCGATCTCATTGGAAAAAGCAAATTTTTCCGCTGTTTCGGCGGCAATCCGGATTTTGCTGGAGTTTGAAGACCTGCGAAAACAATGGCTATCGACATCTCCTTTTTTTCAAAATATAGGGCTTGGTATAGGAATGAGCAGAGGAGAAATGTTTCTGGGGAATGTCGGTTCGTCGCGTCGTCTTGATTATACGGTTATAGGAACGGATGTCAATATAGCACAACGTCTTGCCTCCGAAGCAATCTCGGGACAGATTCTCATTACCGGATCAGTTCGCAGTGATCTCGGAGATGTTTTTCCCCTAAGGGAGGAGAAGGCCAGAATATTGAAAGGACTTGAAAAAGAGATGATGCTCTTCTCTATTTTGCCGATCGGCACCGCTGGGGAAACGGATAAGTAATCTTGGGGCTTTAATCTGAGTCTTTGATGATATACATGCTCTCTCCAATCATGATTCGATCTCCAATGGTAATCCGCCGGCCGCGTCGTACCTCCACTTGTCCATTAATTGATACGTCACCGTTCTGAATCTTGTGCTTAGCCTCCAAACCGTTTGCTGCGATGCCTGCAAATTTGAGAAATTGACCAAGGCGGATGGGGGGCTTGGTGATCTCGATGAAGACAATTTTGTCTGGGGTGATCGGAGGGAACATAGGGTGACTCAGATGATAGGCCTGCTATTGAAGGAGATGGAGGAACAAAAGGATTGGTGCAATTGCTCAGTGGTATCCATCCAGGAAAATTTCTGGTCTGTCAAGATTCGTGGCCTCATAACAATTGGGGACAACACGATTAACAAAAAAAGTTGAAAAACCGAACCATCGGCAAGCGAAGCGGATTTCTTGCGATGTCGGCAGCACCAGGCAAGCATACAATACAAAGAGCATGTACGACCAGCAGTTATTTCCTTTGGTGTTCATTATAATGATAATATAACGTGTAATTGATTTTATAGAGGTAGGAAAGTGAAAGTAAAGGATCCTGCATTATTTCGGCAGGCTTGTTTTATGAACGGGAGATGGTTGTCTGCAGCGACAACGATTGAGGTAACCAATCCTGCAGATAATACAATCATCGGTTCTGTTCCGTCTCTGGGCGGCAGCGAAGTGAGGATGGCGATCAGGAGTGCGCAAAAGGCATTTTTGTCCTGGAGAAGGATGACAGCCCAGAAACGATCGCAGATTCTAAAAAAATGGTTTGCCCTGATTTGTGAAAATAAGAATGATCTTGCATATATCGTAACCTGTGAGCAGGGAAAGCCTCTGGCGGAGGCTGAAAAGGAGATAATTTCTGCTGCAGCTTATGTCGAATGGTTCGCTGAGGAGGGAAAGAGGGTCTATGGCGATACAATACCGATGGCGCAAGAAGGCAAACGCATTGTTGTTCTGAAAGAGCCGGTGGGTGTTTGTGCAGCTATTACTCCTTGGAATTTTCCTTCGTCCATGATCACCAGGAAGTCTGCTCCTGCCCTTGCCGCAGGATGTACCGTGATTGTCAAGCCGTCGGAGTTTGCTCCTTTTTCTGCCTTGGCTCTGGCCGAGCTTGCCGACCGGGCAGGATTTCCCCCAGGGGTCTTTAATGTGATCACAGGGCCTGCCGCCACAATCGGCACCGAATTGACGGCAAGTGACGATGTGAGGAAGGTGAGCTTCTCCGGATCAAGCAGGGTCGGGAAAATTCTTATGCACGCATGTGCCGAAAGTCTGAAAAAGATATCGCTGGAACTAGGCGGACATGCTCCATTTATTGTTTTTGAAGATGCCGATATCGATCGGGCTGTTGGTGATGCAGTGGCATCCAAATTCAGGAACTCCGGCCAGACATGTGTCTGCGCCAACCGGTTTCTTATTCAGGACGGTGTTTATGAAGTATTTGTTGAAAAATTCATTTTAGCCGTAAAGAATCAACTGACAGTTGGATCCGGGCTTGTAGACGGCATAAACCAGGGGCCTTTGATTACCATTGAAGCCGTTGAAAAGCTCGAAGACCAAATCCATGATGCCCTGGCGAAAGGAGCGAAGATCGCGATAGGTGGGAAAAGAATTGCAGGGGAAGGCTTCTTTTTTGAGCCGACAGTGCTTCTCGATGTGACACCGAAGATGAAAATCGCCCATGAGGAGACCTTCGGCCCTCTTGCTCCGATTTTGCGTTTTTCGACTGAAGAAGAGGCGATACGTCTGGCAAACGATTCCGAATACGGTTTGTCGGCCTATTTTTACAGCAGGGACATCGCGAGAGCTTGGCGGATTACGGAACTGCTTGAATATGGTATGATTGGGGTCAATACGGCACAGTTATCCTCCGAGGCCGCACCGTTCGGAGGGATGAAGAAGTCAGGAATGGGAAAGGAAGGATCGAAATATGGAATGGATGAATATCTGGAAATAAAATATATGTGTATTGGCGGTATTTGAGAAAAATGTCGACATTAAGGGAAAATTAAACTAATAATTTCTTATTGGAAGAGGAGTCGGCAGGTCCCTGCAAGATTAATGGGAATAACAAAAGGGATGATTTTCATCCCTGTCTGTCGTGTGCATTCAAACAGCGTGTGACCAGTCATGGACGATTTAATATTTCAGGCAATCAAAAAGAGACGGAGCGTCAGAGAGTTTTTAGATCGGACGGTATCTTGGGAGGATCTTGCAATGATTGCCGAGGCCGGGATTTGGGCTCCATCGGGCAAGAATAATCAACCATGGCGATTTGTAATAATAACCGATGATGATACCAGGAATAAAATTGGAGAGCTGACACTGTACAGGCATATCATCTCCAGCTGTCGTGCTTTGATTGCAGTCTATATCGATTCGCAGGCGATGTACGATCCCATGAAAGATTACATGTCGGTGGGTGCTGCCATTCAAAACATGTTGCTGACCGCTGAATCATTGGGGTTAGGTGCTGTTTGGCTGGGTCAGATTCTGAAAAATAAGAAACAGGTGAGTACAGTTCTCGATGTGGAAGACAGCTTTGATTTGATGGCTGTTTTAGCATTAGGATATCCAAAGCATAGGAATCAGAAATCGCATCGAAAAGATTTGAGCAAATTCATTTTAAAAAAAATTGGAGGGTGAGATATGGTTAAAATCACAGGTAATTATCGTTTGTTTTACTGTCTTGTTGTCATATTCGCATTGTTCTTTTTCACCGGCTGTGCTGATAAGGCCTCCACTTCTCAAGTTGACCTGCCGGTAGTTTCCAATAATGTCGACAATAATCCGGATATTGAGCTTCCTTCGGATATGAAATGGGACAGTGACGACAGTATGGCCATCAATACCGATTCCTTCCGTGGAGGGATACTGCATTATAGCGGCAGAGTCGAAATCAATTCCTTGAAGGATTTCATAATTGCTTCGATGAAAAGGCATGGATGGAAACAGGTTGGCGAGGCATCGTATAAATATATCCTTTTGGCGTTCACCAAGCCGAACAAGACCTGTATGGCAGTAATCAATGAAGGGTTCGGGGGCTCTTTGGGCAGCACCTATGTGACACTTTATGTAACCGTTGATAAGGTGGCCACCAAAGGGATGAATCCATTCGGTGAACCGGTTAAATAGTGTTTCCGACCATTGTCCGGCCATGGGTCGGTAGCATGGTGAACCCGGAAAAAACCTCAGAACCTGCAGGTCAATGCAATAGTGCAACACGTTAGAATGCCGGACCGTGTCGCCATGTGGACTTTTCACGATGACGACAAAGCGGTGCGCGGTATCATTTCCTTCCAGGCTGCTGGTTTGTCTGCACCAGCAGCCTTTCCTTTATGATTTTACAGGCTCTGTTCGAGCCGCTGCCTCTTGGTGATCGATTTGTAACTATCGGCAATAATAATATATTTCGATATCGATACTCTTCTTGGAAAAATTTTACACCTGAGCAAAGAGGAAAGGATTTTGTGTATTGCAAAATTTGAGATATAGTCATGATACAAATTCCTGTTAGTTCAGGAGGTATGATTTTCCGAGATCGCAGGGTATTAAACCCGTTCAGGGTGGATCATGGTTATTGAAATCGACAAAGAAAAATTAGCGCAGGCAAAACTCGAGATAGCAAGAAGGCTTGACCAGGCGGAAAAAGAACGTGCATTCCTGCGGTTGCAATCGGGGGTCAAAGAGCTGGCTCGGCATGATTTTGCCATCCTTACCAATGATCAATTCGTCGAAGAGCTGACCCGATACCTTTGTGATTTTGATTCCCTGAATGATCTCCAGCCGATAGTTGCCGTTTTGGACAATATCGGTATCGGCTGTCGCAGTGATAACCGGAAAGTGAGAGAGAGAGCACTTGTCATTCTGTCTGTTTTTTCAGAATATATCTTAGAAAATGATAAATTCGATTTCATCACGAAACTTTCCGATATTCTTGTAAAATGGTTGGAAAGAGAAACTGAATATCTATCTGGTTTTGCAATTATTTGCCGGCAAATCCAGAAGATCGGGATGAAGCTTCTGGTCAATCATTATTGGGTTGAAGCTGAAAATCTGCTGACGCTGTTGAACAAAATACAGAATGGAATACTGAAAAAAAGTAATACGATAAAGGGGATAGTGGCAAAAATATACGAAAACATTGCCGCAAAGAATGTACTTGAGATCCTGACCGGTATCTATCTCGACACATCACAGAAAGACCACAAGATAGCAGGTCGTATCTTGAAAAATCTTGGGAGGAGGTCGATCATTTTTCTCCTCAATCGACTGATGCACAGTGAGGATAAGATAGAGCGGTTTCGTCTGATGGGACTGATACCACAAACAGGAGCAGCCATAAGCCCTGTTTTTGAAGAGTGTCTGCGAAAAAATCCGCCCTGGTATGTAGTACGTAATATCGTTTCGATGATCTCGGAATTAGGTGATACATCTCTGTTTAGCCTGGTTGAAGACTGTCTCCGTCATCCCGATATCAGGGTACAGCAGGAGGTGATTGTCTGCATCGAAAAACTTGGCGGCATGGAGATGAAAAATCGTTTGCTCCTGGCTCTCAAGAATGTCCATGTTGATTTAAAAGCGGAATTGGTATTGAAAATCAGTCAATTTACCGGGAGTGATGTAACAGCCGCCCTCGTTGATCTGTTTGAAAAGCGGGCGACATTTTCAGATTCAGCAGCGGATGAACTCCTATTGGTTCTTTGTATCGCGATGGGATCTTTCCCCAATAAAAGGGCAGTACAGAATATTAAACAATTTGTTGAAGAGCGAAAAAAAAGGAAAAATTCTTCGGATAGACTCTTGTTGACGGCTGAAGAAATCCTGTCGGTGATTGAACCGAAAGTCCGGCATGACCTCAAAGGCGAAGTCGAGGCCCTTGATGAGTTAACTTTTGATTACGAACCGGTATCCGAGCATGATGCCAAACAGAAGGTTAGAAATTTTATAGAAGAAATACATCAGATAGTTGCCAAAGGAAATGTCGGCAAGGCAAGTGAATTATTATATGCGGAGGCAGTTGCCGCGGCAAAAAACAAGGATTTTAAGGTGGCGGAGTTACTACGGGACAAAATATTGGAAATCAATCCGATAGCTCTTGCCGAGGTCCTTGAGATCGGAGGGATCATCGAGGATGAAAAAAGCACGTCGATCAGCTCTAACCATATCGAAATCTGGAATGAGCTTTATCAGAAAATGACCACAGAGGAGTTCAATGCCCTGTATTCCGCGATGAAACGAGAGACATATAATCCGGAAGAAACCATCATAAAATGCGGAGAAACGGATCAAAGCCTCTTTTTTATAAATTCGGGTGTCGTGCGTTTGTCTTGTATGTGCGGAAATAAAGAAACATTTTTGAAACGGCTGCAGCCGGGAGAGATCATCGGCGTGGGACAGTTTTTCTCCTTGTCTATCTGGACTGTTTCCCTTGTTTCTCAGAATACGACACAGATACATGTCCTTGAATTGGAAGGTTTTAAAAAAATTAAGGACAGGTTTCCGGATATTGAGAAAAAACTCCATGACTACTGTTTACAGTTCGATACTATTCCGGCTTTGCTTCGTATGGCAGGAGAAGACAGGAGAGAATATGCCAGGTATGTTTTTCCGGCAAATATATCCAGCATGACACTTGATCCTTATGGCAGGAAGAGGCAGTATTCACTTGAAGGAGAACTTATTGATATCTCAAGGGGAGGTCTCTCCTTCATTCCTCGGATCTCCCGGGGTGTCAGTACCAAATTTCTTCTCGGAAGGCAGATCATTTCAGAAATCCATATTGATTCAGGAGAAAAATTGAAATGTGCCGGAGTGATAGTCGGGGTCGGTTTTCCCCAAGCTGAGAAAATGGCATTCTCAATACATGTAAAATTCTTCAACTTGATGAAAAAGAAGGATTTCGCTCGTGTGAACAGGAGCACATGATAATGGGTTGAGTGGAGTAGTGTAAAGCCCTTTGGGGCTACTCCCCGGTGTGGGGGGATCGGTAGTGAAATCAACATGTT
Source organism: Desulfocapsaceae bacterium (assembly GCA_046706325.1). Taxonomy (GTDB): domain Bacteria; phylum Desulfobacterota; class Desulfobulbia; order Desulfobulbales; family Desulfocapsaceae; genus CAWGGS01. The sequence continues at coordinate 287,153 of JBJKPM010000082.1, read as the reverse complement.
CTGGAGATTCATATGATTGATTTAATTAAAAAAGCAATGTTTGCAGGGGTAGGGCTTATTTCATTGACAAAGGAGAAGATCGAAGAGGTCGCTCAGGATTTCATCGATAAGGGGAAATTGACGGAGCAGGAAGGGAAAAAATTCGTCGATGAACTTCTGGAACGTTCCGATGAGTCAAAGGAAGCAATCCGTAAGCAGATAGATGAACGTATCCAGATTGCACTGCAAAAGGTAAATATAGCCCGAGGCAGCGATGTGGAAGAGTTGAAGGTCCAGATCAAGGAATTACAGGAGGCCTTGGAAAAAAAGGAAAAGAAGGAGTCCTAACGGTGAAGTCGTAACAGTATCTTTCTGATGATATCGGTAAGTTCCGGTACCCTCAGTAGGTAGAGGGTGCAACCGTAAAGAAGGCCTGCTGCCAGTATGAGGGACAACAGCGATATCGTTTTCTGGTAAATATTGCCGATGAACCATGAGGAGAATTGGTTATGTGCTCCGATAATCAGCAGGGACATAACCGAGGTGGCAAGACAGATTTTCAGCAACCCCTTCACAAGATAAGATATGGAAAATCCGTCTAATTTCTTATAAAGGATGACGCTGAGGAACAGAAAGGACAGAATTGCCGAGCAGGAAACCGACAGAGCAATGGCTCTATGCTGGAAGGCGGTGATGGTTGCATTGATGATGAGGATGTTGGACCCTACTGCGACAAAACTGGCGATTACCGGATATTTGGTGTCGTCGAGGGCATAAAATACAGGAACCAGGATCTTATTGGTCGAATAGGCAAACAGGCCGATCGCATAGAGGGAAAGGGCCTGGGCTGTAGCAATGGTATCGGCACCGGTAAAGGCTCCTCGCTCAAAAATCAGGCGGATTATAGGTTCGGAAAGAAGGATCAGACCGGCGCTTGCCGGTATGGTCAGACAGAAGACCATGGTCAAGGAGGATACCAGGGTTTCCTTCATTCCCTGAATATCCGTTTTTGCAGCATGCCGGGCAAGTATCGGCATAACCGCTATGGAAAAAGCAACCCCGAAAATCCCAATCGGCAGCTGAACAAGCCTGAATGCATACTGAAGCCAGGAGACAGAGCCCTGAACACACGACGAGGCAAACTTGGTATTGATGAAGATATTGATCTGAGTGGCTGAGAGTCCGATGACTGCCGGGATCATCAACCGCAGTATCCGTTTGAGTCCCGGGTCGGAAAGGTGAAGATGCGGTCTGAAGATGAATCCCGTCCTGAAAAGTGTTGGGAACTGCATCCCCAGCTGAAGGATTCCGCCCACCAGGGTGCCGATGGCCATGCCCACGATCGGCGGTTGACCGTACCTGGGAAGAAGAAGGGCGAGACCTACGCCACCGATTATTGAACCCAGGTTGAAAAAACTCGATGCCATCGCCGGGACGAAAAATCGCCCTTTGGTGTTGAGGATTCCCATGACCACAGCCGACAGCGATATAAAGACCAGGAACGGCATCATAATCATGGTGAGGCGAGTCGTAAGAGCCAATTTCCCTGGAATCTCGGCGAAATCGGGGGCAAAGAGCGAAACGATCGGGCCTGCCATGTAGATACCGACAAGCGTGATTACACTGAGGGCGATGGCGAAAAAGACCAGGACATTAGAGGCAAGCTGCCAGGTCTGCTGCTGGGTCCGGTTGGTGTCGTAATCGGAGAAAACCGTTACAAAGGCGGCTGAGAGTGCTCCTTCTCCGAAGAGGTCTCTCAGGAGGTTGGGGATCCTGAAGGCGACGACGAAGGCATCGTAGGCCGTACCCGCACCGAACATGCCGGCAAACACCTGTTCGCGGATCAGCCCGAGGATACGACTGCACATCACGGCAATGCCCACGGTGCCGGCCGATTTTGCTATTTTTCCGCTTTCCTGCGATGACGTTTTCAACAGATATACCTCAAGAATATTACAAACTAAGAGAAAACTCCGAGGGAGCATACCTTTTCCTTGGTGTTTTTTCCAGAAGATCATCAATATCGCATGTAAATAGAGGCCCTTCCGGGGAATCTTTTTTTAAAAGCAGGCGACGATGTCAAACATACTTGACTTTACCTTGTGAAACTGAATATATGAGGAGTGATTTTTTAGAGAACAGGTACTTTTTTTTTAAGTTGATGAATCGGCACCACCCTATTGGAGAGCAACTTGTAGAATCGTATATTTTGAGGAGACATTCATGCAGGATACTAAATTAATAAGAAACATCGCACTCATCGGACATGGAAACTGTGGGAAAACATCCTTGGCTGAAGCCATGTTGTTCACGGCCGGGAAGATCAAACGGTTGGGAAAAGTTGACGATGGAAGCTCCTGCATGGATTACGAAGAGGAAGAAATCAAACGGAATATCTCTATCAATTCCTCGTTTCATAATTATTCTTGGAAAAAACAAGAAGTATATCTTATAGATACGCCTGGAGACGATAATTTCATCAATGAAACGCTTTTTGCTTCCCAGATCTGTGACGGTGTGGTTTTTACCATAGGAGCCGTAATGGGAGTAAAGGGACAGACGGTTAAGTTTGCAGATTTCATAGCCGAAAAATCCCTGCCTTGTATTATTCATATCAACAAAATGGATCGAGAGCGTGCCGATTTTGAAAAGACGATGGAAGAAATACGGTCATCTCTGCCGTTTTCACCGGTTGCCATACATCTTCCCATCGGAATAGAAGAAAATTTCAAAGGGCTTGTCGACCTCGTTTCCGGAAGAGCCTATCTTTTTGATGACAAAAACAAGGGCACTCTTACCGAGGTGGACATCCCCGCGGACCTCCGGGATGATGTCTCGATTTTCCGAGAAAATCTGATGGAAAAGGCTGCCGAGACTGATGATGAACTCATCGAAAAATTTCTCGAGGAGGGGGAGCTTTCCGAGGATGAAATCAAGAAGGGATTGAAGATGGGGGTTGCCTCAGGACAGATTGCCCCTGTCTGCATCGGATCGGCAATCCTCAATAAAGGGACCGAGGCCTTGCTTGAGGCCATCAATCTGTATCTGCCTTCCCCGGCCGACAGGCCGGCTTTGGCTGGAACAGATCCAAAAACCGGTGAAAAGATTGAACGGTTGCCGACTGCTGATGAGAAATTTTCAGCCTATGTCTTTAAGACCATGGCCGATCCCTATGCCGGCAGGCTGACGATTTTCAGGATTTATTCCGGAAGACTCACCGGAGACACCTTTTTCAATGCCAGCAAGCAGGTAAATGAAAGATTCGGGCAGCTCTATGTCTTGGAAGGAAAGGAACAGCGGGCTGTCGATCAGGTCGGTCCGGGGATGATTGTGGCGGTGGCCAAACTCAAAGAGACAACCACGGGTGACACCCTCTGCGATGCCAATGCTCCGATCGTCTATGCTCCGTTGAAATCAATTGCCCCGGTTATCTCATATGCGGTCAGTGCCAAAAAGGGTGAGGAGGAAAAGCTCTTTTCTTCCATTACCAAACTGCTTGATGAGGATCTGACACTTCGAGTGACCCGTGAACAACAGACTGCGGAGGTCCTGCTCTCCGGTGTCGGGCAGGTTCATTTGGAGGTAATCGGTTCGAAGATCAAGAGAAAATTCGGTGTTGATATGGAACTCACTCTCCCCAAGATACCCTATATGGAGACCATCAAGGGCAAGGCAAGGGTCCAGGGAAAACACAAAAAACAAAGCGGTGGCCGAGGTCAATACGGCGACTGTTGGATTGAGATCGAACCTCAGCCGTCAGGAACCGGTTTCGTGTTCGAGGATAAGATCGTCGGCGGTGTCATCCCGCAGCAGTATCGTCCTGCGGTGGAAAAAGGGATACAGGAGGCAATGGAAAAGGGCGTCCTGGCGGGATATCCGGTGGTTGATCTGAAGGTTGCCCTGGTTGACGGGTCTTTTCATAATGTCGATTCATCGGAAATGGCCTTCAAAATTGCCGGATCTCTGGCGTTCAAGAAAGCCTCACAGGAGGCCGGGCTGGTTCTGCTCGAGCCGATCATGAATATGACCATCCGTGTCGGCAAAGAACATGTCGGGGATATCATGGGTGATTTGAATTCTCGGCGAGGCAAGGTGATGGGCATGGACTCGGATGAAAAAAATGAGATCATAAATGCCCAGGTCCCTATGGCGGAGATCCAGGTGTATGCGACAGATCTTACCTCGATGACCGGAGGCCGCGGTTCATTTACCGTGGCCTTCTCGCATTACGAAGTGGTGCCGACGCATATTGCCGAGAAGATCGTGGCTGAAAGAAATGTCGAATAAAAGCAGGTGAATCGAAGTGAGAGAGGGAACACACGGTTTTACCTTTGCCGTTGTCACCATGAGTGACAAGGGATCACGCGGGGAACGCGAGGATGCAAGCGGCCCTCTGTTGATGGATCTGCTGAAAGAAGAAGGGTATGAGTTTCGAGGCTATACGATCATTCCCGATGACCGTGAACGGATCGTCAAGGTAGTCCTTGAGCTCGTTGATATCAAGAAGATCGACCTGGTTGTGACGACCGGCGGAACCGGTGTCTCCCCCACCGATGTGACTCCGGAGGCGATGCTGTCCGTGATCGAAAAGGATATTCCGGGCATGGCCGAAGCCATGCGGGCCGCGAGTTTCACGAAAACCCCCCATGCCGTATTGTCCAGGGCAAAAGCCGGTATTCGCGGCAGGAGCCTGATCATCAACCTGCCCGGCAGCAAGAAGGCGGCCCGGGAAAATATTGAGGTGCTCTTGCCGGCGCTTCCCCATGCATTGGACAAGATAAAAGGCGGGATGAGCGATTGCGCAAGCTAAAAGGAAACGGGGCGGCAAAGCGAAACGCCCCGTTATTACCGCGGGAGACCTGTTAGTAGCGCAGTTCAACCACCGGATCGTGTTCTTCTTTTAAGGAGGTAATCCTGCCGATCATGAAGGGGGTTTCTCCAAGGGCAGTGAACTGATGGGCGATGTCGTCGGCTGCCTCTTCGTTGACGATAACCATAAGACCGATTCCCATATTGAAGGTTCGATACATCTCGCTTCTGTCGACATTGCCCATTCGTTGCAGAAAAGAAAAAATCGGCGGGACATCCCAGCTCGATGCGTCTATGACGGCCTTACACCCTCTGGGCAGGATTCGTGGAGTATTGTCGATGAATCCGCCGCCGGTATTATGGACCATGCCATTGATATGAAACTTCCGCAATACATTCAAAACTGATTGGACATAAATTCTGGTGGGTTTCAAAAGTTCTTCGCCCAAGGTACAGCCCAATTCCGGGATATGGGAGTCGACACCCAGTCCGTGATCGTCAAAGCAGATTTTTCTGACCAGGGAAAAGCCATTGGAATGGAGGCCGCTTGAGGCAAGGCCCAGAATGGTGTTTCCGACCTTGATCTCCGAGCCGTCGATGATTGCATCACGATCGGCTATCCCGACGGTAAAGCCGGCGAGATCGTAATCCCCGGTCCTATAGAGGCCAGGCATCTCGGCCGTTTCGCCGCCGACAAGCGAACATTTTGCAAGGCGACAGCCCTCAGCTATCCCCCTTACCACCTCGGTCGCGACAGCAATATCGAGTTTTCCTGTGGAGAAGTAGTCGAGAAAGCAAAGAGGCGTGGCGCCTCCGACGATGATGTCGTTCACGCACATGGCGACCAGGTCGATCCCTATGGTATCATGCTTCTTGCAGAGATTGGCGACTGCAAGCTTGGTGCCGACGCCATCGGTGGAGGAGACCAGTACCGGTTTTTTGTATTTGTCGGTATCGATTGCAAAGAAGCTTGAAAAGCCACCGATTTCATTTAGGACACCACGCTGGTGCGTTGAAGTAACGATATCCTTGATGTTCTGGACAAAGGTATTTCCTTTGTCGATATCGACTCCGGCCTCTTTATACTTTGATTTTTTGGAAGTAGTCATAGAACATTTTCTGAGTGTTGAAAGTGGCTTGAAAAAAGCAGAAGGAATTGTTCAAATCAGGACCAGGCAAATTTTCGTTCTGAGTGTCTAAAGGGGAATGTTCGGGGTATTTTTCCGCATGAAGGAATGCCTTCGATTCTTCCGGTCTGTTGGAACCGGGAACCTGCCAGTATATTATTAGGTGCTTCCGGAAAAAGCAATTGAATACGACCGATGCATTTTCGGGAGAAGTGATCCAATCCACCATATTTCATCTCAAGAGCTGAAAAAATATGAAGACAAATTTCTGCCCATGAAACTCCTGTTACTCTTAATTGGGATGGTCCTGATCCTTGAAGGACTCCCGTATGCCGCAGCACCCGAACGGATGCAGGTATGGTTGAAAAAACTCTCTGAACTTCATCCGCGAGGGCTCCGTATCTTCGGCATAACCATTGTCGTATGCGGGCTGGGTTTATGCTGGTTGGTCCAGAGAGGCGGCGGGCTCTGATCCTTCTGCCGGACTCGACCCAAACCCGGGTTAGAGATATCCCTCGTTTCTATACCATTCACCGGTGCGGCGCAGACCTTCGTCGATGCCGATATGCGGGCGGTACCCCAGTTCCCTTTTTGCCTTGTCGATCTTAAAGGCCCGGTTTTGCCGGTACCAGTCGACCCGTCTGGGGAAAATGATCGGTGTGATATGAAAGGGTTTACAGATTTTCTCGCAGATGTGTCCGGCAATGATCACGGGCATGATCGGAAAATGAGGAATCGAAACGGAGACTCCGAGTGCCCTGGCCGTGCGCTTTACCAGTTCCTCGATTTCCAGATAGTCCTCATCGGCGATAAGGTAGGCCTGTCCCTCTCCTTTTCCCTCCTCCATACAGAGCATGAAGGCATCGATCAGGTTGTCTATATACAGGGGATGATAATAGGTTCGTCCACTCCCGAACATCGGGAAGGAGCCTTTGGCCACTCTCTTGAAGATCATGGCGAAGCGTTCCGGATCTCCGGGACCATAGATTGCCGCCGGCCGCAGAATGACTGTTTTCAGCCCCTTACGGTAATATTCCTGGACTATGGGCTCGGCCTCATATTTGGTCCGTTGATAATAATCCGCCGGTCGGATCGGGGCATCTTCTCCTCCGGGAGGGTTGTCGATATTGCCGTGTACGCCGCAGGTGCTGCAGTAGATGAATTTTTTCACCTTCTGTCGAAAGGCCTCTTCGAGAACTCTTCGTGTTCCTTCAACATTGACCTCATGATAATAGGTGTCAGGGACATTCATTTCCCGGAAAGCCGCGGCGAGATGCTGGACGATGTCGACCCCTGCCATGACCTCTTTGATGATGTGTGTATCGGTTACGGTGCCGATGACGACCCTTGCCCCCCATTGCCGCAATTCCTCGGTCTTCAGTCCTTCTTGGTAATCGAGGGCTATGACCTCATGTCCTTCATCGAGCAGCCTGCGGACGAGTGCCTTTCCTGTAAAACCGGTGCCACCGGTGACGAGTACCTTCATTTTCTCCTCATTTCTTGGTGAACATTAACAAAAAAACCTGTTGTGCCATATGGATAGATTCATCAGTGCCCATAAGACATGGTTGTGATTATGCCTCATTGCACAGTGTTCTTCAATGAGCTGATTCACATAGGGCAGGTGCATTTTTTCCCGAATCAGGGATGATTCGTTGAGCAAGGATACCATATACTGCTTCATTTCTCCGCGCAGAAGATGTTTGACCGGAAGACTATATCCCTGTTTTCCTCGATGGACTATCTCTTTGGGCAGGAGGTCTTCCAGCGCCGAACGGAAGATATATTTTGTCTTCATCCCCTTGAGTTTCCAGTCTCCGGGCAAGGAGGCCAGAAATTCGACCAGGACGTGGTCAAGCAGAGGAACCCTGACCTCAAGTGAGCTTGCCATACTCATCTTGTCCACTTTCATCAGAACGCTGTCCGTCATCATATAGCGCATATCCAGATAGATCTGTCTGTTGATCGTATCCGTATCCCTGCATTTTTCGGCATATTTTCTCACCAGGCGGAAAGGATCCGCAGTGACCGCATCCAGGAAGTTTCGTGAGAAGAGACTATCGGTCTGTTTATCGCTGGAGAAGTATTGCCAACGAAGATGATCGCCATCCGCAGGCAGATTCGCACCTTCGACAAAGCGCTTCAGCATATTGATCGCCCCTTTTTTCTGGGCTTGATCAGGGAGCATGTCAACCATCCTGCCGATGACTTGTCTACGCAGAGGACCGGGGATCATCGAAAACCAGGCACCGATTTTGGCTGCCTTAAAACGGTCATATCCGGCATAGCTCTCATCGGCACCTTCTCCGCTCAGACAGACGGTGACATGCTCCCGAGCCTGTTTGCAGAGGAGGTACAGCGGGACGGTCGACAGATCCGTCATCGGCTCGTCAAGATGGTAGAGTGTTTTTTCAACATACTCCGGTTTGATATCGTCGAGCATCAGGACCTGATGTTCCGTTTCGCAGTGTCTGGCGACGATGGCGGCGTAATCCAGTTCGCTGAAGGTCTTATCCTGATAGCCGATGGTGAAGGTCTTGATCGGTCCGGAGATATGTTTGCGCATTAAGGCGACTATGGAGCTTGAATCAAGTCCGCCGGAGAGGAAGACTCCCAGCGGCACATCGCTGATGAGATGGCTCTTTACGGCATCATTGAGCAGTTCCTTCTGACGTTCAACGGCCTCCGGATAGGTGAGACCGGGAGGTGCGGTTGCCATGTGCAGGTCCCAGTACTCCTTGATCTCCAAATTGCCGTCACGGAGCAGCAAGTAGCTGCCGGAGGGAAGTTTGCTGATATGGGTAAACATGGTCTGAGGGGCCGGAACAAACTCAAAGCCGAGATAATCGTAGACGGCCTGGTCGTTGACCTCTCTGCGCACGGACCTGTCCTTCAGGATGGCCTTTATCTCGGAGGCGAAGAGGAATTTTCCGTCCTTATGATAATAATAGAGCGGTTTGATCCCTATCCTGTCCCGGGCGATGAAGAGGGTCTTTTCCTTCAGGTCATGGATGGCGAAGGCAAACATGCCCTGAAGTTTATGGACACAATCGATACCGTATTCCTCGTAGGCATGAAGGATGACCTCGGAGTCGGACCGGCCCCTGAAGGTATGACCTTGGGCAATCAGTTCCGGCCGTAATTTCTGAAAATTATAGATCTCGCCGTTAAAGATCAGACAGACGGTGTTGTCCTCATTGAACATCGGTTGACTTCCATGCTCGCTGAGATCGATAATGCTCAGGCGCCTGAATCCCATGGAAACGGATTCATTGCAAAAAATACCCTGTTGGTCCGGGCCGCGATGTTCGAGGGTGTCGTTCATCGCGGAGATCAGTTCCTTATCGTTCCAGTTAAAACCGCAGATTCCGCACATGTGTCAGTTCGTCGTAGAAATGGGTTAAATTTTCTTCATAGACCGCCCTGCAATACCGCGTGGCGACTTTCTCTCGTGCCCGTGCACCCCGTTTGTTCGCCTCTTCGTTATTGCCAAGGACTGCCATAAGTTCCGCCGCCATGCTCTCAGGCTCGGGAGCTGTCAGAAAGGCGTTGTCTTCATCGAGAACCTGGGTATGACTCATGATCCTGGTTGCCAGAATCGGCCGGCCGGAGTCCATGTACGAATAAATCTTCATCGGTGTGTTTTCCCCTTTGGTGCGGGGAGAAACCAGCACATCCGCCTGGTGGAGATACATACCGAGGTCCGATACCGGCCGTGGGCCGATGAAGAATACCCGGTCGCCGATGTTCAGGCGCTCAGCCATATCCGTATAGGTCTGTATATCTTCAGTTGTTCCGCCGATAATGACCAAGCTGCAATCGCAAAGGACAAAGTCGATCAGGGAAAACGAGTCCAGCAGAAGGGAGATCCCTTGATATCTTTCCAGGTTGCCGACATACATTACCATTTTTCCGCGACAGCCGAAACCTTGTCGCAGCTGTTCCCGGCGGCCCGTATCACCCTCCTGCAGCATGCTGATATCCTCAAGACGAACGAGCGGTTTTTTTTCATCGATACGTCTGATTTTCTTCTCCAGGGCAAGGCAGACCGGGACGACACCGATGCTGCCTCTGATGGCCTTTTTCTCGAAAAACTCGAAAAATCGTCGAAAGGGGCGCAGGAATTCGATCTTGGACAGCAATTGATCACTCATCCAGGAATCCAGGTCGTATACATAGGGCGTCTTGAAGATCGGTTGCAAGGCCATGGCGATAAAAACCGACTCTTCCACTGCATGGACGAAATCGAATCGAATTTTTCTTTGCAGCCGAAAACAGGTGCCGGCCATCAGGAAGTCACAGAAAAGTTTCTTCAAGGAAAAGCCGGGGGTGATCGACGAAAGGCCTGGAAGGGAAGGTATCCGGTGGATGGTCACATTGTCAAGAGCAAGGTCGTCACCTTCATGCAGGACCAGGAGATGAACGTCGTGCCCCTTTTTCCCAAGTGTCTCAACCAGCAGTCGGACGGCGATGGGGGTGCCCCGGTTCTGAAAAAAAGGTTGCGGTGCGAGGACCAGAATATTCATCCGGTTACCTCTTTTTGTCGGCTCGCAAAACGATTGGAGATCCGAAGAGTCGCGTCAGGCCGCAGGCGTGGAAACAGGCCTCGAAAAGACGCGAAAGGCCTGCGGAACCCAGTTTCCTGTGCAGGACCATGGGAAGAAAAAACTCCGGTATCAGTTGCGGGCTACCCATTGCGTTTGCTGCCAATTCCTTCAGGATCTGCGCCCTATTGAATAAGCCAAACGCTCTTGTATTCCCTTCCAGAGATTTTTTCAAACGAAAAAAAAGAAAGTTCATACTATTGAAGCTGCGGATATCGGGATAATCAATGATGATGCTGCCGGCAGAAACACGAGACAGTTCCGAAAGGAGTTGCCGCCATCGGTTCACGTGCGGCACAAGGCGAAAGGCGATAACCACATCAAAGGAATTGTCGGGGTAGGGCAGGTGCAGCATATCACATGTTCGGTAGGTATATGTCCCCTCGGGAAGATGTCGGGCAAGACGCGTACGGCAGCTGTCGTTGCTGCCGGTCACCGTTATGGTATAGCCTCTATCGACCAGGGGGATGGCGAGTTGAGCATGACCGCCTCCGACATCGAGAATTGTTGCCCCTGGAGCATAATCCGGCTGCAGCAGCGAGAGCAGGATATCCGACTGGGTCTTGAGGAAATAGTCGCCGATACGGCCGGCAAAACGGCCGGCGTAGTCGTCGGAAGATGTCTCAATATCGGCTGTTTCGGTAAAGTCGGATGCCTGCATTCGTGTTTTCCATGGGGTGGTTGTCTGCCTCTCGAGCGTCATTATTCCCAGATGAAATGTGCTTTCACCCTTTGGATTTGCTCCTCTCTCTGCTTGTCCGACCAGCCAAGATGCCGTCCCATATGGGTTGCTATCTTCTGCAAGACCCCATCAGACGGGCATTCGGCTGTTGCCAAGGCCGATCTCCTGAACACGATATCACTTACCGTCAGTGCCATCTCCTCATGGAGGAAGTAGTCGATTTCCCCAAGACAGAACGGTGGACTGTCGCAGACCCGTTCGCTGTTTTTCAGCGCATAGCAAAGGACCTCGTCGCACTCCTTGCCGTACCGCTCCCCAAAGTAGGCAAACCGTGACGTGGGATCAGGGGTCCCGGGAGGGGCGGCCGGCGTGGAGAGAGCTTTGCCGCAGCAGGATTCTGTTTCCTTCCTGAGAAAGCGGGCTATCTTTGCATAGGACTTCTTCGCCACAACCGGAGCGGTGGTAAATTTGACGCTCTTTACACTGAGCAGTCCTTTCGGTGCCTCGACCCCATTTCCATAGGCCATCACCAGGGTCTCCTTTTCAGGCTGGACATCGCTGTTTGGGTCCGTTTGGTGCGAAGAAATAGGCACCAGGCCGACGTGGGCATTGGTGACATCGGCAAATGTCAACCGTGCGGCAGGATAAATGGCATTTGCCTCCGTCAGTAACTCGTCTATATCACGCCTGTCGGTTGTCAACTGATCGGGAGCGCCGTCATAACGTTTGTAGGTGGTACCGATCATTGTGTAGCCACGCCACGGAACAAAGAAAAAGAACCTGCCCTTTTTTTTCAGCACGGCATCGTGGTCCTGAAACTGTATCTCGCCGGTGAGGCCGATCGCGTACTCATGAAATAAGGACTTGCGAACGATAATATTGACGGCTTTTGCCCACAACGTCGGTGTATTTTCGGAGATCCGTACGGTTTTCAGCAGATCGGCATTCCAGGCACCGCCGCTTACGACAACGGTTTTCGCGGTGATCGTAAACGCCTCGTTGTCGAGTATATCGGCTGCCCGGCAACCGGTGATATATCCCTTTTCATCGACAAGGAGTTCATCAACCTCTATATAGTTGGCTATGCAGGCGCCCCTGCGGGCGGCCTCCTTGATAAATGCCAGGGTCAGTCTTTCCGAATTGTAGGCCATGGCCTCATACCAGACGCTCCCGCCGCTCATTCGGCTCCAGTCGATGTCGGGAAAGAGGCTGCGACAACGGGAAATCGGCAAAATACCTCCCGGAGGTATCCGGCAATCTTGGGCAATGCCCCTGTTGCGATCGAAGGCGATACAGTCATTGAGTTTCAGCCCTATCCACATGACCGGATTACTCTGCAGACCGAAACCGGAATTGGGGACAAGGCAGGGTATGACCCGGATATTATGCGGCGATACTTCCGACATGATCCGTCTTGAAAGAACGGATTCCCGCATCCTTCGAATATTGAGATGTTGCAGATAACGAAGTCCTCCATGGATGATTTTCAGGCTGTTTGACGAGGTTGCACCGCCAAAATCGGATTTTTCTATAAGGGCCGTTTTCAATCCATGACAGGCGCATTCCCTGGCTGTTGCGGCGCCATGGATGCCGGCACCGATAATCAAGACATCAAAGAGCTGATTCTTTAATATATCAAGGTTTCTTTTCATTGGGCTAACTTTTTGAATTGCATCGCAAGCTGATCCGAGAAGAAGGAGAACAGTCCTGCGGATTTTCCGAAGGTCTGTATCGGGCAGGTCTGTCCCTCGATTTTTTCCTTCAGACTTCCATAGGGCCGCAGGAGATCCAGTGGACCCTTGAGCAGGAAGCCGCAGGTTCCAATCCGTTTCTCCTGGTTTGCCAAAGGAAGCGGATCACTGCCGGAAAGCGTGCAGGGGGCATAAGGGCCGGGTGGCTGGAAGAATTTCGGCAGTGGCCAGAAGCAGGGCCTGTTGCCGCTGTCTGCCAAAAATAATCCGGGTTTCCTTTCTTGTGCAAGTAAGGAGGCAATCACATGTCTGCGCCGGCCCAGCCATTTGCCGACCCCCCAGGGCAGAACGGTGATGCATGCTCTCATCTCCATATCCGAAAGTACCTTTTGCAGCGGTATCCTGTCCGGAAAGGGTTCATTGAGGCCGAGTGCCAGCACCTCGATCCCTTCCAGCGAGACTATCTGCCGTCCTGCCAGGACCACCAGGTTTTTTGCTGAAGGGCCTGAAAAAACGATACTGTTGTTTTCCATCGTGGCGACCCGTTGATAGACGCCAAGACGAGCTTGCGGCTCTGTCCGGGCGAGAAGCTGCTGACCGGCAAACCAGTCGTTACCTGATGATTCCGCAAGGAAGAGCACATGGTCGATATTTCCCGAAAGAGTGAGAGATTCTGCAGTCTTGCCAAAATTCTTCAGTGCCCAGTCCAGACAGGCAGAGGTGGAAAAATGCCTGTAGATATGCACATGACCGTCAACAAGTATCCAACTCCGATGGTGGGAGATATCCGGTTCCATTTCAGAATTCTTGAGTATTCGAAGACCTTGCAAAAGCCTTCGGAAACTGCGGAGGCAACACGATGAATCAACACGATACAAGGCTGAACCGTCGTCAAATGGACCATTTGCGAGGTCGACCTGGACATCGTTGCTTAAATAAAAATTGATATAATAGTAAGTTATTCGGAATTTTGTCAAGTAAATGATTGTTGTGATTAGTATTCAATCTTATCAGAATCATCCTCAATGTATCGAATCTGAGGACATGACGCTCTTTGGTCTTGGGCATCAATCCGAGGTCTCTCTAACCTGATGTGGCAGCCTGCCGCATGATTTTTCATCACGATCCGTCAGAGCTTTTCTCTTGCGTACTGAGGGGCTTTGCATTATTCTTTGCCTCCCGCATAGCATATGGCTGACATCACAAATGGCTGTGGAAAAACCGCCTTCGCTCTGTAATCAGGCGATGAAGACAAATAAAAAAAATCATGAAACCAAATGTTTCTGTTATTATTCCGGCATATAATCATGAGCGATTCATTGGTGCGGCAATTGAGAGTGTCCTCGGTCAAAGCTATGGGGATTTTGAGCTGATAATCATCGATGACGGTTCAACGGATCGGACTGGTGCCGTGATACAGGGCTATACCGACCCGCGGATCACCGCTTTGTATCAGCAGAATCAAGATGCCTATAATACCATCAACAGGGGGCTGGAGCTGGCGCGTGGGGACTTCATCGTCATTCTCAATTCCGACGATGTCTATACGGGTGATCGGCTCGAGTGCCTTCTTGAAAGGCAAAAAGCAACCGGCGCCCAGTGTATTTTTACCGATGTGATCCCCATCTCCGATGCGGGGGAGGAGTATTCCGATCCCGATTTCGGCTGGAATTGCTGGCATAAAAAGAACAGAGACTTCTTCTTTGCCTGCGGTGACCTGTATACTGCCTTCTTAAAAGGAAATTTCATGGTTACCACCTCAAACCTCTTTCTCACCCGGGAGGCGGTACAACGCACCGGCACGTTCAGTTCCTTGCGGTACCTTCACGATTATGATTATATCTTCCGCGTCATGCTGTCCTTTCCCGGCAAAGTGGAGTATATGCATGACCGAAAGCTGCTTTTTTATCGAATTCATTCCGGAAACACCTTGGGAGAAGCCGCCATATCGGGGAGAGAACAGGACAAGAAGGTGATACGTTCCTATTTGATGGCGGCGATACCTCCGGAGTTTCAGGATATTGTCGGGGCGGGGGCGGACAGGCTGGTTGAATTGGAACAGGAACTTTTTGCCGTCAAAGCGGCGTTGGCGCCCGATCCGGGAGTGAAAACGCGTTTGAGACAACTTATCTCCGCGGTACGAATCAAGACGGCTGGATCACGCCTTCGGAAGGCATGATTCTTCACCCTCTTTTTCAAGGAAAAGTGCATGGGATGGCGCACCTTTTACAGCCTGCCGTCATTGCTATCGGCGGGAAGAGAAAAAACGGCTTCCTGTTCGACGGTGTCGTTTGATCTTTTCGACACGCTCCTGATCCGTAGAACCCACGACCCCAATCTCGTCAAACCGCAGGTGGCACGTTTTATCTCCGAGAAGGCCCATGAGCGAGGGATTTTCATATCTTGGGAAAATGTACAGAAAAAACGGGATGCCATCGAGGAGAGGCAGCGGATCGAGACAGGCAAGAGGTTTGCTGATCATGAGGCCTGTTACCCTCTTTTTATATCGGAACTGCTCAAAGAGATTTTCTCCGACGACGACCTGCTGATCGAGGTGACTGACTACGAAACCAAGGCTGAAAATGCAATGCTCGTCCCTCGAGGTGATCTGGTACGTTGGCTGCGCGAGCTGAAAAGGGCCGGGAAACGGATTCTGGTTGTTTCGGATGTCTATCTGCCGGCAAGTTTCCTGGAAAATCTGATAGACAAGGCCGGATTCCTTGACTGTGTGGATGCTGTCGTGTCCTCGGCGGATTCATCTTTAGCCAAGGCATCCGGTGCGGCATATGAGATGCTTAAAGACCGATTCGACCTCGATTATGCAGCCTGGCTGCATATCGGCGACAATCCGTATTCGGACGGGTTGCGCCCGGATGAAAAGGGGATTTGCGCCTTTGTTCTCCGTGATGCGTTGGAAAAAAAGCGGAAGTCTTTGGAAAAGAGGTACTTCAAGTATGCTCTGGGCCGGCCTTTCTGGCGGGGACGTTTGGTGCAGCAGCTCATGCTTCCTCTGGAAGATGAAAATACCGCCCAGGAGGAGCTTTTTTGTGCAGGCTATACTGTGCTGGCCCCCCTGTTGGGCGGGTTTATCCATGGCATTCTCGAAAAGATGGAAGCGCGTTCTCTCTCCAGGCTGTATTTTTTCTCCCGGGAAGGATGGCTTCTGGAACAGATTTGGGAACGGGTCGTTCCTCGCATCAAGCCGGTCGGCCATCTTCCTGAACATTCGTATCTGTATGTCAGTCGTCTGGCCCTGGCCGGTGCAAGCTGCGCCTACCAGGGTTTAACCCGGGACAATGCGGATATCGTCTTTCTGCCGAAGGGGAACAGGGATTTCCGGGATGTCTGCCGGGTTTTTAATTTGCAGGTTGAAGCCTTTGCCGACCACCTGAAGAGATACGGTTTGCAGGCCGATACGCCATTGACCCACCTGTATACCGGATTTACAGCAGACAACCGCAGGCAGTTTAACGATATGCTCACAGACGAGGCCTTCCAGGAGGAGGTCCGGCGGCAGACACGGCCTGCCAACGATGCCTTGCAACTGTATCTCGAGGACCAGGGTTTCTTTAAGCAGGCCGATGTCGCTCTGGTCGATATCGGTTGGCTTGGAACAATCCAGAGGTTTCTCTACGATGCGGTGAAGCACAGGAAAGACGCCCCACGATTTCATGGATTCCTCTTCGGCGCCACCAGGGGGATCACCTATCCAACAACACTTGCAAACATGATCGAAGGGATTATCTATGACCGGGCTGATTTCTCTATCGGCGCCGGGACGATTCTCTATGTCAGGGACCTTTTTGAGGAGGCCTGCCGGGCGCCGCATCCCACCTTGAACGGCTATGGCTTGACCGGCAGCGGATATCAGCTGATCTTCCGGAAGACCGATGACTCGATCGGCAAGGCCGAAAAGGAACAGGACAGGTATTTCAAATCCTTGCAGGAAGGGATTTTGGAAGGTGTCGTCCGGTTTGCAGCCGCGATGCGCTTTTTAGGTTATAGCATGGATGATCTGCGACCGTGGTTTAATCATCTGCTGGTGAGCAGAATGGCTTTTCCCAGGGCATCCGAGGTGGCACTGATCAGACAAAGGCATCATCTTGATGATTTCCATGGAAAGAATACTCCGGCAAGGACCCGCACCAAAGAAATGATGCAGTTATGGGATTATCCGCCGCATGTCCTGCGGTACCGTCCGTTTATCCGGATGAGGTTTTTTCTCCGGATGATCAGGGAGAGGCTGAAGGAGTAACTCAGTGAAAAAGCGTATTACCACATCCCGGTATGATATCGAAACAGGGGAGATACAACGAATACGCAGGCTCGCCCTGCTCTGGAAACTGATCCCCTTCGGGGCTTACAGCGGCGGGCCGGGGTGGAGATGCATCCTGATCCTCTCTTGTATGCATGCACTGGGGCGGCCTTTCTGGTTCATTGCAGTCCGGTATGAAAACCGGTTGAACAGGGTATATAAACGGCTGCGCCGCATCAGGTAGGTCTCTTGGGTACCGGCCCTTCTTCTGCCGGTCCTGCCTCTGGACCCTTGTGCCTTCTTATTCTACAATAAACTGTTTGCCGGAAACAACAGCAACATCTTTTCTGCCCAGACGTCTGGCGGTCGGATTTCGACTGCCGACCCGGACCATGGGGGAGAGAAACCCGGGCATGACATTATCCGTTTTCACTATCACGTACTCATTTTTCCGGGCCAGCTTTAATTGTTCCACCGCATGGATAGTCCGGACAAAGGGTGGGATGTTCGGCAGTATCTTTTCTCTGCCCTTATATGGATTGGCAATATTGTCGAGGGTCACAAAGGCAAATAACAGTCCGACAACAAGCACTCCGGATATCCTGCGTGGAGAGAATGTGCTGAGCAGGCGGTCCAGGGTAAACAGGATAAAACCGAGCCAGAAAAATTGAGAAATATAGATATGACAGGGAAGAACTTTCCGATAGAGAAGGAATTTAATGCTGAGAAAGAATGGAGCTAAGGCACAAAGAATAATGATAAAAAATGAGATGCTTATCTTGATATAGAAGGGATCCTTGCGCAGAAGATAGAAGACAAATGCCAACAGCAGGAAAAAAATACCCACCTTGACGAAAGAGATCTTCCCCAACCAATCCATGAAGAAAATCTTTTCGAAAAGTACCTTGACTGCGTAGTCTCGCAGACCTTTATCCAGGATATTGAGAAATCTGACCGTATGTTCCTTAACCGACAGCAGATAGAGAAGAACGGTACACAGAACCGTTACGAAAAAAATTGCTTTCCGTCTGTTTTTAAAGAGGATAAGGAATGCCAGGGAGGTTGGGAAGGCAACGACGGAATAGGGTCCCGACCAGATGAGAAGCATGGCGATGACACAGAAGAGAGCAAGAGAAAAAGATGACCGCGGTATCGGAAAATAGAGCAGGCAGAGCAGCAGAACGACCACATTGTAGAGCTGATAGGTCAAGGTACAGTAGTAATAGACATGATTCATCCCGGAGAGTCCGAGGACCATCGGAGTTGCGATCAAGATATACCGATTCCGGAAAAGCCCGGAAAACATGAAACAGATCGCCGTCAGCATGCCGAGAGACAGGGCAAAGGAATTGTACAGCATGGGTTGCAGCCTGACATCGGTTTTCGCAACCATCCATGCTATGAAATTATTAAGAATATTATAGTATCCGTCCGGGTGTTGTAATATGAAACCAAGGCCGTTATCGGTCCCGTAATAGATATTGAAATAATGGGCGGCGTCCTCCATATACAGACCGGGGTGGAGAACATTCTGCCATGATCTGCAGAGGAATGCCGCGAGAAACAGTGCGATTGCAAGAATGAAGGTTGTCCGGTTCTCTCTGAAAAATCCGCTTCCGTATTCATGATACGATGTCAAGGCCAGGGTGTCGGAACATTTCCTGCCGAATTCCCTGATCATGGAAAAAGAGATGAGCCGAAAACGGAGATGGTCTGAGCGTACCCCGTGGTCTCTGCCTGGTTGGAATCTTTGGCGGCACCTCCTGTCCGGTCCGGGGAGCGTACCAGATAATATATTGAAATTTAACATATAATTAAATAAATTTACGCTAAATGAAGTATTTCTGTATACCGTATAATCCGACGAATATAAAGCTGTAGGCGGATAACAGAAACATCGCCACAATAAACAGGTATGATAACGGTTCTATAAGATATTTCTTATTATGGAAAAGACAAACCGACAGCATCGCCACAATCGGCAAAAAATACCTGCCCTGCGGTTGAAAATCCGCCGTCCAGGAATGATAGAGCGACATGGCGATAAGTGTCATTGCGCAAAACAGGGTGATACCAAGCAACGCATTCCCTTTGAGTCCCCCTTTGAACAGCGTTGAAAGGATTAAGACTGCCAGAAAACCCAGACCTGCCCACGCCACAAGATCATAAAAGGTAAAAGATGCCAGGACACTTGTATAGCCATACACGCCAAAGGAAGACGCAAAGGATTTCATTCCCCAATGATCAAGAGTAAAGAGCGATTTAAGTGTCACACCCCTCTCTTTCATTTGCAGATAGGCATATTTTTCTTTGAGGGGGGTCTTGGGGTTGTAGAGGTGGACCGCCGTTTTTTCCCGGCATGCTTCAATCTTGGCAGCCTTGTTCAACCCGTTGACATAAAAATCCCCGCTCTTGATGACGCCGACTATCACTACTCCTGCGATGGCAAGCGCGGAGATCTTGATCAAATGGCTCCGTTGCAACCGGATTTCCTTGAAGGCGATTTTCCACAGCAGATAAAAGAAGATAAAAACGAGAAAGAAATAGAAATTAAGCTTCGATATGAGCATGATCCCGAAAAGAACGGCTATGCAAAAGAAATAGAAGATGTTTTTCCCGCACAGTTTTTCTTCCAGCACCCTGTTAAACATCGATTTTTCGGCAACGAGCTGATAGGCGGCAAGAAGTGAAAGAAAGAGATTGAAGGCATCTGAATTAAAGTAACTGAATACATACCAGATTTGAGGAGACATCAGAATCGGTAGCAGAAGGACCCGAAAAACATGTCTGTGAAGTGCCAGGAAAAAAAGCAGGGAAAAGAGCAGGACATTAAATAATCGTAAGACCAGGAAGTCGGCGATATGAAAGGGTTTGAGCAGTTTCAGGAATTTTCCGGCCAACAGATAGACCGGTTCACCGGAGTCCAGGCGAGAATCCCCATATTGGCTGTAGGTACGGCGAATTTCGGGAGAACAGACCTTGGGCGGAAGTATGTGGTTCTCATAATATTCAGCCGCATAGATATGGACAAACTCATCCGGGTGCAGATTATATCTGCTGATGCCGGCCATAGCGATGACCAATGCTAAAATGAAAAACAGGAGGTAGGGAACAAAATCATCATGTTTCCAAAGAATATGCGTTGCAGAATAAAGAAGGCCGACGACAATGAAAATGCCAAATATCGTTGCTATGATTTGGATATATGCCGGAGAATAGCTCAGGTGAGGCAATGGGTATTCAAGCTGAGGATCGTTGTCTGCCGGAACGACAGTGAGTCCTTTTTTATCCTTCCTGAGTTCTTCTATCCCTCGTACGGCCGTCAATTTTGCAAATGAGGCCTTGTCGGAGAAGACAATCCGGGGATAGCCGTTTTGGTAAATTGATATTTTCCGTAATGTTACCTTGGATATTCTTTCATCCGAGGTATCAATTCTCAACCGAGTGATTTTGCCGATATCGCAGATACGTACTGCATAGTGCCTGATACCGGGAGTAAGGAAGATGGCACTCATATTCTCTTCGGAGTAGGGTTCTTTCCCCGTAGCCCAGTAAACCTTCAAGGTCGTTCGTGCTTCAGTTTCCAGGTCAAAATTGATAACCGCCTTTCGGATAATAATCTTGAAAAAGCAAACCGACAGCAGGATTCCGGTGATCAAAAAGATACTGATTGTCTTTATCCGGTGATCGTGATGCATACTTACCACTTACGGAACAGTCTCTTGCTGTTGATCATTGATAAAATCCTTAAAAATGTCCTCCTGTTGCGGTATTTTTTGTTCATCTCCTCACTTCGGTTGAAATAGTTGACCGGGATCTCTATCATCCGCATGCGGTCGGACATTATCTCAATTATCATCTCGGCAAGAAATTCCGGCCCGCGGCTCTGCAGCCGGTCTCTGATCTCCTGGTAGCAGCTGTACCATATCGCACGGAAAGTGCAACCGACATCGGAGATTCTCACTTCACGGCGCCACCACAGGAGTTCTATCAGCTTTGCCAACACGATATTGGCAATGCGCACCAGACCCCGCATATCCGAACCCTGTTCAATGAGCTGCCTGGTTGTGCGGGTACCGACTACCATATCCGCTTCCTTCAGATATTCGAGCAGCTTATTGATGTCATGTTGGGCAAAGGTATAGTCCGCCTCGGCCAGGACCAATATATCCCCTGCCATGTGATCCATGCCGTACCGGAGTTTTTCACCGTACAGGGTTATCCCGGGCGGGCAACGGATGATGCTGGCCCCACAGGCCCGAATGTTTGCTTCTATGGTGTTCTGATGGGGGACCACCACATACACCTCATCAATGGCCTGGTTCCGGCGATATCGTTTGATGGTGAAATCGATATTTGCTTCAACTCCTTCGGAATACAGCAGCAAGGCAATGCGGTTGTCGTCAAAATTCCTGTTTCTGTTATGGTAGCGGGCGAGATTCAGACTGTCCCGGTCATTGATATTGACATAGGTGCCTTCCATCTGGAAACAGAGAACCCCGGGGGCTTTTGTGCACAGGCTGTCAATGAAACTGACGAATTCAACATAGCCGGAAGGTGATCGAGCAAATGCCTCTGCCAGGAGGGGGAAAAATTCCGGAGTAAGAATAAAGGTCCCCAACCCCAGCAGGTTATTTTCGAGAACTTGTGGTTTCTCAATTAAATTAAGTACCTTATTGTCACTTTTCCGTACAGAATAATTGCGTTTTATGAGTTTGGTGTCATCGGCATTCATCACAGCACAGGTGACGATGGCCTGTTCATAGGGGAAATCTCGGAGCAGAGCATGGTTGGAACCGATATAACATTCATCGCTCAATATGACGCAGCATGGATCTGACAGCTGCCTTCCGGCCAACAGAACCGACCAGGCCAGTCCCTTGTCGAGTTCGGTATTATCGATATAGTGCAGGCGTACCCCCAGCCGGGACCCATCCTTGAAATACTCTTTGATGACGGTGGAAAGGTAACCGACGGTCATGTAGATCTCATCAATCTGCAGATCATCACGCATCAGGCAAATAATCCGTTCCAGATTCGGGCGGCCGTCTACCTGCAGCATTCCCTTCGGCACGAGGCTGGTGTAAGGTCTGGCCCTGACGCCCTTTCCGGCTGCCGGTATAAGTCCGATCAGCTTACCCATTTGTTCGTACGGTCAAAAAATAATAGACGATGAGGTAGAGATATTTCAGGGTTTCGGAAAAATGTTTCATCTTGGCCGTTCCGGTGTGCCGTGGCGAAAAAATGATCGGGAGTTCCTCTATGGCGACATTTTTCCTGGCAATCTTTGCCCCCAACTCCAGGACATGTTCAAACCCGTGACGATGAAGATCTATGCCCTGCAGAACGGAACGATTAAGGGCCTTGCAACCGGTATACAAATCGGTAACGCTTTGTCGAAAAAGCACATTGAACAGAGTTGATATAAGCTGATTTCCCAATCGTTTAGAGATGGGCATATTCCTGTTTTTGTCGTCGATAAAGCGACTTGCATAGACGACTTCGGCGGTCTCGAGCCTCTTGATCATCTCGGGAATCGCCTCGGGTGGGTATTCACAATCAGCATCGATAATAACGATCTTTTCATTGCCGGAGTTGATGATACCATCGATTATCGAAGATCCGTATCCTTCATTCACATGGTGCTTGATTACCGTGATGTCAGAAAATGACAAAAGTATTTCCCGGGATCTATCGGAAGAGCCGTTATCTATATAGATCAGGTTCAACGGCAGACCAAGGGCTGAAATTCGATGGTGGAATAGCGGTAGAATCTCCTCTTCGTTGAAAACGGGGACGATGACATCGATCTGTGTGTTGCCGGCATTTGTTGACATGGAGCTAGACCATCCGGCGAAGCCTGGAATATGTTCCAAAGGCAAAGAGATAAAAGATCATTGCTATAATCATGGTCATACGAAAGCCGTAGAAAATAGAGAGTAAAACGCTGCTCAACCCACCGACAACGGTGAAAAGACCATTCATGGCCCAGGCCCATGCTATGGACCCGCGGGGCTGCAGGGCAATGGTGAGAATACCGAGGGGAAACGGCATACCAAGAAAGAATCCGAGAGGGAAAATAAGAAGCGATGCGGCAAGAATTCTGACAATTGTCGTCGACTGGAGAAAATATTCAAAGTATTGATTATAAATAAACAGGAATATGAGACTTGAGGCAAGTATACCGATAAAAGGAATGAACCATCGTCGCTGGGGAGAAATACCTATCTTTTGTGATGCTGAGCTGCCAAGTCCCGCGGCGAGCAGAAGGGCGAAAACAACAGTTGAATAGGTGTAGAGCGGGTAGCCGATCAACTTCATGAAAATTTGAATGAAAACGAGTTCGATGATGATGAAGCCGGCGCCGAGACAGGAAAAATAAATCAGGCTGCTCACCTTGCCCGCCCAGCGTTCCTTTCCGGTATGGGAGAAAAACATCGGCAGGAAGATGAACAGGATAATAAAGAAGAACGATGCCCCGCCGGTGACGAAGAGGTGCACTACATCGGTGGGAATCCAGCCGTCTCTCAATTGCGAATTCAGCAGGGAAGCAGTGGAATAATTAAGAAAATTCTTCGGATCAGCCTTAAGTTTAGAAAATGAACGTCTGATGAAATTGAAATAGGGTCTGTTATCGGTTGATGGAGCGATACGATAATCCACTCGGTCTGCCGTTTTTTGTGAGAGATTTCCGGAGAAAAACTCGTTGGTCAGCATATTGTGCTCCGGGTGGAGCGGGTTGATGACCATCTGTATTACCGGGGGGAAGAAAGAACGGATCTCTTTCAGTTCCTGATCTGTCCATGGCGACATTTTTATGAGCATTGTCGGTAGATTATCCTGAAATCCTTTTGCTTCAGCCTCCAGGACCACGACGTGTTTGAGAAAATCGGTCCTTCCCATCCGCTTCCAGGCCAGGGCCGCCGTGGTTATCATTTTCGGATAGATATGATGATTGATATGCAGGATACCGTTATCCTTCAGGTGAGAAAAATACTCTTCATATGCCTCGGCGGTCTGCAGGTAAGTGGTGGCCATGGCCCCCGTACCTGCTGCAATACTGGAACTGGTATGATTGCTGTACATCTGAATGATGTCGTATTTCTTGTTCGTCGAACGAAGAAAACTCCTGCCCTCGCCTTTGAAGGCGTGTACTCGCGGATTATTGAAAATATTCCCGTTATACTTTGCGTATTTGTGTTTTCCGATATCGATGACGTAACCGACCAGATCTACCGCATCAACGTGGGATGCACCAAAGATCAGTGCCGCCTTTATCTCCGAGCCACCCCCGGTCCCTATGATCAATGCCTGGTAATGGGTATCTCGCTTTAGGGCATGGGAGATAAACACACTGCTGCTGTAGAATTCATCATATACTTTACCGTGGAGCACCTCCTCTCTCAGTTTCTTCAGGTTTCCGTCAAAGGGGAAGATAAAGCTGGATTGGGATCCTCCATCATAGGCGATATGCTTCATCCTTCCATAATCAATCACCTCAATCTTAGAGATCGGATCCCAGTGCATATCCTCAACAAGGTTTTTCTCCCGTGCAATTTTAACTCCCCGTTTGTCGATATGATCCTTGAATTCGATATAATCGTGCTTACAAAACGGAATTGCCGCTATAACCACAGCAAGGGCGACCGCCGTAATCTTCCAGGTCTTGTGTGAGGCAAAGCAGCCTGAGGCAATAAGGCCGAGTGCGCAGGTTACGAACAGAATTCCACCGGGTCCGATCGGCGGTAAAAATGGGATGAGTATCAGGCAACCCAAACCGGCGCCTGTGAGATCCCAGCAGTACAACTTCTGAATTTTATCGGCATAATTCGAAAAGATTGTGGTGAAGATAAGGCCTGCAAGAAAGAAAGGAATGATCAGGAACAGATACATAACCAGAAACATGAAGATTCCTTTTGCCGGGGCCGAATAGAGCACATTGAAATCAAAGGGTATTTTATTGAGGGCCGGGAGGATGGCTATGATAAAAAGCGCAAAGAAAAATGAGATCCGCGAGAGGAAACCTCGAACATTTTTGCCCCCGGGCATAGGCCGCAATGAGCTGTAAATACCTGACAATCCAAAGCAGAACAGGGCGAGGGTGATGACCATGTATGACATATTGGCGTACCAGATAACATCGAATATCCGGACCAGATCAAGCTCAAGCATAAGTGTTGTCAGAGCTGTAAAAAATAAGCCGATACTAATACTTACCATTTTTTCGTTTCCTTCTCCCAGGGATGAGATATGTCAACTTTTCATGTCTCTACTGGCTAGTAGCCAAGAGATAGTTCGTAATACAGGATCTATAAACCAATGATGCAAATCAAGCTTCTGTAAAATGCCAAGATTGACAACAGAGATGAATTAAAAATAGTTTAATATTCTGTACGTTAAAAATCCGGCTCCATACAGGGTTGATGGTATATTACTCGTGGCTCCCGGACGCCTTGTCGGATCTGACCTCAAAGGCAATCGGAACAAAGGACGGATCTGAGGTTTTTGATGCCGAAAAGGTGACTCGAGAAATTTTATGTACCGGAAATTCAAGGTATTCTTCATTTCTGCCGGGTGAGACATTGCGATGAAAAACAGCGCTTGATTTGTCATCAGCGGTGTATAAGCGAATCGTAAGCGAGCCTTTATTCCGGCAATTCAGAGTGGTCCTTGCGATTCTCACCTCCTCTTCAGTCGGTGCAGGACCATCCGGCAAACGGATCTCGAACGAGGAATTCCCGGAGGCCGTTTGAACAAAACCAGCCTGTCCCTTCTTGACGATGATATGATCCGCATTGTCGGAAAATTTTCCTCTCAGGTAGCTGCTCTCGAATGAGGGTGGATTTTGAGGCGGTTTGCCCAGAATAAACATGTTCAGTATTTCCTGGATAACGATATCCGGTTTCTCGTAATGGAGTATAAAATCCGGGAAATTCACAATTGTTCTGTAATTCAAAACCCTTCTGGCGTCGGCGCTGAAAAAATATACGCATTTTTCAAGGAACGAATCTCCCAGCAGCAGGATGGACCTCATCGGTGCCTTTGGATTCAAAATGAGTCGGAGCTTTACCGAAGTGCCATCAGCTGCTTTTACCGGCCTCTCAGGGGGATAGACATCGTAGATTCCCTTTTTAGGCAGATCGAGAGCTGAGGCATATGGCCCACCCGGTTTCGGGACCATGGTGATATACTCATCATTTTTTAGAAGGGATGCCGGCAAGCCGATCATATTCAAGATACGAGGATGGGCCCAATGTTTGGCAATCGACATCGTAAATTCTGAAAGCTCGGGATGGGGGAGCCGGTACTGCGGGAACATTTCTCTCAAGTTGTCGATTATCGTCTGATACCCAATGAATGACCCGAAGAAATTCCAATGGAAATCAGTTTTATAGAAGAGCAGAGGATAGGGGTGTGCCTTTTTCGCCCTGAGCAATGCCGGGCGCAGGTCGATGAAATGAAGAGTGGATGAAGAGGCCAGAAACCGCGTTAACTGATCATACCGGGTTTCTCCTTTGCTGACCTCCCGGATGCTGTTGGGAAGGTATTCCGGATAGACCAATCCTTTCGTCGGAGCCAACACAAAAACATAGTCAACTCCTTGCTGTTTCAACCAGTATTCTCGTTCTTCAAGGACCTTTTTCCATTGGCGGAGTTGATCCTGGGAAAAGGGCATTTGTCCCATGTAGTCCGCAATATTGTCAAAATCTTCGACGATACCTTTTTCAACCTTCCTGGCTCCCCATCCTTCAAAATAGATACCGTGTTTGCCTAGGGCGATGTTGTTGTTTGGAGATACGCCCAGAAGGTACACCTTGACCAGTCCATTGAGGTAAATCAGTGACTTGGGCAAATCAAAATGTTCTGCCATATATTTTTTATATGTGCCGGGAAACGATTTTAAAAGGGTGATAAACGTCTTCGGTGAGTGGGGATTGCCTGCAACTAGAGAATGGGTAACGTCCTGTATGCTCTCTTTGAGATAGGAAAATTGCGAAACGAGCGGGTAAGCCAGAACGGTCAGGAACAAAAGCAGGAGCGGGAGCTGTTTTGCCAGCTGGCGCCATTTCAACTGAAGAGATTCATTTATCCGGAATGCGGAAAAAAAACTGACCAGAAAAATGATAAAGACCCTGACCGCGACGCTCCGCCACTTGCCGTCGTCTATGTCCTTCAGCAGTGCCTGGCTGATACACAACAGGAGGATTGCCCCGACAATAGAGGTGTAGAGCAGGATGGAAGGAAGAGCGCTCTTATGGGAAGCTTCTTTGGTCATCGATATATTCTAAAATCTGAAATACAGGAAAGGATGATACGAACCACCCATAATGCTTGCGATAGAATAAAGAAAAACAAATCCGAAAAAGCAGAAACTGCAGATCGCAACCGAGCTGTTGAGCAGGACCCCGGAAAAGGATGGGCGCGGCTTAAGGGATGCCGATGCCTTTTCGATCAGGCCGTACACGGGAGCTGAACAGATGATAGCCACGATGAGAACAACATAGAGTTCATTGTTGAGACAAAGAAACAGCTGGGAATTGAATAATGCGGGTGTTGAAAAAGTTACCATGGCATGTAAGTAGCCTACGGCATATCGAAAGGATTCCGCACGGAAAAAGACCCAACCGATTGTTACTATAAGAAGGACGTAAAGATTTTGAACAAACCACGGCATCCGATCGAGCAGGTATTTTCCCGCACGGCTTCTCTCAAGAACAATGAAGCACCCATGAAACAGTCCCCACATTATGAAGGTCCAACTGGCGCCATGCCAAAGTCCACAGAGGAAAAAAACCGTGATCAGGTTGATATATGTTCTAGCAGGGCCGCCTCGGGAACCGCCCAGGGGAATATAGAGATAGTCTTTGAACCAGGAAGACAGGGATATATGCCATCGGCGCCAGAATTCTCTGATGGATCGTGATATATACGGATAATCGAAATTCTCCAGTATATGGAAACCGAACATTCGTCCCAGACCGATGGCCATATCCGAATACCCGGAAAAATCATAATAAATCTGCAGGGTATAGGACACAGCTCCGAGCCAGGCAAGACTCGCAGGGATCTTATCGGCAGGCAATGAAAAAATATAGTCGGCAACCCCTCCCAGGGTATTTGCCAGAAGGGCCTTTTTGCCCAGGCCGAATATGAACCGCTTTATGCCGTAGGAGAGATCCGAGAGATTGGTTGTCCTCTCTTTGATCTGGTCGACAATGTCATGATAGCGGACAATCGGTCCTGCCAGCAACTGCGGGAAAAGCGAGATATAGAGAGCCAGATGTATGGGGTTTTTCTGGACTTCAGTTTCTTTCCTGTAAAGATCAACGATATAGGTCAATGCCTGGAAGGTAAAAAATGATATGCCGATCGGAAGGTGGATATGTTGAATTGTAAAAGGTTGCAAATTGAAGAGTGTGCGGAATCTGTTGAGATTTTCAATAACGAAATCCGCATATTTGAAAAAACCGAGCAGTCCAAGATTTCCTGCAATTGCAAGCAGTAGAGGAAGGGTAGCCTTGAAGCCGTGCCGGTGGAACCAATCGATTGCAAGGCCCGAGAAATAATTCATCACGATGGAAACTATGATGAGAAGAACATAGACATTCTCACCCCAGGCATAAAAGAACAGGCTGGCAACCAGAAGGAGGTAATTTCTATATTTCCTCCCTACGATAAGGTATAAACAAAGGACAAGAGGCAAAAAAAGAAAAAGGAAGATAGTAGAACTGAAAACCATTGTCGGTTACAAAGATATAATTTGTTCTTTTTAAAGAATGATACGTACGGAATTGGCGAAGTCAGAGTATATGCAAACTTCTAAGGAGTTAGCTTATATCTTAAATCGTCTATTAATGCAAGCCCATTTGCATCTGCAAAAACATTGAAAAGTAATTGACAGCCTATGTATTCCGGGGGGTTCACCTCAGCTGACGGTGCAGAATCTCTTCTGAGCAATTCTTTGAATCTCAGGGGATTCCTCTTCAAAATTAGTAGCTTCTTCGAACAGTAACGACCCTGCGATAACCGAATATGGTCCTTGTTTGACGACAAACGAAACTACCTCTTTGCCCTGCTGTTGTTTCCTCTACTTTATAAGCTCATTTCGGCTTTTCGGATGGAAATTGCTTCCTTTGCATAGTAGGGACATGCAATCGACAGGATATCGTTGCCGGGGCAGAGAACAATGCCTTGGATGCCGGTTGAAACCATCGACTTATGAACAGGAGAAAGGATAAAGTAGTACTGTAGTGATTTCAATTTTGGAGTATGGATTTTGGTTGGCTGTTTTTCGGTGTTACTCTTTACCCGTAGCGGTCAATAGACGCATAATATGAGTCAGGCTGAACCGGGGAAGAGGGAAACCTTTTGGGCAAAGTCCTATGACGTTGTTGCAGTCGATTGCATTCAAATTTAGTCCGGCTCTGGAATAGAAGTCTCATGCGGTGTTACGGCAGCAGCAGAGAGATCACAGAGAAGTTATGGCAACAACCAGCGTAGTCAGTGGCGAGGCTTTCTACCAGAAAAAAACATCCTATTCAAAATTCGGTGAAACTTTCTTTGCGATATTCCATGCCAACGATTATATTGCCAAAAGCCGGCGGTTGACAATTTGCAGTCTTCAACACCGTGTGGTTTCGTAACTTAATGATATTTAAGGATATCAGTCGATGGCCGCCGGGGTTTTTTGTAGTATACACTATAATTTCGTTATGTTATTTTTTCCCATGGGATTGGCAGCGGAAAGGCAGAATGCCAAAAGTTTAAAAGCGGGGAGATTGGAGTTTAATTATAAACTGTAATCCGACTTCTAGAGGGGAAAGATTATCTTACAGGAGCTATGGGGCGTAGATCATGAGAAAGGCATTGCTGCAAATCGGGTATCTGGTACTGTCGTTTTTTTTGTTTTTCAAGCCTGATTGTCTGTATGCCAACGACTTGGGAACGGTTGTTAAGGTGGATCAGGGAGATATCGTTTGGAGCCAATCAAACGGATCTCCATCCTTGCATGAAGGGCAGATTTATTTCAGCACATTCCTCAAGCAAAAGGATAAATGGAGCGCACCGGTAAAGGTGACAAATGATCAATTCAGGAATGGGCATCCATCAATTGATGCGGGCGCCGATGGAAAAAAATGGTTGGTTTGGGTTGCCGGAATCCAGTCTGAATATAAGATCCATTACTCGATTGGCACCAATAACTCATGGTCCAAGCCTGGCGTGATCCCTTCTTCGTTGTCGGTTAATCTTTCCCCCTCGGTGCTGGTCGATGGTACCGGAACGACATGGGCTGTCTGGTCGGGGAATAATGGCGGTCAGGACGAGATTTATTATTCTCGATATCTGGGGAACGCCTGGACGACACCGATGCGGATAAATGCTGAAAACAACGTTCCGGATATTTTTCCGGCAATCTCTTTAAACCAGAACAAGGTGCCGCAGGTCACCTGGTATGGATATCGCAATGGTGCCTATGAAAAGCTGCAGAGCACCTGGGAAGGAAATGCATGGTCGAAGGAGGTGGTGATTCAAGGAAGTTCGCAGGAACTTTCCCAAGGGTCTCCCCAAAGCAAAGGGACGCAGGTGAATGCAACCATTGCAAATATGCCTTCATTTATCGCACAACCGGAAAGAGCCTTTATCCGGGTCTATAAATCAAGTATTGTTAAATAGTTATTAACCGTGCTCTACAAGGAGTCTTTGGCTGAAATGAGAACTGCTGCATGTACCCTGTACCTTACCGTCATCGCATCGTTGTTGCTTTTATTTGGTTGTAATAGTGCACAGGCAACTGATACCGTGGTAGCTTTTGGTGATTCCATAACTGCCGGCTATTCTGCAACACCCTACTCAACATTTTTACAAACCAAGGTGGGAACACAGGCGACCATTGTCAATGAAGGAAAAGGTGGGGAGCAGACCAGCGATGGAGTAAATAGGATTGGCGATGTTTTGGCCAACGATAAACCGAAATATATACTTATAATGGAAGGTGCAAATGATGCTATTTGGGGTGTTTCCTCTTCAACGTTGAAATTCAATTTAACTGCGATGGTGAATAAGAGCCAGGCTGCTGGTGCAATCCCCATCATTTCAACGGTTACACCGGACACTGATCCTCAAGTCACGCTGACGGTTTCCATTCAAAATGATTATAACCCGGCCATCGATGCCATTGCTACGGAACAAGGGATTACCTTGGTGGATGCCTATGCCGCATTGGCACCCGATTGGCCTTCCTATACCACCGAAGGCCTTCATCCCAATGTTGCCGGGCAGCAGATTTTGGCAACCCTGTTTTATAATGTGCTTCCCTACCAGGGAAGCGGCGGTGGCAACGGCGGTGGTGGCGGATGTTTTATCGCGACCGCCGCCTTCGGCTCGGATCTGGCGCCGAAGGTGGTCTTATTGAAACAGTTTCGAGATCGATTTTTGTTGACCAACAGTCCGGGAACGGTCTTTGTCAAATTGTACTACCACTTTTCCCCGCCGCTCGCTCATTTCATAGCCAGGCATAATCTTCTCAGGGCCGGTGTTCGATTACTGCTCTATCCTCTCATCGCCTTTGCCTATGTATTGCTCCATCCGAGATTCGCCATGTATCTGTTATACGCAGTCGTTGCCTTTTTGATAGGCACCTACGGGGCAAGAAGAATGCTGGGCAGAAAAATACATATGGAATGATCGGATATCGAGGTAAGGTTGCAGGTAATACACAGGTCGGCTTCGGGGAGAGGCCGGCCTGTTTTTATTCGGTCTGCTCCCAACAGCTATTCTCGGCCAAGAGTTTGTTGGAATACGTTTTGGGTGTATTCGATCGGAAATTCTTGCGTTAACGGAGGGAAAATTGGAAAAGACCCAGGCTGCTATTACGGGGAGCGGATCTGCTCTTGGGAAATATCAGAAGGTCATGGTCGGCAGTCCTTCTTTTTTACGATTGATATATTATGAATGGTGTATGGTATTGGGTGCTGTTCCCGGTGCTCTGGGAATGATCCTACGAAAATTATTCTGGCCGCGTATGTTCGGGGCCTGCGGGGAAAATGTTGTATTTGGCAGCAATAGTATTATCCGTCATCCTTCACGGATACATCTGGGTAATAATGTTGTCATCAGTGAGCAATGCGTGCTGGACGGTCGCAGTGACTTCAAAGAGGAGACGATTTTTCTCGACGACGATGTCATTTTATCCAGTCAGGTCATGCTGTCCTGCAAGGAAGGCAGCATCCATATAGGAAAGAAGACCGGTGTGAACGCTCAGACCATTATCCAATCGACCAACGATTGTGCGGTTGTTATCCGGGAAGATTGCATTATCGGGCAGAGGTGCCTGGTCATCGGCGGTGGAAGTTACAACATTGATCGGCTGGATATCCCGATCCGAGAACAGGGAATTAAAAAGGAGGGCGGAGTGACCTTGGAAGCAGACGTCTGGCTGGGCGGAAACGTGACGGTTCTCGGCGGGGTGGTCCTGGGCAGGGGGAGCGTGGTAGCTGCAGGGGCTGTCGTAACCCATTCCTTGCCTGAACGAAGTGTCTCAATGGGTCTGCCGGCGAAGGTTGTGAGATCTCGCGATCCACAGACAGATGCACCGCAGACATGACAATCCCTCATGCGCATATCCAAAATTCGATGGCCTCGTTGCTTCCCCTGAGAAACAGAGGCAACATAAGAATTCAACAGGTGACGGACCGTATCGCGTGATGTTTTGTTTTTTCGGTGCCGATAAAATCTCATCAGACAATAAAGAGAACTCCCTTATCTCTATAACATCATTATACTAGACCACATATGCACACACAACTTTCGCACACACAACTTTCTGTAGTCATCCCCATCTACAATGAAGAAGAAAATATCCCATCTCTCTATAAAGAATTGAAAAATGCCCTGGAAAAACTCAATAAATCCTTTGAGATCATCTTTATAGACGATGGATCCTCCGATTCGAGTCTGATGCTTTTAAGCGACATTCAGGCCAATGATCCGAATGTCATTGTCATCGGATTTCGAAAAAATTTTGGTCAGACGGCTGCGATGTCGGCAGGATTTGATCATGCAGGCGGAGAGATCATCATCACCATGGATGGTGACATGCAGAATGATCCTTGCGATATAGAAGGAATGATAAAGAAAATAGATGAAGGATATGACGTTGTTACCGGCTGGCGATTCAAAAGAAAAGATCCTTTCATGAACAGACGTCTTCCTTCCATCATCGCAAACTGGATGATATCGAAAACCACCGGCGTCGGTCTGCATGATTACGGCTGCACCTTGAAGGCCTTCAAAAAGGAGGTTATTAAGAACATCCGGTTATATGGTGAGATGCATCGTTTTATCCCGGCGATTGCCAGCGGGATGGGGATTTCCTTCACCGAAATAAAGGTGAACCACAGACCTCGGCTTTTTGGAAAATCCAAGTATGGGATATCGCGAACAATTCGTGTTATCCTGGATCTGCTGACCGTTAAATTCCTGCTCAGTTATTCCACCCGTCCCATCCAGGTCTTCGGTCTGATAGGAGTCGGCAGCGGTTTGCTGGGGTTTTTGATTGCCCTGATCATGACCTTTCAACGTCAGTTTTTCGGTATTTCCATGTCAGACAGACCGCTTCTTTTCCTGGCCATATTACTGATGTTCATGGGCGTTCAATTTATCACCTTAGGATTGCTGGCTGAGCTGCAGGCCCGTACCTATCACGAATCGCAAGGGAAGCCCATCTATTTTATTAAAAAGATAATCGGGGGGATGAAAAATCCCGAAGATGTGAATGAATCATAAAGCCCCTCTGATCGAGATCGTCATACCGAACTGGAATGGTTATCACCTGCTCGTCCCCTGTTTGGATTCTCTCCGTCATCAGTCTTGTCGGGATTTCTCGGTTGTTGTGATAGACAACGGTTCCCAGGATGGTTCCATAGACGGACTTGCACGTGAATATCCGGAAGTGAAGGTGATACGGTTTGCTAAAAACAAAGGGTTCAGTGCAGCGGCAAATGCCGGGATTCGTAATGCCGTCTCCCCGTGGATATTGCTCCTGAACAATGATATGGAAATTGACCCCGACTGCCTCCAGGTTTTGAAAGAGCAGATACAAAGAGGTTCCTCCTATGATTTTTTTGCTCTGCGCATGGTCAATTTTCATTCCAGGGAACTCCTTGATGGCGCAGGAGATGGATTCTTTAGAGGGGGGGCTGGATACCGGATCGGCACCATGGAAAAATACGGTCCTCCGTATGATATGGCCCGAGAGGTCTTTGGCGCGTGTGCGGGTGCTGCACTCTATAAAAAAGAATTTTTTGATACCGTTGGTCTCTTTGACGAGGATTTTTTCGCCTATCTCGAAGATGTTGATATCAATCTGCGGGCAAGGCATCAAGGTCTTCGCTGTTATTACCTTCCTTCCGCCATCGTCTATCACCTGGGGAGTGCCACCTCGGGTTCGAAGATCAATAACTTGACGGTTCGGCTTTCCACCAGAAACACCTTTTTTGTCCTGATCAAGAATTATCCGATTCGCCTCTTTTTTCTTTTTTTTCCGGCTATCTGTGTCTATCATTTTTTCTGGCTTGTCTTGGTGATTAAAAAAGGGAAATTTTCCTCGTATCTGCTGGGACTCGTCCAGGCGGTCTCCTCCCTGCCGAGGATGATAAAAAAACGAAAGGGGATAGTTGCCGCCGGTGCTCTTCCGGCAGCGGAATTTGGTAAGATTCTTTCCCTTGCCGAGGCGGAAGCCATTGCCTCGATAATGGCGCGCAGGAGTACCGCCGGCAAGAGAAACGGATTGCTTGCACTGTACCGTAAACTTTTTATCTGATCTTCCTGATTCGGACCGATGGATTACAA
Source organism: Desulfocapsaceae bacterium (assembly GCA_046706325.1). Lineage (GTDB taxonomy): Bacteria > Desulfobacterota > Desulfobulbia > Desulfobulbales > Desulfocapsaceae > CAWGGS01. The sequence continues at coordinate 252,156 of JBJKPM010000082.1, read as the reverse complement.
GGTAAGCACGGTTATTGTCAGTCATAATTCGGAAAACGTTCTCAGCCGCTGTGTTGATTCGTTGCAACGGCAGAGCAGTCGATCCCAACAGATTTTTATCGTCGATAGCGGGTCAAGCGACCGTAACTATTTGGGAAAATATCAAAATATTGAGAATTTGATCGTCATAGAGGAGAAGAACATCGGCTTTAGCAATGCCAATAACAGAGGGTATCTGCAGAGAAAACGTACCTCTGATTTTGTGCTCTTCCTGAATCCTGATGCCTACCTCTCACCGCAATTTATTGAAAAAGCTGCCACCTTCATGCTGAAAAATCCCGATGTCGGGATCGTCAGCGGCAAGGTTCTATGGTTCGATTCCGAAGGCGCAGGCCCGACCTGCGTTTTCGACTCAGCCGGGATATTTCGCACCTGGTACGGCCGCTGGTACGACAGGGGACAGGGGCAGAGCGACAGAGGCCAATTCGACGCAGCTGAAAGCGTACCGGCGCTCTGCGGAGCAGTGATGTTTTGCCGCTGTTCCGCCTTGATGGATTGCAATCCGGAGATTGCCTTTGATCCTGATTTTTTTTTATATAAAGAAGATATAGAGTTAAGCCTTCGCCTGCGAAAAAGAGGATGGATCCTGAAGTACCTGCCGGATCTTATCGCCTATCACAGTCGGGGGTGGAAGAGAAAGCGCAGCGCTGCTCCGTTGGCACTGCGCCGCATAGCCGCCGAGAGCGAAGTCCTTCTTTACAAAAAACACCCTTCGCCGTATATGCTTTGGGCACTTTCGAAATATCTTCTGGTGCGGGTCTTAGGAATATAGTGTTTCAACGTTAGGTAAACAGGTTTTATGTCTGAAAACGAGTCATTTCCCAAGGGTGGTTCTCTGTCCGTTATCATACCGACACGAAATGGGGCCGGTACCTTGCCGGCGGTGTTGGCAATGCTGCGCAGACAGACTGCCGCCATAACTGAACTGCTTGTCGTCGATACGGAATCGGAAGACACAACCTGTGATATTGCGCTGAATTTTGGCGCAAAGATCTATACGATCAAGAGGGAAGAATTTGATCACGGTGGCACACGATCCTGGATTGCCGAGAAGGCAGCAGGTGACATTCTTGTTTTTTTAACCCAGGATGCGGTTCCCGTTACCGTGGATGCCGTTGCCAGGCTCACCGACCCGCTGAAGAAGGATACGGATATCACCGTGACCTATGGCAGACAATTACCGAATCAAGAGGCGAACACCGCCGCTTCCTGCCTGCGGTTATTCAATTATCCTTCCGAATCGTCGGTGAGGTGTTTTGATGACCGCAAAGAACTTGGTCTTACAACGATTTTTGTCTCAAATTCCTTTGCCGCCTATACTAAATCCTCACTGGCTTCGGTCGGCTACTTTAAGAATGGTTTGATTTTTGGCGAGGATACCTGTACCGTGGGAAGAATGCTTCGAGACGGAATGAAGATTGCCTATGTCGCGGATGCGATGGTCTATCACTCCCATAACTATTCATGGTTGCAGGACTTTAGACGAGCATTCGATATCGGTGTCCTGCACACCATGGAGGAATGGCTGATTGAGACCTACGGGAAGGCCGAGAAGGTGGGGTTCGGTTATCTCCGTTCTCAGATTGCAACTTTGAAAAAAACGGGGCGTATCTTCGATCTGATCGATTTCTTTTGCAGAAATTTCTTGAAATTTCTAGGATATAAAGTTGGACGACACTACAAGGCCCTTCCTGGAAGAATTATCCCCTATATGAGCATGCACAGATCGTGGTGGGCAAAGAGAAACTAGCCTCTGCTGCCTTGACATTTCGGTTCATTATCAAAAGGTGTGAATACCCAGTTCCATGCTGTCGACGAATTTACGGGCACAGAGTTCTCTTATGGTGCGGATCTTCCAGCTGCTGGATTGTCTGTTGGTGGTCGGATACCTGGGCATATTGGTGAGGTGGTACCAGGTCCCCTGGTCCTCGTATTATACCCGACTGGAAGTATTGACATTCATACTCAGTCTTATCAGCTTTCAGTCATTTGAACTTTACAGATCCTGGCGAGGCTGGAAGTTTTATCTGGAATTTGTGGTTATCATCAAATCCTGGGGAGCAGTGATCGGTGTTCTGCTCTTTTACTTTTTTGTTTTCAAGATTTCAGAGGCCTATTCCCGCGTTGTCTTTTTGATCTGGTCGACGACCACCCCTTTGATTCTTTTCTGCATCCACGTTTGTGCCCGGAAGATACTTAGGCACTTTCGGATTAAGGGAAAGAATATCCGCCGGGCTGTTGTTGCCGGTGCCGGTGACCTGGGGGTCAACCTTGTCAAAGAGATTGAGTCGATCCCCTGGGCTGGAATACAGGTCCTTGGCTTCTTTGATGATAAGATAAAAGAAGGCGAGGTCCTCTGTGTTATGGAAAAACCCGTTATCGGGGATATCGCCGCTCTGCCGGATTATTTACGTGTCAACGATATCGACTATGTGTATATCGCCTTACCGATGCGGGCTGAAAAAAAGATATTTTCGATACTGCGCGATTGCCGTTCGCTCGGTTCTCGGATCTATCTTGTTCCTGATCTGTATATCTTCGGTCTGCACCATGCAGAGATGCAGTCGCTCGGCAAGCTGTTGATCCTGAATTTTAATCCCAACACGGAATGGAAGCGCAGCTTTGATGTGGTTTTCTCGATCCTCATTCTATTATTGACGCTTCCATTATCGATGCTTATCGCACTGCTGATCAAGCTGGATGACGGTGGGCCGGTGATTTATCGTCACAGCAGGATTACGGCGACCGGCAAGGAGTTTGACTGCATGAAATTCAGAACGATGCGGGTCGGGGCGGATAAGGAGCTGAAACAGCTCCTGGAAAAACGGGCCGACCTGAGGGACGAATGGGCACGGACCTACAAGCTGAAAAACGACCCGCGAATTACCCGTATCGGCAGGTTTTTAAGACGGACAAGTCTCGATGAATTTCCTCAGTTTATCAATGTGTTGAAAGGTGATATGAGCGTCGTGGGAGCGCGTCCCATAGTCGGAGGTGAGTTGCGGGATTTTTATAAGGAGAGTGCCGGGCGGTACTGTTCGATGAAACCGGGGATTACCGGACCTTGGCAGGTCAGTCGACGATCGGATACCGAAAATTATACCGAACGCGTGGAGTTGGACGACTGGTATATCCTGAACTATTCGCTGTGGAATGACATAAAGATTATCTGTAAGACGATCTCCTGTATCTTCAAAAGGAAAAATGGTGCCTATTGATCACATTCTTCCCTCTTTGCCCCATCGAAGGATCGATCGGGAACGGTGTCTCCCCACCTTTTGAGACGATGTTGTTCCCTTCGCTTTTGCTTGCAAGTTGGTATCAAATGATTACAATGACAACACAGGAAATCTTCGGCAGGAGAGGGCAGCCCCATGGTATGCCGGCTCGTCCAGTGGCGGGGAGGCCCGGCGGAGGGAAGCCTGGCCATACAATGGAATATGTTGCCTGTGCCGACTGAAAGTCCGTCGCGGAAAATACGCGGGAAGGGAATTCAGGGCACGGAAAAGAAAAGAATAAGGAGTGGAAAAATGTTCGGAAATACGGATCAAATATCATTGACCCAGGCCAGGCAGGAGGTGTCGACGATCTTTCTTGCCAAGGTCTTCAACTGGATGGCGTTGGGCCTTGGCATTACGGGTGTTGTCGCGTATTTTACAGCCAGCACGACACTGGCGAGGACCATAATTTCAAGTCCGCTGTTTTTTATCCTGGTGATTGCCGAATTGGGAATGGTCTTTTTCCTCTCGGCCAGGATCAACAAAATACAGGCTGGGACTGCCTCGGGCCTCTTTATCGGGTACTCGATACTGAACGGTCTGACCCTTTCCGTCATCTTCCTGACCTATACCAGATCCTCCATCGCCGGAACCTTTTTTATCACTGCCGGGATGTTCGGGGCCATGGCCGTCTATGGATTGGTGACCAAACGCGATCTCTCCGGCCTGGGCTCCTTCCTCTTTATGGGCCTTATCGGGATAATCATCGCATCGGTTGTCAATTTCTTCATGAAAAGCTCCAGCCTGGATCTGACCATATCGTTTCTAGGCGTCCTGATCTTTACCGGACTTACCGCCTATGATGTTCAAAAGATAAAGAATATGGGTGAACAAGGGATTATGGCCAGCGGAGAAGAGGTCGTCAGGAAGGGCGCGATCATGGGTGCGTTGGCCCTCTATCTTGATTTTATCAATCTGTTCCTGATGCTGTTGCGGTTTTTCGGCGGCAACAGAAATTAACAGGGTCCTGCGGCCCGGAATTTTACCAAGCATGTTCCCGTAGCGGGGCATGCTTTTTCTTTTTACCATCCCGGTCCATTTCCTTTTCCTTGCCGATATGCATACCTCTTTTGCTGGAAAACACATTGTTGTCGGGGTAACAGGGAGTATAGCGGCGTTCAAGGTCGCCGGGTGGGTCAGTGCCCTTGCCAAGGAGGAGGCCAGGGTCTCGGTGATAATGACCGAGTCGGCGAAAAAGTTTGTCAGCCCTTTGACGTTCGCCTCTCTAAGCGGAGAGAGGGTCTTTTCGGAAATGTTTCCGGCCGACGAAGGTCCCGAGTTTTTACATATCAATCTGGGGAAGGAAGCCGATATTCTTGTTATCGCTCCGGCAACGGCCCAGACCATAGCACGATTGGCCCATGGGTTTGCCGACGACCTTCTCAGTGCGACCGTTCTTGCCGCAGGCAAAACCAGGGTGATTGTCTGTCCGGCCATGAACGGTCAGATGTATTCCCATCCGTTGACCCAGGAAAATTTGGCCAGGCTCAAAGAACTGGGATATCAGGTTGTCGATCCGGCTTGCGGAATGATGGCCTGCAAGGATGAAGGAAAGGGACGTCTGCCGGAGTGGGAGATGGTCCGGGAAATTCTCCTCCGGGCCCTGTCCGCGAACGATTTTTCAGGAAAACGGGTCCTTGTTACCGCCGGACCCACCCGCGAACCTCTGGACCCGGCAAGGTTTTTAAGTAACCGATCCTCCGGTAAGATGGGCTATGCGTTGGCAAAAGCGGCGTACAGACGAGGTGCGGAGGTGATCCTGGTGAGCGGCCCTACGGCTCTTACCTGCCCGGAGGGAATACGACGATACGATGTCCGGACCGCAGAGGAGATGCGGGCTGTGGTGATCGAGCATTTCCCCGGCGCCGATATCATCATCAAGGCAGCAGCCGTAAGCGATTTCAGACCGGAGGTCAGGTATCCCGAAAAGATAAAGAAAGAACAGGCACAGAGATCCTTAAACCTTGTTCCAAATCCGGATATCCTGAAGGAATTGGGAAAGCTGAAAAAGCCGCAACGGCAAATTCTGGTTGGTTTTGCCGCTGAAAGCTCGAGCCTTGTATCCGAGGGAAAGAGAAAACTGCAGAAAAAGAACCTCGATCTGATAGCAGTCAACGACATCAGCCGGGAAGACAGGGGATTCGAGACTGATCTGAATCAGATAACCCTGATTGATCACAAAGGCATAGTCGAGCTACCCCATGTCAGCAAGGAACTGACGGCCGATCTGATCTTGGATCATATCGGCAAGCTGGTGGCGGCAAGTCAAGCGGCAGAGTAAACGCAATGCCACATGACTGTCAGAAGCTTGCCGTTCTTTTGAAGGAGTAACGCCTCCGCGTCTGCAGTTGATCAGAGACGGATTCCCCTGGAAAATTCAAGCATCCTGACAATCGGCCTGCGGGCTCTTTCCGCAAGCTCTTTATCCACCCGGATCTCGTTGGCTCCCGATTCAAGGACGCTTGCCAGTTTCTGTAAGGAATTCATCTCCATCCATGGACAATGGGCACAGCTTTGACAGGTAGCCCCATCGCCTGCCGTGGGGGCTTCAATCAGTGTTTTTCCAGGGGCGATCTGCCGCATCTTGTTGAAAATTCCGGCATCTGTTGCAACGATGAATTCGTTATTGGGCATGCTGCCGACGGCTTTGATCAAGGATGTGGTCGAGCCGACCACATCTGCCTGCCGGATGACATCCTGTGGCGATTCCGGATGGACGAGAACGGCGGCATTCGGATGAAGCCTGCGGATTCTCTGCAGGGCCATCGATCTGAATTCCTCATGAACGATGCAGGACCCGGGCCATAATATCATATCCGCACCGGTGAGGTCCTGGATATATCGCCCAAGATGTTTGTCGGGGGCCCAGATGATCTTTTCTCCTTTCCCTGCGAGGTAGGTGACGATTTCCAGTGCTATTCCGGAGGTCACCACCCAGTCGGAGCGGGCTTTCACCCTGGCGCTGGTGTTGGCATAGACAACCACCGTACGGTCGGGATACGTGCTGCAGAAATCGGAGAAGAGATCAATCGGGCAGTTATCATCCAGGGAACAGGTCGCGGACAGGTCGGGCATCAAAACCCGCTTGTCATTGTTGAGTATTTTTGATGTCTCTCCCATAAAACGGACCCCGGCAACTACCAGCGTCCGCGCCGGGTGTTCCATACCGAAACGTGCCATTTCAAGGGAATCCGCCACGCATCCGCCGGTCTCTTCGGCAAGGTTCTGGATCCTGCCGTCGGTATAGTAATGAGCGACAAGTACTGCATCCTGTTTATGCAATAGACGTTTAATTCGAGTGTTCAGATCCCGTTCTTCTTCAACCGACAGGTCGGGAATGTCGGGATGGCCGGGCACAGCCACCTTGGGGAGCACTATCGAAGGTATCGCGGTTGTTGCAGTTTTCATTTTCTGGTCCATGGCTATCGGAAACTTCACTTTCATATATAGTCCTCCACAATCGGGACGTAAAGAAAATATAGCATAATCTAAGATATCCCGTCGAAAATACAAGCAGGAACCGTATTGTCCCGGTAAGCGTGTTTACCTGACGATTTCGATTGTCCTGTCCTGGATTGCTGGTACAATACAGCCTCTTTTATCAAGGGGACATCTTATGCGTGCAGCAACGGGAAAACCCATCAAACACACCGGAAATGGAGCATGGTTCATAATCGCTTCGGCGATGTTGTGGGGAACGACGGGGACATCCCAGGCACTGGCTCATGCCGCAGGTTCACCACAGGCCGTCGGTGCCTTGCGCCTGTTGGTCGGCGGGGCATCACTTGCTCTGATCGCCCTGTCTCGAGGAGGCCTGCGCCTTCAATCCTGGCCGTTCGGCTTAACCTTCATAGCCGGTTTTTTCGTCGCTGCCTATCAATTATTCTTCTTCTGGGGGGTCTCCCGAACCGGTGTTGCTGTCGGAACGATTGTAGGGATCGGTTCATCTCCGATATTTGCCGGCCTGCTCGATTATTTCATACAAAGAAAAACGGCCGGCCGGCGTTGGCTTGTCTCCACCGGTATGGCAATTTTGGGCTGTTCGTTGCTTATCGCACATTCCCGGAATATTCAGGTGGATGATATCGGCATTGCCTTTTCTGCGGCCGCGGGATTTTCCTATGCGGTCTATGCCTTGGTCATGAAGCGTATGCTGCCGGGAAGATCGGCGGATGATGTGACGGCCATGGTCTTTTGTACCGGGGCGCTTTTACTCTCACCCTTGCTTTTGGTCTCCGACCTTCATTGGTTGGCACACGGATGGTTGTTGATGCTGCATCTCGGGGTCTTGGCCACCGGCCTGGCATATTGGCTTTTTGCCCGCGGCCTCGAAAGAATATCGGTTTCATCCGCAGTTACACTTTCGCTTGCCGAGCCGATGACAGCGGCCGTTCTTGGGGTAGCGGTCCTCGGTGAAAGATTATCCGGCGTTGCCTGGTGTGGTCTGATGCTGATCCTCTCAGGCCTGCTGGTTCTGGCAATACCGGGAACCGTCCTCCGGTCATGGATTGTGAAAAATGAGTGAGAAAAGAAGGCCTTATATATTGGCACTTATCGCAGTCATTCTCTGGTCGACAGTTGCCAGCGCCTTTAAGATTTCACTCAGGTACCTTGCTCCGGCCCAGCTCCTCTTTTATTCTTCATTTTCGTCCTGTCTGGTTCTCTTTATTGTCATCGTGCTACAGGGAAGGGGAAAGCAGCTGCTTCATTTGAGAAAAAACGACTTCCTGGTATCGGTGAAATTCGGTTTTCTCAACCCCTTTTTGTATTATCTCGTGCTCTTCTCCGCCTATGATCTGCTGCCTGCCCAGCAGGCTCAAGCTCTCAATTATTCGTGGGCGGTCACGCTTTCGTTGTTGGCCGTCCCGTTTCTCGGACAAAGGATTCGTCCGGCAGAACTTATTGCAATTACAGTAAGTTATGCCGGGGTAGTCGTTATTTCAACCAAAGGAGATATCCTGGCCCTCCACTTTGAAAGTCCGGCGGGGGTGGCTCTCGCCCTGTTCTCGACCCTCATATGGGCCCTATACTGGATAGCCAATACCAAGGATAACCGTGAGCCCGTTATTGGATTGTTCCTGAATTTTATCTGCAGCCTCCCGATGATTGCGGCCTATCTCTTCGTCACCCAGGGGCTGAGGGAAGTACGGCTTCCGGGGTTGCTCGGGGCTGTTTATGTCGGTATCTTCGAGATGGGGGTGACCTATATCCTATGGCTCAAGGCACTGAAGGGTTCGTCGAATACGGCCAGAATTGCCAACCTGATCTTCATCTCGCCCTTTCTCTCCCTGGTGATGATCCATTTTCTTGTGGGTGAAGAGATCCTGAGATCCACCATGGTTGGTCTGGTCTTTATCATCAGCGGTCTATTGCTCCAATCATGTTGCAGAGATAAATCAGCTCAAGGATAGCATACATCGCCTTTTCTTCTTTGCGGAGAAGGATTAGGGATTGTCATCCACTCTCCTGACTCCCTGTGCTTCATCTTTGTGCCATTATGGAACGCGGACGGAACACGGAATCATCGACAGGGCATTGTCCGCCTGTTGTTTGACGTTGACGGCCACAACCGGAACCGATAACGATGATGCCCATAAAAGGCTATGGCGGGACCTGTGGACCGAGCAAGGGTAGGGGGCGGTATCCACGAGAGAGGCCGCCCCTTGTTGAGAAAATGAGGAGATTTAAAATTAGAGCAGATCGGCGATTGCGGCTTTTTCGCCCAATAATTCCTTTTCCGTGATGGACATACGCTCACGGCTGAAATCACTGATCGTAAGACCTGTGACTTCCCGCCATTCCCCATTCTCGCAGGTGATGGGGAAGGAATACATAATATCCTCGTCAATACCGTAGGAATTTCCTTTACTGTGGACGCCCATGCTGACCCATTGACCTCCGCTGCCAAGGGTCCAGCTGCGCATATGGTCGACCGCGGCCGAGGCTGCGGATGCAGCACTCGATGCCCCGCGGGCCTTGATTATCGCCGCACCCCGCTGCTGAACGACCGGGATAAAGGTGTTGACATTCCAGTCGTTATCAACCTTGGATTTCACCGAAACGCCTTCAACCGTAGCATAGCTGATATCGGGATACTGGGTCGCGGAATGATTTCCCCAGACAACCATCTTTTCAACCTTTGTGGTATGACTGCCGGTTTTTTCGGCAATCTGAGATAGCGATCGGTTATGGTCAAGACGCATCATTGCTGTAATGTGGCGGGGGTTTAGATCCGGTGCGTTTTTCAGGGTGATAAGGGCATTGGTATTAGCCGGATTGCCTACCACCAGAATCCTGACATTGCGGTTGGCATGAGCATTTAAGGCCTTACCCTGGACTGAGAAGATGGCGGCATTTGCCTTAAGAAGGTCGGAGCGCTCCATACCCGGTCCACGCGGACGGGCACCGACAAGGATTGCAAAATCCGTGTCCTTGAAGGCAACATTGGGATCATCCGTGGGAATAATTCCATGGACAAGCGGAAAAGCGCAGTCATTCAGCTCCATTACCACACCATTCAATGCGTTCATTGCCGGTGGGATTTCCAAGAGCTGCAGGATCACGGGTTGATCGTCGCCAAGCATGCTGCCGCTGGCGATACGGAAAATAATTGAATAACTGATTTGGCCGGCCGCACCTGTAATTGCAACGCGAACTGGGGATTTCATTGTCATTCTCCACTGTTTTAAATTTACGAAGAGGCTGGTGCCAGGTAGTACAGGGGTGTTTGCATTTGTGCTCCCTCTGCAAAAAATACGCCCCATCACCCGGATGAAGGGAGGGTGGGGACTGAAACGAAACAACTGTACATATTAGACACAATATTCAAAAAAATACAAGAGCAGATTAATATTTATTATGAAAATATCTAGAATAATATGAATATAAAATAAGCAGTTAGGCAAATAATTCATTGCAAATATTTTTCTGGTCACGACGGTAACAGTTGTAGTCCTGAGGACAAAAGATGGGCAGGCCCATCTGGTTCTGTTTGTATCTCTTGTGGATTGTTTGCTTTTCTCCTTCTATAAAAGTGGTATTATCCGGTTTGGCGTATCTGTTACAAAGGGTATTTGCCAGAGAAGCTCCCCGGCGTGGTTTTTTATCAGTAGCATATGATGGTATAATTAGCGCATTTGATGAGCCGGTCCTCCCGTTGGGCGTGCTGTGCTCGGAAAAGGTTTCTGATTTTTATGCAACCTTGCTCGATATGAAAGGCAGAATGAAACAAAATGAGTAGGTGAAGGTGAAGCATGTACCGGCGCTTCCCGGTGTCATGTTTCTGCACGCGACCTATATCACTCAGACGTTTTCCCGGCATAGCCATGAGGGGTTTGCGGTAGGCGTCATAGAGGACGGTGCGCTCCAGTTCTCTTATCGCGGAGAAACCTTGGTCGCCTCGCCGGGCAGAATAAGTCTTGTTAATCCGGACGAGCCTCACGACGGGCACTCTGCAACGCATGCCGGCTGGTGGTACAGGATGTTTTATCTTGACGCCTCGGTTCTTCAACAGGCTGCCGAACAGGTCTGCGGAAGGTGCGTTGCCCTGCCGTTTTTTCAGAATGGGGTCTTGGATGATGCCGATCTGGCCGGCGAGATACGGTCTCTTCATGCCGACCTCTTCGAGCTGCCCCTGGGGAATTTGGAAGTGGAATCAAGAATGTTGCATATGCTGGGCAGGTTTATCCGGCGTCATGCGGACGGGTTCTACCCGGATATCGGAGGGGGAAGGGAACATCAGGCGGTACAAAAGGTGAAGAGGATGATTGCCGATCTGTATGATACTGAGGTTTCCCTTCAAGACCTTGCAGAAGAGGCAGGCTTAAGCCGTTTCCATCTTATCCGGGTATTCAAGCAGGACACGGGATTTACCCCACATGGATATCTCACGCAAACCCGGGTTCTCCATGCGAGAGAGTTGATCCGAAGGGGTAGGGATCTTGTGGATGCGGCACTGGAATCAGGCTTTGTCGACCAGAGCCATCTGAACAGGCATTTTAAGAGCATCATCGGTATGACCCCGGGAGTCTATCGCAATTTTCTCCAAGACGCCGGCGGGTGAACATCCTATGATTGATCTCCATCAACCTGTAAAAAAGGAGACGATCATGAAAGGGTATGTCCACGGCTATTCTGAATGTGAAGCCGATCGGCTTGCTGATCAAGCCTCTGTCCTGGCAAAATATCTTCATTATGACAGCCGTTTCCCGGCCGGCAGCCGGGTACTCGAGGCAGGATGCGGAATCGGAGCCCAGACAAGGACACTTGCCGCCGCAAATCCTCATGTGCATTTTACCTCCATCGATATCGACGGTCCTTCGCTTGAAAAAGCTGCCTGTGAGATCAAACGGCTGGAATTGGGGAATGTCGACTTCCTGCAAGCCGATATCGATCACCTTCCATTTCCTGCCGGGCAATTCGATCATGTTTTCTGCTGCTTTGTCCTCGAACACCTTCCACAGCCGTTGAATGCCCTGCGATTATTAAAGGATATCCTGAAACCTGCCGGAACACTTATGGTCATCGAGGGAGATCACGGATCGTTTTTTTCCCATCCGGAAACCCAAGAAAGCAGGAGGGTCGTGCAATGCCTTGTTGAACTTCAGGCGAAGACGGGAGGTGATGCCTTGATCGGCAGAAGGCTCAATGCGCTTTTGCAGGAGGCTGAGTTTCAAAACGTTCAGGTCGTTCCTCGGCAGGTCTATGCGGATTCCAGTCGGCCTGAGATAGTGGAAGGCTTTTCAAAAAGGACCTTTATCGCCATGGTTCAGGGGGTGATGGACCAGACGGTGTCCCAGGGGTTGCTCTCACTTGAGATGTGGGAGAAAGGGGTAGAGGATCTGTATGCGGCGACCGGTGAGGATGGGATCTTCTGCTATACCTTCTTTAAAGCCGTGGCGGCCAAGCCGAAAGGTTGTGCAAAATAACGACGCGGTGGTTCGCGTGTTTCGATAGTTGCTTGTCCGGGGAGACCATGCCGTGAGGATGGAGACAAAGAGTGCGGAGATTCATGGTTTTGCAGAGGTATCTCAGCCGGTTCTATGCTATACTTGCTCCATACGTTCATTCCATTATCATAAAAATTCAGGAGCATTCGATGGAGGAATTATCAAAATCCCAAAAGGCCCGGATTGCAATACGAACCTTCAAGATCCTGGCCGATGCATTGACGCTTCGAGGGAACTATAAACCATCCGGGAGAACAGGACAAAAGCTTGCGGAAGCACTGAAATTATTCAACCCCGAAATCTACGGTTCCATGAGTGATCCGCGGGTTGTGGAATTGAAAGGTCTCGAATATGTCATTGACCGGATGCCCAGAGGAATCGAAAAATGCAATAGGATTATCCTGACGGCCCAGGAGGATTTCCAGAATACATCCTTTGAGGAGGTGGTGCCTCTAAAACGCAGGAGGATTTCCTATGTCGTCTCTGAAAAAGAGATTTGCTTCGTCATAACCAGGGGTTCGACGGAGATCTATGATGTTCTGACCCACATTACCTTTCTTCATATTGAGGCGGAGAAGATATATCAACAGATCAACTATAACGACGGCAAGGCCTCCATTGAATGGCATGATCTGGAGAGGGTGGTCATGGGTGGAGAAGAACCGCAGGGAGCGGCACTCGATCAGGCAATCTGGAATCTCTCCATCCTGCTGGGCAGGACCTATAAGGAGACAAGAGACACCTATATGTATCTTGAGGGACATAAGAGGTCGGGAAACTATAACACCGGATTATTTCAGATAATCTATTCTCTAGGGCAACGGTGCCTGGGTGAGCAGCTCTCGGAGGCAGACCATCTGACCATTTATTTTACCCCATCGCTTCATGAGATGATCGGCCATCATAAATATGCATCATTATGGGCAAAAGCGATTAAAGAGCGGCTTTTGGATCTGAATTGTCAGGGCAGGAATATCCATATCATCAGTGCCAATATGCATTCTGTAAAAAATGTGCTCTATGGTGCCGGTGCCCTGTTGGCAAATGGAGAGAATGTGCCGGAAGACCTTTACGAGATGATCAATCTCATTCGCGATCAGGAAGCAAAAATAAATAGGTACGCAGAAAAACATGGTTATATTTTTTTACCGGACAGGTCCGGATCGACAATTGATGTCAATATCATTGATACGGCCATGCTTGACCTGGCGACATTGCATCCGCAGATCGATATCGGTGTCGGCCGTCACTGGGAAAAGATGCCGGTTCTGGTCATCATGGATTATGCCTTCGGGACCCAGGCCTTTGAGGTCGTTGATGAGCTGCTGACCCCCTATACTCTCAAGGATAAAACCGTCTTCTTTCATTTTGAATCGATCTCGATTATGGGAAAGGCCGGGATTCTCAAAGGAAAAAAAGGTGATATCATGTTGGCGACTGCCCATGTGATGGAAGGGACGCCCCATAATTATATCGTGAATAACGACCTGGTGGTCGGTGATTTTGACGACAGCGTGGATGTCTATTGCGGTCCGATGGTCACGGTTCTGGGAACCTCGCTGCAGAACCGGGATGTCCTGGAGCGGTTTTCCACCTCTTCCTGGAGGGCCATCGGACTTGAGATGGAGGGAGGGCATTATCAACGCGCCATCAGCGCCGCCATCATCCAGGGGCATATTCCTGCGGGAATGAAAACGCGGTATGCCTATTATGCCTCTGACAATCCGCTGCTAAGCGGTCAGACACTGGCTTCGGGGCCGATGGGCCAGGAAGGGATCGTTCCGACCTATATGATTACCAAGGTGCTTATCGAAAAGATCCTGAATTCCATTGATGAATAGTAATTGAGTTTAATGAGAAAACAACAGCTTGTCGAGGTTTCCCCCTGGCTTTTTGCCGCAGCTTGCGCACTCCTGGCCCTTATAATCGGGGCTTTTGCGTTGAATAATTATCAACATGAAAAAAAACTGATGACGGAGGCCCTTCTGCAAAAGGGCATCACCATCATTCGTTTTGTGATTTCAAATTCCCGGGCCTCTTTACGCGGGGATATCAAAGATATTCATATGGCAATGTGGCGATGGACCGACCATGTGCAGAAGGCCATCGATTATACGGCGGGTCAGCCGGGCGTCAATTTTTTGGGTCTTGTGGATTCGGAAGGGATCATTCTTGCCAGTACGAACAGGGACGACATCGGCTCCAGGGCGGGGAACTCGACCCTGGATTTCGTCGAATCGTTGGAAGAAGAGCCGAATGTTGATGGGAAATTCAGGATCAGCAAGGATCACGCCGGTTCCTCGGATGTCTTTCAGGTTGCCGCCACTTTTTCACCCTTTAGCATCAAGAATTATTCACCGACAACCGGCGGAAAGAGATTCGACAGGGATCTGCTTGAACGTTTTATCCGCCGTCATCCGGAATATGAGAAGTGGCGGGAACAGCTGCAGAATTTGAGCGGCAAAAGATTTACCATACTGGTGGAACTCGACCTGACCCAGTTTAAAATGGCGGTCAAAAGGCAGCTGTTACAGATCATCTTTCTCTCCTTTGTTCTGTTGTTGGTCGGCGTCGGAGGATGGCTTTCGCTGCTGACCCTGCAGGGACTCAAAGGTTCACAAAGCCGTCTGAGGAGGATACGGGCGTTTACCGACATGCTGATCTCTTCGCTGCCGGTGGGACTCATCGCAACCGATAGTGTCGGCAATATCCGCATTTGTAATCATTCGGCAGTGGAAATTATAGGCGTCAGTGAGGCAAATGCCCTGGGCCATCCGCCCCAGGAGGTTTTGCCGATCCCGCTTGCCGAATTATTTGGGCAGACCCGCTTGGATTATAACACGGTGCAGCAGCAGGAGATCCAGTTGACGGACGGCAGCAACAGGAAACGATCGCTTCTGTTGGCCGGGCTTTCGGTGGTGGACAGTGAAGATAATTTTGCAGGAAAGATGATGCTTATTCAGGACTTAAGTCAGGTCAAGGAGTTGGAGGAGGAACTGCGGCGGAATGAAAAGCTTGCAGCGCTTGGCAAGATGGCCGCCGGCGTCGCCCATGAATTGAGAAATCCGTTAAGTTCCATTAAAGGGCTTGCCGTCCTGTTGAAATCAAGGTTTACGCAGGACAGCACGGACCGGGAGACCGCCGATACGCTTGTGCAAGAGGTTGAACGCCTCAATCGAAGTATCGGTGAATTACTGGACTACGCCAGACCCCATAAGTTGCAGACCATGAAGATCTCCCTGGTTCCGGTACTGCAGAAGGCATTGAGTCTGATTCGAATGGATGCGGAGGCCATGCATGTCCGGATGGAAACGGATTTTGCCGACAATCTGCCATTGGTGGAAGCAGACCAGGATAAATTAAGCCAGGTTTTTCTGAATCTTTTCCTGAATTCGATTCAGGCCATGGAAAACGGCGGAGTCCTTCGGGTCAAGACCTGCCTGGAAAACGGCTCCGTCATCTGTATGATAACGGATACCGGTTGCGGTATCGATTCGCAATACACTTCGAGGGTCTTTGATCCGTACTTTACCACAAAAAACGACGGGACCGGCCTCGGTCTCGCCTTGTCGGCCAAGATCATGGAAGAGCATAACGGCAGTATTGAATTTGAAAGCTCGGTCGGCAAAGGAACAACTGTAAAGGTGGGACTTCCGGTTCATTGACGGGGCAATTGCGGCGGCTGCCGGCGACCCTTATTGTCCGCGATGTCCCTGCCTCGAAAGAAACCGAGTATCCTCGCCAAGACGGTCTTGATTCCCCGCCATATTTTCGGAAGAAGCCAGATGGCAAAGAGAATAAAGAGGATGAAGAGCCCGATGAAGATCAAGGGATGATGAAGACAGAGAAAGAGCCCGGCAATGACGGTCAAATCTTCGCAAATCGAGGCGGCCCAATTGCTGAATGGCTCGGGTGAGGTGTTGATCAAAACCCTTGAGCCTGCCTTGAGCGCATGGCTGGTGGCCGATATCCCGCCGCCGAGAATACCGGCGGCGATGGCGACCGCCGGATTGACATGACCAACCGATCCTGCTGCCAGCATCACTCCCGCCGGGATGCGAATAAAGGAATGGATGGCATCCCATCCCGTATCGAGTCCCGGTGTCTTGTCGGCAAAAAATTCGACAAAATACATCAGGCAAGCCGCTCCGATTATCAGAGGATCCTGCAGGATATGCAGATTCTGGGGGAGGACGATATTGCCGGTGGCCCCAAGTATTCCCAAGGTAGCTATGGTTGCATAGAGATTGATCCCGCTGGCCCAGGCTGTCCCCATGACCAGGGCGATTGTCGAGATCAGCTGGTGGTAGGTCTGCATTCGTCGGTTTTGGTAAAATTATCGTTGAGAAACTCACATTCCTTCGGCGAGAGATCATAGGCGGTCTCCACCTGATGCAGAAGCGTCAGCCTGCTTTTTTCAGGGTGTTTTTCCACGAGTTCACAAAAGGCTTTGAGAGCTTTTTTCATTTTATCTCCGGGTTGTTGTGTCGGTGTGGTCATGGTCTGATCTCGTTTGAGGTTTTTCTTAAGACAACCGGGTGACGGCAATGCCGAAGACCATCGGTTGACATCGCAAGCGGTATGCCGGATTCTCACCCGCATGGCTGAAGAATGATTCCTGCCAGGGGAGGGACGGTCAAGGTTGTATGAAATTTGGCCTGGGCATGGGGTATTGGCAGGGACGTATAGGTTGTCTTGTCACTTTTATCAGCACCTCCGTAATGCGAATCGTCCGAACACAGTATTTCCCGGTAACGGGCCCCGGTCGGAAGGCCGACCTTATAGGAGGTCAGTGTCTGGGGCGTGAAATTAAAGAGACAGACGAGATGATCTTTCCGGTTTCCGGCAAATCTTACAAACGAGATAATGGAATTATTCCTGTCTTCGAGATCAAGCCATTGGAACCCCTCATAGGTAAAATCCTGCTCCCAGAGCGCCGGATTGTCTTTATAGAAACGATTGAGGTCGGAGACGAAACGCAGGAGTTTGGCATGGAACTCGTTCTCTTTAAGCAGATGCCAGTCCAGGCTCGTTTTGCAGTACCATTCTGACCATTGGCCGAATTCTCCACCCATGAACAGAAGTTTTTTCCCCGGATGCATCCACATGACCAAAAAGAGCAAACGGAGGTTGGCAAATTTTTGCCAGAGATCTCCCGGCATCTTGGAAATGAGCGAGCACTTGCCGTGTACGACCTCGTCATGGGAAAGCGGCAGGATGAAGTTCTCGGAGAACGCATACATGATGGAAAAGGTCAGGACATTGTGGTGGTACCTTCTGAAGAGTGGATCTTTGGCAAAGTAACTGAGGATATCGTTCATCCAACCCATGTTCCATTTGAAGCCGAACCCGAGTCCGCCATTATCTGCAGGTTTTGAAACACCATAAAAGCTGGTGGATTCTTCTGCGACCATCAAGGTATTCGGATGGTATCGGTAGACGATGGCATTCATATGCCGGAGGAATTCGATAGCCTCCAGGTTTTCGTGTCCTCCATAGCAATTCGGTATCCATTCGCCTTCATTCCTTGAATAATCAAGATACAGCATCGATGCGACTGCATCGACACGCAGGCCGTCGATATGATACATGTCCAGGTAGAAGAGGGCATTGGCGATCAAGAAATTGCTGACCTCCTTGCGGCCGAAATTATAGATCAAGGTCCCCCATTCAGGGTGGAAGCCCTTCCTGGGGTCTTCATGTTCGTAAAGGGCCGTGCCGTCGAATCTTGCCAGACTGTAGCTGTCCTTTGGGAAATGGGCCGGAACCCAATCCAGGATCACACCGATGTCATTTTGATGGCATTGATCGACGAAGTGCATGAAATCTTCAGGAATACCATAACGACTGGTAAAGCTGAAAGGGGCTGTTACCTGATATCCCCAGGATTCGTCCAGGGGATGCTCCATCACCGGCATAAGTTCGATATGGGTGAAGCCTAGGTTTTTCACATAGGGGATGATATCGGCTGCCAACTCTTTAAAGGTGAGAAATCGCTCGGGATTTTCTGGGTCCCGTTTCCAGGAACCCGGGTGGACCTCATAGATCGAAAGCGGTTTGTTATACGGGCTGACTGTGCGTTTTTTTTCCTGCCAGGCCTGGTCTCCCCAGCTATAATCGTTGAGGTTGCGGACAATCGAGGCGGTTTTTGGACGAAGCTCTCCGAAGAACTGGAATGGATCCGATTTAACCAGGATTTCATTGTGTTGGGACTTGATTTCAAATTTATAGAGTTCGTTTTGTCCTATACCGGGAAGAAAGAGTTCCCATATGCCTGTGGAATCCAAAGACCGCATCTGGTGCACACGGCCGTCCCAGCCGTTAAAATTTCCGATAACCGATACGCGCTTCGCTGCCGGTGCCCAAACCCTGAAAATGACACCGTCAATGTTTTCGCATGTGGCCGAATGCGCACCCATGTGATTGTAGAGGTTATAATTGGTACCGGAATTAAACAGGTACTTATCTTCTTCACCAAGTTGCGGTAAGAATCGATAGCAGTCGTGAGTGATAGAGGTGTTGCCGTCAAAATAGGTAATACGAAATCGATAGGCAGAGGGAGGAAATGCAGGGTCGGGAATGGAGAAACGGTTGAGTGAAAGTTCAAAGATCCCCTCGTCTCGAACCCTTGCCATCGGGAAAACGTCGGTACCGATACAGACCTCGACGGAGGCGGCATGCGGTTGGAAGGTCCGAATGACGGCCCTGTCGGGCCCCTGAAAATGAACCCCTAAAATCTGAAACGGATCGTGATATTCGGAAGTGATGATTTTATCAAGGATGTCGTTGGGTCGCATGGAATAGAATTGAAGGCAAAAGGGACAAATGTCAAAGATTCTGAAAAACTTCTTGTAACTATTGTATTTGATAATCATTTTTTTGTCATGAGCAATTTCATATTTTCTCAGTGGCCGATAGGATGATACAGGGTGGCGCATTTTTCTCTTTACTGTCCTGCCGGCATCTTGACTTGAGAGGACGAGATTTGATACATTGAGGTATAAACGAGGGAACGGACTTCATCGGAGGAGGCCCTTTCTTCTCTCTTTCTTCCAGGTCGTTAGCCATGAATACCGAAAACCCGTCAATTGTTGACAACCTAACAGGATCTTTTTTGATTTCGACACCCAAGATGCCGGATCCTCGGTTTGAAGAACAGGTAATCTATATCTGCGCTCACAGTCAAGAAGGTGCTATGGGTGTTGCTATCAATAAGCCTAACCCATTGTTTTCACTTGCTGAAATATTGCGGGGAGCCGGCTTGCCGGTTCCCTCTCCCCCTTTATCCGCTGTCTATATAGGTGGTCCTGTTGAACTGGAATCGGCATTTATCCTTTATAAATCGGAGTATCGAACGGAATTTCAACTGGATGTGAGTCCCACCATCTCCCTGTCCCGGGAAACCAGGGTCCTGGAGGATATTGCCAGGCAAAGAGGACCGGAAAAATATCTCTTTATCCTCGGATATGCCGGCTGGGGACCGGGGCAATTGGAACGGGAGCTCGTTGAAGACGGGTGGCTGATGGTCCCTGCGGAAGATCACGTCATCTTTGATGTCCCCGATGAGGAGAAATGGCGGGCGGCGGCAATGCTGTACGGTATCGACATATCCGTCTTCGGGGATCTTGTCGGCAACGCCTGAAATTTAACGCCGAAGGACCTTGTAACGCCTGACCCTCCTGGTGGGGTCATGCGTTTTTTTATTACCATTTGGTTCGGTTGAAAAGGAAAGTGAATCACAACGATATATTTCAATGCAGGAGATGCGGGTTCTGCTGTCAAGGGGAGACCACCGTATCCTTGAATCAAGACGATAGAGAGAGGATGGCGGCGTTTCTGCGGTTGACTGAAGAGGAAACAGCGGCAAGGTACTGGCGGGTGCAAAACGGCTGTGTCCAGATGAAGACGGTGGAGGGCCACTGCATATTTTATCGGGATGGCTGCAGTGTACATCAGGCAAGACCGTGGAGATGCGCCCAATGGCCGTTGCACCCGTCGATACTCCTGGATCCTGTCAATCTGGAGACCATCCGTGAATCGTGCCCCGGTGTTGACCCGAACATTTCTTATGAAGAATTTTCCCGTATCTTGAAAGAGACGGCGAGGTAATTCCCCCTGGCAGTCAGCAGGAGACAGCCACCTGAAGGGCTTAGGGTGCCGCCCGGTCAAATGTCTTTGAAAGATGCCCGTGTAAGAAAAGCATCTTATCGGAAAAGCATGAGGAAAAACACCAGGCATGAAGCTTGAGTTACTCTTTCTCGGAAAAACAAAAGAACCTTTTTTGGCAGAAGGAATTGCACACTACCTGTTGCGGTTGAAACATTACATACAGGTGTCCATCAGGACATTGAAGGTAAAAGGCAATGGCAATGCAAATGATCTCATTGTCAAGGAACAGGAAGGGAAGCTCCTGTTGGCCAATATCCCCGCCGGAGCCTTTACAGTGGTGTTGGATCCCCGGGGGAGACAGTTTGCCTCGGAAGAGTTGGCCCGGCATGTGGAACGTTGGCAACAGCAGGGGGTGAAAAAAGTCTGTTTCGTCATAGGTGGAGCCGTGGGACTGTCCGATGCCGTCCTACGGGAAGCCGACCTGGTGGTATCCCTTTCCAGAATGACATTTACCCATGATATGACGAGACTTTTTCTTGTGGAGCAGCTGTATAGAGCCTTTACCATAAAGGCGGGTGAGAAATATCATAAGTGATTGCTCTTTGCCGGAATGGGCAAGAGGGACGAGACCCCGCCTTGCATCAAGGATGGCAAGCGGTTACCTGCTGCTTACCAGATAGATATCAAACCGACTGTTTTTCATCAGTATGTGATGGGAAGGAGGGCATTCGGCAAGCATCGGTGCCTTTTTGGGCCTCTTGACCACAACCCTGTTTTCAGCGCATTGCAGAGCGCAGTATAAAAGCGATGGGCCGTCCAGGTCGTCTCCCACCAGGAGGCGAAGCATGCGCATCTCTTTTTTATTTAAGGCCGATTTTTCCCGCTTGGGATACATCGGGTCGAGATAGATCGAAAATGGTTTCGGCAGGCAAGCGCTGATCACTTCTTTGCTGTCGGCCACAATAAGGGATATCCTCTCCCGGATGATCTTTGCCGTCAAGCTATGCCGCATTCCCCTCTGCAGGCCGTCTTGTAACAATGCTCCGAGAATCTGCGAACGTTCAACCAATGTGACATTACATCCAAGGCAGGCCAGAACGAATCCGTCACGGCCGAGGCCGGCGGTTGCATCGATGACGGTCGGCCTGAAGCCGGGTCTGATCCCGACGGCACGTGCCAAAGGCTGATGGATGGTGGAATTGTGCATATGTCGATACCCGTTTTTCCCGCCGACAAAATCAACATAGAGTGGGTGTCCGGAGGTCTTTTTTGTGACGGAATTCTCCCTGAGCTCCAAACGAGTATCCGTGAATATCAGCGAAAATCCCTGTACTGTCACAGGGAAAGAGACAAAGGGAAGATTCAGCGATTCGGCAAATTTCTTGGCATTGGCAAGACAGGAACCGGACGAGGAGGAACAAGAGACGAAGAGTGGGTGATTATTGGATTGCAAAATTTTTATGCATGGAGTCAAAGGAGATGACTTCGTGAAAACACTAAGAGACCGCAGGGGCATCAAAAAATTAAGAGGTTACAACGGCGGATTGTCACCGAATGGATCTTTTCAGATGTTGACAAACGTATCTCTTGGTATACCCTTACTATTAAAATATACTCCTATTTATAGAAATGCAAAACTGTAAAAGAGAAGTTGTTGCGATAATTCCCGCCCGGTACCAGTCGAACCGCTTTGCCGGTAAACCTCTGGCTCAGATCGCCGGCAAACCGATGATTCAACATGTTGTTGAGCGGGCGAAAAAGGTGGATCTTCTGTCACGGGTGGTGGTGGCCACCGATGACGTTCGAATCGGAGCGTGCGTGCAATCCTTCGGCGGGGAGTACGTCCTGACGAGAAAGGATCATGTGTCAGGTTCCGATCGGCTGGCGGAAGCGGCGGAGATACTCGGCATTTCGGAACACGATGTGGTCGTCAATATCCAGGGAGACCAGCCTCTGTTTGATGTGGAGGTCGTTGAACAGGTTGCCAGGCCGCTTTTGGACGACCCATCCCTGCCGATGTCAACGCTTATTTATCGGATCATCCGCCCCGAGGAGATCAATGACCCCAATCATGTGAAGACCGTATTTACACATGAAAATTATGCGTTGTATTTTTCTAGATCGCCGATTCCCTTTCAGAGGAACCCGGAAGAAGGTGTGTCGCCGACCTACTATAAACACCTGGGTTTCTATGCCTATAGGAAAGGATTCCTCCTCTCATTCGTCGCCTTGCCGGAGGGAGAATGGGAAAAATTCGAAAAACTCGAGCAGCTGAGAGCGCTTGAGTATGGTTATAGGATCAAAGTAGTATTGACCGAGCATGATTCCATCGAGGTAGATACCCCGGAAGACCTGGAACGGGTTGAGGAATATCTTGCACGTTGATGAAATGCTTGATTTTTATACGTATTATCTGAAGAATTTAAATGGTACGACATCGCACCATGTGGTACCGGAGCTTCTGAGATGCTGGAAGACTATCGCGTACAGGAGAAGATGCGGCTGCTGATGGCAAAGCAGTTGTCGCCCCTGGATCTTCTCCCCCATACGGATCTGCGTGAGAAGTTTATCGATCTCGTCCTGAGCGGGGAACCGTCGAATATCGATCATCAGACGGCCGCCCTCTTCCAGGAGTTGCGCCGGACACTGACACAAAAGAAGGTTGAGGACGTCCGGGTTGTGGTCTTCGGCGGTGGATCGGGGCTTTCAAACATTATCGGCGGGGACAGTCGCAGAAAGGGCTGGCAACAGGCCCCTTTTTCCGGGCTCAAAGAGGTTTTTCCACGATCGAGGTCCATCGTATGTGTCACCGACGACGGCGGTTCAACCGGAGAGCTCTCAAAGGATATCCCGCTTATCGCAATAGGAGATATTCGTCATGTTCTGCTTTCTTCCATCCAGCTGGCGCGGCTTCAGAAACGCTACAGCCTGTCGGTGATCGAAGCAACCGAGGTTGCAGCCACTCTGGGTACGCTTTTCAACTATCGGTTTGAGAAGCGGCCCGACGGGCCCGAACAGGTACTTGAATACAGCAGGGCAAATCTTGATAAGCTCCCTGCTTCACTGCAATATGAAATCGCTGCAATCCTAGGGCATATCTTTACCGACCTTCGTCTTGCTCCGACCCTGGGGAGACCGCATTGTCTCGGTAACCTTCTTGTCGTTGCGGCAGTGTTTAGAAAAATAGAGCGATCATGGACCATTGACGCTCTGGAATCGGCTCCGGAGATAGTGAGCAAGGCGCTTTTCGACGGATTGACCCAGCTTGCCGATATTCTTGGCGCTGAGAAGAGGTCGGTGCTTCCCTGTACTTCGACACCGGCACAGTTGCGGGTTCTTTACAGCAATGGGGTCCAGATTACCGGAGAAGACAAGTCCAGCACGGCGGTGCGCGGCTTCCCTGTAGACAGTGTATATGTCGATTTCTCAGGTCCGGTCCTTGTGTATCCGGAGATCTTGGAAGATATCAAAAATGCCGATATCCTGATTATGGCTCCCGGGAGTCTCTACAGTTCCATAATCCCGATCTTTCACGTGCCGGGACTTGCCGAGGCGGTTCGGCAAAATACCCATGCCTTGAAGCTCCTGGTCTCCAATCTCTGGGTACAGGCAGGAGAGAGCGATAAAAGTATCGAATACCCGGAAAGAAAATTTCATGTCTCCGATATGCTGCGCGCCTATGAGAGAAATATTCCAGGTGGCACCCAGGGACTTTTCAATGAGGTATTGTGTCTCTCCTTAAAGGACGTACCTGCCTCAGTCTTGCAACAGTATGAAATTGAGGGGAAGGTCCCGATCTATCTTGATAGGAATGTAGTCTGCAATCAAGGCTTTATTCCGATCGAATGTGGTATATATTCCAGGGCCGCCTTGGCTGAAAGAGGTGTCATCCAGCATGATCCGGAGATACTTGCGCAGGTTGTCAAAACCATATTTGTCGGATCCGTCTGTTTCCCCGGAATCACGAATAAAACGCCGAGAGAATGTTGCCACACCGCCCTGCAGCGAATTGAGCAGAAGAGTCGTCGGGTCTTGATCCCATCTCTGAAGTTTAAAAAAATTCAAAATCGTTTCAAGATGTTGACTGTTGATTTCCAAGGGACTCAGGATATGGGAATCGATAATGATACGATTCGTTCTCGCATCTGTGAGATTGTCTGGAGACACCAGGATATCCCCCTTGCGCATCTTGATTATTTTACCGGCATTAAGTGTATTCCAGACAGTCAATGGCGGCGCGACCAGAGATGGGACAACGTCTTTTCCTTCTTTGATCCCGACGATTGCTCGATCAAGATACGGCAGGATCAGTTTGCCGACGAACGAAGACTGGAACTCGCCTTCCTGATAGCCCTGGGCGAATCGCTTCTCGGCAACTATGCCGCCAGAAAAGAGATGAGGGGGGTCGGCGTCGATGGGATACCGCTTGGGAAGGTGTATCATTTATTTTTACTTCCCGAACAGGAAAGGACATGTTTTTTGCGGGCATCCGATCTCTACGAGTACCTGGCCCTTGCTCGAATGCTTCCGGTAGCCGGAGATGTGCTTCATTTCACCCGGCTTATCAACGGGGATGAAGGGTTCACTCCACCGGGATTGTTGATGGGGCTGATTTATGCCTGGTATCTGGAAAACAGGTTGGCGAGTCATATCGAATACAAGATGTCGCTGATGCAGATAGATCAAACCGATCTGATTCCTGAACAGTTAAAGATGCTGAAGAGAAGAGAACGGGTCATCAGGTTTTTCAGAGAGGTTGTATTTGCTCTTTGAATGTCAATCGACAGGATGGAAGATGGGAATCAAGGCACTCGTTGTAGATAACAATCCGGTTCTGCTGAAAGCGGTTTCTACCCTTCTTGAACAGGAGCACTGCCAGGTAAAGACAGCCTGTAACGGCCTTGAGGCGCTGGAGATTCTGCACGAATACCGTCCTGATATTGTTTTTACAGACCTGATCATGCCCTTGGTGGGCGGAGAAAAGCTCTGCACAATTATACGTAAGTCTGAACGACTAAAAGATGTATTTATTGTAATTCTTTCGGCGATCCTCGTCGAGGACCGGGCAAGGATCCTTGCCGATATCAAGTATGATACCTGTATCGTCAAGGGCAACATCAGGGAACTCAGGGCCCATCTGCGGGAGGCTCTGAAGATGTTTGCCGATAAGATCCGAGAGTCGAAAAGAATGCTGGGCGGCGGAGAAAGGAGCACAGGCCGTGAATCCGGCAGTGTGTTGGGTGAGTTGCTGTCGGAAAAGTATCATCTGAAACAGATACTGGAAAATCTCAATGAAGGTGTTGTCGAATTAAGTCAACAGGGGAAGATCGTTTCTCTGAACCTTGCAGCAAAAGATATATTCGATCGTGATATTGATGAGTTGATAGGGGTTGACTTTTCTTCATTACATTGGGGGAAGCACAGGGAAAAGGTCACGGATTGGCTGCGTAATAACCTGAAGGGAATAGGAGGTGAAATCCTGGAGTTGACGGAATCGGAGCCTCTGAGGATACAGGAGAAAATCGTTTCGGCCTCGTTTATTCCGATAAAGGAAAGCGAGCATGTTGTTGCCATATGTATTTTCAGAGATATCACCAGACAATATCTTTCAGAGAGGCAGCAACGTGAATTCGATAATGCTATTCGTTTGGTGAAAAAGATGGATTCCATCAGTTGCATGGCTGGTGGAGTGGCGCATGATTTCAATAACCTATTAACAGTAATCTGTGGAAATCTGGACATTATCGATTTGACGGAGGCCGAGAGCAATCTCAATGAAAACATCTCGCTTCTGGAAAATGCACGAAAGGCGGCGTATCTTACCATCGATCTCGCCCGCAAGATATCATGTTTTTCCCCCTTTGGGATCATTCGCCGGGAAAATGTTGTAATTCAAGACCTCGTATCAAAGGCTGTTTCTGAATTTGGTCATGATCAATCAGTGCCGTGTTTTTATGACATCGGCAAGAGGAAAAATATCGTCAACTGTGATCCGGAGCAGATTGCGGCTGCAATAACCGGAGTCTTGCAAAATGCCGTTGAGGCTGACGGCAGCGGTGAAATCCGGGTTATGGTAAGTGAAGAATCGTTTGCCGGTCCTTTTGTCCGCTCAGGTCAATATGTGCCTGAGGGGAATTTTGTCGGGATCGTGGTTGCAGATCGCGGCAAAGGCATTGAAAAAGAGAATCTCTTGAAGATTTTCGATCCCTATTTTTCAACCAAACAACGCGGTTCGATCAAAGGAATGGGATTGGGTCTTACCATCGTCTACTCGACTATGCGAAATCATGGCGGCTATGTGATTGTTGAATCGGCCCTCGGTAAGGGGACGACGGTCACGCTGTATCTTCCGCTCTATTTTTCAGTGGCGGAGAAGGAGCAAGCCTCCCTGGACGTTCATTCCCGGAAAAAGAGGGTCCTGTTACTGGAACATGACGAACAGCTGAGAACCATAGCGGGAATAATGTTGGAATACCTTGGGATTCAACCTCTGGTTGCAGGGAACAGGGAGGAGGCCCTGGAGATTGTGAAAAGAGGTGCGGAAACCGGGAGTCCTGTGGATATGGCCGTCATCAATCGCTCCGGCACCGGTGGAAATGACGGAGTTGAGATATGCCGATCACTCCATGAGGTCGCTGCCGATCTGAAGGTGGTGGTTTCAAGCGGGGACATGTCGGATGCGGCCATGAGAAACTATAAGGAATACGGTTTTATCAATATTCTCCCCAAACCCTATACCATGGACGACCTGAAACGAATCACTGCCATCTGCTGATATCATTCAGCAGGCCTCGCCGATCTTGCGCCAGTGCTGTGCGAGTTTCTTCTCCGAAACGGGGATTTTTGTCCCTATCTCCGGAGAAAACAGAGAAATCCTGAATTCGTTGATAAGCATCTCGTATTCCGCCATCAGCAACAGACACTCGGCGCTGAGACTCTCCTGCCTGGTTTTGAGCAAGGCGTAGTTATCGAGATGGGGCTGCAGCCTTTCCGTTTTGATCCGGTCTTTTGTGAGATCGGCGTGTCCTCGCTCCATGCGGATGAGCAGGCTTTTCAGATAACGGTCGCAATCCGAGAACCTCTCAATGGTGAAGGTTTGGAGGAAATCGGACGGAAGGATTTCTTCCAGAAGTCGAAGGTGTTCCTGATACTGCTGCGGCGAAAATGATCGTGTCTTTTGTGACAGCTTGCCGTAGCGCCGGATCTGGTCCTTTGCCTCCCGACGTCTTCTGAGAAGAGACAGAACCGTCTCACAAATCGCCATCCCTAAATGATAAAGCCCTTTTGTCCCGACATCGGCTACGGTGGCCGCAAACTGTTGTTTGCTGTGAATGGTCCCGGTGCCGGTCTTAAATATCTCTCGCAGGATGAAGTCCAGAAGGTGATCGATTGCCTGTTTTGTGGTCCCCAGACCTTCTGTCAGCCAGAGGGCTGACGGTCCCGAAACCTTTGTGGAACAAAACCGTTTTAACGCCTTGAATTGCTCCGGGAACTGGATCCTGTACAGGTAGGACATCCCGCCTATGGTAATACGGTGTGCCGCCTGGGGGGTCTTTTCCCAGGTGATGGTAACGCCGCCTTTGTCGGGCAAGGGCCGAAGGGCGGGATAAAGATAGCCCGCGATCTCCTGTTGCCGGGAAGAGAAAAAAGCAATCTTCACGGTGATGTCTGCAAAATCCCAATGGCGGACAACACGTCCCTTCCAGCGAGAAAGAAGGGGCTCATCTTCCAGAATCACCGTGCCGGTATCAATCGGGCTTTCGGTATGGTCCAAGGCCTGGACGAGGGCCGATAGATTACGGCCGGCGGCGATGGGCTTTCCGCTGGTATCGAGAAGGGCAAAACGCATCAGCAGGTGTTGCGGCAAGGGCGTAGGCCAGTCCGCGCGGCGAACGGTCTTTTTGAAAAATTGAAAAAGGGCCCGTTCTAATGATTGATAATAGGAACCCTTGTATATTTCGATGGAATCGAGGATGCGATCGACGGTATTGCCGAGGGGAATAAACTGCTTGCGGATACTCTTGGGAAGCCCCTTCAACAGAAAGAGCGTTTTTTCCTGGAGCAGGCCGGGAACAAGCCAGTCAAAAATCTCGGGTTTCAGCCCGAGGGCAAGGTCAATGGGAATCCTGACAGTGACGCCGTCGTGGTCAGTACCCGGCTCGAAGTGGTATTCCAGTTTGAAATCCAGGGAACCGACACGGAGATGCGGTGGAAAGTCTGCTAGTTCTTTGGTCTCAGGCGTTCGGACGACAATGTCCGCATCGGTCATCATCAGGGATTGTTGTCCGTTCCTTTTCAGGAAACGCTTCAATGTGAAGCGGTCATAGGTGTCTTCATCCAGTCGTTTATCATAGTAGGAAAAAAGCCCGTTGTCATCGACCAGGATATCGCGTTTACGCAACCTGCGTTCCGTTTCCTGCCAGTTCTCGACCAATTCAAGATTGTGTCGCAGAAAAGGAAAGGATCCCCCCAATTCCCCGGTCAATAAGGCGGATCCGATAAATATTCTTCGGGCCTCCGTCCTGTTGGCCCGGTGACGACTGCCGAAGTTAATCTTCCGGGCAGCAACGATCGGCAGGCCGAAGAGCGATACCCTCTCGTCGGCAATAACGCGACCGGCCCTTTTTTCCCAACGGGGTTGAGACCAGGAGTACGTGCAGAGCTGTTTGCCGATCTCTTCGAGCCATTCCGGCTCAATGGAGGCGACGGTCAGGGCATAAAGCCTCGATGTCTCGATAAAGGACGCGGCGATGATCCACTGTCCTCCTTTAAGGGACTGATGAGAACCGGGAAATATCATCAGCTCGCGTCCGGCAGCACCTTGATAGGTCTTGCCCTTTTTTTTCATGGCGATATTGCGTAAAAATCCTGATGACAAGGCGGAATGGATCATCAGGTAGGAACTTTCGCCTGTATTTTCGTGAAATTCCGGATAGCGTTCGATAATCCTGCCCAACTGTTCGTGGAGGTCCAGCCATTCCCGCATGCGTTGGAAGGAGAGGAAATGGGTCTTGCAGAATTTCCGTAGTCGGGACCATGAACGCACCCGTTGTTGAACGTCGTGAAACAGGTGCCAGATTGTCAGCAGCGACATGAAGTCGGATTGGGGATGGGCGAACAGCCTGTGCGCTTCATCGGCCTGTTTTTCCATTTGGGCGGGCCGGACGCGTGGGTCCTGGATGGCGATGGCCGCGGCGATGATCCTGATCTCTTTCAGACTCCCGTTTTTTCCCGCCTCGATAAGGATCCGCGAGATACAGGGATCGATGGGCATGGTGGCCATAATCTTGCCGTAGCGGGTGGGTTTCCTGTCGTGATCGAGAGCCCCGAGTTCAGTGAGCAGCTTGAATCCGTCACGGACGGCATTGGGCTGAGGTTTGTCGATAAAGTCAAAAGAGAGAGGGTCGCCGAGACCGAGGAAGATCATCTGCAGGATGACGGCGGCAAGATTAGAACGCCGGATCTCCGGAAGGGTGTACAGCTCCCTGTTGTGAAAGTCCTCCTCCGAGTAGAGCCGGATGCAGATTCCCGGAGCGATGCGACCGCAGCGCCCTTTTCTCTGTTCGCAGCTTGCCTGTGAAATCCTGGTGATCGGCAGGCTGGTGGTCCTTGCACGGACATTATAGATGGAAATCCGTGCCAGTCCGGAATCGACGACATAGCGGATACCCGGAACGGTGATCGATGTCTCGGCAACATTGGTTGCAATCACGATCTTCGTCTCATTATAGGAGGCAAAGATCCGCTTCTGGTCCGACGTCTGCAGCCTGCCGAACATCGGCAGGATCACGGCCCTATTGCATCGGCCTTCGAGAAGTTCGCAGCAGGTCCGGATATCCCGTTCGGTCGGAAGAAAGGCAAGGATGTCTCCCGGCGGCTCGTTCATATACAGATCAACTATCGCCTGAACGCAATGCTCTATATACCCATCTTTTTCGTTAAACTGGTCGTCGGGGACCGGAAGGTACCGTACCTCAACCGGATAAGTCCGTCCTTTGACCTCGATCACCGGGGCACCGGCAAAATGTGCCGCAAAAGCCGAGGTGTCGATGGTAGCCGAGGTGATGATCAGTCGCAGTTCGGGCCGTTCGGGAAGTATGTTTTTCAGCAGTCCCAGGAGGAAATCGATGTTGAGGCTTCTTTCATGGGCTTCATCAAGGATGATGACCCGGTATTTTTTTAACAGAGGATCATGCAGGGTCTCGGCCAGCAGGATGCCATCGGTCATGAACTTGATTCTGGTTTCCGACGTCGTCTGATCCTGAAAGCGGATCTTATGGCCGACGATGCCGCCAAGCGGTCCGAGCTCTTCGCAGACCCTGGCGGATATCGAAGCCGCTGCCACCCGCCGAGGCTGAGTGCAGCCGATCATCGAGATGCCGTCGGGAAAGGCCTCAAGACAAAATTTCGGGAGCTGGGTGGTTTTTCCGGAGCCGGTATCACCGGCAACGACGATAACCTGTTTTGTTTTCAATAAACGAATAATTTCGTCCCGATGAGAGATTATCGGCAGGTGATCCGGATAGAAGATCTGCATGGAAAAGAGGTGAAGTTCGAAAAAAGTTATGGTATGTCTTGAGATTGCAGTTCGATGCTTTTACCACACTAATACTTTTTCTGTCATTGAAAAAGGGGAGACACCTATGAAGGTACGAAAGGCTGTAATTCCAGTTGCCGGTCTTGGTACGAGATTTCTACCGGCAACCAAAGCCATTCCGAAAGAAATGCTGACCATCGTCGATCGTCCGACCATACAATATATTGTAGAGGAGGTGGTTGCGTCGGGGATCGACCAGATAATATTCGTGACCAGCGAAGGAAAATCTGCGATCGAAAATCATTTTGATTATAATTTTCATCTGGATGCGGTATTGCGGGAGAAGAAGAAGACCGTGCTTGGGGAGGAATTGAACATGATCTCCAACCTGATCGATATCGTTTCCGTGCGCCAGAAAAAACCCCTGGGACTTGGACATGCAATATGGACCGCCCGTCATGTCATAGGGGATGAGCCGTTCATGGTGCTTCTCGGGGATGATCTGGTTCTCAGCAAGGTTCCCTGTGCCAAACAGATGCTTGACCTGTACGAGGATGTGCGCGAATCAATCATCGCGGTCCAGAGGGTCGCCCAGGACCAGACCCATCAGTACGGCATCATCGAAGGAGAGGAAAACGATCACACACGGACCTTCAGGGTCACAAGGATGGTGGAAAAACCGGCCCCCGGAACGACCGATTCGGATATGGCGATTATCGGGCGCTATATACTGATGCCGGAAATATTTGAGCTTTTAAGCAAGACAACACCCGGTCATGGCGGTGAAATCCAACTCACCGATGCGTTGCTTGCGCTGTCAAAAAAACGTTCGATGTACGCCTATGAATTCGATGGTATTCGTTTCGATGCCGGGGATAAACTCGGTTATCTGAAAGCAAATGTCGCCTACGGTATTCGTCATACGGAACTGGGTAAACAGTTCAAGGAACATCTGAAGAAAGTCGTTGCCGATCTATGATTCGACTGGAGGTGGCTGTAGCAGCTCCGCTTGACCAGACGCTTGCCTATCTCTATGCTGCCGATATAGACGATTCCTCCTGCGGCGGTCTTGTCGGCAGGAGGGTGCTTGTCCCGTTGGGCAAACGCCGGGTGACAGGCTATGTTTTGGGCAGCCTTCCCGACCAGGAAACGGACTATATCGTCAGACCCGTCCTGGAGGTCCTGGATAGACAGCCGCTCTTTCATCAGAACTGCACAGACTTCTTTCGCTGGATTGCCAGCTATTATCATTTCCCGATTGGAGAAGTCATAAAAACAGCATTGCCGGCCGGTCTGTTGTCGGCAAGCGCAAAGAAGATTCTACTCACCGATCTCGGCCGTAACCATATCGTTCATTGGTTCGATGCAACAGGGACCCCTCCTGACTGGGTTGACATGCTCTTGTCCAGAGGCTCATTGAGCACATCCATCTGCAGGAAGATCATGCACAACAGGGACCAGAAGAAGATGCTGGCAAAACTGCAGCACCTGGACTATGTCTGCATCATCGATGAGCTGCAGGGAGACAGCGTCAAGGAAAAGGAAGAGGTCTGCTACAGGCTCTGTTCCGATCTTCCATTGCCAGACGGCATCTCAGCATTTGATCCTCGGGGCCTGGCTGCCTTCCGGAAACTTCTGGAACAGGGGCGGATCGGAAAGGTGAGCAAGTCGGAGGCAAGAACCCTCTATACTCTAGGTATCCTCGGCAGGGCTACGGAAAGCGACCTGGTTCCGAAAAAAGAGCTGATCAAGGGGTATCCCGGGGCAGCCGGGGCCATCCCGGGGTTGCTTGATAAAAGGCTCGTCATCCGATCGGTCGACAGGATTTATAGAAATCCTTTCGGCAGTCCGCTTGCCCATTTCCCTCGTCCGGAAAGTCTGACCGAAGAACAGGAACAGGCCCTTGGAAAGATTGTGCCGGCGATACAATCGAAACGGTTTCATGCTTTTTTGCTGTATGGTGTTACCGGCTCAGGAAAGACGGAAGTTTATCTTCAGGCTGCTGAACAAACATTGGAGTCCGGAAGAGATGTGATCGTGCTGGTTCCTGAAATTGCCTTGGCCACGCAACTGGAAGCGCATTTTGTCTCACGCTTCAATGAGCAGGTTGTACTTCTGCATTCGGGGCTGTCCGCCGGCGAACGGTTCGATC
Source organism: Desulfocapsaceae bacterium (assembly GCA_046706325.1). Classification (GTDB taxonomy): domain Bacteria; phylum Desulfobacterota; class Desulfobulbia; order Desulfobulbales; family Desulfocapsaceae; genus CAWGGS01. Next base: position 219,093 of record JBJKPM010000082.1, on the reverse strand, counting down.
AATGGTGTCTGGCGGCAGCGGGAAAGGCCAGGATCGTCATCGGTGCGCGGTCGGCTATTTTTGCACCGCTGCTCAATCCGGGTCTGATCGTCGTCGACGAGGAACATGATGCGGGATACAAACAGGATGATTCTCTCCGATATCAGGGGCGGGATCTGGCGGTTCTGCGTGCCCGGAATCACGATGCCATCGTTCTGCTTGGGTCGGCAACACCATCCGTCACAAGCTATTACCATGCAATGACCGGGAAGTACACTCTATTACAGATGACCCGGCGAGTCGCCGGTCGCTCACTGCCGGAGGTTGCCATCGTTGATTTGCGGAAGAGATCGAGCAAACGGATGAAGGGAATCTTCAGCCCGGAGCTGTTTGATGCCTTGACCGCCAATCTTGAACGAAATAACCAGAGCCTGCTGTTGATGAATCGACGGGGTTTTTCATCCACTGTTCTCTGTCAGGAATGCGGAACCCCCGTTGAATGCCGTCATTGTCATGTTTCTCTTGTGTATCATAAAAACAGGCAACGACTCATCTGCCATTATTGCGGGTATTCCTTGCCTCACAGGCTGGTCTGTTCGAAATGCGGCTCCGATGCCCTTGTGCCGATGGGATTCGGGACAGAGAGGATACAGGAAGAGGTGCAGTCACTTTTTCCGGCTGCACGGGTTGCCCGTCTGGATTCCGATACGGCGGCTGACAGGAAAAAATTTATTCGAGTATTAAAAGCGATGCAGGACCGGGAAATAGATATCCTGGTCGGAACGCAGATGATTGCCAAAGGGCATCATTTCCCCAATGTGACCCTCGTCGGTGTGGTCTGGGCCGACGGAGGCTTGAATATGCCTGATTTCAGGGCGGCTGAGAGGACGTTTCAACTGATTTCCCAGGTGACGGGAAGAGCCGGCAGGGGAGAAAATCCGGGCAGGGTGTTCGTCCAGACGATGCAACCCGATCATTATTCCATTGTTTTTTCAAGGGAACACCGATACAGGGATCTATACGACCATGAAATGGAGATTAGAAAGATGCCGTGTTTTCCCCCTTTTGTGCGGATGATCGCTTTCTTGATTCATGGGCCCGATGAAGCGGACGTCAGGAAAACGGCATCCGAGGTTGCACGCAGGTGCTTGGAGAGTATCGGTTGCGGGCCCGCGTCAAAGAGCAGCGATGTCCGGGACCGGCCGGAGATCCTGGGACCGGCACCGGCGCCGCTGGACAGACTGCGCGATCAGTACCGGTGGCAGGTCGTGTTGAAGGGAATGCGGATAGATGAATTGCACAGGGTGTGCAACACAGTTATGGCTCGAATAAAGAGGCTGGCTGCAGGGTCGACCCGGATATCTGTCGATGTGGATCCCGAAAATATGATGTAACGCCGGCCCGTGCCTGTCCTAACGCGACTCTTTTCCCCTGACGCATCGATTCCCTGGAAATTTTCTCCGCGGAATAGTCTCTATGCCTGCGGTTACATTTTTACAGCATCTCGATTTAACACACTATGCCTCTATTCCGGACGGACCCTGGCTCGCATCGTTTTTTTCGGAATCGGGGAAGAAAAGAAGCCTGAGCGATCGAAGATCGTCGTCAATTTCCATGTGGAGGATCTGTGCCAAGGCATTGAGAATGACGATGGCATTCCGGTCGGCATCAAGGCGGGATGCATGTTTTATCCTGTCTAATATCCCCTTGTTCACCTTTTCGATTTCCTGATAATAGGACTTGACGTTTTTCAGGAAGAAATCGCTTGCACCGCCAAGCTGATGGGTGAAGTATTGCCGCAGGAGATAGACGGAGACCGAACGGAACATGGCCTCGTCGACGGTTGCAAACGGCAGGTGAAACCGGGCCATGGGTCTGAGGATATCCATGGTTGGACAACCACTGGTCGCCATGATGATTCCCATGATGGAGCTGAGGCCATCCTGGACGAGGGTGTTCTTGGTTACCGTCCGTTCGGCGGTGATGCAGGAAACAATGCAGGATGCATGGGATACGATATCCTTGAAAGAGGTTACCAACTCGGAGATATTGACCGCAATGGGGCAGTATGTCGCCGTGGGGCCGAGAGTACAGCAGGAACATTGGTGATAGCCGAGATTGGTCCAATCGGGACGATCGTGCACTGCCGAATTGAAAAGCAGCGTTTTTGCATCCAGTTGTATCAGGAACCGTTTTTTCGTTCCGTTGGGAAAATCGAAGCAATATTTATAGGTGATATCCGTATCCATCGCCCGCATTTATGAATCTGGAGGTGTGACAAAAACCTGGTTTATGAACCGTTGCACAACAACTTCGCCACCGTATGCATACGGGAATTTTTTCGGTTGTTCAACCGGCAGACTGTTTCGATTATGTTTTCTAGAACTTATACCATTTCTTTTTTGGTGTAAAGAGGGCTACTCTATTTCGTCCCTGATTTTTAGCATTATAGAGCGCCGCGTCTGCCATGCCGATGAAAGTGCTCTTTGAAAAATGGTCTTCGGTTGCAGGTCTGCTGCAGGCGAGACCGAAACTGGCAGTAACCTGATAGGTTTGCCGGTTTTCTTCGAATATCTTCGTCTCAATCGCCCCCCGCAGTTTTTCCCCGGCCAAAAGTCCGTTATCGCAGTCGGTCTCCGGCAGAATGACAACAAATTCCTCGCCGCCGTACCGGGCAAGGGTATCATATTTCCGTAGGCTGTCCCTGAGGACTTTGGCAAATTCTTTCAGGATGAAATCACCGACCAGGTGACCATGGGTGTCATTGAAGATCTTAAAATTGTCGATGTCGATGAGCAGGAGCGAAATATAACTGTCGGTTCTGAGCGATCTCTGGATTTCCTGATCCAGGGTATTTTGAAAATACCGGTGGTTATAGACTTCGGTGAGCCCGTCGATATTGGCAAGATTATCAAGGAATTTGTTCTTCCTTTCCAGCTCTTTGGTGAGATTCTCAAGGGTGATTTTTGCCTCAATCAGTTGTTTGTTCATCTGGGAGTAATCCAGATTGATCAGACTGAGGCGGATATTTGCTTCCTGAAGGATATCCTGCACCGATTTAGTATTTTGAATTTTCAGACCGAAATATTTCCCGGCCTGATCGACGCGTGAGTGGATATCATTGAGAACCGTTTCGATCTGATCATTACGGAGTCCCAGCAGTTTCTTCGCTTCTTTTTTAAACCGCTTATGGTACTCTTCCGGGGTATTGGAAAAAATAATATTTATAAGAAGATCAGATAGATAAACAGCTTTGGTTGTCTGCAGGAACTTCTGGTTGTCTCCCTGGTAGGAGAGAGGATCATGGTGATAGAGTATCGGTTGCAGCAGAACGGCCGGAAAACCCCAATGCCTGGCCACCTCATGACCGATATAGCAATGATCTGCGCCGAAAACCTCTCTCTCGGTATCAAGAAGATCATCCTTGTTTTTTTCTACGCTTTCCAGAACGCCGTCATATTTTTCCGGAAAGGTCCTTGCCAGGATCAATTCCCCCAAATTTTGCAGCAGTCCGGAAACAAATATTTCTTCCGTATCGGCATCATTGACCTGTTCGAGAATCAACCTGGCGGCGACGGCGGAAGCCAATGACTGCTCCCAGAATATTTCAAAGTTAAAATGGCTTGATTTCTTTCCGGATTTGATGGTCAGAAATGAAAAGGACAGAACCAGGCTTCGCACCGCATTGGTGCCAAGGATTGAGACCGCCTGTTGGATAGAACCGATCTGCTGGGGAAAGCTGTAAAAGGCCGAGTTTGAAACCTTGAGGATTTTTGCCGAAAGTGAAATATCCCGGGATACCAGATCGGCAATATCGGAAAGCGTTGTATCCTCCTTGGAAGTCAAGGAGATAAGTTTTGATGCGACCGTCGGCAGAGTAGGAAGTTCATCGGAACTCAGAACAGCCTTCAGCAAGTCTTCTTTTTGCATAATCTGGGCCCTGATCTTAGAAAATCAATGACATTTAATTTACCTTCTCCAGAAGATTATAGCTGTTTTGTCGCTGGACTTGCAAGGATATCACACTGCCTCTCCTGCTTCCGGATAGGTACATATCTCACCGCAGTAATTTTTAAAGATCATATCCTTTCCAGCTGCAACGATATAGTTCGGTGAAAGAGGGATTTTTCCTTTTCCCCCGGGAGCGTCCAGGGCAAAGGTGGGGATAGCCATCCCGGATACATTGCCTATCAGATGGCGGAGAATGGTGATGCCGACTTCCGTGGGGGTACGAAAATGGTTGGTTCCGCGTGTCAGATCGGCCTGGAAGAGATAATAGGGTTTCACTCGTATCCTCAGGAGTTTTCGCATCAAAGTGGCGATCACGGATGGATCGTCGTTGATTCCTTTGAGAAGAACTGTCTGACATCCCAGAGGGATTCCGCCATCTGCCAACAGAAGGCAGGCGGCCTCCGCCTCCGGCGTAATTTCATCGGGGTGATTGAAATGGGTATTGATGAACAACGGATGGAATTTTTTCAGGGTACGGACAAGTCTCTTGGTGATACGCATGGGTAACGTACAGGGTACTCTGGTGCCGATACGGATGATGTCGATGGAGGGTATCCGACGCAGGTTGAGCAGCATCTCGGCTAATATTTCATCATCAAGAAGCAGAGGATCCCCTCCCGAAATCAGAACATCCCTGATTTCCGGGGTCTTCCTCAGGTAGTCGTAGCCTGCATGAATGGTGTCGGCGGTGATCTGCATCCTTTCAGTCCCGACCTTGCGTTTTCGTGTACAGAATCTGCAATACATGGCGCACTGGTTGGTTACCAGAAAGAGCGCCCTGTCCGGATAACGGTGCACAAGATTGGGAACCGGGCTCAAGTCCTCTTCGTTGAGAGGATCAGCGATGCAGATGGTGTCTTCGAGTTCCGCAGGATCAGGCACGGCCTGTTTCCAGAGGGGATCGCCGTGGCTTTTTAAGAGATTTAAGAAATATGGATTAATACGCATCGGAAAGTTTGCTATTACCTCCTCCAATGCTGTATTATCGCTATTTATATATTTTTGCAGACCTGAATATGTTGTAATACTGCTTTGCAATATATCTTTCCAATGTGTCATGGCAGATCATTATGGAGCATAGTTATCTGCTTGTCAATCCGGCAGGCAGTTAAAAATAGAATTGAAGTATATTACACAGGGAACGAACCATGACAGAGAACCAATACCGATTAAAGTACGACGAATATGGAAATACTCAAGAAATTCTGGTTTATGGCAGCGGTGTTTCCATCCATTCCATAAGCTTTGTGAACAAGGGAACGGCCTTCACCCTTGCCGAGAGGAAACAGCTGGGGCTCGAGGCGGCCTTACCGCCGGCTGTTCGCGATCTCCAGCATCAGATCGAGTCGATCGCCAACAGGGTCGATGCAAGATCGGACGACGTCCAGAAATTCATCTTCATCCGCTCGTTGTTCGATCGAAATGTGACGCTGGCCCACGCCCTGATAAAAAGTGATATCGAAAAATATATCGGTATCATCTACACCCCGACCATTGAATTGGCGGCAAAACAGTATTCTTCGATGTTCAGACAGGCGAACGGGCTGCATTTCTATCCCGGAAATATCGATAATGCGGAAAATATCCTTCGCCAGTTTCTCCATAGGGATATCAGGATCGCTGTGGTTACCGACAATCAGGGGATATTGGGCATGGGTGATCAAGGTGCCGGTGGCATTGCGGTATGTCTCGGAAAATTGATGCTGTATACACAAGGGGCTGGAATTGCACCTTGGCATTGTCTGCCGGTCTCCCTCGATGTCGGTACCAATAATAAAACCCTTCTAACCGATAATGAGTATCTGGGCTGGCGACACGAACGCCTTCAGGGGGAGGAATATCTGAAGTTCATCGGTCGTTTTGCGCGGGCGTTTCGTAATGTTTTTCCTAATGCGATCTGTCAATGGGAGGATTTTTCCAAACAGAACGCCTACAGTATTCGTGATGCATTTTCCGATGATCTGATCTCTTTCAATGAGGATATCCAGGGAACGGGGGCAGTGACGCTTGCCGCAATCCTTACCGCCATGAGGATAAAAGAAGAGCGTCTGAAAGATCAGGTGTTCTTAATCCATGGAGCCGGAACATGTGGCGTAGGCATTGCCGAACAGATAGAACTTGCCCTGCAGGAGGAGGGACTGAGCGAACGGCAGGCTCTGGATCGAATTTTCACCTTTGATTCACAGGGGATCGTCAGAACCGATATGGATAACGAGCTTTATAAAATGAAATTTGCCAAAGATCCTAAACGATATCCATGGCTTTTGGATGAGGGAATCTGTCTGGACGATGTCGTTCGCCATGCCGGTGTCACCGTTCTGATCGGGACATCCGGACAGGGCGGCTGTGTGGGGTGTTTTACCAAGGAGGTTATTGATGAAGTGGCAAAAAATACTGATCGACCCGTGATCCTGCCACTCTCAAATCCGATACCTGTCATTGAGGCCCTGCCGTCCGATATCTACAACTGGACTGACGGCAAGGCCCTGGTTGCCACCGGAAGCCTCTTTGAGCCGTATGAGTTGAACGGCAAACCGCATAGAACTGCTCATTGCAGTAATGTCTTGGTATTTCCAGGGATCGGTCTGGGTATCCTTGCATCGGGAGCCAGGGAAGTATTGCCAAGCTTTTTTACCGCCGCCGCCCATGCCGTTTCCGACTATGTCTTGAAGGATTGCATGAAAGAAGGTCGCCTCGTCCCGCCTGTCGGCAAATTACAAGAGGTCAGCATAAAAGTGGCACTTGCGGTGGCAATGTGCGCAATACGGGAAGGTGTCAGCAGACCGTGTGTCTTTTCTCGCTTTAAACATGAAAATGACGAGGCGAGAATGAAGGAATTGATCGTGAAAATGCGTTGGGAGCCTGATTATCTGCCGTTGATTGCAATGTGATGGTGCACACCATCCCCAAGACTGAGTCGCTCCCTGACCACGTCATGGGGAGGAAGTCAAGGGGCAGCGAGGCGTGCGAAAGGCCTATCCGGGCCGGCTTGGCCATGCTGCATGCAACGGGTGCCGGTTGGATGCAGCATGGATTGAGGTTTTGTTCTAATTCATCATGAGTTTTGCATTTCGCAGGCCATGATTGTCTGTTTGCATAGAACCCAGGTGGTAACCGAACCCACTCCTGCCGGAACCGGAGAGATCTTCTGCACCACGGGTTCCGCCTCGGCAAAATCCACATCGCCGCAGTACTTTCCGGGATTGTCGGGATCGGGATTGATGCCGACATCTATTACGATCTGTCCGGGACTCACAAAATTACCCTTGATCATCTTGGCCTTGCCGACAGCGGCGATCAGGATATCTGCATTCTTGCAGACGTCCGGGAGGTTCTCGGTTCTGGAATGACAGATGGTTACGGTGCCGTGCTCTCTGAGCAGAAGCATCGCCAGGGGTTTGCCGACCACCAAGGAACGGCCGACCACAACGCATTTTTTGCCCTTGATCGGGATGTCGAAATGGTGGAGCATTTCCATACAGGCTGTTGGCGTGCAGGGCGGGAAACCGGTCGGATCATCGGTAAAGATCTTGGCCGCACCACCAACTGTCAGGCAATCAACGTCTTTTTCCACCGGGATCAAGGTCCTGATTTTCTTTTCATTCAGGTGCTTGGGTAAAGGGGAAAACATTAGAATTCCGTGGACACCTTTCATCTGTCCCACTTTCATCACGGCATCTTCAAAGGCCGCTTGTTCTATCTCTTCCGGGTATTCGAAAACCTCTGAATCCATGCCGAGAGAGGCGCAGGTCTTTTTAGCTCCCCCTTCGTAAAACAGATCATCCGGACGTTGTCCCACCCGGATAATGCCGAGCTTCGGTGCCAGGCCTTTTGCCTTCATCTCTTCAACTTTTTTCAACAATTCCGCCTTCATGGCGTCGACAACAGGTTTTCCTTTTAACAGCTCAGCCATCGGTGCGTCTCCTTATTTTTTCAATTTTGATATGACAAGGTTCAGGGTTTCATCAGCAATTTTGGAGCCGGTATTGAGCAGATCATCCATTTCCTTGCGCGTGGTGGAACAGAACGCCTGATCCTTGATGGTGTTGAGATTGATGATCACATTCAGACTTCCTGAAATAAGAGCGCTTTTTAAAAACACCACACCGCATCCCACATCGGAGATGGCGATCATGGTTCCTATCTCGCCCATCCTGGCATGAATCTTGATACCCTCAAAGGCCGCTCGCATGATTTCCATCGGAACTCCGCAGGCTGTCTTGCAGCAGTTTTCCATGGTTTCCTCTTTTATCTTGGCCTCTTCGGGGGTGTTTTTCGGAAGCCCGTAGGCTTTGGAAAGTGGCTCAAAAACCTCGGCGTCCTTGTCCACCAGTTTCTTAAGTTTCAGAATGATACCTTCCCCTTTTGCTATGAGTTCTTTAACCTCGCCTTCGACATCAGCATATTTCTTTTTGCCCACGGTGAGGTTTCCAACCATATTGGAAAGAGCCATCCCTATGGCACCGCCCATGGCAGCTGCGCCGCCTCCTCCGGGAACAGGTGCTTTTGATGCCAGTACTTCAATGAATGCCGAACAGGTTTGATCTACCATTGTCATTTGTGTTCTCCTTTCTGTTGAATAGTCACATGGAGGTCATTTTTTGAAATGCGACGACATCTTTTTCCCATTTCATGCAGTGACCCTGTTCACTAAAGACTGTCTGGTACAACAAACAATCACAATGTCTTGTATTGTCGGTATGGTGCAGAGTTCTTCATCCGATCAGCCGACATTGCAACGTGTTGATTTATCGTGCTGCTTGCGGTTTCCAGGGGCTCTTCCAGGCCTATCGTCTCTCAGAACTTGACCTGCCCTTGTCTCAATATGCCAGAAATTTTTAAACCTTTGTTATAACAGCCCACTGGGACAACGGCAATATTTTCTATCCCTTTTGTTGAGGGAGAACCTGATGGTTTTCATCTCAATTACTGTATCTATTTAATTTTTAAAACAATTTTAAAAAATGATGCGATCTGTAATCACAGGCTGCCGTCACATATCAGACCGGCTTTTCTTTAAGAATGTATTCGGCCCCGGGGCGTGTCTCCAGATGGAACCGAAAAGAAAAATAATCACGGCATGAGATGGAAGGCTGGCGAAAAGAGACCACAATCAGCGGAATTCTTGTCCGGTTTTGGTATACTCATGGCGATCCTTGTGCCAGGGAGGCCAGAGTTTTTTTCAGCTCTGCGCAGGTTGCGCTTTGATATATCCTTTTTCTGATCAAGGCGCTTCCCGGGAGATGTTTGACATACCTGCCGATATGATTTTTTATAAGTCCGAGAAAACGGTCCGTCGAATTGAGATGGAGTTCGATGAGTTCCAGATGCCGGAGAGCTCCATGTACTAGCGATGCCATATCTTCAGGTCGACCCGACTCCTTGAATACCCAAGGATTTCCAAGAGCCGCTCTGCCTATCATTACCCCGTCACAGCCTGTCTCTTGCATCATTGCTATTGCATCCTGATAGGACTGGATATCGCCGTTTCCGATAACCGGGATCGATACATTTTGCTTTACTTGCAAGATGATATGCCGGTCTGCATTTCCGGTAAAACCCTGGGACCACGTACGAGCATGGATGGTGAGGGCTGAGGCCCCGGCATCTTCGGCCATCCGTGCGAAAGAAACGGCAGTGACCTGTGAGGTGTCGATACCGGATCGAAATTTGACCGTAACGGGCAGACTACTTGCACGGCGAACGCGTTCGATGATTTTTCCAGCGAGTTGCGGCTTTGCCATTAAAGCCGCTCCCGCCCCTCGTTTCGTTACCTTGGATACGGGGCAGCCCATATTGATATCTATGCAGTCAGGTGAATATCGGGATAAAATTTCAGCGGCCTTGCCCATTATCTCCGGATCGGATCCGAAGAGCTGGAAGGCAGTGGGGCGTTCCCTGGGGGTTGAGGCCAGCATGGCCATGGTTTTTTGTTGTCCGTAGAGGACTCCATGGCAGCTGATCATCTCGGAGAAACACATGCCTGCGCCGAATTCACGGCAGAGAAGGCGAAAGGGGAGATCTGAGAATCCGGCGAGCGGGGCTAACAACAAGGGTGGGTCGACCAGATAGTCAGCGATATGTAACATGCATTCTTGACATCAATGGATCCGGATCCGGTTTCAGATTCCAAGACCGGTTTGGACAATAAGGAGGAGGGAAGCACGTGTTCTTTTGCAAAACCAAACGCCAGAGGCCGTCCCGTGTCCAAGACGACCTCTGGATGGACGAGATCAGAAATTTCCTGTCATCCTTTATTATTTTGTCGAAGAGCCGGGTTTATGTGTTTTTTTCACATCCATATGCCGTACTCCATTCAATGTCCTTAGATAGATCTTTTCTGAGAGGTCATCAACGATGGTATCCAGCGCCTTGGATTCATTATCGCTGGTTACCGTGTTGTCGCTGCTTATGGTATAGGGTTCGGAGAAGTCCTGACTCGGGGCTTCCACCAGAATTTTCCCGGTTTTCAGGTTTTTCAGAATATAGCGAACCGTCAGATGCAGCTTTACCTGGGTGGTCATATTGCTGACGCCATACGAAAGACTGGGAATGTCAATTGAAATGATCTCTCCGGCAAGGATCAGGTCAGCGCCTTCCTTGTCTCTCTGGACCTTGATGGAACCGCTTTTCTGGTACCATTTGATCAATGATTGGTAGATCTTCTGGTCCAGTGTCAACTGATTGGTTCTGTTCTTCCAGTTCGTAATATAGACGGAGACTTCCGGACCATTGTAGACATAAGGGTTATGATACCCGCAGGAAGACAGCAGGAACATAAACAGAATATAAAGAGGGAGATAACGGCTGAGTGTTTTCAAGGGCAAACTCCGATGTGGTGATGGTTATCTGATAGGCTTGCGCTTCCTTCCAAAGAACACGTTCAACGTGATGGGTATAATAGTATCAAACAACGATATTCACAAGTTTCTTCTTTACCACAATAGTCTTCTTTATGCTTCTTGATCCGGTGAATTTGTTGATATTTCCATCAGTAAGGGCCATATTCGTCAATGCATCATCCGAGATATCGGCAGGGACATGCAGGCGGGAACGTACCTTTCCATTGACTTGAACGACGATGGTCAGCATATCTTCCCTTGCTGCATTTTCATCAAAGGACGGCCAACTTTGCTGCTCCACGGAACCCTGATTACCGCAATATTCCCACATCTCGGCGGAGAAGTGCGGGACCATCGGCGAGAGAAGGAGGACGATGGTCGTGATCGCCTGTTTGATTACAGGAGCCTCAGGACCGTCCGGCCTGTCATTTTCACTTGCCAGGGTAAGGGCGTTAAAGAGTTCCATTATAGCGCTGATGGCGGTATTGAAATGGAAGTTATTCTCGATATCCTGAGTGACCTTGCGGATAGTCTGGTGGATCTTCCGGTTGAGGTCCCTCCCGCCTTCCGTCAAAATCTGCGGCATGGTTGCATCGGTAAGAATGGTCTGTTGATGGTTTACAATATAACGAAAGACACGGTTTAAGAATCGGGAGGCACCTTCGACGCCCTGGGCGCTCCATTCCAGGTCCTTTTCCGGCGGGGCGGCAAAGAGACTGAACAGGCGGACGGTATCGGCACCATACTCATTGATCAGATCATTGGGATCGACCACATTGCCTTTTGATTTGGACATTTTCATGCCATCTTTGATGACCATTCCTTGGGTTAGGAGATTGATGAAGGGTTCATCGATATCCAAGAAACCGAGGTCTCTCAGCACCTTGGTGAAAAACCGGGAATAGAGGAGATGGAGAATGGCATGTTCAACTCCGCCGATATACTGGTCGACAGGCAACCATTGCGATGCTTTATCCCGGTCCAGGGGGGATTGGGTATATCGAGGACTGGTAAATCTTGCGAAATACCAGGAGGATTCGACGAAGGTGTCCATCGTGTCCGTTTCCCGCCGGGCCTCTTTGCCGCATACCGGGCAGGTTGTTTTAACAAACGATTCCCGTTGATCCAGGGGAGCGCATTCATTGCGACATGAATCGGTGTCTTCGGGCAGAACAACAGGCAGCTGACCGACAGGCACCGGCTGTATGCCGCAGATGTCACAGAAGACCATCGGGATTGGTGTACCCCAATACCGCTGGCGTGATATTCCCCAGTCTCGCAACCTGTAGGTGACATGTGCTGAACCGAAACCCTGCCCTGCGGCATAGCGAATGATTTCATCCTGTGCCTTAGAGGATTCCAGGGAACTGAAGGGACCGGAATCGACCAGGATACCTGGAGTAACAGAGGCCTGTGTCATCTGATCGGCAATGAGCGTCATCCCTTCAGGGATGACAACCGGCAGGATGGGCAATGTGTATTTCCTTGCAAACTCAAAATCCCTTTGATCATGGGCCGGGACGGCCATAACTGCTCCGGTCCCATATTCCATCAGGACAAAATTAGCGACATAAATCGGTACTTCGTTGCCGTTAAACGGGTTGATGCAGTAACGACCGGTGAAGATACCTTCCTTTTCTGTTTCGATGTCAAGGATATGCCGTTGTTTTTCGTTAATAATACGAGTGGCGAAGTCCTTGACTTCCGACTCGTGGTCGGAGCCTGCGACTAAGGTGTCGAGCAGAGGATGTTCAGGGGCTATCGAGAGAAAGGTGACGCCGAAGATGGTATCCGGGCGGGTTGTGAAAATAGGGATAACTTCTTCCGTTCCGACAACCTTGAAATTGCAGGCAAGCCCGGTGGATTTGCCTATCCAATTACGCTGCATGGTCAAGACCTTTTCGGGCCATCCGGTCAATTTCTCCAGGTCCGACAGCAATTCTTCGGCGTAATCTGTTATCCTGAGGAACCATCCATGCATTTTTCGTGGGACGACCATCTGGCTGCAGCGCCAACAGGCACCTTCTTCCACCTGTTCGTTCGCCAGGACCGTATGACAGGAATCACACCAGTTGACGGTCGTTGATTTTCGATAGACGATGCCTTTTTCATACATTTTCAGAAAAAACAGCTGTTCCCATGTATAATATTTGGCATTGCAGGTTGCAATCTCACGTCCCCAGTCATATGAGAGGCCCAGCCGGCGCAATTGATCACGCATATAATCTATGTTGTCGTAGGTCCACTTGGCGGGGCGGGTATTATGCTTCAAGGCGGCATTTTCAGCAGGGAGCCCGAAGGCATCCCATCCCATGGGATGGAGGACGTTGTATCCTTGCAGGCGCTTGTATCGGGCGATAACGTCGCCGATGGAATAGTTGCGGACATGACCCATATGAATTCGCCCGGAAGGATAAGGAAACATCTCCAGCACGTAATACTTTTCTTTATTTACATCTTCGACGGCCGCGTAGATGTTTTGATCGAGCCACCTGGTCTGCCATTTTGCCTCGATCGACTTGAAATCATATTTGTCGCTTATAAAAGTGCTGGTCATGCCGGATGCCTCTGGGTAATAATGTCTCCTGGAAAGGATGACGCCGAAAACGCACTGTTGTTTCGTTCGGGTCTATTGGTTTGAATCATCACGTGTAGGGTTCATCTAAGCTGCTCATATTTTCAAACATAGTGAATTCTTTAAGAAATGTCAATTTGACGCTGCCGGTAGGACCATTTCTCTGTTTGCCGATAATGATCTCGGCAGTTCCTTTGTCCGGATTGTCTTCTGATTTATTGTACACCTCGTCCCGATAGATAAAACATATCACATCGGCATCCTGTTCAATAGCACCGGACTCACGCAGGTCGGCCATCATCGGACGTTTGTCTGTTCTACTTTCAAGTCCTCGATTGAGCTGGGAAAGTGCAAGGATAGGAACTTTGTATTCCTTGGCAAGGGCTTTTAATGAACGAGAAATTTCACTGATCTCCTGGGTTCTGTTCTCTATGGAGCTGCGTCCTTGGATTAATTGCAGGTAATCCACCAGGATCAAACCGATTTCATTTTGAGATGCCAACCTGCGTATTTTGGCTCGCATCTCAAGGATGGAGATAGCAGGGGTGTCGTCAATGAAGATCGGCGCCTCGGAGAGCATCCCGACGGCCCTGCTGAGTCTGGGCCAGTCGTCGGTGTGGAGCTTGCCTGTACGGATACGATGAGAATCAATCCTGCCGACAGAACTGAGAAGCCGCATGGCCAGCTGTTCTTGAGACATCTCAAGACTGAATATGCCGACGCCGATTTTTTCCACCAAGGCTGCATGCTGGGCAATGTTCATCGCCAAGGCGGTCTTTCCCATGGAAGGTCTTCCTGCAAGAATAATCAAATCGGAAGGCTGCAGTCCGGCTGTCATTTTGTCAATCTCGAAATATCCAGTCGGCACACCGGTGATAAACTCCTGTCTCTTGAACAGTCTTTCAACGGTTTGGAAAGCAGAAGGGATGATGGTCTTCAGGCCTACGAAATTTTGCCCGCTCTTTCTCTCGGCTATCTCAAAGATCGCCTGTTCGGCTTCATCGACCAGGATGTCGATATCACCTTGTTCGTCATAACACCTTGTTGCTATTTCGGTACTGACCTGGATAAGATTGCGCAGGATGGCCTTTTGGCGGATGATTCTGGCATAGGAGCCGATATTGACCGTTACCGGGACAATCGACGTCAAGGTTGCCAGATAGGAGGCGCCACCGATGTCATCCAATTGGTTTTTATCCTTGAGCAGGTTGGTAACCGTAACGAGATCCTGCGGCTCATTTTTGTCAAAAAGCTCTAGAATTCCTTCAAAAATCAGCCTATGACTGTTTCGATAAAAATCTGTCGGGCCAAGAATCTCCAGGACTGTACTTAATGACTTGTCGTTGAGAAGGACGGAGCCGAGCACCGATTGTTCCGCCTCGAGATTCTGCGGGGGTATTTTGGCGTGTATTGTCATATTCTTAGATATGAAAAGGAGATTCCCGTCATCGTCGCATAAAAAATATACTATAAAAAAACACACCTTGGAGAATTTCTCTCCTTAGGTGTGTTTTAATAGCTGTAAAATGTGGAGAAAACCCTTTTGGGAGATACGACCATTTTATGTCTCTTCACCTTTTACTATGGGACGGCATAATCCTAGGGCAGCCGAACCCTTGCCGAGCTATTCTCCGGAATCCTGGCTGCTGACCCTGACCAGAATGGGGACAAGCAAATCAAAACCGGCCTTGATTTGTACCGTTGTTTCACCCAGTGTCTTGATGGGTTCCGACAGGAGTATATTTTTCTTATCGACGGCAATATTCATCGTCGCCAGTCTTTCACAGATATCGTTGCTGGTGACGGAACCGAAAAGTTTCTCGTCCTCTCCTGCCAGCTGTTGAATTTCCAATACTATTCCCGACAATTTCTTGGAAAGATTTTCAGCCTCCTTGCGTTGTTCGGCGATACGAGCCGTGATAACAGCCCTATTACGGGCGAGATTTGCCATATTTTCAGCAGATGCAACCACGGCCTTTCCCTGAGGTAAAAGGTAATTCCGCCCATATCCCGGTTTGACGGTAACGACATCCCCTTCCTGTCCCAAGGACGGTATTGTTTCTTTAAGAATGAGTTTCATTTGGTAACTCCTTGTTGTATTTCTAGCCTTTTAATAATCCGATCTTTGAGGTATCGGAGAGCAATTTGGGTCCCGTCTTCGGGTTTAATGGTTCAATCGCCGCAAGTCCAGCCATATATCTGCTATTCCGATTATCAGTAGAACAAGTGTTCCCGATGATTGGATAACAGCAAGAATGTAAAGAGGCAAACGAAAGATGACGGGCATATTCCATTTGTTGAAAAAATATACAACGATCGAGAGCCCTTGAAAAATAAAGAGAACACTCACCAGGATCAACAGGTTGACTCCGATGGTTCCAAGCGGTTCGATCGGCAGAAGGGCCAGGACTGCCGATATGATCTCGGCCCATATCAGCTTATCCGGCAATCTCCAGAACCGGTATTCCGGCCAAGGAGATCTGCCCACGTGTTTCAATGCCAGACGGTTTCCTAAAACCATGGTAAACCAAATAGTGAGCAGTACAAAATTGCTTACAATTGCCGGAAAGATAACCGGAAAAAGTGTCTTTGTGCGACTGAGCATCTGATCGATTACGATCAGGGTGTCGACCGGAATGGAGGTATTGTGCCTGTATTGTTTCAGCAGCATATCCAGTCTGTCTTGCACCGAGTGAATCAGGGAAGAATAGGAAAATGCTGAATTTACAACAGCAAGCCCTCCCCAGAAAATCAACCAACAAGCACCCAATGCCAGGACCCCTTTGGCTGCCGCGGATATCGGTCCTTCAGATCGTTCGGCAGAACGGGCAATAACATATCCTGCCGGAACCGATGTCATGGCCAACAGGAAAAACGGCAATATCTGCAGAAAGCCGGAGATGACGAACGCACAAACAACACCGAGAACAATTATCCTGTTTCCTGTGTTCCATCCGAATCCATATAAGAGGAAGAACGTAAGCAGCGGAACAAACCCGTTCAGCCAAAATAATAATGGCCACTGAATACCAGGAAGAACGAGTACTGAAGAAAAAAGAAAGACATATCGGAAAATGTCCGACCCTTCAGGTCTTTTTACAACCTGGTCCACGCTTGTTGACTCCTCTTGCCTCTTAACCCTGTACCGAGCCGGAATAGGGCAGGAGCGCAATATGGCGAGCCTTTTTGATTGCTTCGCAAAGTTGCCTCTGGTGTGTGGCACACGTTCCGACGATCCTTCGGGGGATGATTTTCCCCCGTTCTGAAACAAAATTACGTAGCGTTTTTATATCCTTATAGTCTATTGAAAGTTCTTTGTCCGAGCAGAATCTGCAGACCTTCTTTCGAGAAAATATCTTTTGTGGTCGTTGTGTCATTATCAGTCTCCTGAGATATGCTGTTTTTCTAGAGAGGTTGTTCAATCTTCATCGGCATCGGAACCGGGATCGGTTTCATTGGAGGGATTGCCTTCATCTTCGGATGCAGTGGCTAAGGCTGCTGCGGCCTTACGGTCGGCTACAGAGGTTATTGCAGCCTCAGCCTCTTCTGCCGAGAGGGCGTCTGATGTCTTTACGGTCAGGTACCGAAGAACGGAATCATCTATTCTGAATTTTCGTTCCATCTCGGCAACTGCATCGGGGAATCCGGCAAAATCATAATAGACATAATACCCAAGCGTTTCTTTCTTGATGGGATAAGAAAGCTTTTTTAGCCCCCATTTATCTAATTCGATAATCCTGCCGCCATCGGATTGGATGATGGTTGTGGTGTTTTCAACGAGCGTATTGATCTGCTCTTCAGCAAGTGTCGGTCGAAGAATACAGATCGTTTCATACCTGCGCATGTGTTCCTCCTCATGGACTCATGTTTTTAAGGACTGTTCATCCTTGGTTATTCGGCTCTCGCTTAACTTTACCCGTTCGGCAGAGAGCGAAGAGGTTTATTCCAAGGCAGCGTGCCAAAAACAGAGATTTTTTTCATTTCTGATTAGAGAGATCGATTGGCTACGCTACATTTCCCGTTTAACGGGATCAAGGAATACAAAAGAAAAATTACAGACGGAGTTGAGTTGGAAAAAAAAGAGCACCATCTGTCGAGTGAACATGGAATGCTACAGATTTTGAAGAAAAAAGTCAATTTCTTTTTGCTTTTTCTTGGGCCTTAATCCTCTGCCACTGTCTTCTCAGTTCTGCTTCGTCCTCAATCCGGACACCTCCAAAAACGTGGGGATGACGACGGCGTAATTTTTCACTGATGGCAGTAAGGACATCACCGAGATCGAATACCTTGTTTTCGGAATTAATTTCGGCTATCATAACAAGTAAGAAGAGGAGGTCTCCGGTCTCTTCACAGAGGTTTTCCGGGTCATTTTTGTCTATTGCAAGGAGCAATTCATTGAATTCTTCCCGCAAATATTTTATCAGCGAAATAATGGTTTGTTTTTTATCCCATGGGCAACCGTCATCGCCTCGCAACTTCTTTACAATATCCACCAGCTCCCGAAATTCTTCTTCAATTTTGTGCATTAAAAAAACCTCTTTTGTTAGAAAAAAACTGGAAATATGATGAATATGTATTAAATTTACAGATGGAAAAAGCACAAGGCGTTTTTTAAATTATAGGAATAAAAATAATGTTGACATATACGACCTGACCAACTAAGTAGCATGTGTTGGTGGTTTATTCGTCAAACGCAAAGATATAGTCGATGTCGGGAGGGGGGGGATAAACCGCATTGGAAGTATTTCCTATATTTTATTGGAAGGAGTAACACACATGAAGATTAAACAAAAAGAAGGAACAGAGATGGAAGACGAACGGAAGCAGAAATTCCTGTTGGAGAAGCACAAAGATATTGCAAGGATAGATCAGGAAACCAAGAGAACCCACGGTTGGTATGTCAGAGTCAGATTTCTGGGAAAAACGCATTCGAAGTTTTTTTCAGACAGAAAGTGTGGCGGACGTTATTCCAGTCTTCTTTCAGCTATTTCCTGGAGGAACAAGACGGAGAAGAAGCTCGGCAAAGTTCGAACCAATAAGCACATGGTGACCGTAAGTAACTCCGGAACCGGGGTCGTAGGGGTTCGCTTGAATGAAAAACTCAACAGGTACGAGGTCAGTTGGGTTACCGATCAAGGCAAACAGGGGAAGACCTCCGTATCAATTGCCAAACATGGCAAAAAAAATGCTTTTTCCAGGGCCTGTTCCATTCGCAAAGAAAGGGAAAACGCTCGACTCGGATATGCTTCATGAAAGAGTCGATTTGACAATTGACGTTATATTGATGAGATAATTACCGGGATTATCTCATTGGTATAGAACGTGAGAGAGCGGAAATTTTAATGACTGGAGGTACTTGCGGTTATTGAGGTTTCCGTTTTTTTTGTCTGTTTCGATAATTGCGTCCATTACAAATGAAAAACATTGACAAGGGCCGGATTAAAGAGTCAAATGCACTGTTCTAGGTCACAAACCAAAATTTGGATACGACAAAGACGGTGACCTTGTAAAAACCCTTTAAGATTCAGGGTCAACATGATAATTCAACAAATTACAGCGCTGAACCGTCGGTGGAGAGGCTCTTTACGAGGCCGACAAAGATAAGATTCCATACAAAGAGGTCCATGAATGTATGCCATAGTCCGTACTGGAGGAAAACAGTACCAAGTCGCCAACGGCGATCAATTGCGCGTCGAGAAATTAAATGGAAATGTTGGCGATACCATCGAATTTAATGATGTATTAATGATCGTCAATGAAGGCAGTGTCATTATAGGACAGCCATTGGTCGAGAATGCCAAAGTGGTTGCCACTATTGCCGAACAGGGCAAGGCAAAGAAGATAATTGTCTTTAAGAAGAAAAAAAGGAAGGGCTACCGTCTGAAAAATGGCCATCGTCAATCGTATACCGCAATCAAGATTGAAGCAATCTCTGCTTGATTCTGATGGCAGCCGATATTTAAATCGAAGACACCCAGGACGGCGGGAGCAGAAGAACATTGGATTGAAGGAGTGAGAAATGGCACATAAGAAGGCAGGTGGCAGTTCGAGGAATGGTCGTGACAGCAAGGGACAGAGGCGGGGCGTGAAACGTTTCAGCGGAGAAACGGTAAAGGCCGGCAATATTATAATTCGTCAGCTTGGAACAAAAATACATCCGGGCAGCAATGTCGGTTGCGGAAGAGATTATACCCTTTTTGCCAAAATTGATGGTATTGTAAAGTATGAAGCATTTGGAAAAGAGAAGAAAAGGGTGAGTGTATATCCTGAAGGCTGAACACTGTAAAGATTGCTCCCTTGTCTGGAACTGCTGCCTTTGAGGCGCAGACCAAATAGCAGGAAAAAAACTCGACCTCAACTACTCTTGATGGTCGAGTTTTTTTTTGGCGAACCTCGAGAGATATTTTTCACGTAAAAAATATAATGGCATTTATCGACGAAGCGAAATTTTTTGTAAAGGCCGGAGACGGAGGGAACGGTTGCGTCAGTTTCAGACGAGAAAAATATGTTCCAAAAGGAGGTCCGAACGGAGGGGATGGAGGCTGCGGCGGGAGTGTCGTCATTCGGGCGACGAAGAGATTGCAGTCATTGATAGATTTTCGCTATCGTTCTCATTTCAAAGCAGAAAATGGTATGAGCGGACAGGGGAAAGATATGCATGGTAGAAAGGGGAAAGATTGCTTGATGGAGGTTCCCGCAGGATCGGTAATCAGGGACAGCATATCAGGGGAGTTCCTTGTCGATCTCCTCGCTGACGGCGATACGTTCGTGGCAGCAATCGGTGGTGAAGGAGGTCTCGGGAACCCCCATTTTGCAAGCGGCACCAACAGGACCCCACGGATAGCCACCAAGGGGAAGAAAGGTGAGGAAAAGTGGTTGAAGATAGAACTGAAACTCATCGCCGATGTCGGTCTGGTCGGATTGCCTAATGCCGGGAAATCAACCCTGCTCTCTCGTTTATCGGCAGCAAATCCGAAGATTGCCGAATATCCCTTTACAACCCTTGAACCTCAACTGGGCGTATTGCAGTTCAAACACAATGATCCCTGCATTATTGCCGATATACCGGGTCTTATCCAGGATGCGAGCAAAGGCGTGGGCCTTGGTCATACGTTTCTTCGTCATATTGAACGTACGCATGTCCTGCTCCACATTATTGATGTCTCCAGTGAACATCCGGAAGAGGATTATCGCACCCTTGAAAACGAATTGTTTGCCTATAAAGAAGAATTGATCAATAAGGAACAGGTTCTGGTCATAAACAAAATTGATAAGGTGGCTGTTGAAAAAGTAAAGAAATTGGATGAATATTTGCGTACATCTCCTTATAAGACCGTGCGGATATCATGTGCAACAGGCAAAGGCATCACTGGTCTTAAGACCTTGTTGATGGCTATCTTAAAGGGGTATCGAGAAGGGAGCATCGATTCAGAGGCAAAGAGTCAATGACGCTTTGCCCTTCTACTACTGTGAGCGGGAACATTCCAAACATTTACCATGACATTCCAAATAAATAAAGAGGATGGACTCTATTTACGACAAACCCTGTTTGACAAGTCCAAACGCGTTGTAGTCAAGGTCGGCAGTGCAGTACTGACCGGAGATAAGGGGATGAACCTGGAGGTTATCAATAACTTAGCCCGGGAAATTTCCTTTCTGCATACTACCGGCAGAGAGGTTATCCTCGTTACCTCGGGTGCGGTTGCCGCGGGCCGCATACGACTGGCGGTTGATGAAACCGCCGACATTGATCTCAAGGAAAAGCAGGCCTTGGCTGCTGTGGGACAATCAGCCCTGATGCATATGTACGATGCGGCGTTTTCCGCCTGGGGTAAAAACATTGCCCAGATTCTTCTAACCCACTCCGATCTGGCGGACAGAAACCGTTATCTGCATGTCAGAAATACAATTCTGACCTTGTTTCGTTTCGGTGTGATTCCTATAATTAATGAGAATGATACCGTTTCGGTTGAGGAATTGCGATTTGGAGATAATGATAATCTCGGCGCCTTGGTCACAAATCTAATAGAGGCGGATATGTTTATCTGCCTGACCGATGTGGTGGGATTATACAGCGGAGACCCCCTCGTCGACCCTGAGGCGAAACCTGTTTATACGGTTGCTGAAATTTCACCGGAAGTTGAAGCGATGGTTGCCAATATCAAAAGTGCTCTGGGGACAGGTGGAATGCGGAGCAAATTGCGAGCAGTCAAGATGGTATCGGCGGGAGGAGGCAGCTCGTTCATCGGTCCGGGAAGAGAAAAGTTCATTCTCAGCCAACTTTTCAGCGGTGAGATGATAGGGACATTTTTTCTGCCCAGAAAAGAAAAGATCCAGAGTCGAAAACAATGGATTGCCTTTGTTTTGAAACCGAAAGGGGACGTCGTCCTGGATAACGGAGCAAGCGTTGCAATTGCTGCCCATGGAAGGAGCCTGCTTCCTTCCGGAATTTTGGAGGTCCGCGGTTCTTTTGGGGTTGGAGAATCCGTCCGCTGCCTTAATCAGAATGATGAATGTATTGCCGTCGGGTTGACGAATTATTGTTCTGCAGACATTGATAAAATCAAAAAATGTCATTCCCATGATATTTTTGGTATATTAGGCTTTAAAGACAGCGATGAAGTGATTCATAGGGATAATCTTGTTGTGATATAAGTGGTTGGAAAAGGTTGTAGAGAATTCAAAAGAAGAAAAGGATAGAGATGACCCATATAACCGAATTGGAAAACGTCATCTGTTCTATGGCGAAAAGGGCCCGGGTTGCCTCACGATCCCTGGCGTCCCTGTCGACAGCCAAAAAAAATGCCGTTCTGCTTCGTATGGCGGCACTTCTCGAACACCATGGCGAATTCATTCAAACGGAAAATAAAAAGGATATTGCAGCCGGAAGAGAAAAAGGCCTGAGCGCCGCCATGCTCGATAGATTGGAGCTATCCGGAAAGGTTATGAAATCGGTCATGCAAGGTTTGAGCGAAGTGAGCCGATTGCACGACCCCGTGGGTGAGATTGAAAGGATGACGCGGAGACCCAATGGACTGCTGGTAGGGCGCATGAGGGTTCCTCTTGGGGTTGTTGCGATGATCTATGAGTCGCGTCCCAATGTAACGGTCGATGCCGCCGCTCTTTGTCTGAAGACTGGGAATGCGGTTGTATTACGAGGCGGTTCGGAGGCGATACATTCCAATTTGGCCTTGGCCAAGATATTACGTGAGGCGCTTGAACTGGAAGATATTTCACCCGATGCCATCCAGGTTGTGCCTTTCACGGACAGGCAGGCCGTCACCCTTATGTTGGATCAGCAGGAGGCGATCGATCTGGTCATTCCCCGTGGAGGCGAAGGACTCATACGATTTGTCACGGAGCATTCAAAGATCCCGGTGCTTAAACATTACAAGGGAGTCTGTCATATCTTCGTCGACCGCGATGCCGATTTTTCGATGGCGGTTCCGATCATTCTCAATGCCAAGACCCAACGTCCCGGTGTCTGCAATGCACTGGAGGGGCTTTTGGTCCACCAGGGTATTGCCGAAAAATTTTTGCCGCTCATAGCCGGCGAATTGCAATCGGCCGGTGTCAAATTGCTTGGCTGCAGTAAATGCACAAACCTTGTCGCCGGGATTCTGCCTGCCGATGACAGCGATTGGGGGCGTGAGTTTCTTGATCTTGTACTTTGCATAAAGATTGTAGCAGATTTTGACGAGGCCAGAGACTATATAGAACGGTACGGCTCGCATCATACGGAATCCATTATTACCGAAAATTACAGTACTGCCCAACGATTTATTAATGAAATCGATGCATCTGCAGTTATGATAAATGCATCCACGCGCTTTAACGATGGCGGTGAGCTCGGGTTGGGAACTGAAATAGGCATCAGTACCACGAAACTGCATGCCTATGGCCCAATGGGTTTGGAGGAGTTGACCACGAGAAAATTTATTGTTTTTGGTCAGGGGCAGGTTCGCAGTTGAAAAGACGTATCGGTCTGCTGGGCGGGACATTCGATCCCATCCATCTTGGACATCTTCAGTTGGCGGAACTCGCCTTGAAGAGATGTAAACTCTCTAGGGTACTGTTTATTCCGGCTGCCACCCCTCCCCATAAAGATTCTCGTGATATTACGGACTTTAAGCACAGGGTTAATATGATTAAGATTGCATTAGCCGGTCGGCCGGCATTTCGCCTGTCCTTGCTTGAAGCCAGTCTGCCGGCGCCCTCCTATACCATCGATACACTAACTTTTCTTCTCAAGAATCACAAAAAGGATGACGAGTATTATTTTATCATGGGAGAAGATGCCTTTCTGGAGATTGACAGCTGGAAATCCTATGAAGACCTTTTATCTCTGACGCACTTTATCGTCTCGGGCCGGAGCGGATATTCAGCAGATTATTTCCAATCATTTGCGAAATCGCTAGGCTATATTTCAAACGGAAAGTCGTGGCTTGATCCATCCGGAAAAAATGAAATAATCTTTCTTCCCACCGCTACCGATGATGTTTCCTCCACCGCAGTTCGAGAAAAACTACGGAACATGCATTCGCCGGAGGGGCTTATTCCGAAAGATGTGATCGGCTATATCAAAAAAAATAGACTTTACGGATCTTCGGGGGCTTTATGAGAAAAACAAAGGGCTCTGACCAAAATAACCGGATTACATTGCTGGTAATAGATGATTCCCAGTCATTCCGTATGATGCTGAAAGACATCTTTGTGGGCCATCCGAGAATATCCATTATAGGTGAAGCGTCTAATGGCATACAAGGTCTCGATCTCTTGATAAAATTAAGGCCGGATGTGATTATTATGGATATGGAGATGCCCCTGATGGACGGGATGACCGCTCTGCAGCACCTGATGATCCATACCCCGACACCGACCATTATGTTTTCAAGTCTTACAAAGGAAGGGACTGCTCGATCCTTCGATGCCCTGAAGAACGGAGCTGTCGACTTCGTTTGTAAAGACTCATTTTTACAAGGGAAAGCCATAGATTCCCTCAAAGACACTGTCATCAATAAGGTAGTACATGCCTCTTCACTTTCCATGCGGAGTCAGGAACCCGTCTTTTCGGACGGAAATACTTTTCCCGCCCCCTCCAGCATTCAGAAGGTATTCTTCTGCGAAGAGTGCGGGAGCAGGGAAGTTGTTCAACATGTCGATGAGAGAGAAAGAAGCGAAATCGTATGTACAAAGTGTGGTGACCGCATTCAATTGAATTTATCTACTAAATATGTCCGAAACAATTTCATATCCTTTATTGGGGCAGGCGAAGGAGGCTATGTAAATCTGCTCAATATCATACCAAAGCTAAGCGCGGAAATGAGTGGCTCGCTCATTGTGCAATTATATGCCGAGACTGATCATGTCGACGCGTTTGCGCAGTATCTCGACTCGATCAGCAATATGAAGGTTATACGCATCAGGGATGGGCTAATAATGGAAGGCGGAAATTGTTATCTGGCGTCTTGCAATGAAAGCATAACGTTGAAACCGTATAGTGCAAATTACACATTGCGGTGCAGTGAAAATTATCTTCCCGGATTGACGCCAATCGATGCGGTAATGATTTCCATCGCCGGAATATTCAAAGACCATGTTGCAGGCATTATTCTTTCGGGTGATGAACCCGACGGTGAACAGGGAATCCGCACCATCCAGCAAAACAAGGGCGCAACCTTTGTCCTGAACCCCAGATATTGTTTGTATAAAAAGATGGGGGAAAATATTATCAAGAAATGCTCATCGAAGATTATTCAAGACGAGATCGGGATTGTTAATAAAATAGAAGGTCTTCATAGGAAGGCAAAAGAGATGGTCCTCACAGCCTAAAAATATCGAAAATCAGGTATTGTCGGCAAGGTAAAATTCATCTGTCGACTGTTCAGCCTTATCCTATAGTGGAATATCAGGTTCCCCATCCAGGTTTCTGATGGTTTTTGCGAGGGTATCATGCTTTGGGAAGAACAAATCCCGCTTATGCGGGAAGGTTACCATAAAGAGTTAGTCAGGAAGGCATACGGCATGGCATCCGGAGGAAAAAAGGTCTATCCCGCCAGGGAGATGGTATTCAGTGCCATGCGATTGACCCCCTTTGCATCCTTGCGTGTAGTAATAATCGGTCAAGATCCCTATTTCAATGAACATCCGGATCTCGGTCCGGAGGCACACGGCTTATGTTTTTCTGTCAGAAAGGGGATGCCGATGCCGCCGTCTCTTAGAAACATATTTAAGGAGATAAATACCACGGTCTATAATGGCCGGAATATGTGCGTGGAAACCGATTTGACCCGATGGGCCACCCAGGGAGTACTTCTTCTCAATGCCAGTTTGACGGTTATTGCCAGAAATCCGAACTCCCACGTGAACTTGGGTTGGCAGAAACTGACGGACAATATCATTGAAACCATCTCTTATAAAAAAGAGCATGTCGTCTTTATGCTCTGGGGAGCCTTTGCCCAAAAAAAAGCAGAACTCATCGACAGGGACAGGCATTTTGTTTTACAAACAAGCCACCCATCGCCGCTTTCGGCACAAAGGGGGTTTCTGGGATCCGGCGTGTTTGTCAAATGTAATGCCTTTCTCGTTGAACACGGATACGATCCCATCGTCTGGTAGGTACCTTTCTTGACTTGACCCATCAGGGTCAGGGGATAAGGGTCATAATAATATCTTTCTTCCCTATGATGCCTATAAGTTTATCATCTTGGATGACGGGCAGGGTGTGGATGTTCTTTTCTGCCATAATGGTGGCAATCTCCTCAATCGTTGATTCCGGCGTAACCGTCACGGGATTCGCAGTGTAGATATCGAGGACCCTGGTTCCCGCCATTTTTTTCATTTCTTTTTCCATCTTGATCGGATTTTCGAGGTAGAAGATGGAATCGAGAATAGTGACAACTGTTGGTATATGCAGTTGTTTTGTCTGGTCGATGAGATCGTTTTCCGTTACAATCCCGATGAGATTATTGTTGCTATCCATGACGGGAACACCGCTGATATTATGCTTGGAAAGAAGATTCACCAGTTCTCGTATGGAGGTTTCCAGGGTAACGGTTATGACATTCGATGTCATTATATCTTTAGCCTTTTTCATAACTTCTCCTGCAGGTAATGTTTCAGGATAAAGGGGATATTATCGGCAAGTTCTGTTGCGTTATAGCCATAGCCTGTCTTTACTAGAAGATCATCGCCAGCCCTGCCGTGGAGAAAGACAGCGGCACCCGCAGCCTGGAGGGTGGGGAAGCCCTGACAGATCAAGGCCCCGATCATTCCGCTGAGGACGTCTCCCATTCCACCTGTGGCCATTCCAGGATTTCCACTGGTATTGATCATGGCGTAACCGTCATTTGAAGCAATGATGGTGCCGTCGCCTTTTAATACTATGATCACGTCGTCCATATTGTTATTGCTGAAATGAGCATAAGCGGTTCTGGCGGCCTGCAGCCGGTTGTTTTGGATTTCAGAGGCAGTGGAGGTGATGAGTCGCGCCAATTCTCCAGGGTGGGGTGTGAGAATTCTGGGGCCGGCCGGTCTTTTTAACTGTGCCTTGTTTTCGGCAAGTATATTCAATGCATCGGCATCTACAATCAGGGGTTGTTTCAAATTATGATAGAGATACAGGACCAACTCGGCGGTTCTCTTGTCGGTGCCAAGCCCCGGTCCGAGGATAACGGCCTTTTTCCCTTCGGCATGCCTCATGACAACTGTAAGATCACTGATATTGATAATGGAGGAAGAGGTTGGCAGCGGAATGGTCATTGCTTCGGTCAGATTGACCTCAAAGATTACATTTAAATCATAAGGGACACAGAGACTGACAAGACCGCATCCACTTCTCAACGCCCCTTTTGCACAGAGAATGGCGGCTCCTGTCTTGCCCATCGATCCTGCCAGAATAAGAAGGTGACCATAGTTTCCTTTGTGTGACGACTTTTCTCTTTGTAATTGCTTCATCCAACTGGAGGCAATATCTTCGGTGATCAACTCGGTGGGAATATTGGTTTTTCGAAAAACCTCCGGGGGGATACCGATATCGATAATATGCAATTTCCCGGTTAAGGCGGAACCGCCATACATGATTTGACCGGGTTTGGCGCAACCGAAGGTCGCTGTATGATAGGCCTTGACGGCCTTTCCCAGTATTCTGCCGCTGTCGGAATCCATTCCCGAAGGGATATCGATGGATACAATCGGGATATTATGAGCAAAATCCGGGCGATTGATAAGGTCGATCACCGCCGCAAAATGGCCAGAAATCTCGCGGCTGAGACCCGTACCGAATATGGCGTCTATGATAACGTAGCACGATTTGCCTCGGGATTCTATTTGCTTGAAGAGCACGGGGATTGTCTTAGCCCTGGAGGCATTGTCGATGACATGAAAGGGAAGCTTCAGTTTTCGAATTATAGTGAGATTGGTTGCGGCATCACCTTGTAATTCGTCTGGATTGATCAGGAAAAAAAATATAGCCTCGCACCCCCTCTGATGAAGATGTCTGCCGATTACCAAACCATCGCCGCCATTGTTTCCGGGACCGATAAAGATGATTGCAAAATGTCCTTTTGCCGGCCCAAGTTCTCTTTCCATCATCAGCACGGTACCTAGCCCGGCATTTTCCATCAGCACGATCCCTGGAATACCGAAATCTTCTATTGCACATCTGTCGAGCATCTGCATTTCATGGGCTTTGGGTAATTTCATGAACCAGTCTCCTGTCGCAAAAGGCCCTGTAAAAGGTGCCGGAAGAAAAAGGAAAGCAAAACAACCGAGGTGGTGCTCATCAATTCCTAACTACCTTATCGCAATACCTCTTCAAATTCCAGATTTTTGTTTAATTACAAGATAATAATTCCAAAACCGTCAGCAAGGCAATTTTCATGGATCCAAAATGTATGGGATACCTTCTTGTGAGTATGGATCATTGTCATTGAATATGCTATAATAGATGATTATTCTAATTTATTATTAACTATTTATTTTAGTTTTATCACTAAGGTGCAAGCATGGATTTGCTCATTTTTCAAGAGGCTGGATCGGCGGAAAAAAAGATAAAAGGTATTGCAAAATACGGCGACGACATCCATATAAAAAAGGTGATATCCATTGATATTGCTCTCCCGGCAGTCATCGATGACACCGAGCAATTTATCAATGAGGATTTCGAGAAAGTGGATCTGGTGATGAATTTCTTAAAGCATCCGGACCTTTCCAGTTACCTTGTAGATATCTGTGAAAAAAAGGGGATACCTGTGATTACCAACGGGAAACCCGGTAAAGGTTTTACCCCGTACACCTGTTGCGGTCTGGGAAAGAGTGAGAAGCTTGGCGAGTATGGTCGACAGTTTGGTTTTCCCGAGTACAAAGTAGAGATTGAAAATGATCGTATCAGTCAAATAGAGGTTGTTCGTGGCGCACCCTGCGGTGCAACGTGGGAGGCTGTGAAGAACCTCATCGGCTGCCCCGTAGAAGAGGCTATGACCAGGTTGCCTCGGCAGGTTCAATATAACTGTTATGCCAATCCTTCCGCCTGGGATCCCATCTCGGGAAAAAGCCCCGTTCACTATGCGGGATATGTGCATATTGCGGCGTTAAAAAAAGCCTTGGAACAATCGATCAAATAAGAAGGAACTACTGCTCGGTGCCGCCGCCGAGTAATTCCTTACAGAACCTGCAGGGTTCAAACCCGGAAAGGAAAGCGGTTTCAAGGTCCTTAAACTCGAGCGTACAGTTCTTGCAGTTATAAAATTCGCACTCGGGAAGGTGAAAGACCCTGCTTTTGGCATTGCCGTGGATATTTACCGTGGGCGGGAATTGGGCTATCAGTTCATCGGAATAGAATGATTTTCTCTCTGTCTTTTTCTGTCGGAATCGCTTTGTTTCGAGCAGCCCTTGCGTCGACTGTTTGATCCGACCGAGGATGAAGGTGCATCTTTCCTTTATGTGTTCGGGAATATGCGGCCGTTCGTTGGCGGTTTGTCTGATCATATACAGCATAATCAAGAGGAAAACGAAATCCGGACTCCACATCGAGATTCCCACCGGCAGGGAAGATGTTTCAGCCAACTGTTTTCCCAGGGTGAAGAGGATATAATAGACAATATAGAAACCAAGTCCCAGAGGGACCCCTATGGCCGGCTTTCCGGGACCTGCCTGCAACCCCAAGGATAAACCGATGAGGCTTAACAACAGACAGCCCACCGGCAGGACAAGGCGCTTGTGATAAT
This sequence comes from Desulfocapsaceae bacterium, assembly GCA_046706325.1. Taxonomy (GTDB): domain Bacteria; phylum Desulfobacterota; class Desulfobulbia; order Desulfobulbales; family Desulfocapsaceae; genus CAWGGS01. The sequence goes on along the minus strand of JBJKPM010000082.1, from coordinate 189,460 downwards.
GGACGAGACATTCTCTGCCGGCGGGCGTGTCAGGGCCAAATTCTCTGGCCGTTCTTTGGAGCTGTGCCATCGACATCGCGCCCCTTGTTATCTTGTCCGGGTCCTGGTTTGGTGGTTGAAGGGGAATGAAGAGGCTGTATCTTTCGAAGGCAACGATCTGGGCCTGATTGTTGTATGAACGGTGCAGGCTCCCGTGTTCAAGGATGATTGTTACTTGCATTTTATTGATTTCGGTGAACATTTTTCCAGTTTTTGCCATTGTTATCACCGGCACCACCTGGCCTCGCATGTCGGAAACCCAAACATTATGCCATAGGCCGGTGTCCCTATCTATTTTTCCCACATACACAACGAGGTTTCCGAGTGCTTCAGTGAACTGGTGTTCCTTGATACCCTTGTCGATCTTTTCCTTTGCAAGTTGAAACATCAGTTGCTTCATCGCCGTATCTCCGGCGGGGATAAGTTTTATTGAAAAATAGCTGGTTACCAGTGAGATGATTGTTGCAATGAGGATCACGGGCGGAAGGATCTGATAGATACTTATGCCACATGCCTTGAACGCTAAGATTTCTGAATCATTAGAAAGTCTTGTAAAGCTTATGATGACCCCCATCATTGCTGCCATAGGGATTGAATAGAGAAACATGTTGGGAAAAAGATAGGAAAAGAGACGGACAAAGTCTGCAAAACCAATATCCATCTCCAGTACCGCGTTCAGGAAGGGAACCAGCCGTACCAGGAAAAAGACGCAGTTCATGATCAGAAAACTTGCGAAAAACGGAGAAAGCATCTCTGTCGCGAGGTAGCTGTAGAGCAACAATGGGCGACGCGCAAAAACATTCATAGATTATGAAATCGTTCAGGCAACGGGGAAAGACAACTCCCCCATGCGAAAATAGAGTCCGTTTGATGGTATGATAGAAAAAGCTTTATGACATTACTGAAAAAAAGAAGGCGTAACAAGCCTGAAATGTATTCTGTTGCGGCATTCACAGCCAATGAAGAAGATATCCTAGGCATTTGATTGATATTTCAGAAAAGAATTTTTCTAATCCTTCAATTGACCAAAAAAATATTTATCTGCATCGTCAAGGACGCAATTGCCGACCGTTCAGCCTAATGATCTATTAATTTACTGTGTTGTCCCGGTTAAGGCGAAAGGAGTTCTCTTGCAACATACATCTGATTATTACAGGTTCTGGGGATGGCAGCTTTCCCGGGAATTTCAGGCTGTCTGTTACCAGTATTCGCTTTCCTTGCAACCACCGGCTTTTACCATAACAGAGTCGAAAACACAGTACGGGAGCTGGTGGCCGAGCTACCGTGAAATCAGGATAAGCAGTGTGCTGATACGCTGGCATTCCTGGGATGTTACCCTCCAGGTGCTGAAACATGAGATTGCACATCAGATATGTTCCGAGATATTTCATAACGACAATGGAGGTCACGGCGAGGATTTTATCAAGGCATGCAACATGATAGGTTTGCCCAGTCCCTTTCGACATTCCCACGGCGATTTGCCGCAAAAAATTGATATGCCGGGAGATGAGAGGACATCCTGCAGGATAATAGAAAAAATACGAAAACTTCTCGCCTTGGCCGGATCATCAAATGTACATGAAGCACGTCTGGCCATGGAAACGGCAGGTCGTTTGCTGAAAAAACATAATCTCAACAAGATCCGGGAGCAAGAAGAGTATATCTACGCAATAATTAACGGAAAAAGAAAAAGAATAGAACAATATCAACGCAGAATTATAATGATTTTGACAAAATTCTTTTTTGTAAAAGCCCTTTACTCCAGCATGTACGATCCCTTAGCCAATGAAACCTATAAGACCTTCGAGATCTACGGCAGGAAAGAAAACGTTGAGATTGCCGAATATTGCTATTATTTTCTGGAGAACAAACTGCCATTGCTCTGGCGGAGGAATCGTTTGGATCATAGAGGGAATATAAGAATTGCCAAAAAAAGCTATTATCTCGGATTGCTCCAAGGTTTTCACGATAGGCTGCTTGCGCAGGAGGTGTCCACAGGGAAAGGCGACAAAGGGATCCCCTCGTCGCAACTCCTTACCGACAGCGAACTGATGATAGCGGATGACCTCAGGTTACAGCATTTCATCCATGCCAGATATCCTCGGCTGTCAAAACGATCAACGCCGGGTGTGAAAATCTATCGGGACATATTTGATACCGGTGTGAAGACCGGGCGTGATCTGATCTTCCATAAAGGAATTGAAGCAGATCATGGAAACGAAGGGAAGGTATTGGAGTAAAACAAGGGCTACCGACAAAACTGAATTTCTGCTGTTACAACGAGGATCATGATGGATCTATTTGAAACACAAGACGGGGATATATGGATCTGTGTCACCTGCAGATATGAACAGGCGGAGAAAATAGAACGGCATAAGTGGGAATGGATATTGGAAAGACATGATCCGCTCCTTCGGTGTTCGCTCTGTCACCACCCGGATTACGAGATTGAGGACTAGAAAACGTACGTTTCCTCAGAAACAGGAGAGCCGTGCCGATTCAATCTCTGCGGAGAGGAGGGATACCGGTTTATTGCAGCTTTATATCGTGTAAAGGTTGTTCGATGGTGACATCGATCCAATGCTGATCCCACCATTCTAATGGGGTCACAAATATTCCATCGATGAGCATTGAGAAATGGAGATGATCGCCTCCAGCCATGCCGGTATGGCCGGTTCGTCCGATGACCGTATCCTTTTTTACCATATCTCCCGGTCTGACGTCAAATTCACTTAAATGTGCGTAGAGACTGAACACCCCCTGCCCATGGTCAAGAATTATCGTGTTGCCGTAGATCCCAAGGTAATCGGTGAAAGCTACCTTGCCGGCATTGGCTGCCCTGACTTCAGTCCTGGCGACTTGTGCCAAATCAACACCTAAATGGACCTGTTTATCAAAGGGCTCTCCATTGTAGTAGTATGTGCGATGGTCGGCGAATCCGGCGCGTTTGCTCCCGGGCATACGAACAAAACGTCCCTGCCAGAGCCTTGCCGGCGTGGGATTTTGGCAGACAGCATATATCTTTTTGTTGTCTTCCTGCCGGATGGTATTGTTGGCATAGAGGTATTGATCTTTTAAATCACCTTTCATTTCAGGGTAATGTTGTTCAAATTCCGGCATTTTGGCCTGCAGAAAACCATCACTGATGGTAATCTTATCCATTTTTTGCGCGCTCTTATCAAGGGTTACCGGAAAAGACAGGACGGCTTTGTTTCCGGCCTTGTCCGTTGCGGTAATCTCTGAGACACCGATTTGCTCAGCGTCGTAGGGCATGCCGATATATGCCGTAAATACATTATCTAGTTTATTGCCGACGGGGAATCCGGGAAAATAATGGGAGTCGATCAGTACACCACTCGTGACCGGATCCTCCGAGAGCCGATAGATGACGATTCCGGAGCTCCCCTGTTTCATATACCTATCATTATGAAGAAGATTAATTCTGGGCGGTTGCGTGTCGATGGTGACTGTCTTCCTGAGGATGCTGACATTTCCCGTCAAAGGGCCCCTGAGTGAATAATCATGGGCTTCGATTTCAAGCTCTGCGGGCCCGTCTTTGAGTCCGAGTTTACGGGGTTGTACCAGAATGTTTCTGCTCTCTTTGGCCGGACCGATTTTCCCGAAATAGCCTGCCCTTGGATAGGTATCCGAGAAAAGATCCACCTCCTTCTGGCCCTGCTTAATATCGACCTTGATGGAACGCAGGCCGGTTTTGGCGTCGGTTGCGGTAAAACGGATTTCTTCTCTGCTTCCGAGATAAACAGGGATGTCCTTCAGACTGACTTGAGGTTTCTCACCTTCGAAACAGACGATGGCGACGAACCCGGAAAGAGCCGCAATTCCTATAAAAATAATGGCGACAAGAAACCGTGTTATGCTTTTTCTGCCGTTTCTGGAGCTCCTAATCATTGGAAACAGTTCCTAAAATTTGAGATAACGAGTGAGAATGCTATTGTTGCCATAGTATCTCATATTTTTCGATATGCAAGTCCTTGACGGGGAGAATTATCAATTTTTTCCCTGTGTCTTTTTCCAGTTGTGCCGTTGTATTCCTCTCTTCTTTCTGCAGCATTTCAGCAATCCGTGGATGGACCCTGACGGTGATTGTAAAGCCGCTTGTTTTTCCTGCATTTCTACTGATTTTTCTAAAAATATCGTAGCAGATGGTGCGTCTGGATTTTAATACTCCTTCTCCGGCACAGTAATGACATGGCTCGCACATCATCTGGTGCAGATTTTCGCTGCTTCTCTTCCGGGTCATCTGGACCAGCCCGAATTCAGAGAGTTTCAAGATATTTATCCTGCTCTTGTCCTTCTTGACGGCATCCCGAAATTCATTGAAAAGCTCCTCTCTGTGGTTCTCATCCTCCATGTCGATGAAGTCTATGATAATGATACCGCCGATGTTTCTGAGACGAAGTTGGTACGCTATCTCCCTTGCCGCCTCCATATTGGTCTTGAAGATCGTTTCATTGAGATTGTTTTTTCCGACAAACCTGCCGGTATTGACATCGATGACGGATAAGGCTTCAGTGCTCTCAATGATGATATATCCTCCCGATCGAAGCCAGACCTTCTTTTCAACGGCCCGGCTGATTTCCACCTCAATGCCATGGGTTTCAAACAGCGGACTTGGGTCTTGATAATAAACGATTTTGTTTTTTAGCTGCGGAGCAAAGGTGTTGACAAAATGCAGCAACTTTTCATAGGTGTCCTTATTGTCAACAATCATTGCATTGACATCACGGGTAAAAAGATCGCGAACCGTGCGGAAGATTATATCCAGGTCTTCATAGACAAGAGAAGGGATATCCGAGATGGTGGCGAGGTCCTTTATCTCATCCCAAAGAAGAAGGAGAAATTCCATATCGGCTTCGAGTTCCTCTTCCGAGGCATGCTCAGCAACGGTTCTGACGATAAACCCTGTTCCCTGAGGACGCAGGGCGTCGATTTTCGCCCTCAGGGCATGGCGAATGTGTTCATCCTCAATTTTTCTGGATATCCCGATATGATCGGTGAGCGGTATAAAGACAAGGTTGCGGCCGGGAAGTGTAATATGACAGGTGAGTCGAGCTCCTTTGGTGCCGATGGGGTCTTTGCTTACCTGAACCAGGATATCTTGACCTTCGGTGAGCAGATCCTCAATGTTCAATCCTTGACTGCGCCGCATATCCTCTTCGGGAAGGACCGGGGCAATGGAATATTTCTCCTGGGTTGAATCATTGAGTAGCATCTGATTCTCAAGTTCATTCTGGGAAATATAGACATCATCCACATAGAGAAATCCTGTACGTTCAAGTCCGATGTCCACGAAGGCCGCCTGCATACCCGGCAATACGCGGACTACTCGTCCGCGGTAGATATTACCTATCAATCCTTTCTCGGTTGGGCGTTGAAGATGGAATTCGCTGAGGTTGCCGTTTTCGACAAGCGCGATTCTTACTTCGTATGATCTTGCATTGATAAGTATTTCTGTGGTCATTGGAAATGGTCAAAAGGGCAATCAAAATTCGCAAGTGATGAAGTAGTTGGTTGATAAATAAAGGACTATACAGTATTTGGTTAGTAAAAAGCCAGCCGTAATCCTTTTATGTTTGAATTTCCGATTATGAATACGCCTATCTTTCAGAGACAAAATCACGGGGGGGATCCTTCTCACCACATCAGATATATCCATGTGGAGGAATCCTGTATTGATCTCCCTTATACCAGAGAAATACTCCAACGTTCCGGATTACCCTTTGTTATCGTCCCGGAAAGGGGGGAGCCGTCTGTGCCGGGCGAATATCCTGAAAATTTTACCGAAGGGAAAAGACACCTTTTCCTCTGTAAAAACAGGGGACATTTCTTTAAACCCTGTCCCGGCACCGGTGAGTATCGCTGTTGCGGTTATGCCATCCTCAATATCGGTATGAATTGCCCCATGGACTGCGTATATTGTATTCTCCAGGCCTATCTGAACAGATCTTGGCTTTCCCATTTCGTTAATATCGAAGATCTCTTTTCAGAGATGGACCTGGTATTGCAATCTCATCCGCAAAGGTTGATGCGTATCGGTACCGGCGAGTTTACCGATTCTCTTGCCTTGGACAATTTGACAGGACTTGCTCCCAAATTGGTCGGCTATTTTTCGAAGAGCAAACATGTTGTCCTTGAGTTGAAAACCAAAAGCGCAACTATTGATAACCTTGAAGGCCTGGATCATGCGGGACGGGTTATCGTTGCCTGGTCGTTGAATGCGACGCAAATCATGAAGAGAGAGGAAGGCCGGAGTGCAAGTTTGGCTCATCGTCTCGCTGCTGCGAAGAAATGCGCCCAATGGGGATATCGACTGGCGTTCCACTTCGATCCGATTATCGAGCATCCCGATTGGCGGGAAGGTTACACTGAAACCATAGACCGTCTGTTTTCGGAGGTTCCGGCTGATGCAATTGTATGGATTTCCTTGGGAGCCCTACGTTACCTGCCGCAATTAAAGACGATTGCAACACAACGGTTTCCCGGTTCGCGGATATTTTTTCACGAGTTTATTGCTGGTCTTGACGGGAAGGCGCGCTATTTCCGGCAGCATCGGTCAGAACTCTATCGGCATATCTATGAGAGCTTAAAATCGCATGTATATTCAAGTACATGCCTATATTTTTGCATGGAAAGCGATGAACTCTGGAGGGAAGTTGCAGGCTTTGCCCCTGAGGAAAAAGGAGGATTGGCCTCGATGCTCGATACGGCCGTTTTCGACTCCTGTGGAAGGTTTTAGACTTGTTCTTTATAATTTCTGTCGTATACTTACAGGACTCTGTTGTACCTGACAATCAAATGCTATTCCAAGGGGGATGAAGATTATGGTAAATAAAGCTATTCTTATCGGAAATTTAGGTGCAGATCCCGAGATACGTTATACACAGAACGGCACCCAGGTCGCAACGTTTCGAGTTGCTACCACCGAACGTTGGAAGGGGCAGGACGGTCAAATGCAGGAAAGCACGGAATGGCATAGGATAGTGGCCTGGGGGAAACTGGCGGAGATATGCGGGGAGTACCTGAACAAGGGATCCAAGGTCTATATCGAAGGAAAGATCCAGACCAGAAAATGGCAGGACCAGAGCGGCAACGATAAATTTACAACAGAGATTGTTGCCCGGGAGATGAAAATGCTGAGCCCAAGGGGAGCTGCAGGAACAGGGAATCAAGGTGGAGCGAGCGGATATCAGGAGCCGCAATTTTCAGAGCCGCCTCCGGGATTCGGAGGGACCGGAGAGGATGTTCCTTTCTGATTTGCAATACCTTTTCTTCCATCATCCCGGTCTTGACGTCGATTGAAAATATCCATATTGTGCAGGCATGAGAGAGTAAAATAGGACCCTGGGTTTTTTTTAAGAATCAGATACGTGCATCGTTTCGCTTGAGCAAATGGAATACTACGAAATATTAGGTGTATCAAAGAGCGCAACACCTGAAGAAATAAAAAAAGCTTACAGGAAACTCGCTCTCAAATATCATCCGGATAAAAACCACGGAGATAAGGGGGCAGAGGAGAAATTCAAGGAAATCAGTGAGGCCTATGCGGTTCTCTCGGATCCGGAGAAAAAAAATCAATACGACACCTTCGGATCGACCACCTTCCACAAACGTTACTCACAGGAAGATATCTTCAGGGATTTCGATATCAATGATATATTGAGGCAATTCGGCTTCAATGGCGGTAACGGTCAAACGGCATTTTTTCACTCAAACATCAGAGGCGGCGCAAATCCTTTTACGTCTTTTTTCGGTCAGGAAGCGCAAACGGCTCATGGGTGCGGCTCCGGAGCCTGCAGACCGCAGGCCAAAGGGCAGGACATGACCTACCAGCTGACCGTCACCCTCGACGATGTGATGGCGGGGGCTGAAAAGAACATCTCTCTGCGTACGAATGGTGCCTTGCAGAATGTTTCGGTGAAGATCCCAAAGGGCATAGAGGCAGGAAAAAAGTTGCGTTTGAAAGGAAAGGGGGGGGCGGCACCTGCCGGAGGGGTTCCCGGAGACCTGTACCTGAAAATCGAAATAGCTCCTCACCCCAGGTACGTTCGAGATGGTGATGATCTGATCATGACGGTTCAGATTCCTTTCAGTGAGGCCTGTCTGGGTACCCAGGTGGAGGTCGTTACCCTGGAAGAGAAGAAATTTAAGGTCAAGGTTCCTCCGGGAACCGGATGTGATGTCAAACTGCGGGTCAAAGGCCAGGGACTTCCACGTGGCCTCATGGGGGAACGAGGGGATATCTATGTGCGGATCAGCGTCGATGTTCCTCTGACGCTGACGAAAGATCAGGAACATGCCGTTCTCGGTCTGAAGGAGATGGGCCTGTAAATTTCTGGACAGGCACTCTCCGGAAGGCGGCCCTGCTAATACTGTTTGTCGGCAAAGGCAAGCCATCCGCCTGCGCTTACCAGTTGGCGATCAAAATCATTCAAGGAAAAGGCAAAACATCGATCGGGTTGCTTCGGATCGTCCGATACGGCGGAAACCTTACCCCCGATGACGTCCACCGCAACGGCGATATTGCCGGTCATCGAAAAAAGAGATGCTATCTCTTCTTTTCTTAATTCAATTGCCAGGATACCGCAGTTGAACATGTTTTGTCTGAAAATTCTGGCAAAGCCCTCGGCGAGTATCACATTGATATCATTGACCTCAAATGCCCATACGGCATGCTCTCGGGAGGAACCGCAGCCGAAATTGGCCCGTGCGATGACCACCTGTGCATTTTGCATTGCATCGGAGAGATGATCAAAGTGTTTGCCATCCAACAGGAGATCCTCCAACAGATGGGGCTTAAGTGCCGTCTTCGAAATTTCGGTAAGATATTTTGCCGGGATGATCTCGTCGGTATTGATATCGTTCCTGTCCAGGAAAATAGCCTGACCGCCAAATGTTTTCATACCTTCCTCATGTCTATTCTAAAGAAATTTACGCGGATCGCAGATAACCCCTTTTACCGCGGCGGCTGCAGCGGAGAGGGGACTCATCAGGTGGACCATGCCGCCCTTCCCCATACGACCATTGAAATTACGATTCGTTGTAGAGGCACAGACCTCTCCTTCGGCTAAGACCCCGGAACTCATCCCCAGACAGGCACCGCAGGTAGGGTTGAGTACACAAAAGCCTGCATCCATAAAGATCTTGATAATCCCTTCCTCCAGTGCATTCATATACACAAGAGGTGTTGCCGGAGTGACTATGCCGCGGACGCCTTCGGCCAGAGTCCGTCCTTTGAGGATTGAGGCAGCGTCTCTCAGGTCCTCAATCCGACCATTGGTGCACGAACCGATATATATCTGGTCCACAGGCGTCCCTTCCATCTCGGAAATATCCTTGACTTGATCGGGCTTGAAATCAAATGTCACCTGGGGGTTCAGGTCGGAGATATCGATATCGAGGATTTCTTCGTAATCGGCGTCCGGGTCCGATTGCCATGTCCTGAAGTCGACCACCGCTTCTTCGAGACTGCGATAGGTTTCTCTGATAAAAGGCCAGAGATATTCGGCAGTCACCCTGTCGGGAGGACATATCCCACTGGTGGCCCCGGCTTCGACCGCCATGTTGCACAGGGTCATTCTGGCGGCCATGGTCATGGACCTCACCACCGGGCCGTCAAATTCGATGATCTTGTCCGTTGCACCGTTAACGGTGATTTTCTTTATTACTGAAAGGATGACATCCTTGGCGGTTACCCCGGACGAAAGAGTGCCCGTAAGGACAATTTTCAGAGTTTTCGGGGTCCTGAAGGAACAGACCCCTTTCAATATGCCGACTTCGAGATCCGTTGTTCCGACGCCTGCGGCAAATGCGCCGAAGGCGCCGTGCGTGCAGGTATGGGAGTCTCCCATAATAACGGTATATCCCGGGCGGATAAACCCTTTCTCGGGAAAAAGCGCATGACAGACCCCGTTTTTCCCGATATCGAAAAAATCAACGATATTGTGTCGCCTGGCCCAATCCCGCAGTATCTTTCCTTGAACAGCGGTTTTCGAGTCCTTGGCGGGAGTGACATGATCGATTACGGCCTTAATCCTGGAGGGATCGAAGACCCTATCCATCTTTTTTTCCATGAGATCGAGTATTGCAATCGGCGTAGTGATTTCGTGACACATGACCACATCGATATCGAGCACCATGGTGGAAGGAGATGGCGTATTCCGAAGATGTGATGCAAATATCTTTTGTGCTATGGTTTTTCCCATATCCGAACTCCAGAATTAGAAAATGGATGATGTGTCTTGCGGTAATTTGTAGAAGAATAAATAATCAGAATATAAACCTTTTCCGTTGTCCTGATCAATCCCGCACCATCGACATCAGGAGGTGACACTCTACCTGAAAAATGGTAATGTCGCCATGATAAATATTCGTATGGGAACGGCGGGAGTACCAGGTTCCCTCCGGCTGTTTCTGATGCCGGATCTCTGAATCGCTTGTTATAGCAGGATTGCAACCATGTTTAAGAACTTTTGTCTAGCTGCCCTTGTCCTTCTTCTGTCGATTTCAGGCCTGCCGGTATTTGCCGCCGATGGCATTTCCATAAATGGGAATCTGAAATACTTAACAAATTTCAAGCAATTCGATTATACATCACCGGATGCAAGAAAAGGCGGTGATATTGTCCTGCATGAGCTGGGCAGTTTTGACAAGATGAATCCGTTTACCTTGAAAGGCACCGAACCCGCAGGGCTCCAGGAGCTGGTATTCGAGCCGCTGGCCGTATCGAGTCTTGATGAACCATTGGCAAAATACGGCCTGATCGCCAAGGATATCGAGATTGCACCGGATAGACTGTCGGTGGTTTTCACCCTGAATGAAAACGCACGGTTTTCAGACAACACACCTGTCACTGCGGAGGATGTAGCCTTTTCTCTTGCGATGATGAAAAGTGATAAGGTCCATCCGCTCTATTCCTATTATTATCACGATATCACCGGTTCAGAGATCCTTGGCAGATTGAAGATCCGACTGAAATTTGGCCGAGTAAACAGAGAACTGCCGATGATCGCCTGTGAACTGCCGGTCCTGTCAAAGAAATTTTACCGTCGGCATCCCTTCGACGGCAATGATGCACTCGTCCCGCCTATCGGCTCGGGGCCCTACGTTGTTGCATCGGTAAGCCCGGGAAAATCGATTACATTTAAAAGAAACACCTCCTATTGGGCTAAGGATCTGCCTGTCAGAAAGGGGATGTACAATTTCGATACCATAAGGATAGATTATTACAAGGATCCGGTTGTGGCGGTGGAAGCCTTCAAGGCGGGTGATTTCGATTTTATGTCCGTCAATATCGCCAAACAATGGGTCAGGGACATGACAGGTGAAAAGTTTGACAACCAGACGATAATAAAAAAGATCTTTCCTCAAGAAAATGATGCGGGAATGCAGTGTTTTGTCATGAACACCAGAAGGAAACTCTTCCAGGACCGCCGTGTTCGCCAGGCCATCGGTCTTGCCTTCGATTTTGAATGGACCAACAGATCCCTTTTCTTCGATCAGTATACCCGGTCAAATTCATTTTTCAGCAATTCCTACCTTGCCGCGACCGGTCTACCAATCGGGAAGGAGCTCCAGTATCTTGAAAAATTCAAAGCTGACCTTCCGCCAGAGATTTTTACGATTCCTCTAACTCCTCCGAGTACAAATGGCAAGGGCGGACTACGGGCCAATCTGCAGAAAGCCCAGAGGCTTCTGCTTGAGGCGGGGTGGTCGATCAAGAACGGTATGTTACAGGATCGGGAAGGGAAACCCTTCCGTTTTGAGATTCTCCTTGTTTCTCCGGCGTTTGAGCGTGTTATAGCTCCATTTGTGAACAATCTTCTCCGACTGGGAATCCGAGCCGATTACAGGACCATTGATCCGGCACTTTATACGGAACGGCTGCAAAATTTCGATTTCGACATGATCGTCAATGTTTACAGTCAATCACTTTCGCCTGGAAACGAACAACGGAATTACTGGTCATCCGCATCGGCACAGACCAAAGGGTCACAAAATCTGGCGGGTGTCAGTTCACCCGTGACCGATTTTCTTGTGCAAAAAATAATTTATGCAAAGTCCCAAGAGGATCTGACGGCAGCCTGCAAGGCGCTTGACCGGGTCCTGTGGTACGAATACTACGTGATCCCGAACTGGTATATGAAAGGATACAGGATTGCCTATTACAATAAATTTGACCAGCCGAAAATTTTTCCTAAATATTATAGTCCTTTTCAACTGTTGATGACCTGGTGGAAAAAACAATAAAAAAACCGGCTTGATATGATAATACCGGTATTTAAATGATCTGAGAATCAAGCCTGTTTTTTCTAACTACCTGTTCTGCTGAAGAAAATAATTATTTATTTTTCTTGACTCACAATTTTTATTTTTGATAAGCTGGGAGGTAGGGTTCTTTTTTCGACCAGCAGGCTGGAACCGAGATCATATTAACAGTTTATTCGAGTACACTTTTAATACTACACCGGTTTCATGGAAATCCTGGTCAGAGGTGAGATGGGGGTTGGGACCCGGTTTTTCTCTGACAAGAATATCTTGTCATTACACTGGAGGTTTGCAGCATGTCAGATCGTGTGAGAGGAAAGGTGAAATGGTTTAACGCTAGCAAGGGATATGGATTTTTAGAGCGACCGGACGGGGAAGCCGATGTGTTTGTTCACTTCAGCGCTATCTTGGGCGAGGGTTTCAGAAGCCTTGAAGAAGGAGAACAAGTTGAGTTTTCTGTAGCAAAAACAGATAAAGGCCTGCAGGCGGAAAATGTGCAGAAATTAAAATAAACACGCTGTTTTTTTTGCAAGAGCCCATTAACATTTTTGCGATGGTAATGGGCTTTTTTTTTTCACTCTGTTGATTCAGATGATATAATAAAAACTGAAATAAATACTTATCGTCAGGTCTATTGAGGGAGAATTTTTTCCCAGTACATATCTGATCGGGAAGAATTCAAGGTGTGTCTATGAAGAGGATTCCGCTCAATAGCCTGGCCGATACCGAACGCTTTGGCATCCAGCTTGGATCAATTGCCTTGCCTGGAGATGTGATATGTCTTGATGGCGAACTGGGAGCAGGGAAGACAACATTGACTCAGGCAATAGCGAAAGGACTGGACGTACCCTCCTCATGTTATGTGACGAGCCCTTCTTTCTCCCTTCTGCATGAGTATCCCGGAAGGTTTTCTCTTTACCATATGGATTTTTATCGCTTGAGTGATTCTTCCGACGTTGTCGATCTGGGTCTGGAAGAATATTTTTATCATTCCGGCGTGGCTGTAATTGAATGGTCGGGAAAGGCGGCGGAGATATTGCCTGCGGAAAGACTTGCCCTCTTTCTTAAGATCGGAAATGAAAATCGACGCATAGCGTGTTGCACCTATTTGACGGACAGATGGAGAGAAAGGCTCCGTAAAAAAAACATTTTATCGGCAGTGGCTGATGACACGTAGCGGCCCTCTGAGACCGCACGGGCGCCATGACATCTGAATACGGTGCAGCGATAACCGTCCGGATGCGTTTTTTTACTCTGTCGATGAACGGTGATTTCAGCAATAATCCAAAGGAAAAAACTACCTGGTGATATGGATTCGTTTGTTGCAAGGCAACCCATTTTAAACCGGCAAAAAAGACTCTTTGCCTATGAACTCCTCTTCAGATCGGATATGTCCAATAGATTTCCCGGTCAAGATGGAAATTTCGCAACATCCAGCCTTCTTTCTTCTTCCTTCTTCACGGTGGGAATAGACAGAATTGCCGGCGGGAAAAAGGCATTTATCAATTTTACCGAAGATCTCTTGCTCAGCGGCATGCCGACCTTATTCCCTCATGGCACGATCATAGTTGAAATCCTGGAGACCGTCGAGCCAAGTGAAGAGATAATCAATGCATGCAAATCGTTGCGAAACCAAGGATATGCCCTGGCCCTTGATGATTTCGTCTATGCGCATAAATTCGAAGCGTTGATTGAGCTTGCGAAAATAATCAAAATTGATTTCCGTTTGACACCTCCCGATGAAATCGAAAGAATGGTTGAAACGCTCTCCCGGTATTCCTGTAAACTTCTTGCTGAAAAAATTGAGACATATGATGAATTTGAGAAAGCTCTTTCCATGGGGTTCACCTATTTTCAAGGGTATTTTTTTGCCAAACCGGAGGTGCTGAAGAATAAAGAGATCCCGCCCTCAAAACTTGCCATGCTGCAGCTCATTGCAGATGTCAATACCTCTGAATTTGATGTCGAAGCCCTTGAAAGGCTCATTAATCAAGATGTGTCCATATCATTTAAATTACTGACATATCTGAATTCCGCATACTTCAGAAGACTTCAGCCCATCTCGTCAATCCGTCAGGCCATCGCCTATTTGGGTGAAAGCGGTTTCAGGCTCTTTGTTTCCCTTATTGCCGCAAGCAGGCTCGCGGACAATAAACCTGAAGAACTGATTCGCATGTCAATAATCAGAGCGCGCTTCCTGGAGCATATCGGTAAGGAGATGAAGATGGCCAGCAGCGAATTTTTCATGCTGGGGCTTTTTTCACTCCTCGACGCAATGCTTGACAACTCGATGGAATATCTGCTGAGCAAACTCCCCTTGACCAATGATGTCAATGATGCCCTGATTCGAAGAAAAGGTTGTTTTTTTCCTTTCTTACGGTTGGCCGAGGCCTACGAACAAGGGAACTGGCAGGATTTTGAATCATCCAAGGAGCGATTCGGAATTTCGGGGAAAAAGATCATCGAATTCTATATCGACGCTCTTGGTTGGGCGGATAACTTCTAAGAGAAAATAGCGCACACCCCTCCTGTTTGGTTCCCAAAAGCATAAATCCTTATTATGATATTGCTTGGGTTTCTTTGATTGTTCTCAGGCATTTTCATGATCCGGTGTTCGGTTGATCGAAATACCTTTAATATTGCAACACTGCCTTGGTGCAGTGGTGTTGATTCTATCTTTTGATTATTATGACTAAAAAAACTGTAAGACTTCAGACGTGCATAAAGACATTTACAATCGACCAGGATAAGGCAATCAGTCCCGAAAAGACGGTCGATCTCTTTTTTGCGAAACTCGCTGCGGTGAATCTCAAAATTCTGAGCGACGTCAAAAGAATAGATAATGGCAGACTGGATATCCCGGTATATTTCAGTGTCTGTGGTGATGATGCGGCGGCTCTGATCGGGACCAAGAAGCAAATGGGGAAAGGGGCTTCTCCGATACAGTCCAAGGCATCGGCCTGCATGGAACTGGCAGAACGATTTTCGTTTTTTTCTTTTAAAAGTACTGCCGAGAATTTTTTGGTAGGCGATTATGCCAGCCTGTGCCGACAGGGATATCCCGTTCTTGATTTGACATACCTTTTGCGATCGGTGCATGATGACGCAACCGGCGAAGACCTGTTGGAAAGATTATTGCAGGGTATACCGATGCAATGGACCTGGGCTACGAATATGACCAGGGGGGAGGATGTGCTTCTGCCGTTCTCATGGTTTTTCGCCATCAATGAATTCAATGGTCCCTCAGCAGGAAATACCTATGAAGAGGCGGCATTGCAAGGCGTATGCGAGATTGTTGAGCGGCATGTCTGTTCGCGTATCAATCATGAAAAATTTGAGACACCGAAGATCGACCCTTCTACCGCAAAGGACCCGGTCGCTTGCAGCCTTCTGGAAAAATTCAGGAAAAATGGGATTGAACTTTATTTGAACGACTTTACTCTGGACACCGGCATCTGCACGGTTGGGGCTCTTGCCATTGATCGATCAACCTTTCCTGAATCGAGTGAGATAATCTACACGGCCGGGACTACCCCGGGTGCGGAAAAGGCCCTTATTCGGGCTCTGACCGAAATCGCCCAGCTGGCCGGAGATTTCAACAGCAATTCGAACTATGTGGCTTCAGGTCTTCCGAAACCTCTGTCGATGGATGAGGTGCGGTATCTGACTGAGACAACCAAGACCGTAACCCTTCAGGAAATGGCCGATCTTTCCGACAATGATATAAAAACCGAGGTTGAACGTTGTATCGCCTCATTAAAAAAAATCGGCATGGAGGTCTTTATGATCGATACCACCCATCCCGAATTGCAGATTCCGGCACTTTATACCATTGTTCCTGGGGCCCATTTCCGTGAACGTTCCATGTTGAAATCCGTTGGATTATTTGCCGCCAAGCTTCTTATGGAAAGGGTTCGGGATCCACAGTTGCTGGAAGGGAAATTAGCTGAAATGCACAAACTCTTACCCAATGCCTATTATCTTGAATTCTACCGGGGAAGAAATCTCTGTAATTCAGGATCGGTTGAGGAGGCCCTTGCTCATTTTGACAGGGCTCTGGAATTGGGTCCCGAATCAGAGGACCTGCCGTATATTTTTTCCTACAAGGGCAGCTGCCTGAAGGATCTTGGCCGCTATGATGATGCGATACAGGTCCTCGAACAGGGAAGGGCGGAAGATGATGAGCGAGCCGATCTCCATAATCTGCTCGGTGTCTGCCACTTCAAAAAGGGGGATTACCGGCAGGCCATTACCTCATTTGAACGTGCCGTGCATTTGAATCCGGCCTCGGCTACGGATTATGCAAACCTTGGGGTTAATTACTATCATTTGGGGGAAAATGAGGAGGCGAAACAATTTCTTACACTCTCACTTACCCTTGATCCAACGCTGGGATTTGCGCATGATTATCTTGAAAAAATCGCCTCATCCAAGGCTTGAGGAGAACGACCGGTTGCAGCATGGAAGAGTCCAGTCTGTCTTCAGCCTTTGGGCCCGACACAAAAAGTG
The DNA here is from genome assembly GCA_046706325.1 of Desulfocapsaceae bacterium. GTDB lineage: Bacteria > Desulfobacterota > Desulfobulbia > Desulfobulbales > Desulfocapsaceae > CAWGGS01. The sequence continues at coordinate 172,627 of JBJKPM010000082.1, read as the reverse complement.
CATGGTTGGTTTAGGTCTGGTCCTGCTCTTGGGGACCATGGCGGTTTTCACTCATACTGTCTCGGCCCAACAGGACAGTTATACCGCATCACTTAAATATGAGGCACAGAGATATTACTGGGGAACGCAAGTCAGGCAAAATTTTCCGAGGGCGTTTGCATTGTATCTGCAGGCAGCAAGGAGGGGCGATACCGAGGCTCAATATATTATCGGGGGCATGTATTTTAAAGGAATAGGGACCGAGCGCAATGTGAAAGAGGCATTTAAATGGCTGTATAAGGCAGCAGAAAACGGTGAAAGTACCCCTCAGTCACAAAAAATACTCGGGCAGCAGTTCCTGGTTGGCAATGTGGTGCCTCAAAATTATGTTCAATCCGCGCAATGGTATGAATTAGCTGCTGAAAACGGAGATCATGATGCCCAGAATGAACTGGCATTCCTCTACTATGTCGGACGAGGCGTCAAGCAGAGCTTTACGACCTCTTTGAGGTGGTTTGAAAAAGCGGCAAGGGGAGGTCTGGCCATTGCCCAGTACAATGTCGGTATCATGTGGTATACCGGGAACGGTGTGGCAAAACCGGATCTGATCCAGGCCTACAGCTGGTTGAGTCTGGCAGCAGCAAGTGGTTATGCCGATGCGAAACCGGCCAGCAGTTATATTGCAACGCTTCTCGATCCATCTGAGCTCAAAACGGCCCAACAACGGGCGACCTCACTTTACAACCAGATAATTGCCGGGCAGACTGAGAAAAAAAAGCAATGAAGACGGCTGTCATTTCCGTGACAAAAAGCGGAAAAATTTTAGCAAAAAGGATTTCCGCGGCTTTGGAGGACTGCACCTGCAGTACCGGCCAGGGAGGAGTTGGGGAAAGGTTGAGACAGGTCTGGAGACAGGCTGAGGAGATCATCTGCATCATGGCTGCGGGAATCGTTGTCCGTTCGCTGGCTCCCCTGTGCGAAGATAAAAGGTCGGATCCCTGTGTGGTTGTTCTTGATGAAAAAGGAAAATTCGTGATCAGCCTGCTCTCCGGGCATCTGGGAGGCGGCAATGCTCTGGCAAGAAAGGTTGCCCGGATCACCGGAGGCACCGCCGTCATTACAACTGCGTCCGATGTATCCGGTCATACCGCAATAGATCTGTGGATGGCGGGAAATAACCTTGTCGCGGCGAATCCTGAAAGGCTGACATCCATTTCGGCCAGACTGATCAATGAGGGGACCTTGGCCTATTTTTCCGATCAGGACCTTGACTGTCTTCCCTCCGATTTCTGTCGGGTTGAAAAAATTGATCAGGCAGATGTTGTCATTTCTCCTTTATGTCCGGATAGGTATCATACCTTATGGATGGTACCGGGAAATTTATTTGTTGGTTTTGGCTGCAACCGTGGTACTACTAGTGCGGAATTTGAGCAGGCCCTGGATGACATGTGCAGAAGGCATCGCATCGACCCTCGGGCCATTGTGGGTCTTGCAAGCATAGATCTGAAAAGTGATGAGAAGGGACTACTTGATTTAGCAAAGAAACATCATTTCCCGCTCAGTTTTTTTTCAAAAGATGAATTAAATTCAGTAGCAGGGATTTCAGTCTCGGAAGCGTCCATAAAGGCGACGGGAGCGAAGGGCGTAGCCGAACCGGCTGCCATGCTGGCTGCGGCAAGAGATTGTGTCCCCGGAAGGCTTTTTGTCAGGAAAATGAAATGGAAGAATATAACGGCGGCTGTAGCCGCGAGGAAAATACCGCTCAAGGGATGATCCATGTGGTCGGAACCGGGCCTGGAGATTATGAAAATTTAACCCCTGCCGCAGTGAAATCCATCTATGACTCGGATGTTGTAATCGGCTATCGGACCTACCTCGACTTGATCGCCGATCTTCTGCATGGAAAGGAAGTGATCTCTTCTTCGATGTTGCAGGAGGTCGAACGGTGCGCCAAGGCCTTTGAATTTGCCCGGTCCGGTCGGCGCGTAGTAGTGATATCGGGAGGGGATCCCGGTATTTATGCGATGGCAGGCTTGATATATGAGATGGCTGCGCAGAAAAACAGCACGGTTCCGATCAAGGTCATCCCGGGTATTGCCGCCGTCAACAGTTGCGCCGCTCGTCTTGGTGCCCCGTTGATGCACGATTTTGCGACAATTAGTCTTTCCGATCTTCTGACTCCGTGGCAGGTGATTGAAAAACGCCTTCATGCTGCCGCCTCGGCCGATTTTGTCATTGCTCTTTATAATCCGAAATCGAAAAAAAGAGCCGAGCATATCAGACATGCTCGTGATATTATCATGCAATACCGGACAGCAGAAACCCCTGTCGGTGTCGTAAGCAGTGCCATGCGGCAGAATGAGACCGTCACGCTGACCGATCTTGGGACAATGCTTACGGCGGATATCACGATGCAATCTACCGTCATCATCGGCAACTCGACCACCTTTACCTGGGAAGGCAGGATGATAACTCCTCGTGGATATAAGGATAAATATAGACTCGAGTCATAGGCTGCACAGGTGAAAAGATGGTTGCCTCACTTTTTTTACTCCGCCACGGCAAGACGGCTTTTTCAGGAAGGCTGGTCGGTTCCACCGACGTAGGGCTCACCTCCACAGGGGGTGATCAGATCCGGGCGATCCGCCCGGCGCTCCGCCGGGAGAAGATCGATCGTATTTTCTGCAGCCCGATGCGACGCTGCAGGGAAACGGCAAGGATCCTGGAACTGGATGGCGAGATCTTCTTTGTCGACGATCTTAAGGAGATAGACTTCGGTCGTTGGGAAGGGTTGGAATTTTCTGAAATCGAAAAACGGGATCCGGAATACGTCCGCAACTGGGTCGAGGACCCGAAGGGATTCTGTTTTCCCGGAGGGGAATGCTGTGCTGATTTCATCGCTCGGCTGGAAGCCTTCAAGGAGAGGGTGCAGTGCCTCGCCGATGAAAAGGTCCTGATCATCACCCATGGAGGGGTTATACGTCATCTCATCTGTTTGTTTCTCGGTGTTTCGGTCAAAGATTATCTGCTTTACCAGGTACGGGAGGGACTGCTTGCAACCCTTGATTGCTTCGGCAAACGCGGTGTGCTGACCGGTCTTAACAGAAACGGTGTCCGCTGATGGGGCGGCTGATCCTCATTACCGGTGGCACCAGAAGCGGAAAGAGCCACCACGCACAGGAGCTTGCCGAATTGCTCGATGGTCCGCGTTACTTCGTCGCCACATGCCCGAGAATCGATCCGGAGATGGACGAGCGCATTGGCAAGCACCAACGGGCACGGGCCCAGGGTGGATGGCAGACCCTTGAAGAAGAACTCGACCTCAGTGCAATCTTCACACACCTGGAAGGGGCAGGTGTCTGTCTCATTGATTGTTTGACCCTGTGGATCAACAACCTGTTGTTCAATGAGAAGGTTCGCGGGGACATGCTGACCGAAGAGAGGATGGCCGAGTATTGTGCGGGACTTATCGCAAAAATTAAAAGCTTTTCCGGAACGACAATCTGCGTAACCAACGAGGTCGGGATGGGAATCGTCCCGGAAAACCAGGCCGCCAGACGCTACAGGGATCTGGTCGGCTGCTGTAACCAGATTCTGGCCAGGGCAGCGGATCGGGTAGTGCTGGTGAGTTGCGGAATTCCGCTTGTCTTGAAGGGTAGGAACACTAGATAATATACGATACAAGAAAGAGTTTAAGAAAAGGATCAGGATATGAGCTTGCTAGATCGCACGAAACAACAGATTTTTCCGCAGGATTCGGAATCGAGGAATGCCGCCAAGGCTCGTCTTGAACAGCTTGCCTTGCCGTACTGGTCCCTTGGCGACCTGATGGATCTGGCCATGGACCTGGCAGGTATGACTCGTTCCATGGCCCCGGCTGTTGCCAGGAAGGCCGTGGTCACCATGGCGGGAGACCATGGCGTCGTTCGGGAAGGTGTCAGCAAGTTTCCAAGCGAAGTCACCCCGCAGATGGTCTATAATTTCGTCAACGGCGGGGCTGGGATCAACGCCCTTGCCCGACAGGTCGGGGCCGAGGTCTTTGTAGTGGATATGGGGGTTGCGGCCGATCTGAACGGCCTGGCGAAGGCCGGGAAAATCATTAATAAGAAAGTGGGGTTGGGAACAGACAATATCGCTGAAGGACCGGCCATGAGCCTTGCCATGGCCCAGCGTTCCATAGAGTCCGGCATCGATATCGCCAACGATCTGGCGAAACGCTTTGATGTGATCGGGACAGGTGATATGGGAATCGGCAACACGACGCCGTCAACGGCCATTGCCGCGGTTCTGACCGGCAGGGACATTGCCGAATTGACCGGTAGAGGGACAGGGCTCGATGACGGCCAGCTGCAGCATAAAATCCAGGTTATAAAAAAAATACTCGCCGTGAACAGGCCGGATCCGAAAAACGGGTTGGACATCCTGGCCAAGGTGGGAGGCTTCGAGATCGGAGGAATCGCAGGACTGATTCTCGGGTGCGCCGCCAACCACAAACCGGTAGTGGTCGACGGCTTTATTTCCACGGCGGGGGCCTTGATCGCCTCTACCATTGAACCCTTTGTCAGGGACTATATCATCTGCTCGCATCGTTCCGTGGAGCCGGGACATAAGGCCATGCAGGAGTATCTCGGCTGCAAGAAACCGCTGCTTGATCTCAACATGCGTCTGGGTGAGGGAACCGGGGGGGCCCTGGCCATGAATCTAATCGAGGCTGCGGTTGCAATCCTTACCGAAGTCGCGACCTTTGAGGAAGCAGCCGTTGCCGGAGCGGATAAATAGCTGTGCGATCTTCATGGGCTGAACGGTTTAAGGGCCTGCCGCCTTCGCTTGCCCATCCCATCAGGTGTTTCCTGGCTGCTTTTCGTTTTCTAACCGTCGTTCCGATTCACTGGCGGTCCGAACAGGACGGGGATTATTTTCAGCACAGTCTGCACTACTTCCCGATCCTTGGCTCCATGATCGGTTGTGCAATCGGTGCGTTGGGTCTGCTTTTGCGGTGGTTGCTGCCGGGTTCAGTGGTTGCGGTCCTTGCCATCTTCCTGCTGGCCGCGGTTTCGGGTTGTCTGCATCTGGACGGTCTCGCCGACACGGCCGACGGGTTTTTAAGCTCCAGACCGAAAGAGAGGATCCTGGAGATCATGCGCGACAGCAGAACGGGGGCCATGGGCGTGATTGGCATCACGTTGGTCCTGTTGTTGAAATTTGCAGCGCTTTCAAGCCTGGCATCGGCAGATTTTTTTAAGACGGTCTGCCTGATGCCTGTTGCCGGGAGATGCGCGATCGTCCTGTCCATGGCCGTCCTGCCGTATGCCAGAGAGGAAGGGCTTGGTCGTCTTTTTTATTCAAGATACAGCCGTTTTTCGGCCCTCTGGTCCCTGTTTTTTCTGCTGGCCCTGACGCCCCTGATCGGCGTCGGGGCGGCCCTGCTGGTATTTGTCGTCACCAGTGGAGTCGTGGTGGCTTTTTCACTCTGGTGCAGAAGGAAGATCGGCGGTGCGACCGGTGATACCCTGGGGGCGGTTTGCGAGATTACCGAGATGGCCGTGGCGGTAGCCTTGGCCAATACGCTAGGGGTACATTGATTTTCTTTATTTGAAGTTGACGTGCGAATGCATTGTCTATAGGGAAAAGATGTCTAAAATCGATCAAACACAAGAGGTGCAGGCTGCAGGGTTCGGACATGGAGGGAATGTGCACCGTCTTGCCCGTCTGCATGCCGGCCGCTCTGGAAATCTCCTGGATTTCAGCGCCAACATCAATCCATTGGGACCACCCGAGTGGCTGCGGTCGACGATCAGCAGGTCCATAGAGAACCTGGTCCACTACCCTGATCCCGAGTGCCATGATCTCGTCTGTTCCATAGCCGCTCGTTTCAAGCTGCCATCAGGATCCGTTGTTGCCGCCAACGGGACAACAGAGCTTCTCTATTATCTTCCCCGGGTATTGAAGAAGGATCGGGCGATTATTCCGGTACCCTCGTACATCGATTATGTCAAGGTAATGACTCTGGCGGGAATACGGGTCACCCCTTTTTATCTGCGCCCGGATACCAATTTTTTCTTGGACACCGGTCTTCTTTCCAGCCAATTGCATGGGGATGAGATCGTGGTTATCGGAACGCCGAACAACCCGACCGGAATGATCGTCGATCCGGAGAAGATGGTACAGCTTGCCTGCGATTTTCCGCGGACGGTCTTTATCATCGATGAGGCCTTTCTCGATTTCGTCGAGGCAGGAAAATCACTTGCCGGACGTGCTGAGAATATCCTCACCCTCCATTCAATGACAAAATTTTTTGCGATTCCTGGACTGCGCCTGGGATTCGGCGTCTTCCCGCAAGGATATGCCGACACTCTGCGGGAGATCATGCCGCCATGGTCGGTCAACACGCTGGCCCAGGCAGTGGGGCTCCAGGCCGTCGGTGATGAAGAGTATCGAGGTGAATCGATACGACTCTGTACCCGGTTGCGCGGCGAACTCAAAGACGAGCTTGCCAAGATACCGGTAATGCAGGTATTTGCCTCGAACGCCAATTATCTGCTTCTTCGCCTGTCGGATGGCACCTCAGCCTCCAGGCTGTCCGAAAGCCTCCTGCAGGAGGGCATTGCGATCCGCGTCTGTGCCAACTATCAGGGTCTCGATGATACCTATTTTCGCATTGCAGTCCGCACGCGAGAGGAAAATGCCGAACTTCTTCGTGCCCTCAAACATGTCCTTGGCGGTAAAACGAAGAGAGGGACTGCAACCAGTCGAAAGAGGATCCGTCCGCTGATGATCCAGGGGACATCCTCCAATGCCGGAAAGTCCGTATTGGTCACCGCGCTGTGCCGGATCCTGCTGCAGGACGGGATCCGGGTCGCTCCGTTCAAGGCCCAGAATATGTCTCTGAACTCGTTTGTCACTCGGGATGGACTGGAGATGGGACGTGCCCAGGTAGTCCAGGCCCAGGCGGCAAAACTCGATCCGGATGTCCGAATGAACCCGGTCCTTCTCAAGCCGAACTCCGATACCGGCTCCCAGGTAATCGTCAGAGGGTTGCCGGTGGGCAATATGTCGGTATTGGAGTATGTCGCCTATAAGGATACGGCCTGGCAGGCCGCCTGCACCAGTTATGACGAACTGGCCTTGGATTACGATGCGATTGTTCTGGAAGGGGCAGGATCTCCCGGCGAGGTGAATCTGAAGCACCATGATATCGTCAATATGCGGATGGCCGAATATGCCGGTGCCAAGGTACTCTTGGTCGGGGATATCGATCGGGGCGGGGTCTATGCCTCCTTTATCGGGACCATGGAGGTCCTGGCTGAATGGGAGCGACGACTGGTAGCCGGCTTTATAGTCAACCGGTTCCGCGGCCAGGCCTCGCTGCTGGCATCCGCTCACCGGTATGTGCAGGCCCACTCGGGACGGGATGTCCTGGGCGTGGTCCCGTATCTGCATGATCTCGGTATTCCCGAGGAGGATTCCGTTTCTTTCAAGGCAGGCCTTTTCGACGCCCCAAGGCCTCAGGGTCCCCATGTGGAGATTGCCCTGATCAGCCTTCCCCATATCTCAAACTTTACCGACATCGAGCCCTTTATCGCCGAGCCCGATGTCCATCTGAGAGTGATCTCCAGGGCCAAGGATCTGGGACGACCGGAGGCCGTGATCATTCCCGGTTCGAAGAATGTTATCGGCGATCTCAAGGCCCTGAAGGAAAGCGGACTGGCCGGAGCCATCCGATCGCTTAAGGAGAGCGGCTGCGAGATAGTCGGACTCTGCGGCGGATACCAGATCCTCGGGAAAAAGGTGGAAGACCCGTATTCCATCGAATCGGACCGGGGAGATATAGAGGGCCTTGGGCTTTTGAATGTGGTGACCAGGTTGGAACGGCAGAAGAGGCTGATACGACAGAAGGGGGTTCATTCCGCATCCATGTGTCCTGTCTACGGCTATGAGATCCATCACGGAATCTCCCAGTCGGAGCTTGAGCCTGTCGTGGTCTTTGCGGACGGTACGAAATGCGGTTCCGTGACTGGAGACGGTCGCATCTGGGGGACGTACCTCCATGGAATCTTCGATGCCGATTCTTTTCGCCGCTGGTTCATCGATCGGTTGAAACACCGGGCTGGTCTGGCCTGCGACGGAAGGATCCTTGCGCCCTACGATCTGGAACCGGCATTCGATCGATTGGCCGATACCGTCCGTGAAAGCCTGGATATGCAGAGGGTCTATGGGCTGCTTGGACTTTAATATCAGGCACAGGTCAGGGGCCGCATCATGTTCTTTGCTCTGAAAGTAGCCACAGCTCTAATCTTCGACCAGCTCTTCGGCGACCCGCAAGGGTTTCCCCATCCCGTTCGGTTACTCGGCTGGTTATGTCGGCGCTGCGAAGAATTTTTCAGAGGCCTCTTGTGCAGCAGGAAACTTGCAGGTTTTTGCAGCGTCGGTGCTGTCATGCTGGCAACGGTACTCTCGGTCGGTGTCCTGCTGCAAACGGCACAAACTCTTTCGCCGGTCCTTGCAGATTTCATCGCAATTATTTTACTCTACACCTCAATTGCCGCCAAGGACCTGATCATCCACAGCAGAAAGGTCTACGATTGCCTTCTCGCAGAGGATTTGGATGCCGCACGTCAGGCGGTTGCGATGATTGTCGGCAGAGACACCCAAAATCTCGATCGAGCAGGAGTCGGTCGTGCCTGTGTTGAAACCATTGCCGAAAACATGGTGGACGGCGTGACCTCGCCAGTGTTTTTTGCAATTCTCGCAAGTATGTTTGCTCCGGTCTCCGGATTCGGAGATATTGAGCTTGCCGCATTCGGGGCTATGATCTACAGGGCAATCAACACAATGGATTCGATGTTCGGCTATAAGAATGAAAGCTATCTCGAATTCGGTTGGACTGCGGCACGGCTTGATGATATCGCCAATTTTATCCCGGCTCGGGTAAGCGCCCTGGCGGTCATTTTCTCCTCGTTCATTTTACGGCTTGACTGGAAAGGGGCTATCCGGATATTTTCCCGTGACAGACTACAGCACAGCAGTCCCAATTCTGCCCAAACCGAAAGCGCCGTGGCCGGAGCCTTGGGGATTCAACTGGGTGGAGATGCCTCCTATTTCGGGAAAACGACGAGCAAACCCACCATCGGGGATAGATCAAGGGATGTCTGCAAGGAGGATATCCTGAGAACAGGAACGCTCATGCAGGTCGGCACGTTTTTTTTCGTTATCCTGTGCCTTGTCTTGAAGGGTCTTTTCTAGGAGAAGCCGATGATTAATATCCCAGCCTTTCTGGTCGGGGGAACCACAAGCGGTTCTGGCAAGACAACGATTACCCTCGGCATTCTTGCAGCTCTCAGGCAACGGGGTTTCAAGGTGCAGTCGTTTAAATGCGGGCCTGATTTTATCGATCCTTCGCTTCATACGCTGATCACCGGGAACGTCTCCCGGAATCTTGATCTCAGAATGGCCGGGCTTCCTTTTTGCCGTACCTCATTTTTACGAAATATAAAGGGTGTGGATATAGCGGTAATTGAAGGCGTCATGGGCTTGTTTGATGGCGGTCAGGCAAGTTCTGCAGCACTTGCCGTCGCACTGTCAGTGCCCGTTATCCTGGTTATTGATGTCCGTTCCGCAGCCGAGAGTGTAGCCGCGGTCCTGAAGGGATTCGAGACATATAATCCGGATGTGAAAATATCTGGGGTAATCTTTAACAGGGTTGGTTCCATGCGGCACCAGGAACTTATCGGCGAGGCGGTCAGAAAGCACTGCGATACGGAGATATTGGGATTTTTTCCAAGGGATGCGGAGATCACGATTCCCCAGAGACATCTTGGTCTATTCATGGGGGAGGAGACACCTCTTACAAAAGAGCAGGTCAATCATCTTGTCTATATGGTGGAGGAAAATATCAATATCGATCAACTGCTGCAGTTGAATATGGTCAGGATCAATGATAAGGCAAAAACCTCCGTCAGACCGCAGGTCAACCACCGCCTGAGGCTTGCCGTGGCGCGAGACCAGGCCTTCTGTTTTTACTACCAGGATAATTTTGATCTCTTTACCCAGGCCGGCATAGACAGTATTTTCTTCAGTCCTTTGGATGATACAACGCTCCCGGAAAACGTGGACGGTATCTATATCGGTGGAGGATACCCAGAACTTTATGCCGAGAGGTTGAGCGGAAATATATCGATGCGTCAGCAGCTCAAAGAATGGGTTGCTCTCGGAGGGCCGGTATATTGCGAGTGTGGTGGATTCATGTATATGGCCGAGACACTGATCGATCTGCAGGAAAGAAGATTTCCAATGGTTGGCGTCTTTCCGGCCACCATAACCATGGATGATCGATTAAACAGACTCGGGTACCGGGAGGCGACATTGACGGCGGATTGCATGGTTGGAGAAGCAGGAGATACAGTGTATGGTCATGAGTTCCACTATTCGACACTCAAGGAAATCGATCCAGTTGTTGCCACTGTTTTCCAGTTGCAGGATGGCAGGAATGAGGGCTATGTGATAAAAAACGCTCTTGGCGGTTATCTGCATCTGCATTTCGGTCAATCGGAGAAGGGCGTCCGGTCTGTATATAATTTTTTAAGGAACGGGAGCGGGAGGAAGAGATGATCACGCTGCAACAGGTCAAGCCTCTGTTAATAGAAGCGGAGAGTTTCCGCATTATCGAAGCGGAGTTGTTTGCTCAGACCGGCTATTACCCAGATGAGTTTGAACCGAAGAGATTTGCCGTCATCCGCAGGGTGATTCATGCGACGGGAGATTTCTCGTTTGCCGCCGCGCTCACCTTTCACGAACGAGCGATTGAGGCAGGCCTCGCCTCGATAAAGGCGGGTAAAAATATCCTGATCGATGTCAACATGGGCGCCGCCGGTATCAGCAAAGGTCTTTTGCAAAAATTCGGCGGCAACGTGATCTGCCGGGTGGGGGAGAAGGAGGTTGGGCGGATCGCCGAAACAAGGGGATTAACCCGATCGGAGGTCGCCTTTGAGCAGGCTGCCGGCGATGACGTCGGTATCATCGCTGTGGGCAATGCCCCCACCGCTCTTCTTGCGGCTATGCGACTGGTGGAAGAGGGGAGATGCACGCCCGAACTGATCATCGGAGTGCCTGTAGGATTTGTTAATGCTCAGGAATCAAAAGAACTGCTTTCCCAAAAAAAGTATCCGTTCATTACAGCCTTAGGAAGGAAGGGAGGGAGTTCTGTTGCAGTAGCAATTATCAATGCCTTATTGCGTCTGTCTCAAGAGGCCGAAAAAACAGCCTGAGAGACAGGCGCGTAACTATTCAGAGAAAAGAGAATGCGAGGAGATAAAGTGATGGAGAAAACGTTTGCAATCATTAAACCGGATGCCTTTAAAGCCGGAAACGCCGGCAAGATCATTGCCCGCATCTATCAGGAAGGCTTTACGATCGGTGGACTGAAAAAGTTGTATCTCAGCAAGGTCGAGGCTGAAGGCTTTTACGCTGTCCACAGACAGCGGCCTTTTTTCGGTGAACTCACCGATTTCATGAGCAGCGGTCCCTGTATCGTTATGGTGCTTGAGGCAGAAAACGCGATCAGGAAATGGCGTGATCTCATGGGCGCGACCAACCCGGCGGAAGCCGATGAAGGGAGCCTCCGTCGTCAGTTCGGTTCCTCAGTCGGTGAAAATGCAACCCATGGTTCAGATGCACCGGAAACGGCCGCCTTCGAAATGGGGTATTTCTTTTCCGGTCTGGAACTGCTGTAATCTCGAACAGCAAACGAATTTTCAAGCAGGTTCGGAAGGGACAGCATTATCCTGTGTGCATTCCGACCGGATCCTGCTGAGGAAATGGACTGTCGTAAGAGTCGGACAATGGAGATACAGACGGCAAACACGATTCTCTACTGCTGGAACTGGCAGGAGACCGTTGCGTTCTATAAAGAAAAACTGCATCTCAAGATAACGGTTGATCTCGACTGGTTCGTGGAGTTCGAATTGAACCCGAAGAGCAGGCTGAGTATTGCAGATGCAGCACGGACATCCCGCGGCAGCTGTGAAGGAAAAGGCATTACCCTCACCCTGCAAGTGAACGACATCGAAAGAGCCCATGCCCGTTTGCAGGCAATGGGCCTCAATCCTCCCGGTATACGGGAGCATCCGTGGGGGGGACGGGTCGTGTATATCTTTGATCCGGAAGGCAACAGGCTCGAATTTTGGTCGCAGTAAGCCTGAATGCCTTTCGCATTCAAGCTGCAATTCATCTTCAACAGCCCTCTTTTTTCGTCACCTCACAGAGCAACCGGCCCCGATGCAGGCGAATGGCAAGCAGGTCATTTTTCTCGACCTGGCAGCAGTCGGTAATGATTGTCCGCTCACCCGGTGGTCCACCCTCCTTTGATACGATTGCATATCCGCGGGCCAGGGTTGCAAGGGGGCTCATGGTATCCAGTTGTGCAACCTGCTGCCGCAAGGCGGTTGTCTTTCGTTCCAGCATGGCACGGATCATCTGGTCCATGACTCTTCCCAGGTGTTCCAGGTGCTGCTGCCGGAAACGGATCGTGATCCCGGGCGCCTGGTGCTGCAGGCGTCGTGTCAGTTGAAGATACAAGGTGTCCTGGTGCGACAGCCCCTCCTTGAAGGTTTGGACGAGGGCGGCCAGACAGGCGTCGAGCCGAAGCGTGTGGGCGATAAAGATTGAGCTGAGATCTCCAAGAAGCCTGCGATTATAGGCGATTTTCTCGCGGTTGTTTTCCACCTTTCTCTGCATCGCGGAGATCAGGTGTCCGCGAAAATTCTCAATGCTTCTCAACAAGCCGATGCTGTCGGGAATGATCCTTTCAGCGGCTCCGGTAGGTGTCGGGGCTCTATAATCCGCGCAAAAATCAGCTATGGTGAAATCAATCTCGTGTCCGATCCCGGTAATGATCGGTATACGTGAATTGTAGATGGCCCTGGCCACACATTCTTCATTAAACGACCACAGGTCTTCAAAGGAGCCTCCTCCCCGACAGATCACGATCACATCCGCTCCGATTTCCCTGTTCACCCGATCAACAGCCAGGGCAATTTCTTCGGCTGCCCCTTCACCTTGGACACGAACCGGGTATATCCGTATTGCGACTGAGGTCTTGCGTTTTCGGCAGATAGTCAGAAAATCGTGGACGGCTGCCCCTGATGGAGAGGTGATAAGGATAATATCACTTGGAAATGAAGGGAGATCTTTCTTGATTTCCGGCGCAAATAATCCTTCTGCGGCCAGTCGTTGTTTTTGCTTTTCAAAACGGATCTGCAAGAGACCCGTTCCGACAAGGTCCACCGTATCGACAACGAGCTGGTATTCCCCCCGAGGCTCATACACGGAAATCCTTCCATGACAGATCACCTGTTGACCGTCTTTCAGGTCCTCTGCCAGATATTTTCGCTGGCCCTTAAATAGTACCGTTTTCAGCTGAGCCGCGTTGTCCTTCAGCGTAAAGTAGAGATGGCCGGAAAAAGGAGATTTCAGATTGGAGATCTCCCCTTGGATATGGACAAAGCGGAATTCCCCCTCAAGGAGGTTGCTGATGGAGCGAGTAAGCTCGGATACGGATTGGATGTTGAGCTGCATGGCGTGCCGGTGTTTTGATGCCCCATTGCCGGCCGAAGAGGCCGCAAGTGAAATTACGATACTTCCAAAAGTTACTCTGCTAAGAAGTTGTCGAATAAGCTTTTTTAGATGTCGGCATATTTTGCCTGGCAGGGAAGGGCAAAGGCCGATTACGAATGGACATGGTTCACTGTATAGTTTATAGTAAAAGATTCAATTAAATTTTTATGCTGTGTTTGATTCATTGAAAAAATATGATGGAGAACGGGTATGGCGGGAGAAAATGTTTTTAAAAGATTACATGCAGATTCAGATAAAGACGAAGATCTTGTCGGCTTGATGGAGCACCTCAATCTTCCGCCAAAGGTTATTAAGTTTATTCGGGAAAACAAGAAGATCATTATTTCCGCGATCGTCTTGTTGGTAGCAGTTGCCCTTTGCTGGTCGATATACGATGTCATCAGAAAGGAAAAGATCAATAGTGCCAGTTCATCATTGGCGATTGCTTTGCGAGCGCCGGAATCTTCGCGGCAACCGGTTCTGCAGAAGGTCATCACCGACTATCCAGGCACGACTTCAGCTCGTTGGGCGAGAGTCGAACTGGCCAATATTGATCTGAAAAACGGTAAATTCAAGGCTGCCGCCGAACAATACGGCAAAATTAAACGGGAGATCGAACCTGCAAATCCGATTTTCGGGCTGGTCTGCTACGGCCTGGCACAAGCCCGGGAGGCCGGCAAGGAATATGACCTGGCCTTCAACGAATATCAAGGGCTGTCGAAGATTGATGGCTATCAGGGGATCGGGTTTTTAGGCATGGCCAGGATCTATGAGATAAAAGGCGAAAAGGATAAAGCCTTGTCCGTGTATCAACAATATATGGCAACCGTGGCAGGACAAAACACCAACGATCCGGAACGGGCCTTTGTCTCTGAAAAGATAGGACGACTGAAGACACGGCCATGAACGTGATAACAGACAGTCATGATTTATCGAAGTTAGCCGGCTCTTGGCGGGCCGAAGGGAAGACGATCGGTTTGGTGCCGACCATGGGCTGGTTTCATCAAGGGCACCTGTCACTCATGCAGACGATGAGGAGCAAGGCGGACAAAGTGGTGGTCAGTCTCTTCATCAATCCCATTCAGTTTGGTCGGGGCGAAGATCTTTCCACCTATCCCCACGACCTGGAACGCGACAGGCTGCTTGCCGAGGAAACAGGAGTGGATGTGCTTTTTGCACCGCAGGTCGAGGATATCTATCCGGCAGGATTTCAGACCTCGATCACGGTAAAGGAACTCACCAGAGGGCTCTGCGGTGCTTCCCGGCCGGGACATTTCGATGGCGTGGCCACCGTTGTTGCCAAACTTTTCAATATCGTTCGACCGCACCTGGCAATTTTCGGACAAAAAGATTACCAGCAGCTGGCGGTGGTGCGTCGGATGGCCGGAGATCTGAATTTCGACGTCGAGATCATTGGTCATCCGATTGTCAGAGAAGCCGATGGCTTGGCGATGAGCTCAAGGAATAGTTACCTCAACCCGGAAGAGAGGAAAAATGCCGGGTGCCTTTTCAGATCCGTTCGCTACGCACAGGAACGAGTCAGGAAGGCGGGATCTCAACTCAAGGTCTCGCAATTAACGGATGAAGTGAAGGAAATGATTGAACAAACGCCGGGCTGCGAGGTGGATTATGTGGAGGTGATCGATACGGATTCGCTTTTTGCGGTGGAGGTTATCGATAGCAGAAGCCGTATCGCCCTGGCGGTGAAGATCAACCGCAAGGTTCGACTTATCGACAATGCCTTGCTGGTGACCCCGAACCCAAACGGTACCGAGACTTAGGTGTATGAACTTCGCTTTTTTTCGTGACGATTCATGTTGCGTGCAGATCAAGCGTATCCAGACAAAAATTAACAGAAGTGTAGAGTGATGTTGAAACAAATGTTACATGCCAAAATCCATAGGGCGACCGTCACCCAGGCAGATCTGAATTATGAAGGCAGCCTGACCATTGACCAAGATCTTATGGATGCTGTTGGGATTACATCTTTTGAGAGAATCAAGGTATACAATATCAATAATGGCGAACGATTCGACACCTATGCCATTGAGGGACCACGAGGCTCAGGGACTATCGGCTTGAACGGAGCGGCGGCCCGCAAAGGGATGAAGGGAGACCTTGTCATTATCGTCACCTATGGAATATATACCGAAGAAGAGTTGGAGACGTATCACCCTCGAATTGCATTGCTCGATGCAGGCAATCGGATCAAGAAGATGCTGACTAAATAGTACATGCCGTTCATTTACTCTTCCAGAAGGAGACCTTATCGATGCCAGGATATGAGGTGTTTGGTGACGAAGAAAAGAAGGAGATAGCCGAGGTCCTTGATACGGGGGTGTTGTTTCGTTACGAATTCGGCCAAGAACGAAAAGGGAGGTACAAGGTTAAAGAATTCGAAGAAAAGTTTTCTTCTTATTGCGGGTCAGGATATGCCCAGGCCGTCACCTCGGGATCATCGGCCCTGAAGGTGGCCTTGACCGCCTTGGGCGTGGGGCCGGGTGATGAGGTCATAACCCAGGGGTTTACCTTTGTCGCCACCTGGGAGGCGATCCTTGAGGTCGGGGCTATCCCGATCTTTACCGAGGTTGACGAAACGCTGAATATGGATCCTGCCGATCTGCAGAAAAAGATCTCGAATAGGACCAGATGTATCATCCCCGTGCATATGCTTGGCGCTCAGGCACGGATTGCAGAGATAGTGGCAATTGCGAAGAGGTTCTCCATACCGGTCCTGGAAGATACGGCCCAGGCCGCTGGAGGACGGATCGGCGGCCGGCACTTGGGTACCTTCGGCACCTGCGGCACCTTTTCCTTTGATGCTGTCAAGACCATCACAACCGGAGAAGGGGGAATGGTCATAACCGACGACCAGGAGCTCTGGCACAGGATGTCCGAATACCATGATCACGGGCATGACCATGTCGCCAATCCGGGGGGGCGCGGCGGTGAAGGACGTCATTTTATCGGCTTTAATTACAGGATGATGGAGATCCAGGGTGCAATCGGCATAGCCCAATTGGCAAAACTGGACAGTATGCTGGTTGCCCAGCGCAAAACAAAAGCCGCGCTCAGGGAAGCGGCCATGTGCCTTCCCGGTGTCAGATTCAGGAAATTGGTTGATCCGCAAGGAGATTCCGCAACCTTCCTTTGTTTTATGCTCGAAAATATAGACCATTGCAAACGGGTCAACGCCGTTTTGGCCGATCAGGGTGCCGGAGCTATCAATTTCGCTGAAAATACTTGGCATTATTACCCAAACTGGGAGCACCTTTTTGCCGGTTCAACACTGAACAGATCCGGCTGGCCGTTTATGGAACCCGGTGGCAGGAGAAGGGTTATTTACGATCCGGACATGCTGCCGTCTTCCGCGGAACTGATCACCAGAACTCTTGTTTACCAGATTCCGATAAAGATGGCGGAAGAGAGATTGGTAACGATACGAAATGCGATGAAAAAAGCCGCAGCCGCATAGGTAGGATTGAGTGTCGTCTCCAAGAGAGATAGTCGCCTGACCTAAAATAATAGTACAAGGATGATTTTTAGGACGAACGCATAAGGGATGGCCTCCTGGAGGCGAGGAACACCGCTGCTAGACACCGGACTGCAGCCGGTGGTTCTGTCGTGAGAGTATGAGAGGCGTTCCCATGTCCGGTGTACCGCCAGGAATTCGGGGCGTGCAAGGAACCGGTCGTGATCCGTAGCCGCCGACATGTTGCCAACGGCATATTTTAATGCAAAAGAGGATTGAATATTCTTCTCAAACAAGATAGATTAGTTTGGATTTGCTGGTGCCCTCATTCCAGTTTTGAAGATTGGCCTTCTATTTTTTATAAAAGGATTGATTTTTTATAAAATAAAGGGTTAAAGCTCTGGAGTATCTTTAAAATTTCAATTGGGTACAGGGATATTTGCCGAAACGGCAAGAGAAAAGTACTTCTCAGAATTTTGCAGGAAACCTGAATGAATCGGCTGAAAGTCAGATTTCTCCCCCATGAAAGGACGATTGAAGTCCCTGCCGGTGAGACGCTCATCCGAGCCGCCATGGCTGCAGGAGTTCATGTCAATGCGTCATGTGGTGGTGAGGGGATCTGTGGAAAATGCCGGGTTCAAATCGAAGAAGGCGGAGTACAGGGCGGCGTTTCCGCAAGACTCAGCAAGGCTGATTTTGAAAAGGGATACCGGCTTGCCTGCTTAAGCGAAATCAGCTCCGACATTACAGTCCGTATCCCTGTTGAATCATCTGTTGATACGACTGCCCTCAGCCGGCAGTACACACCCCGCCGGACTGCCCGTATCAAGACCATAGACATCAATGCCTTAAAGGACCAAGGTCTTTTTATCGCTCCGGTGGTCAAGACCTATGTCGAGCTTCCGCCACCCGAGGCAAAAGACAACCTGCCCGATGTCAGCCGGCTTATCCGGACCTTGAACCGCACCGGTGACTGGCACAAGCTTGAACTTACCTTGCCGGTAATTCGAAAGCTCCCGGGGATCTTAAGAGAAGCCGGTTTCAAGGTAACAGTTACCATTGTCAAGGCGGTGCGGGAGAGCGGCAAGAATCGTATTATCAATATCCAACCGGGTGATACAACTGCCGAGAATTATGCCGTGGCGATGGATATAGGGACGACGACCATCTACGGACAGCTGCTGAATGTGGAAACGGGGGAGTGCCTGTCGGAATTTGGTGATTTTAACGGCCAGATCAGTTACGGTGAGGATGTCATAAGCCGGATTATTTTTGCCGAAAAGCCCGGCGGGTTGGAAAAGATTCAAGAGGTTGTTATCTCGAGCATAAATAAAATACTCGGCAAGATGATTGCCCAGGCGAAAATCGACCGGGAGAATATCTCGACTATCACGCTGGCGGGAAACACCACCATGACGCAACTCCTGTTGCAGATAGATCCGAGCTACATTCGCAGATCGCCGTACGTTCCGGCATCGACCCTTTACCCGCCATTCAGGGCATTTACCATCGGCATTGACCTTGACGAACATGTGATCGCCCTTCTCTTCCCGGAGATATCGAGCTATGTGGGAGGAGATATTGTGGCGGGAGTTATGGGGTCGGGAATGTACCGGAGTGAAGAACTTGTTCTGTTTATGGATATCGGTACCAATGCGGAGATTGTTATCGGCAACAAGGATTGGTTGGCATGTGCGGCCTGCTCTGCCGGTCCTGCCTTCGAAGGTGGCGGGGTCGAGTTCGGAATGCGGGCTGCCAAAGGAGCCATTGAGGATTTCTCCATAGACACGGTGACATACGAGCCGATGATTGTGACCATCGGAAATGTCCGGCCCAAGGGTGTTTGTGGTTCAGGTCTGATTACCATGATTGCGGTGATGTTTGAAAACGGAGTGATAGACAACCGCGGGAAGTTCAACCGCAGTTTGAATACTCCGCGGATTCGTCAAAACAATGGCGTATGGGAATATGTCATCGTCTGGAAGGATGAGACCCAGATCGACCGCGATATCGCGTTAAATGAATTGGATATCGACAATCTTATCCGGGCTAAAGGCGCCATCTACAGCGGATGCGTGACCTTGCTCGAAGAGGTCGGGCTTTCGATAGAAATGATTGAACATATCATATTGGCCGGAGGATTCGGAAGCTATATCGATCTTGAACGGGCCATGACCATCGGGCTTTTGCCGGAGATTGACCCTGATCGTGTTACCTATATCGGTAACGGCTCGCTTCTTGGGACGAGGATGAGTTCTCTCACCAATAAAATCAGACAGGATGTTATTGAAGTTACTAGAAGAATGACGAATTTTGAACTTTCGGAAACACCGTCGTATATGAATAATTATGTTGCAGCCATGTTTATTCCTCACACCGAAATAAATAAATTCCCGCGGTTGCAGCAGCGGATGAATGAAAGAAATACCTGAGCGACACGTCAGTGATGCCGGGTTATAATTGTTTGATTTTAAAATTTAATTTTTAAACTCAGATACTGAATACTGCATTTGGGCAACATTTATGAAATGGGAAGGTAACCGTACTTATCGGCAACAAAATAAGCCGATAGGTCCGGAAAATACCCTTCTGGAGACTAATTTTCACCTGTAAGGAGGCTAACGTGGGATTTGAAATTAAGAAGGAATCCTATTCCGGCGGCATAAAAGAAATTTCCATTGGTAAAGGAGCTTCTGCCATTACGATTGGTGGTGAAACCTGTTATCCTTTCTATACCTTTGAAGGGAAGATGCCTAACAAACCGGTTATCGCCATGGAGATCTGGGACATGAAACCTGAGGATTGGCCTGAGCCGGCAATGGTCCAGTTTCAAGACGTGGTTTCGGACCCTGCGGCCTGGGCCAAGAAATGCGTTGCCGAGTTTGGCGCTGAGATCATTGTTCTGCAATTGAAAAGTGTTGATCCCAATGACAAGGATGCAAGCCCTGAATCGGCAGCCGCCACGGTAAAGAGCGTCTTGGCTGCAATAGATGTTCCCCTTATTGTCTGGGGATGTGCCAATCCGGCAAAGGACGAACAGGTCTTTAAAGCAGTAGCCGAGGCATGCCAGGGAGCGAATCTGGTCATCGGACCCGTTGAGGAAAAGAACTACAAAGGGATCGGCGCTGCGGCAATGGGATATGGTCATACCGTTATTTCTTCCTCGCCGATCGATGTCAACCTGGCAAAACAAATCAATATTCTTCTGGAAAACCTCGGCATGCCGATGGATCGAGTCATTGTTGATCCGACGACCGGCGGTCTCGGTTATGGACTGGAGTACTCCTATTCGGTTATGGAACGTTTGACCTTGGCTGCCATGAGCCAGGGTGATGATAAACTCCAATACCCGATGATCAATAACCTGGGCAATGAGGTCTGGAAATGCAAGGAAGCACGTCAGACCGTCGCCGATGCTCCTCTTTTGGGGGATCCCGAAAGACGGATCATCCTGATGGAGGCTGTCGGTGCCGTATCCTATCTGCTCAGCGGCTCCAATATCCTGATCATGCGCCATCCGGAGTCGATCCGTATGGTCA
Organism: Desulfocapsaceae bacterium; assembly: GCA_046706325.1. GTDB lineage: Bacteria > Desulfobacterota > Desulfobulbia > Desulfobulbales > Desulfocapsaceae > CAWGGS01. The sequence continues at coordinate 152,026 of JBJKPM010000082.1, read as the reverse complement.
AGGGCTTTATCGATATCCTCGCCGAAGGCGGCACTGCAAAGGAAATAGCCCCGATTTCAAAGAAACTGGCAGATGTTGCAATCGATTTTGCCTCTCTTGCCCCGGCGTTGGATCTGAGCATTGAAGAAGACACCAAGAAGGCTGCACCTGCTGCCAAGAAAGCAGCACCCGCCGAGGCGAAAGCGGCACCGGCCGCCCCTGCAGCCACCCCGAAAAAGGCAGAAGCGGCACCGGCTCCTCAGCCTGAATTAAAAGCCCCGGCTGCTGCAGATCCGGCAGCTGAAGCCAAGGCAAAGGCCGATGCTGCCGTCAAGGCCAAGGCCGACGCCGAAGCAAAGGCCGCAGCAGATGCCAAGGCAAAAGCCGAGGCCGCAGCCAAGGCAAAAGCCGAGGCTGAAGCTAAGGCCGCGGCCGATGTTAAGGCCAAGGCGGAGGCACAGGCACAGGCTGCCCTTGATGCCAAGAATGCCAGAGAAGCTGAAGAAAAAGCGATTCGAGAGCAGAGAGCAAAAGAACGGAAAGAAACCGGTGAACAAAAACCGGCTCCAGCCGCAGACGCTACGATGACACCATCACCTGTTCAGATGACGGAACAGGAAAAGATTCTGGCAATGTTGAACAGATTCCACAAACGACATATCGAATAGAACGTTTTCAGATAATTGAGAACTCGCTGGACGATATCTAAAGAAAATAATTTGAGGAGGGAACCTCTAATGGCAGAAGAAACAAAAACAAGTGCTGCAAAAGCTATTAAAATGGCTGACTCGATGGAATCATCCATTGATGTAGCTACCCAGGAGATGATTCGTCGTGCCCAGAGATTGCAAGTCGAAACCGTCTTTGACCGTGCCGTCACGATGAAACCCTGTGCCATAGGTATGCAGGGTATATGCTGTAAAAACTGCGCAATGGGACCTTGCCGTCTCCCTCTGCCCAAGGATGGCATCGTCGGTGAAGACACCCGTAAGGGACTTTGCGGTGCCACCGCCAATACCATTGCAGCCAGGAATTTCTCCAGGATGGTCGCGGCAGGCGCTGCAGCGCATTCGGATCACGGCAGGGGGGTTGCTGAGGTCTTCCGGTCGGTTGCCAGAAAGGAATCGAAGGACTATACCATCAAAGATCCCGAAAAACTGATCCAAATCGCCCCGTATTTCGGCGTTGCCACAACTATCGAGGTGGATGGGAAAACCATGGACAGGTCCATTGATGAGATCGCCCTTGGAGTCGGGGAAGCAGCCGTCTCCGAGTGGGGTAAACCGGAAGGCACCCTTGCTTATCTGAAAAGGGCACCCCAGCCTCTGTATGACAAATGGGTCAAGGAGGATGTTCTACCCCGAAACGTGGACCGGGAAATTGTCGAGATTATGCACCGGACTCATATGGGTGTCGACCAGGATTACAAGAATCTCACCAAGCAGTGCACCCGGGCTTCTCTTGCCGATGGATGGGGCGGGTCGATGATAGGGACCGATCTGCAGGATGTCATGTTCGGTACGCCGTCTCCTCTGCAGTCGGAGGCCAATCTCGGCGTCATGAAAGAGGACCATGTGAATATCATCGTCCATGGTCATGAACCGCTGCTTTCAGAGATGATCGTTGCTGCGTCCCAATCCCAGGAGATGCTCGATTACGCCAAGGAAAAGGGAGCAAAAGGCATTCAGCTGGGCGGCATCTGCTGTACCGCAAACGAGATGCTGCAGCGTCATGGCGTTCCGACCGCAGGAACCTTCCTCCAGCAGGAACTGGCGATCATCACTGGTGCCTGTGATGCAATGGTCGTGGATGTACAGTGTATCTTCCAGAACCTGGCCAATGTGGCAAAGTGCTTTCATACCAAGCTGATAACCACTCATCCCATTGCCAAGATGGAGCAGGACAACGTCATTCATATCCAGTTTGACGAACATTATGCGATGCAGGATGCCAAACGCATCGTCAAGATGGCCATCGATAACTTCCAGAACCGTGGGGCCGATGTGATGATCCCCAGGCAGAAGACGACACAGATTGCCGGTTTCGGTGTGGAATCCATTCAATATCACCTTGGTGGAACCTTCCGCGGCAGCTACTATACGTTAAATGATAATATCATCAACGGTCGTATTCGTGGTATCGCCGGTGTTGTAGGATGTAATAATGCTCGGACCAAACACAATGAAGAACATATCACCATTATTAAGGAATTGATCAAGAATGATGTTATTGTTCTCACTACCGGATGCAGCGCAATTGCTGCCGCCATGCATGGATTGCTGACCCCTGGTGCCGCTGCCGTCCATTGCGGCCCCGGCCTTGCCGAGGTCTGCGAGACCGTCGGTATCCCTCCGGTGCTCCATCTCGGCTCCTGCGTCGACAACAGCCGTATCCTTCTGGCGGCAACCGAGGTTGTCAAGGCAGGCGGTCTCGGCAAGGATATCTGTGATCTGCCGGCTGCAGGAAGTGCACCTGAATGGATGAGTGAAAAGGCCATCTCCATCGGCCAGTATTTTGTCTCCTCCGGCGTATACACTGTCTTTGGTTATCATATGCCGCTTGAAGGCGCACCCGTATTCAAGAACCATCTCTACCAGGAGATGGAAGGGATCTACGGCGGCAAGTGGGATTGTGAACCGGATCCCATCAAACATGCCCATAAGATGATCGCCCATATCGACAAGAAGAGAAAAGAGCTTGGTATCGATAAGGCCAGAGACAGGGTCCTGATGGATATGGCAGACAGGCAGAAACTCGGTATGGAGTAAATAAGGAACGAGTATACTGATTCCATTAATATATATCCTCAACGAAGGAGGAAAGCATGTCAAGACTAGTAGCATTCGCAGCAATACAGGGCGGCTATAAGGTTGTTTCCCAGGTGGAAGGAGAATACGAAAAGGCTCTCCAGACCTATAATGCCGATACGAAGATTGGTTTTCCCAATACTGCTTACTATCTCCCGGTCATCTATTCATTGACCGGCATGAAAATCGAAACCCTCGAGGACCTGAAGAAACCCCTGGAGTTCGCGCGCGGTCTTCTTCCGCCGCATATCAAGGGCAGCAATCATCTCCCCTATCTGGGACCACTGCTGGATGCAGGCATGGCAGGAATATTTGCCTATGAGATCAAGGAGGCTCTGCGAATCCTCAATGAGCCTGATTTTTATATCAGCCAGGAGGATCCGGACATTGAGGCAGGGAAACTCTGGGTCGGTCCGGCCGATGACACCATCCTCAGAAAACGTGGTGTTGAATTCGTTGACGGTTCAGCTCCCGGGTTTGCCGCCATTGTCGGTGCCGCACCCAATGCCGAGATCGCCAAGTTGATCGTCGAGGACTATCAGAAGAAGAGCCTTTATATCTTCTGTGCCGCCAACCATAACGGCAAGACCATTATTCAGCAATGTCTGGATGCCGGAATGCAGATCGGCTGGAATACACGTATCGTCCCCTTCGGGCCCGATATTTCTTCCGCCGTCTTCGCCCTCGGCTTTGCCAACCGTGCCGCCATGGCCTTCGGTGGCGTACAGCCCGGCGATCACCGAAAGATCCTGATGTATAACAAGAACCGGATCTTTGCCTTCGTCAATGCCCTCGGCGATGTCGGAACCGAATGGGCGGTAGCCGCAGCAGGCTGTGTCAACTGGGGCTTCCCGACACTTGCCGATACCGACATCCCGGAGATCCTGCCCACGGGTATCTGTACCTACGAGCACGTTGTCGCCAATGTTGCCCATAAGGATATCTGTCAGAAATCCGTCGAGGTTCGGGGCCTGAAGATCAACGTCACCGAAATCAATATCCCCTGCGCATTCGGACCTGCCTTTGAAGGTGAACGCGTTCGTGGCGGGGATCTCTTCTGCCAGATGGGCGGCGGCAAGACCCAGTGTACGGAGCTTGTCAAGATGGCGGAGATGAATGAAATCGAAGACGGCAAGGTCAATGTTGTCGGTAAAGACATTGGGGATTTGAAGGAAGGCCAGACCCTGCCGCTGGGTATCTATGTCCAGATCGCCGGTCGTGAGTTCCAGACCGATTTCGAACCGATCATGGAACGTCAGATCCATCACCTGATCAACTATATCCAAGGTATCATGCATATCGGCCAGCGCGACATCTCCTGGGTTCGTGTCAGCAAGGCCGCCATTGAAAAAGGATTTACCCTGAAGGATATCGGCGTTGTGCTTCATGCTAAATTCCATCAGGATTTCAAGAAGATCGTAGATAAAGTTCAAGTAACACTTTTCACTAACAAAGAGGATGTCGATAAGTTGACCGAACGGGCAAGGAACGAATATCACACTCGTGATGCCCGTGTCGACAATATGACTGACGAAGATGTGGAACTCTTTTACTCCTGCACCCTCTGTCAGTCCTTTGCTCCCAGTCATGTCTGTTCGGTAAGCCCAGAACGAACCGGCCTCTGCGGCGCCTATAACTGGATGGATTGCAAGGCTTCGTACGAGATTAATCCGACAGGACCCAACCAGCCGATCGAAAAAGGCAAGGTCCTCGATCCCAAGCTGGGCAGGTTTGAAGGTGTTGATAAGTTCGTGCAGGCAGCATCCAAAGGCGCTGTCGAGACCTACAATTTCTACTCCATGGTGCATGCTCCGATGACCACCTGCGGCTGCTGTGAATGTATTGCCGCAATGTTGCCGTCCTGTAACGGTGTGATGACCGTCAGTCGTGACTATACCGGGGAAACCCCATCCGGCATGAAGTTTACGACTCTTGCCGGTGTCATGGGCGGCGGCGCTTCCTCTCCGGGATTTGTCGGTCACTCCAAGTTCAATATCACCCAGGGTAAATTCATCCTTGGAGACGGAGGCCTTTTGAGGATGGTATGGATGCCGAAAATCCTTAAAGACGAGATTCGTGACCGGCTTAATGCCAGAGGCAAGGAAATGGGCATAGATAACTTCGCCGATTTGATTGCCGATGAGACCGTTGGGATTACCGAAGAGGAGATTATGCCTTTCCTTCAGGAGAAAGGGCATCCTGCGCTCAGCATGGAACCGCTGATTGGTTAATCAATTTATCCTGGCAGCATAAGCAGGCGGGTTTCAATACAGCCGGCCTGCTTATGTCCTTTTGCCTTGATATAATAAAAGGAGATTACAGAAATGGCGTTAACTGGTATTCAAATTTTCAAACTCCTACCGAAGACAAACTGTAAGGAGTGTGGAGTTCCCACATGTCTGGCCTTTGCGATGAATCTGGCCTCATCAAAGGCTGAACTTGATTCCTGCCCGTATGTTTCCGATGAGGCGCGAGCTCAGCTTGCTGAAGCATCAGCTCCTCCCATTCGTCCGGTGAGTATAGGAAAGGGTGTGCGAAAGAAGACAGCAGGCGGCGAGACCGTTATGTACAGGCACGAGAAGACCTTCTTCAATCCGACCCTGTTTGCCGGCATTATCACCTCCGATACGAGCAGTGCCGATGTCGAGGCCAAGCTTAAGGTATGGAATGCCATCCAATACGAACGTGTGGGGCTAAACCTCCGACCCGAACTTGCCGCTTTAAAGGATGTCAACGGAGACAAGGACGCTTTTGCGAATCTGGCCAAAATTATAGCGGATAAATCGGAGTTCAATCTCATCCTGATGAGCGAGAATGCCGATGTTATCAAGGCAGCCGTGGCCACATCCGGATTCAAACGGCCGCTTATCTATGCAGCAACAGAGGCAAATGCCGATGTTTTTGGCGCAATAGCCAAGGAAAACGATCTGCCGCTTGCCGTAAAGGCTGATGGCATTGACGGCGTCATTGCCTTAACGGACAAACTCATCGCGATGGGCTTGAAGGACCTGGTGATCGATACCGGAGCCCGGGAAGTAAAACAGGCCCTTGCCGATCAGGTTGCCGTTCGCCGCTCTGCACTCAAGGAAGGAAATCGTTCCGTCGGATTCCCGACTATTTCCTTTCCCTGCGAGATGGCCTCGAATCTGGATATGGAAACGCTCATCGCCGCACTCTATGTCTCAAAATACGGCGGCATTGTCGTCATGTCGGATCTGACCACTGAGACCATGTTCCCCTTGATGCTCGAGAGGTTGAACATCTATACCGATCCGCAGCGTCCGATGACAGTGACCGAAGGTATCTTCGAGATCGGCAATCCGAATGAGAATTCACCCGTACTGGTGACCACCAACTTCGCCTTGACCTATTTTATCGTCTCAGGTGAGATCGAGGCCAGCAAGGTGCCGGCCTGGTTGTTAATCAAGGATTCTGAAGGACTGTCGGTTCTTACAGCCTGGGCAGCAGGAAAATTCGGTGGCGACGATGTCGGTGCATTTGTAAAGAAATCCGGCATTGCCGAGAAGGTGAAACATACGGAACTTATTATTCCGGGGTATGCCGCTGCAATAGCCGGCGATGTTGAAGAAGAGCTTCCAGGATGGACGGTTACGGTCGGTCCGCGTGAAGCGGCCCATCTGGCCGGTTTCTTGAAGGCAAGGCAATAGCGGCTGGAAGTCCGTCCTGCCGATAAGGACTGATGACGGAAGCAGTGGGATATTGACCGCTTGATCCGTGGATATCTCACTGCCGGATGACAGGAATTACATCCACAGGAATCTTAAATAAAAACGAGAAGGAGGTACCTATGATACTTTTCGGCGAAAGCCTAAATGTTATATCCAAGGTTATCGGCCGTGCATACAGAGAGCGCGATGCAAAACCGATTCAAGCCGAAGCCTTGGAGCAGAAAGCAAAGGGCATGGATTACATCGACATCAATCTCGGGCCGGCCAAGAAGGACGGCCATGAACTGATGCCGTGGGTATGCCAGGTTGTCCAGGAGGTTGTTCCTGAGATACCTCTGCTGCTTGATACCTCGAATATAGCGGCCATAGAAGAAGGACTCAAGGTCCTGAAACCGTGCGGCAAGCCGCATATCGTTAATTCGATCATGGCCCGCCCCGAGCGCTACACAGTGATGCTGCCGATGGCCGCAAAGTATGAAGCCGATATCGTGGCGTTGATGTGGGGTCCTGACGGACTTCCTCGTGATGAGAATGAACGTGCCGCTCTCTGTGTCGAGCTTCTTTATGCGGCCAATGAGGCGGGAATTCCCAACGAGAAGATCTGGGTTGACGGTATTGTCACCCCGGTCAACATTCAACAGGCCCAGTCAATCAGCCTGATGACGTTCCAGGGAATGCTGGAAGACATCGCACCCGGAGCCAAGAGCACCTGCGGCTTTTCCAATATTTCCAATGGACCGCCTGTCCATCTTCGACCGATTCTGAATACCACCTATATGGTAATGCTGGGAAGATACGGGATGAAATCCGTTATTTCCGATCCTCTCGATGACGGACTGACGGCTGTTGCGAAAGGGAAACGTCCTGATATCGTTGATGTTATTCATAAAACAATGGACGGTAACGCTCCTGATATCAGTTCGCTCAGCAAGGAACTCGGTGACTATGTCAAGACCGTCAAGGTCATTTTGGGAGAGACCCTGTTCTCGGATTCGTATCTCGAGATCTGATCCTCGTTTTTTGACGATCCAAAAAGGCCCCAATCCGAAAGGATGGGGCTTTTTTTTGTTTTTTTCAGCATTGTGTCTTATTACTTTTACCAGGAGCATAACACGAGACGATGGGTGGGCCTATGGAGGAAAAAGAACAGATAGAAGGCTGGTTGTATATTGTAGTGTGTGATCCCGGGAAAAATGAACAATTCCTGGGCCTTTACAATAAGGAAAAGGGTGTTGATTTTATCCCGGCCTTTCAGAGCAAGGATGCGGCGAATGAGTGTTTCCTGACCTTGCCGAAAGAAAAGGGGCGGAAATATGAAATCCAGGCTATCCATGTTGATGATTTGAACCGTGAGGCCGAAAAGGAAGGATTCATTGTGGCCATCGTCGATAATACTGGAAAAATTATTAAAGAAAATCCCCCGGAATAAAAGACGTTGTTTGTAAATACTTGAATCAGAATCGGAGTGCTTTCCGGGAGCAAGCCTAAACTTTACAAGGAGAGTGTTCACGTGAGCTTGAAAATAGCAGTGGGTGGCAAAGGAGGGGTTGGTAAGACCACAATTACTTCTCTTTTGGCACGATGTCTTGCAGCAGATACCACGAATAAGGTCATAGCCATAGATGCAGACCCGGTTGCCAATCTGGCCGCAGGTCTTGGAATTCCTGAAGATCAGCCGATAACCCCGATATCGGAGCTTTCGGAACTCATTTATGAACGGACCGGTGCCAAGCCGGGAACCATGGGTGGTTTTTTTACGCTCAACCCCAAGGTCGACGACATACCTGAGCGTTTTTCCAAAGAGCGTGACGGGGTAAAGCTTCTGGTTATGGGAACGGTGCAAAGTGGCGGCTCCGGTTGTATCTGTCCGGAAAGTACCATTCTCAAGGCCCTGATGACCCACCTGGTTCTCTACCGGGATGAAATAGTAATCATGGATATGGAAGCGGGAATAGAGCATCTCGGCCGGGCGACATCGGGATCCGTGGATGCCTTGGTCGTTGTCGTGAACCCGGGTGCGCGAAGCAGGGCCGCGGCGGGAAAGATTCGCAAGCTCGGAACTGATATCGGGATCAAGAGAATCGTGGTTCTCGGTAACCGCGTTAGGGGTGAAAACGATGAGGAATTGATTCGAAATTCACTTCCCGGGTACGAAATTCTTGGTTTTATCCCGGAACTGCCGGAGATCACGAATTCGGATCGTGAGGGAATCAGAGCCTTTGAAGATATCAACGACGCTCCCAAGGCCCTTTTTGATATTGCTGAAAAATTACATTCCTTCAACAAAAAGTGATAACAAAAAGGAGATCCACCGTCAAGCAGGAGAGTGCGGGATCTTATTTATGCCTTCTTGCACTGTCCTGTGAGACGTTCAGGTACCTGAAGAAGCCCACTATCCTGCCGCCGTACTCACCCTCTGTCAACATTGGAAATGTAAAAGACTTTCCGGATTTTAGTGTTGAAACCTGCTGGTTTTTTGATTCCCTTACGGTCGCGGAAATTCCTTTCGATATCGTCACCGTTCGAATTGCCTGAGTAGTCCACTTTCCTAACAAAAACTTTTCGGTCAGCGACTTGACTTTTGTCGTATATGAGAATAGTATCTATTCACATATTTCATCAATTACCTGCAAAATTCTGATGGGAAAGGGAGACGTCATGGCAAAAATAAAAGAGTTAGTCAGAGTTGAAGATCTTACCATATGTGAATCGACGGCCCAGATGATCACCAAGGCCAGAAAAGACGGCGTAGAGCTGTTTTTCGATCGGGCCAATGAAATGAAGGCCTGTCCGATCGGAGCTCAATCGGCCTGTTGCAAGCACTGTTCCATGGGACCATGTCGACTCAACAGCAATAACCCCTATGATCGTGTGGGCGTCTGCGGAGCGACAATCGATACGATAATGGCCAGGAATTTTGGTCGGATGGTAGCTGCAGGAACGTCGGCCCATACGGATCATGGCATGGCCATGCTGGAGTTGTTTAAGAACGTGATTGAAGGAAAGGTCATCGGCTTTCAGATAAAGGATCCTTTGAAATTGCTTGAAATAGCCAGCTCACTCGATATCGAAACGGCCGGTAGAGATCTGAAGGATGTCGCGCTGGATCTCTATCATGCACTCGAATTGACTTATACTCAGGTTGACGGGGAAATCCCGATGGTTAAAAGGGTCCCGCAAAAGACGCTTGAGACATGGAGAAAAGAAGGCATCGTTCCCCGAGGTGCAATGCGGGAAATCATGGAGATGATGCATCGAACGGCGATGGGGGTTGATCAGGATTATGAAAATCTGACCAAACAGATTTCCAGAACGGCACTTGCCGACGGTTGGGGCGGTTCCATGGTCTCGACGGATATCTCCGATATCCTGTTCGGCACCCCTTCTCCACGGGAAACAAAATTCGACATGGGAGTTCTCAAAGAGGATCATGTCAATATCATCGTTCACGGTCATGAGCCCATCCTGCTGGAAGCGATGCTTATTTCGGCATCCGACCCCTCGATGAAGAAACATGCCGAGGACGCCGGGGCAAAGGGGATAAATCTGGTCGGGATGTGCTGTTCGGGCCTTGAAGTTCTCTCTCGGCACGGTATTCCCCATGCCGGTAATTTTTCCTCTACGGAGGCAGTTCTGGTGACCGGCGCGGTTGATGCGATGACTGTGGATATTCAGTGCATTAAACAGGATCTGTCCAGGGTTGCAGAATGCTATGATACTCCCTTTATCACCACCAATTACAGGGCTAAGATTGAGGGCGCAACGCACATTCAAATGGATGAACATGATCCGGTAAAATGTTCTGATGAGATTGTTATCAAGGCGATAACCCGCTTTAAGACCAGAAAGATGCCCATACAGATTCCTCGTAATATCGCAACGGGGATACACGGCTTTTCCTACGAGTATATCAACTACATGCTCGGCGGTTCGTTTCGCGGCAGCTATACACCCTTGAATGAGAACATTATCAATGGCCGGATTCGTGGTGTGGCAGGTGTGGTTGGCTGTACAAACCCGCGTTCCAAACAGGATTTCTCTCATGTCGAACTGGTGAAAGAGCTGATCAAGAATGATGTTCTGGTTCTGCAGACCGGTTGTTCACAGGTGGCATTGGCCAAGGCGGGATTGACCGTTCCCGGGGCCGCGGCCCTCGCCGGTCCCGGTCTTGCCGAGGTCTGCGAAACGGTGGGCATGCCTCCTGTACTGGGCCTTGGGGCCTGTGTCGACAACAGCCGAATCCTGGTTGCCGCCTCGGAAATGGTAAGCACAGGCGGTCTGGGGAATTCCATAGCGGAACTGCCGGTAGCCGGTTGTGCCCCTGAGTGGATGAGTGAAAAGGCCATCGCCATAGGTCAGTACTTTGTCGCTTCCGGTGTCTTTACCGTGTTCGGTCATACATTCCCGATGATAGAGGGAACAAAGTTTTATAAACATCTCTTTGAAGATCTGGAAGGAAAGGATTTCGGCAAATGGGGGTTTGCAACGGATCCTCATGAAATGGCCAGATTAATGCTGGAGCATATCGACAAAAAGAGGAAGGCTCTCGGTATTGACAAGGCCCGTGAACGTGTGCTGGTCGGTATGGATGACAGAAGGGCGCTTTCTTAGCAGAGAGAAAGAGGCCCGGTCCGGTTTGCCTTTCTTGACAGCCGCTTTTCAAGAAGGGCAAAACGTGCTTATATTGAAGGAGGAGTCATCCGTTGCCTGGTGCAGGAGAGGAGATGCCTATGCTGAAAGCAATGAGAAATAAGTCCATCTTCGATGGCAGATATAGCTGGGACGGCACAAAAAGGGATCGCAGAGAACCGATCGCCTGGTTTCCGGGTGCCTATGATCTGAAGATAATAGATCTGACCATCGGGAAAAAGGGCATAATTTTTCTCAAACCGTATCTCTGCATCTATACCAACACTGGAACCGGATATTCCATTTCGGAAAATCCCGAAAGGTTCGCCAAGAATGTCTGTAGTGATTTTGAGCTGGAGATGGATAAGGTATTATGGGTGGAGCAGGTCGAGAGAGGAAAGGATATTTTTGAGATCGTGGTCTTTGAGAAATGCGGCAGAATAGGAGACGATCCATTGTACCTGACAAAAAAGAGAAGACCTCATGACAATGAGATCCATCTGATCAGAAATGGGTTGGCAGAGTGATAGGTGTCGTGATGTTTTCTGCTCTTATCGACATGTTGTATCAAACTTCCGTTTTCAAAAAGAGAGAGAAGTAATTCGGAGACAGTGCAAGGATGGGAAAATGTAAAAATCATCCTGAGGTAGAAGCCGGATACTTCTGTATGAAACATAAACACTATCTCTGTGACAGATGTATCAAATGTCAGGATGGTGGTCTATATTGTAAGTATCGGACTTCGTGTGTGATTTTTTTCGTTGATAAAAAGGGAGGAAAAGAGATAGACTCATAATACAGAGGCTGGTCTTCGAGGTATTTTCAAAAAAAGAAAAGGAGAGAATTATGACGGAAGAAAAGCAACACTGCCCGGGATTTGAGGCCAACAAGACCTTGAGTGAAGTCAAGGTGAAATGTCCTGAATGCGGAAAAGTTGTGGAGATCTTTTCTGATGAGGTCGGAAAGACCCTGAAGTGTTCGGGCTGTGGGGCCTCTATGAATACACAGAATTGTCAGGTCAAATAGATCACCTGGCAAAATTCACAATGGCATTGCCGATATGGTCTTAACGGATTCGAAACCCATTGAACCGGGCATATCGGCAAATAGGGTACACCCCGCGGTCTTCACAACCTTTCTTTTTACAACATCTTCTCTTCTACACGGCACGTATCGCAAGTCTGGCAGCGAGTTCTTCAGCCTGCTGACGAGCACTCTTTGAATGCAGCCTTTCCGACAGTTCGCAAAGCCCGACTGGACCGAGATGTACGTCTTTATATTGCTCTTCCATGGAAGCAAGGAGATCGGCGTCACGAACGAGTGAAAACTCCTTTATATTGTCAGGTCCGGGATGTCCGTCGATGATGGCGCAGACCGAAGCCAGGAGATGCTCATTGGCTCCGAGTCTTTTCAGAATCTCTTCGGCAACGGGGATCCCTTCCTGTTCAAGGTGATTCTTCGCTTCGATTTCGCCGTATTTTCTTGCCGCTTCGGGATAGCCGATATGGAGAAGATAGGAGGCGCAGAGGAGAACTGCAGGATTACCCCCCTCAATCTTTCCCATCCTTTCGGCATAGCGAGCAACCCGTGATGCATGGCTTATCATTTTGAAGTCGTTTTTGAAATACCTTTTCATCTCAACGGCAACCCGGTCTTTGAGGAGATCGTCTCGTTGGGCCGTGAATCCTTCGGGGAGGGTGCCCAGGCATTGTTCGGCAAACTGACAGTAGGAAGCACAGCCGAAATCCATCCTGGGATTAACGAAGCGATGTCCGCAATGGCTGCATTTCCTTGTCGTATCGTCTTTGTAAAATTCAACCATTGCGTTGCATTGTGGACATTTTACCTCATAGATGGCCTCCGCTGTCCAGTATTGCATATCCTGTCCGGGACATTTCATTTTGCTACCTCCCTGATGAAAATTATTTCCTCCCTCATTGTCTCATCCACAGGATACCGCTGTCTTGGATAAAGGGCCTTGACTTAGATCAAGAAGGATCCTTTTTCTCTTGTCTGCAAAAGAAAAAGAGAGAACCGGTGGCGATAGCGGTGGATTGCAGGATTTCTCTGATGGCCGTGCAATCCACCGCTGATTATTGCGGACAGCTTATCTCCATCAGGTGATTTACCGCAACCACGGAACAGGACGTATCCGGTAGATCGAGAAGAGATTTCTTCTCCATATCATACTCGAGAAGAGACGGATCGTTGGGGATTATTCCAAGAATGGGGATCCCGATTTCTTTTGCCTCCGCAAGGAAGGCATCGCTCAGATTTTCCGGACCTCTGGTTACCACCAGGCCCACTTTGTTGACTGAGAGCTTCAATCCTTCCAGCAATCGGTAGATTCGTCCTACTGCTCGCAGACCGCGGAGAGAATAATCGGTTACCAGATAAAGCATATCCACCTTCCCGCTGGTCCTGCGGCTCAGGTGTTCCATGCCTGCTTCATTGTCGACAACCATGTATTTGTAACTTGACGCCAGGTCATTGGTAAAGTTATTCAGGATATTGTTGACCATACAATAACACCCTTGACCTTCCTGTCGGCCCATTACCAGGAGGTCGAAATCAGGGGTTTCGATGATGGCTTGATTCATCAGCGATTCAAGATAAATGGTTTTATCCATACCTGATGGAACCCCCTGGGGGTCTTTCATAAAATTTTCCCGGATATCTCCGACGGTGGTAGTAACATCCATCCCCATCGTTTCTCCGAGGTTGCTGTTGGGATCCGCATCGACGGCAAGTACGGGCGATTTCCCGGAGGAGGCCAGGTAACGAACGACAAGGGTTGCGACCGTTGTTTTACCGACGCCGCCTTTTCCCGCAAAAGCAATAATCTTACTCATAACAATCTCCGTCTTCTTGATTTGATATACCTGTTAAATTATGGCGTAATAACATATAAGCATTCTGAGAAAAATTTCTATCTCTAAATCCCGCCGGAAGCAGTCAGCCCGTCATCTCGAGTCGATGAAAATTCAACACCTTGGTCCGGAGTGCCAGCACCAAGAGCTCAGAGAGCAGAACATTCATCGTTGTGTTCTTTCCGGTGAGATGCACCAGACGACCATGGCGACGGTGATTTTTCAGCAGGTGAGTGAGCTGTTTGCAATCACCGTCGGGATGGATGATCTTTCTGGCTATCGTCTCGCCTGAGACAATGGCGGGATGGATGCCTTCTCCGGTCAAGGCTGAAGCGAGACCTGCCGCATCTCCTGCAAGAAAGACATGCCCGAAGTCCCAGCCTCTAAAGTCAACATTGACATACTGGGCACGGCATTGCCTGTCCGTCAGATCAATACCGATCTTGCCGGCCCATCGTACCAGGTTGTCTTTGAGAAGATGGGCCTTGATGGACGATGCGTCGGCAAAGGCCCCTATGGAAAAGGTTGTGCTATGAGGAAATATCCATCCATACCCGTTCTTGAAATAGCGGGCGTGCAGATGCCATTCCATTGTTGCATGCTCCCCCGGCACCTGATAATTCAACCCGATCCCAACTCGCGAAGTGGGAAGTGCCAGATACCTTCTGACAAGGGAGTTGGACCCGTCGGCGCCGATCAGATAGTCATACTTCACGTTTAGCAGGCGGTTGCCGTTTTTCTGCTGCAGGGTAAGCGTGCCGTCAGAGATAGCCGTCACCCGGAGGCGGGGAAGAAATTCGGCACCGGATGCGGTCGCCTCCTCAAGCATGAAGAGACCGAGTTTTTTCCTGCTAACGGTTGCAATGATCGGATGGGGAGCGGAAACGGAAATATCCTGCAGTGGTGTCTTGATATGCTGAACGGGAAAAGCCCTTTCTATCAGAGACTCGGGAATCCTGTTGGCCAGGCCGTTCCAGGTTAGGCCTCCGGCGCAGACCTTGTGACCGACGGTATTGTTTTTTTCAATGATGCACACCCGGACCCCGTGTCGGGAGAGGAACGCGGCACATGAAAGGCCCGCCGGACCCGCCCCGATAACAGCTGCTTGAAAATACATGGGGCCCATCCCTTCAGTAACGGAGCAGATTATCGTTTTGTAAATACGGCCTTGAGGTATTCACGATTCAACCGGGCGATATTGCTGATCGAGATCCCCTTGGGACAGACGGCTTCACATTCTTTGGCATTCGAACAATTGCCGAAGCCCTCATCATCCATGGCCTTGACCATGGCCAGGCTTCGGGCTTTCCTCTCGACTTTTCCCTGGGGAAGAAGACAGAGCTGGGAGATTTTTGCACTGGTAAAAAGCATTGCCGCACCGTTGGGACAGGCGGCAACACAGGCACCACAGCCGATACAGGCAGCGGCATCCATTGCCAGCTCGGCGGTCTGCGCCGGAATGGGAATGGCGTTGCCATCCGGAGTTCCACCGGTATTGACGGATACATACCCACCGGACTGGATGATCCGGTCGAAGGCACAGCGGTCGACAATAAGGTCCTTCCTGATCGGAAAGGCCCGGGATCTGAAAGGTTCAACAACCAGGGTGTCGCCGCTGGCAAAGTTTCTCATATGCAGTTGGCAAAGCGTCGTCTCTTTTTCCGGTCCATGGGCGATACCGTTGACAACAGCTCCGCACATGCCGCAAATCCCCTCCCGGCAATCATGATCGAAGGCAACGGGATCTTTGCCCTCGGTGGTGAGCTTTTCATTCAAGACGTCAAGCATCTCTAAAAACGACATATCCGTGGAGATATTGTTTAAGGTATATGTCTGCAGGCTCCCGAGAGAGTCGCCGTCCTTTTGCCGCCAGATCTGCAAAGTAAGGTCTATGGTGTTCATGGTAATATAAAAAGCCCGAGGTTGAAGGTGGCGATCACTATCTTCAAGAAAATTATTTGTAACTTCTTTGACTTGGGGTGACGAATTCGAAGGTGAGCGGTTCCTTGTGCATAACAGGTTCTTCGCCGTCTCCGGCATATTGCCAGACCGAGACATGGGAGAAATCGGCATCGTTTCGTTTCGCCTCATGCTCCTCTGTCTGGCTCTCCTCACGAAGATGACAGCCGCAGGATTCCTCACGGGCCAGCGCATCGCGGATCATTATTTCACTGAATTCGAGAAAATCGGCGACCCGTCCCGCCCGTTCCAGGGATTGATTCAGCTCATTGCCATTTCCCGGAATAAAGACCTTTTCCCAGAACTCCTGGCGAAGACCTGGGATCTTCCCCAAGGCCTCTTCCAGACCTTGTTTGTTTCTGGCCATGCCGCATTTATTCCACAGTATTTTGCCCAGCTCCTTATGGATCTCATCGACCGTGATCTTGCCGGCTGGTCCGGAATTGCTGTTTTTCAGGAGCCGGTGCAGACGTTCCCCGGACTGTTTCTGGGATTCGAGGAACTGCGGATCGGTAATGGATACGGGAGGTAATGGTGCAGAACCCAGGTAATGGGCGACCGAGGGAGCGATGATGAAATAGCCGTCGGCAAGCCCCTGCATCAATGCGCTTGCTCCCAGACGGTTGGCTCCATGATCTGAAAAATTGCATTCACCGAGGGCGAACAGGCCGGGAATGGTGGTCATCAAATTATAGTCGACCCAGAGTCCCCCCATGGTGTAGTGAACTGCGGGATAGATCATCATCGGTTCGTTGAGCGGGTTTGAGGCGGTGATTTTCTGATACATCTGGAAGAGATTGCCGTATTTTTTCAAGATCGTTTTCTCACCGTCGCGTTTGATCGCATCGGCAAAATCCAGATAGACGGCAAGGCCTGTACTGCCGGCCCCTTTGCCCTGATCGCATTGCTCCTTGGCATTTCTTGAAGCAACGTCACGAGGGACCAGATTACCGAAACTCGGGTATTTCTTCTCCAGATAATAGTCCCTTTCGGTCTCCGGGATCGAGGACGGCGCCCGCTTGTCACCGGCTGATAGCGGGACCCAAACCCTGCCGTCATTGCGCAGGCTTTCACTCATTAAGGTCAGTTTCGATTGATAATCACCGTGGACCGGAATGCAGGTTGGATGGATCTGGACATAGCAGGGATTGGCAAAACCCGCCCCATGCTTATGTGCTCGCCAGGCTGCAGTGACGTTTGATGCCATCGCATTTGTCGAAAGGTAATAAACATTTCCGTAGCCGCCGGTGGCGAGTATTACAACATCGGCGGCATGATTTTCCAAGGCGCCGTTGATGAGATTGCGGGTTATGATTCCACGTGCCCTGCCGTCGACCATCACCAGATCCATCATCTCCCGCCGGGGATACATGGTGACGCCGCCTTTATGAATTTGGCGGGAAAGGGCGCTATAGGCCCCGAGGAGAAGCTGCTGCCCGGTCTGCCCCCTGGCGTAAAAGGTTCGTGATACCTGGGCGCCGCCGAAGGATCGGTTGGCAAGGGTCCCGCCGTATTCCCTGGCAAAGGGGACACCCTGGGCGACACATTGGTCAATGATAGTGTTGCTGACCTGGGCCAGTCTGTAGACATTTGCCTCCCTGGCACGGAAATCACCACCTTTGATCGTGTCGTAGAAAAGACGGTGGATGGAATCACCATCGTTCTGGTAGTTCTTTGCGGCGTTAATGCCGCCTTGAGCGGCGATGGAATGCGCCCGCCTCGGGCTGTCCTGGATACAGAAGGTGTGGACCTGGTATCCCTGTTCGGCAAGGGTTGCGGAGGCAGAAGCACCGGCGAGCCCGGTGCCGACGACGATAATCTTGTATTTTCTTCTGTTGGCCGGGTTGATCAGCTTGTTGGCAAATTTATGATTGTCCCATTTTTCTGCAAGTTGACCC
This sequence comes from Desulfocapsaceae bacterium, assembly GCA_046706325.1. GTDB lineage: Bacteria > Desulfobacterota > Desulfobulbia > Desulfobulbales > Desulfocapsaceae > CAWGGS01. The sequence continues at coordinate 134,195 of JBJKPM010000082.1, read as the reverse complement.
GGAGGGGTTCGTGATATGAGCTTCATCGTAAAGACCTTTGAGTTCTATTCCACCGGAAGAAGGATCCGGCTGTGCCGGTTGAAGGGACAGGCTGTTTCCCCGCGTGATATCAGAAAGAGGCCCCGATCCCGGTAACAAAGTAAAGAACGATTCCACCGAAGAGCACAAGAAAAAAGACCGGGATAATCAGGGTTAATTTTGCAATCGACGCATTATACCTTGGATGATTGCCGCCCAGGGTCTGCAGCATGCTCCAGAAACCATGGCTCAGGTGGAGGGCAAGAGCGGCAAAGGCGATCAAATAAAAGAGATCGTAAAAGAAATGCCCGAGCAATCTTTTAACCGTATCCGAGATCATTTCGGTCTCGGGACGCCCGATGGCAAAACCGAAGACATGAATCAATACGAAGAGCAGGATGATAAGCCCGGTATACGGCATGGTCTTCGATGCCAGTGAGTTGGTGACGACCCGGGTCGAAACGGTGTATCGTGACGTCTGTGTCTGTCTGTTTTGTAGAAATAGCAACAAACCGAGTCCGATATGAACCAGGAAAACCAGAAAGAGACCGAAGCTGAAAATGATGACTATCAGGGGATGGCTGTGCAGCTCATCCGCATAACTTTGAAAAACCGATCTGCCCATATAGATTGTGGCATTGCCGGCAGCATGGCTGCAAAGAAAGAGGAGCAACATCAGGCCTGAAAGCGCCATGACCATCTTTTTGCCGATCGAAGATGAAACAAATCTAACAAACCACATAGGCTTTCCATTGAATGAGATAAGAAGAGGATGAAGGTATATTGATTCATTTTTATCCACAAATCTTAAAAATTGGAAGATTTCTTTTTCATTTTGTGCCATATAAGACCGGATATTTAAATTTCGAAAGAGCGTATCAGGTTTACAAAAGAGATTTTTTATCAATCACCGAGAAGGTTTGAGATGATCACGCGATTCAAAGGTTGTCTTTTCGATCTGGACGGAACCCTTCTGAACACCCTGGATGATCTGGCGGACTCTGCCAATGCTGCGCTTGAACGTCTCCATTATCCGACCCATCCGACCAAGAGCTATCGCTATTTCGTCGGCGATGGCATGCGGACACTTATTGAACGGATCCTGCCGGTATCAAGTTCCGAGTTGCAGATCAGGGAGTGTGAAGATCTTTTCAGTACACTATATTCAGTACATTGGGCAGACAAGACATGTCTGTACCGAGGGATTGTTGAGATGCTGTCCGATCTGGGCAGAAGAGGACAGAAGCTTGCCATATTGTCCAATAAACCCGACAAGTTTACAAAAATGTGCGTGACAAAATATTTTCCTGAAGGCTGTTTTTCCTGCGTTCATGGACAACGGACAGATGTTTTGAAAAAACCTCACCCCGAAGGTGCATTGATCGTGGCGGAAAAATTGAAGTTGCTTCCTGCCGATATACTGTATGTCGGGGATACCGCAACGGATATGCTGACAGGAAAGGCAGCCGGGATGACGACGGCAGGCGTACTGTGGGGATTTAGGGAGATGGTGGAACTGCAGCAGAGCGGGGCGGATTATATCGTAGCCGATCCGCAGGAGATCGTACAACTATGCCAATGACTATCGGGAATATCACCCACTACCTGGATTATATCGCTCCGCCTGTCATTGGAGCGTTTATCGGTTATTTGACCAATAAGGTCGCTATTCGCATGTTATTCAGGCCCTTAAAGGCCTGGCGTATTTTCGGCATCAGACTTCCGATGACCCCTGGTGTGATTCCTGCCAGACGTCATACCCTTGCCTTGAATATGGGCGAGATGGTGGGGGAACATCTCCTGACCAGTGACGAGATCGGCAAGGCCTTGATGAAGGAAAAGTTTCAGGAGCATCTCCTCGGTTTGATAAAGGAAAGGGTAGGAGCGATCCTCCATCGAGACTTTGGTCCCCTGCCGACCCTCGTCCCTGAAAAATTCACAAGTTATTTTGATGTTGCTGTAAGAGCCGTCACCTATCAAACCAAGGAGAGCATCCATAAATATATCAGGTCGAAGGAATTCTCTGATAAAATTGAAGGGTATATCGATTTCAACTACCAACGGTTGTTGAAAAATGAACTCAATTCGGTTCTCTCGGTTCAAGAACGACAGGTAAGCTATGCATTCATCGAGGAGGGTCTGTCGCGGATGCTCTCCAGTTCCACCATGAACCAATGGGTCACGGATTTTGTTTATGCCAAGGTGCATGACATCATCGAGGAGGAAAAATCCCTTCATGATATCCTCCCTCAATCCAGCAAAGATTTTATCCTGACCTCCATCGAGGAACAGACGCCGTTCATGTTTGGAAAGCTTGCCGAAGTCCTGGAAGATGCCGATGTCAGGACCCGGATCGTCCAGGCAGTCCGCAAGTGGATACACGGTTTTATAGGCTCGCTGGGCCCCATGGCGGCCATGGTCGGCGGGTTTTTGAATATGGATACGATGGAGAGCAAGATAGATCAATATCTTATCGACAAAAAAGAAGATATACTCGAATGGCTGCAAAATGAAGAGGTCCGGAAAAAGGTTGCCGAGGTGATCCGTGAGCGTTTCGAGCACTTTTTACGGATTCCGTTGGCGCAATTGATAAAAGACGACCGTGAGGCAAAAATCTCAGGGGTATGCGATAAAGTCAGTCTCCAGATTCTGGCCATACTCAAAGAAAAGGAGACAACCCAGGCCCTGTCGTCGATGATCCGGGATAATATCGAGACCCATATCGAAGGTGGCGCCCTGTCCTTGGAACTGATTGTAAGGAATCTCTTTGGAGCAAGGGGGAGGGAGAAGTTGGGGGCTTGGATGCGGGAGGAGGGGATTGCCCTGTTACGTGCCAAAGAAACGGTGACGACCATCGATTCAATGATCGAGACGATGTTTCAGGGCCTTTTACAAAAGCCTGTAGGACGTCTATCCAATATTCTTCCGGCAGGGGTCCGGGACGGTATCTATCTATCCATAAGGAAAATGGCCTCGGCGATGCTGGCCACCGAGGTGCCCGGTCTGGTCCATTCCCTCAACATAAAGGCAGTTGTCACCGAAAAGGTGGATTCGCTGGATCTGCTGAAACTGGAAAGGCTTTTGCTTTCTATAATGGAAGAGCAGTTTAAATATATAAATCTTTTCGGAGCATTACTGGGTTTCTTAATCGGTTGCGCCAACCTGATCCTGCTCTGATTTGCATTCCTCGAGCCGGTCCGGGGACAAAATGACTCCCTGTTCCCGGGTTTCAGAGCAGGGGCATGTCAAAAGCCGTTTCCTGGTGCCGGATCCGTATTCTTTGCTCCAGGATATCGGATCTCTTTCTTATTCGTCCTTATCGATTTTCAGGATCTTGTCTCCAGGTCCGAGAGAATCCCCCGGTTTCGCGGAAATCCGTGTCACGATGCCGTCGATCTTGCTGAGTATCGGTGTCTGCATCTTCATGGCTTCCATGATGGCAATCCTGTCACCTGTGAGGATCTCCTGTCCTTCCTTGACCGATATCTCAACGACATTGCCGGCAAAAGGTGAGCGCATGTCTCCGGCATTTGCCAGATCGAGTATCTCCTCCTTGCTGAGGATTGCAGCTTTACCGGTGCCTCCGACGGTGGTTGGCGGTTCAAAGTGGAAAATGCTCTGATGGTGATCGACGCTGAGGTAGACGATGGTCTCTCCGGTGTCAATGACCGGAGAAGGACCGATTTCTATCATATGTTCCTGTCCATTATGATCCTGAAAATGCAGTACTTCTCCAATGTCAAACCCCCCCTGGCGAAAAAAGATCGAAGGAGGCAATACGTAGACCTGACCGTACTGTTCTTCGAATTTGAAAAATTCCACCGCATCATTTGGGTGTTGCAGGTAAAGCACCAATTGCTGATCCGAAGGTTCAAGGCCGATCTTTTCAGCCAGCGCATAGCGTTCATGGGCCAGATCCATGTCTTCAATCACCTCGACACCTCCTTCCTCCTCGAGCACCTGTTGCCAGTTTTCGCCCAGGACCTTCTCATAGATCCATTCTTCCGGCTTGTAAAAGGGGAAGGGGCCGTATTTCTCAAGCAGGAGGTTGCGAAGATCGCCGGAGGGGTTGCCGTACCGTTCCCCTCCAAGGACATTGGATACGGCCGTAGTCCACAGGATCTGCGATCCGGGGGTCACCGACCACCAGTTGCCGAGTTCCCGTTGGACTCGAGGAAGCTCCTTGTGCAGGATATCGGGCATTTTATCGAGGAATTTGCCTTTGGACGCCTGCTCCAGACTGGATCCCATGGCCCCGCCCGGGAGTTTGTGAATCTGGACGGTGGGCTGGAATCCCTTGATCTGCGATTCGAATTGTTCGTAATGCTTTCTTTCATCACGGATGATCTCTGACGTCTCTATTACCGCCTCCTCATCGATCCCGATGGCTTGATGACCCAGCTCTTTCAAGGACTGGATGACACTGAGCACAGGTGCCGGTCCATAAAATCCGGTGAAGGAGGAATCGGCCGCATCAACGATGGTTGCACCGCTCACCACGGCTTCCGTTATCCTGCCGACCTCGTTGCCGTCCGTGTTGTGGCCGTGATATTGAATGGGCAGATCGGGATAGGCCTGTTTGATGGCATCGACCAACTCCCCGATCCTTCTGGGGGTTCCGAGTCCCCCGTGATTTTTGATGCAGAGGATAATGTCAAATCCTGTAACATCAATAATTTGCTTTACCTTACTGACATAAAATGCATTTGTATGTTCCGGTCCTGTTGAAAAGCAGATGCAGGGCTCATTTATCTTTCCGGCCTTGGCCACTTCTTCAAAAACAGGCCACATGTTATCTATATGATTCATGAAGTCGAATGTTCGCCAGACGTCGACATATTTTGCAAATTCTCGTACCGTAAAGCGGATGACATTCTGCGGATAGGGTCGGTAGCCAAAGAGATTGACACCGCGGCAAAGGGTCTGAAACATCGTCTGCGGCATTTTCTCTCTTAGAACCTTCAGTTTGGTGAAGGGATTTACCTGCTTGCGCAGGATGTCGACATGGATGGAGGCGCCGCCCGTTATCTCCAGTGAAAAGTAGCCTGCTTTTTCCCTCGTAGGGGCCGCCAGGAGATCGGTATGCAGCAGGATTCGATTTTTAAAATCCGATTGCGAGAGATCCCGGGCCGTATTGGTAATATAGTATCCATCGGCCCGGCGAAGGTTCTGCAGGACCTCGGAGGTGGGCATACCATAAGAAATTCTTGTCATAACATATCCTAGTTGATTTACAGGTGATCGACCTTCCAGAGCATCGGGGATTGATGAAGGGTCATATCGCAAAGGGATTTTTCTTTTGGTAGTGAATTTCTGCGATCAATTTGGCCAGTTTTCCCACCTCGCTGGAATGCTCATCATAAAGAAAGAGATGGGGATGCCTTTCCAGATAGGAGGTGTCAAAGGAACCGGTGATAAAGTCTTTGTCTCGAGCAATGTTTTGATAGAAAGGAATGGTCGTTTTCGGCCCGGCAATGACAAAATTATCGAGACATCGCTGAAGCCTGTGCACTGTTTCGGTCCAGGTAAATCCATGAACCGTGAGCTTTACCAGAAGCGAATCATAGACTTCAGGTATGACATACCCCTGGTAAACAAAGCCGTCAAGACGGACACCGAACCCGCCTGTGGATCGATATACCGAGACCTGTTTGCCTCCCTCGGGCATGAAATCATTTTTCGGATCCTCCGCATTGATTCGCACCTCTATCGCATGTCCGCGGATCTGTACGTCTTCTTGAGAAAACGGCAACCGATTACCAAAGGCAAGCTGGATCTGGTTGCGAACGATATCGATACCGGTGATCATTTCGGTCACGGTATGCTCCACTTGGACCCTGGTGTTGATCTCCATAAAGTAATAGTTGAGGTCGCTGTCGATTAAGAATTCGACCGTGCCTGCATTGACGTAGTTTGCAGCCCTTGCCGCTCTGACCGCCGTTTCACAGATCTTGCCGATAAGCATGTCGTCGGCGATCATCGATGGGGCGATCTCTATCAATTTCTGGTTGCGGCGTTGAATGGAACAGTCGCGCGTCCCCAGATGGACGGTATGGCCGTATGTATCGGCCAGGATCTGGACCTCGACATGTTTAGGGTTGACTATGACCTTTTCCAGGTAGACTGAGTCGTCGTTGAAGGCGGCCAAGGCCTCAGCTCTGGCAATGGGTATTTCGGCCTGCATTTGCCTGTCGGATTCAATCAGTCGAATGCCTCTGCCGCCGCCGCCCGAGGTTGCTTTCAACATGATCGGGTACTTGTGTTCAGCTGCAAAGGACAGAGCCCTCTCTATACCCTCTCTCCCCTGTGGGAGGTTGTCGGATCCCGGAACCATCGGGATCGAGGCTTCGGCCATGATTTTTCTGGCAATGACCTTATTGCCGAGGTCGTGGATGGTCTTGGAGGACGGGCCTATGAATACAATGTCTGAAGTTTCGCAGGCTTTGGCAAAAAAGGGATTTTCAGCCAGGAAGCCATATCCAGGATGAATTGCGCAGGCCCCGGATCTTTTTGCCGCCTTGATGACCTTTTCAATATTAAGATAATCACATCGAGGACCATTACCCAGTAACACGGCTTCGTTGGCAATCCGTATATGTCGTGATTTCTGATCGGGGGTTTCGTAAACCGCCACCGCCTCATAATCCAGCTCCTGGATGGCGCGAATCAACCGGATGGCAATTTCGCCTCTGTTGGCGACCAAAATTTTCTTCTTCAATGGATCTCCCCTCTCTTTTGAATCTGTAAGAGCCTTGTCTCGGTTTCCGTTCAACCCAATTTATTGTGAAAGCATATCAAGACTTAACATATCAGAATACATGAATCAAATTCATTTAGCAAGATGATCAATGGAATATTCCAGGGTGGTGTATTTTATATTTATCTTTGTATATTAAATAGTTATATAAATAAATACACGTATTTGATGAGAAAAAATGAGATCCGATGACATAACGAGCAGGACGATGTTTCGTTGATGAGATTGCGCCTGAAGAATCAATGTCGATCGAGCATGCCGGCCGTTCTATGGCAGGCAGAAAGAGCAAAGGGAAGTGAGGACTTGCAAGACCGGGCAACCGTGAAGGTATTCTGGGTTTCTTAGAGAAGCACGGACTTCAAGCGGTTACGGCCTGAGTCTTTGGCGGCATAGAGACAACGGTCGGCGGCATCGATAATCTCCTGCAGGGTATGGGAGGGCGTTGGGCGAGACAAGGTGGCGATTCCGAGGCTGATGCTGACATGATTGGCTGCGCTGGAGGAGGCATGGGGAATATTCAAGAGACGGATCATTTCGCAGAGACGTGCTCCCACGGCGACGGCACCTTTTTCATCGGTTTGGGGTAACACGCAGACGAATTCCTCACCGCCGTATCTTGCCACAAAATCCGCCGGACGGTTGATGGCCACTGCCAGGGTTTTTGCGACCTTTTTGAGACAATCGTCACCGGCGGAATGACCGTAGATATCATTGAATTGTTTAAAGTGATCGATATCGATCATGATCAAAGATAGTGGGATCTCCATTCGCTGATGTCTTCGCCATTCCCGGTTGAGTTCATCCTCGAAGCGTCGTCGGTTGGGAACCCCGGTCAACGGATCGAGCTGGGAGAGACGAACAAGTTGTTTATTCAAATGGTTAAGATCATTCTGCTGAATATCCGAAATCTTGACAAGGTGCCGGAGTTGAGAGAAGAGCTTGCGATACTGTCGGAGCAAAGTCCGGTAGTGCCTGGCACTCACATCATCGGGGAAAACTCCCTGTTCAAGGAGAGCCTCGCTCTTGCGGATGATGGCAGATTCTGCTGTGAAAAGGTCGGCTGAAGACATCAGGCTTCCTCGTCCCTGAATTCGACCATATGGAAGGCCATCTGTTCAATTTCTTCCTTGAACTCTTCACCGCATTCAATGGCTGTATCGTTTTCGTGGTGATAACGCCAGTTGACGGTGACCGGTGTGCCTTCTGCATGGGCCTTATCCAGACGATCGAAAATATCCATCAGCACCTTGGAACTGCTGGAATTGAAGTAGTGAAGAGTAATATTTACCGTTACCGGCTTTTGATCTCTCCGGCCCAGAAAACGAGTAATCCATTCTGTCACCGGCGCATAGAATTTTGCAGCATTTTCAGGGTATGATTCACCGGTAATATCGAGAATCCGTGTTGCTGCATTTAGACAAATGGCGGGGGAGGACTTCGTGGCCTCGACGATGAGATTTTCCATGTCGACCTCTTAAATTACGGCATTAATAGTAATAAAATCACGGTCATGATCAGCATCAACGACAAAATACTCAAGTTTTGTGGCCTTGCGCGCTGTTTCGATCAGACCGAGACCGGCGCCCTTGCTTGTGCTATCAGGCTCCTTGCGGCGCTGTTCGAGATAGAACGATTTGAGCTGGTCTTTATCCATGGTGATAAGCCGGTCAAGTAACGAACGAAACCTCTGCGTGTCTTTTTTTTGGATATAGTTGCCGCTCAGTATATAAAAATGATCATCTTTCTTGCCAACGGCGACCATGCCGTAGTGGAGTTCATTATCTTCCCCGACATCGGGGGGTTCTTTTTCGGCGGAATAGTTGAGTACATTCTGCATCTGTTCCACAAAGATGGAAAAAACCTTGAGCGATACGGACATCCTGGTTTCTTCGAGTTCCATTTTTCGGCGGAGCACCTCGCCTATGCCCTCGACGACACCCTGGCTTGTGGGACCGGTAAAACTAAAGATAATACCGTCTGCCTTCATGCCCTGGTAAAAAGAATATGCATCCCACATGGTTTTCTCCTTTGCCGCATCCGCTGCTTGTAATGACCTATTTAGAGACGAAAGCCGATAACAGTGACGTCATCACGCTGATCTTCCAATCCCTTGTAGGTCGCAAATGCATCTTCAATGGCCTGTTTCTGTCTTGCCATGGTCTCTTTATGATGATTGGTCACGATCTCGATAAAACGGCGTCTGCCGAAAGGAAGCCGCCGTTCTCCCCCTGTCTGTCCCAGGATACCGTCGGTGGTCAGATAGAGGGTGGTATCTTCGGCGAGATCGAGATGATGGTTTGTGAAGACATGCTCAGGATCGGATGTCCTGTAGCCGATGGACTCCCTATCTCCTCTGATCTCTTCTACTGTACTGTTTTGAATGACTAAAAGTCCGATGCGGGCTCCTGAAAAAATAAGTTTCCTGTCCTCAGGGTATACCATACACAAGCCGATGTCCATTCCGTCATTGGTGGGTGAGTCGGAATTGTACTGTGCAAGGGTGATACGCACCAACCGATTGAGCGCCTTGAGGATCCCGGCTGGATCGTCGCCGACATCTTTTACCACACGATTCAGTGCCATGTTGGCAATCATCGTCATCGTGGCTCCTGGCACCCCGTGTCCGGTACAATCGATCACAGCCGTCACGAAATGAGGAGAAGGGTTGTGGAGCCAGAAAATATCACCGCCGATAATATCCTTTGGTCTCCAGATCACGAAGTGATCCTTGATCGCGGCAGGCAAGGTGTCCTTGCCGGGAAGAATGGCCTGCTGGATACGGCGGGCATATTGAATAGACTCTTTAATTTCTTGATTGGCAATATTCAGTTCCTGATATTGCCTGGATAATTCGAGTGTTTTTTCCTTAACCTTCTCGTCAAGGTTTTCAATCATATCGTCGAGCGTGTCGAGCATTGTGTCGAATTCGAGGCTCAAAACGCCCAATTCATCGTTTCTGATCAGATTGCTCCTGAGTTTTGACTCACCCTGGCGAACACGTTGGGCCACGGCGGAAAGATGTTCAACAGGCCGTAAGAAACGTCGTATGACAAAGGTGCCGACAATAAGGGAAAGAAGAAAGGTAATCGAGGAGATAAGGATCAGACGGTTGGTAAGGATTTGTGATTGCTTGAACAGATCGTCGGTATATACTGAAGAACCGATATACCATTTAAATTCAGGGTAATAGCGCATCCAGCTGATTTTTTGATAAACATAATGACCAAGATCCGAGGGCCGGTCCCAGAGATAGACCTGAGGTTTGCCGCTTCTTGCCGCTTTAACCAATTCCGCAAGCAGGGGCCTACCGGTACGAGGGTCCGGAACAGAGGACAAATTTTTACCCTCCATTTGCCGGTTTGGGTGGATGATCATATTCATTTTATCGTCGAAGATGAACATATATCCAGTCCGTGCAATCGTAATTCGACGCATGAGTGTACGCAGTCGACTGATAAGAGCCTGACGTCGAAGATTGACCTCATCGTTGATATCATCGATGTACACCCCAGTGCCATAGACCCATTTCCAGGGCCTGAAAGCTTTGACGAAGGTGAGTTTTTCCGATGGTACAGTGCGGTCCAACCGGTGCCACCAGTACGAGACGAAGCCCTGTCCGTGTTCTTTTGCAACTGCAACCATGGGGGGTACGATGAGATTGCCGTTCACATCCCGAACCTTGGAAAAGTCCGCATTGAAGAGTTTCGGGTCGGGATGGGATATGAGAATGGAATTGTAATCAGATATCCAGAGATAATCATCTTTGCCGTAGCGCAGCAAGCGCATCCCGTCTATGGTCCGTTTTTTCGCAACAGCTTCGGAAATCTCGTTTCGCCGTGCCGCATCATATTGCAGTTGGATAAAGCAACCCCCAACATCAGCGATATTGCGAAGTTCTTTTTTTTTCTCTTCAAGGGCGTTGCGACGGTATGATTCAATCTCCTGATATGTGGTGTCCACCAGGTCTTCGACACGATCCAATGCGGCAATGGCGGATTGCTCCGACATCCGATAGGTCATTTTGCGGGTAAGCGGGATAGCCGTTATGGAAAAGGCAAGCGAACAGAAGGCAATTACTGCCAGAATGAGCAGGAAGCCTTTGAACCAGAGTTTTTTCAGCATGTCCTTATCTGGTATTACAGGATTGGAAATGTCATTTTATGAACCGATTCCTCCCTTTGTCACATCTCTCTTTCCTCGATGACTTCTCGTAGCCTTGATTTTTTCAAGTATGACGGGAGTTGCATTGATGATCTGTTCGATAAGGGGAATAACTTAATGATAACATAATGAAAAAAATGTCTTCCCGACGAGATATTTCAGATGTTAAGATAGGCTATCTTTTTCTCCCGAATTTCGCAAGGAATATTCAATCTGCACTGTCTCCCCAACAATCTTCTTGGTCGTTTGCAGGCCCGAGGCAGGTAGATATTTGCCCATCAGAAACACCATCCGCGGTGCTATATCGATGATATGTAAACTTGGTTGCCATCTGTTATTTTGACGTATTGTATTGTTAATACAACTAATTACATGAATATATTCCCCTTCTCTTTCACCCGGGGCAATCGGTGGAGAAAGAATACAGGAAACGATGTTTCCTTTCTGTGGCGATAGAATCGATTTTCAACCAATGCTCAATGGCGGTCAAAGAAGTTTCCTTGATGTCAACTAAACAATATCCTGCTGTATTTACGATAAAAAAATAAGGCATCTGGCTTATCTCTATAATTTTACAAAGAAAATTATTATTATGGCATATTATATGCATAAAGACCGTGTCTACCACTATTTCGACGAATTGAAGCAATTCCGGAGTCCGGGATACACAACAGGAGGGGGAGAATGAACTTATCACACGGAGGTGTGGCAACAACGATGGTTTTCAAACCGGTCATTCCAGGTGAAGTTGGACAGGTGTATCTCGGTGGAAAAATGTTAAGTGTTTTCATGGCGTTGGATGGTAAAAAGACCCTCAGCCAGGTATCTCAGAAGGTCGGAATCAGTTCCACGGATATCCGTCAGGCCATTACCAAGCTGATGAACATGAGACTGGTTGAAAGCATAGAACGGGCTGTCCGTATAGTCGACCAGGAGTTCATGGATTTTTTGATTTACACTATGTCGGTGGCCATAGGCCCGTTGGGAGAGATAGTTGTCGAAGATGGGCTGGAAGAACTGGGCTTTACAAAAAATAATTTCCCGTCACTCCGGATTACCGACTTTGTCAATTATCTCGCAGAGGAGATTCTGAGGGATGATAAGCGCATCCAGTTCAAACAGACGATGCTGAGAAGGATTAGAGAGAAAGGCTATTGATATCTCACTGCCGGCATGAACAGCCGGCAGTTTGAAAGGAGAGCCGGTTAATTCCTCCCTGACAGCCGGTCTGTGATGATCAGACAAGAGGGTTCTGCGCTGTCGGTATCCGGTCTGAGGAAGATAGCCGGCAAGACGCTACATGTCGATTGCCTGAGTTCATTCTGAACGCAAGGCCTCCAATGGATCAAGGCCGGCCGCCTGACGCGCTGGTATGATCCCGGCGATGATGCCGATGCCCATGGATAAAAGTTCTGCAAGGACAACAAAGCTCCAAGGTGTATGTACCGGGAGCAGCGGAACGAATGCGTGAATTAACCAGCCGCAGCAAAAGCCGAGCAGCAATCCGGCAGTCCCACCGAGTCCGGCCAGGAAGGTCCCTTCCAGCAGAAAGAGGAAAAGAATATGGCGGCGGGTTGCGCCAAGGGCGCGTAGAAGGCCTATTTCCGCCGTTCTCTCACGCACGGCAATGGTCATCACCGTGAAGATGCCGACACTGCCCACCAGGAGCGATATGCCTCCCAATGCACCAACCGCAGTGGTCAGCATGCCGAGCACCGAGCCCAGGATATCGAGCATCTGCTGCTGGGTGGTGATGGTGAAATCCTCCTGGCCGTGACGGCTAAGCAGTATTCTACGGATGGCAGCCACCACCTCCTTTGCCGCATACCCTTGCCGATAGAGGATATCGATCTCTATCAGCCCGTCACGATTAAAAAGATCCATCGCCCGGACCGCTGGGATATAGACGGTATCATCCATGTCGAAACCGAGAATCTGTCCCTTCGGCTCCATTACACCGATTACCCGACCCGGGATATTGCCAACCAGGATGCGTTGCCCCAGCGGATCGATGTTGGGAAAGAGTTCGTGCCGCGTTTTCTGGCCGAGAACCACAAAGGGACGGGCCGTCCGCGGATCATCATGGGGGAGAAAGCGACCGCTGCTGACCCGCATACGAAAGGCGGTATCCATATCCGGGCCAACCCCGTAAATGGTTATCCGGCGGGTACGGTCACCGGCCTTGACCTCCGCATTCCCTTGAACCATCGGAACCGAAGTCTCCACCTGAGGAATCTGGCGCAGGGCGGCACAATCATCGAGTGTCAGCAGACGTTCCGAGCCCAGGACGCCAAGCGGCGTACCCAGGGTTTTAACCTTGCCGGGATTAACGGCGATCAGATTGGTCCCGAATTGAGTGAATTCAGCCAGGACAAAGCGTTGCAGTCCTTCGCCCATGGAGGTCAACAGGATGACCATCCCGATACCGACGGCTATACCCAACGCAGTAAGGAAGGACTGCATTCGTTTGGAGCGTATGGAGGTGGCAATAAACCGGATCTGTTCGATAAATTCCATGTATCGCCTTTCTCAATGTTTTGCCAAAGCCTGTATCGGGTCCAACCTTGCAGCCCTGCGGGCGGGCAAGAGCGAAAAAGCAAAGCCAGTGCCCAATGCGGTCCCCATCGCTGCTGCAATAGCCCAAAACGGTGGGGTGGTATGGAGGGTTGGATAAAACTGAACTGTAATCCAGGAACCCAGAAGACCAAGCAATGTACCGATGAGCCCACCGATGGCCGAGAGCAGAAGCGCCTCGGCCACCAGCAGTGTCATGATCTGGAAGTTACTGGCGCCGAGCGCCTTGCAGAGACCGATCTCGGCGGTGCGCTGGGCAACCGACATCAACATCACATTCATGATCAGGATCCCGGCCACAAAGAGGCTGATGGCCGCAATCCCGCCCACGGTAAGGGTGAGGACCTTGAATATCTTGTCGAATGTCTTCAACACAGCATCCTGCGTGATTATGGTGACATCCTCTTCACCATAATGGCGTTTTTTGATGGTTTGCGAGATAGAGGTCTTCAGGCGTCCGAGCGCCTGTTGTTCTTTTGCCTCGATCAGGATACGGAACAAACCGCTGGAATTGAAAATCATCTGGGCAAAAGCCACCGGAACGACGACGAGTTCCTGGGTATCGAGCCCCAGAGAACGCCCCTGGGAGGCGAGAATCCCGATAACCCTGCAGCGGAAGCCGCCGAGTCTGATGAACTCGCCCAATGCGGACTCCTGACCGAAAAGTTCATGGAACACCTTTTCCCCTATCACACAGACAGGACGAGCTATGTCCGGATCTTCCTCCGGGAGAAACGAACCGCGTTCAAGCTTGAGATGATATACTTCCAAAAGGGATGTGGTGGATCCGACCACCGGGACCTGGCGCTCCTTTCCCTTGCGGTCGGCATTTGATTCTCCAAGTGTCAGCGGGGCGATGCGCCGGACCATGCTGCCTCGTTCTAACGCCTTCATATCGTTGAGGGTCAGTTCCCTGGGCGTTTCGCCTATGAAGGTCGCCGGTGTATTGGAGGCAGTTTCGGCCCGTCCGGGAATAATAATGACCAGGTTGGTTCCCAGTGATGAAAACTGATTGACGATGTAGAGTCTGGCACCGTTGCCGATACCGGTGAGCAGTACCACGGCGGCAACACCGATACTCATCGCCAGCAGCATCAGGGCCGTACGGACCCTGTTGCTTTCGAGACTGACGATTGAAAAACCTATGATATCGAAGGGGAGCATGGGCGTTATTCCCCGGACGAATCGCCTACTATCCTGCCGTCCAATACCCTGATGGACCGTTTTGCCCGTTCGCCGATCTCCGGGTCATGGGTTACGACAACAAGTGTTTGGCCTCTTTGGTTGAGCTGTTCCATGAGATCGATTATTTCCATCCCTGATGTTCGATCAAGATTGCCCGTGGGCTCATCGGCCAACAGAACGGCCGGTTGGTTGACGACGGCCCTGGCAATGGCCACCCGTTGCCGCTGACCTCCCGAGAGCTCATCCGGACGGTGATCGCGTCTGCTGCCCAGACCGAATTCTTCTATCAAACGGGCGCTGATCCGGTTGCGCTCCTTTTTCGCGACTCCTGCCAGCAAGAGCGGCAACTCAATGTTTTGTGCCGCGGTCAACCGAGGGATGAGATGAAAAAACTGGAAGATGAAGCCGATTTTTACACTCCGGATTTCGGCTAGCTGTCGATCGTCCAGGCTGGTGACATCCCGTCCCTCCAGCAGGTAGCTGCCACTGTTTGGTGTATCCAACAGTCCTATGATATTGAGAAGAGTAGACTTTCCTGAACCTGAGGGACCCATGATCGACAGGTATTCACCGGACCTGATGGTGAGTGAGACACGGTCCATGGCCCGAACCTCCTGGCCACCGACGGAAAAAATACGGTTGACGTCGAGCAGCTCGATCATTTCTTTTCTGTTTCGTTGGCGCCGGTATCAACAGCCACCTTAACTCCATCGGCCAGGCCTTCGCGATCTACCGTGGTGATGACCTTTTCAGCTGCGACAAGACCGTTGAGAATCTGGGTGAAGCGCCAGTTACTGAGCCCCATGGTGATCTTGCGCCGTTCGATGTGATTATCGTCAGGATGCAGGACATAGACATAACCGCCCTCCATGATCGATTCGGTGGGTATCTTCAGAACATCCTTTCGTGAGTCGATGACGATTTCAACATCGGCGCTGTAGCCCACCAGCAGTGTAACATCCTTGGCCGGTTGCAGGAAATCTGCTTCTATCTCTACTGTACGGGCCTGCTTGGCCACCTCCAGAACGTATGGAGAGATGCTGCGTACCTTGCCTTTAAAGACGCGCTTGGGAAAGGCATCAAGGGTGATCCGGGTCTCCATGCCCGGCTTGATCTGGGCAGCGTCGATCTCATCTATCGGTGCGGCAACATACAGGGAGTCCATGTTGATCAGGTCCACCGCCGGAAGTGTCGGAATTCCAGGCGGGGAGGGGGTGGCATATTCGCCGACCTCGCCGTTGACCTCAGCCACGATCCCATCGAACGGAGCAGTAAGTATGGTGTGTTCAAGTTGCGCCTTCGCCAATTCGATCCGTGCACCGTCGGCCTTTGTTTGAGCCTCTGCGGCCTGGCAGACGGCTCTTTTTGCCTTGGCTTCGGCAACCGCATCTTCATAGGTGGATTCCGATGTCGAGCTATATTGCCTGAGTTCGGTCTGACGTTTGGCCTGATGCTCGGCATTTTCAGCCAACAGGCAGTTCTGCCTGGCAGTGGCCTGGTCGACAGCCAATTGTCCCTCGACAAGCTCCAGATCCGCCTTGAGATCCTTGTTCCAGAGGGTCAGCAGGATATCGCCCTTCTTGACGATATCTCCCTTTTCCACATTCAGGCTGGCGATTTGGCCACCGATGGCGGGTGCCAGCATGGCCCGATGTCTGGCTTTTACCGAACCTGCCCGGGTGTTGGATACCGTCGACTCTACCGTCCCGATGGTTACCTCTTTTACGACCACCATCACCGGCTTTTTCCGGGTGAGATATTTGATTCCGAAAACAAGACAGACAACTACGATCAGAAGAATGAGCAGATAAGGGCGTTTCACGAGGATTCCGGAAAAATTAAATCACGATAAAACCCGTATGGAATGGCACTGAAAAGGTGATATCCAAGGCGGGCTGTCCTTAATATTGATCAGGCATTGCGCTCTAGTGGCACGACAGGAAATGACGCATTGTACATTGATTTGCTTTTTTTTTGCAATCAATAAAGGATGAATGAAATTTTAAACCTCGGCCTGGATGAGTCTCGTCGTCCCGCTTTTTCTCAAGCTGTCCCTTCGGCCGGCAAGGTACCGTCTTGTCAGTTCCTCCGGGCCCAGATCTCTTACCTCTCGGAACCCGCAGGAAAATATGATCTTCACAAGAGAATCCGGGTCAAAAAACGTCTTCCACGGCTCCCCCTGTTTCTCGGCATTACTGGAAATCAAGCCAAACCCTTTGAGATCCCTTGGTGAGAGATGTGAAGGATCGACGCAATAATCGAAGATGACGGTGCTCTTCGGGGCACAGGAGGCGATATAACGCAGGGTATCCAATATTGACGTTTCGTCTATATACATCGTAACTCCCAACCAGGAAAAGAAGGCAGGATGGTCCGCATTAAATCCTGCCAGGTCAAGGCCAGCGGCAAGGGACGATGTTTCAAAATCCATCGGCACAAAGGTCAGGGAAGCTGGCAATTCCATTCCTGCAAGCCGCATGCATTCGCGTTTCCAGGTCTGGGTAGAAGGCAGATCAACCTCAAATATTTTTACTCCTTTCAGTTGACCGTGCCTGAATGCGGCAGTGTCAAGACCTGCACCCAGAATGACGTACTGACGTAAGCCGAGACGAAAAGATTTGCGCCATTGGTCATCAGCCACCCTGCTGCGGAGAACGATCGATGTCCGGAGTCCCCGGTAGAGCGGAGTATCAAATGGAAGGAGGTCACCTTTGGGGAAATCGCCCAGGATTTTACAGGCAAAGGGGTCCGCAAAAATCAGCGGTTTGTCCATGATCTGATGGACGGCCCGCAACTGGGCAACCCGCAATGCCGTTGGCTTGGGTGGCGAAACGGCGTGAGGCTCGGGACTATCGGAACTCTTGCCGGCATGAAGCATCTCCAGCTCTTGTCTGGAAAAACGCCTTTCGTAGATAGCCATGACTTCAAGGATCGTCAACCAATCCGGAAGCTCGGTTGCAGCTCCTTCAATGAGGCGTTCTTTCAAGCGGGACAGACGCAGATGCAGGCGCTGGGCCTTTTGGATCTGCTGCTCCAGCACTGAGATCTGACGGCTGATAATATCGGGCAGGGAGTCCGTGGGTCGGGCCAGGAATTCCTTGATTTCCGAAAGGGAACAGCCAAAACTTTTCAGTGCCTGGATCCTTTGCAGACGTATAACATCATCCTGATCATAGAGTCTGAAACCGTTTTCGGACCGAAATGAAGGGGACAGCAGGCCGATGCGGTCATAATGGTGCAGGGTGCGAACCGTGAGACCTGCCCGTTTGGCAAGCTCACCAATCTTGATATGCATATTTTTCCTCCCATAGATCCCATTCTAAACTCTGATGCTACGTCATGGGCAAGAGAAATCTGTCTCCCCGGCTGCAAAAAGGGTTCCTATCTCTTTTTTCCGGCAAGTTGCCCGCAGGCAGCGGAAATATCCGAGCCTCTGCTGGCGCGGATGAATACAGACAAGTGGCGATCGAGAAGGATCTTCTGAAAGGCGAGAACACGTTCGGGACTCGGACTTCTGTAGGGGAGCTCCGGGGATTCGTTATACGGGAGGAGGTTGATCTTGCAAGGGATGTTTTTCAGTCTTCGGACAAGCTCTAATGCTGCTTCATCCGAATCGTTGATATCCTTCAGCAGGATATATTCGAACATGATCCGACGCCTCTTCGGCATCGGGTAGGATTCGCAGGCCTTAAGGAGTACGGAAAGCGGATAGCGCCTATTTATCGGCATCAGGAGATCGCGGGTTGCATCATCAACCGCATGCAGGGAGATTGCCAGGTTGACCGTAGAATTTTCTCCCAGTCTTCTCAGTTTCGGGGCGATGCCACAGGTGGAAACGGTTATCTTCCTCCCTGTCAGATCGAGTCCTTTGGGTTCGGTGAGGATCGAAAGGGCGGTAAGAAGGTTGTCGAGATTGTTCAAGGGTTCTCCCATGCCCATGAAAACCAGATTGGTGAGCTCCCTGGGGCCTATCAGGTTCTCCCGCGGCAGAAAGAGAAGAAAATCACGGATCGCACAGACCTGGTTGACCATTTCGGCCGGTGTCAGATTACGTATGAATCCCATGGTGCCAGTCAGACAGAAGGAGCATTGCATCGCGCATCCAACCTGGGAGGAAAGGCAGAGGGTGTTCCTGTCTTCCTCGGGGATCAATACCGATTCGATGACATGCCCGTCTGCAAGGCGAAACCCGAATTTGACGCATCCATCCTTGGAGTATTCGACAATCGGCTCGGAAAAATTTGAGATACAGGCATATTCTTTTAATATTTCACGGAATTTCTTTGCAATATCAGTCATCTGATCAAAATCCGTAATGCCGGGACGATAGAGCCAGGCCATGATCTGCCGTCCTCGAAAAGCCGGCTGTCCCAAGCTTTCGACATAGCGGATCAGACCTTCCAGGTTGAGATTTTTCAGATCGGTCTTGTTCGACATATACTCCCATCCCATGGGAAACAGGTGGAGTTTTTCTCTGCAGGGCAGGGGTGATGACCGCCCTTATGCGGCTGATGGGGAAAAGGTTGAGCGACGACCGTCACCGGATCGAGCGTAGAGACGGTGACGGTCGTTGTGCCCCATTTAAACATGGCGAAGATAGATTCCAGTGCGGCGGGGCGCCGTGAGACAAAATTTTCAAGCAGGATTGTTTTTCATAAAATCTTTCATGAAATCGACAAGTTTAACAACGCCGTCCCGAGGAAACGCATTATAGATCGAGGCGCGGCAGCCGCCGATGGAGCGATGTCCCTTAAGTCCGTTCAGGCCGATCTTGGTGGCTTCGGCAATGAATTTTGCCTCCAGTTCAGGCGTTGCCAGGTTGAACGAGATGTTCATCAGAGAACGGGAAGCGGGTTCGGCATGACCGCGATAGTAATCCGACGCATCTATGACTCCGTAGATAAGGGCTGCCTTTTCCCTGTTTATCTCCTCAATCGCTGTAATACCGCCTTTTGCCTTAAGCCATTTCAAGACCTCCCCGACCATATAGATCGCAAAACAGGGCGGCGTATTGAACATGGAGTCCTTCTCGGCATGGGTCTTGTATTTCAACATCGTCGGGATGTTTTCCGGTGCCCGGTCCAAAAGGTCTGCCCTGATGATGACAATGGTCAAACCTGCTGGTCCGAGATTTTTTTGGGCGCCGGCAAAGATCAGTCCGAATCTGGAGACATCGACCTTGCGCGAGCAGATATCGGAAGACATATCGCTTATCAGCATCTTGTCGGTCTTCGGGAACTCTTTGAATTGGGTTCCGTAAATGGTGTTGTTGGAAACGAAATAGACATACTCCGAATCATCGGTGACGGTGTATTCGCTACTTACCGGCACACGATTGAATTTCTGTTGTTCACTGGAATAGGCCACATCAATCTCGCCGAAGAGTTTCGCCTCCTTAATCGACTTTTTCGACCAGGCACCGGTATTCAGATACGTGGCTTTTTTCCCGGCCGGCAGGAGGTTCATCGGCACCATGAAGAACTGGCTGGAAGCCCCACCCTGGAGAAATAGCACTTTATAGTTATCAGGAATAGCAAGCAGGTCTCTCAGCAGGTGCTCCGTCGTCTCGGCAACAGCGATAAAATCCTTGGAACGATGACTCATCTCGGCAATACCGATACCGGTATTCCGGTAATTGATGATATCGATGGCGGCCCGCTCCAATGCCTCCATGGGCAGCACGGCGGGTCCGGGACTGAAATTGTAGATGCGCTCGGCCATTGGTGAAATCTCCTTTATTAATAGTGAAAATATGGGTAATGGAACTTTTTATTACAGGTAACACGGCGGCGAGGTCGTCTCCCGGTCGATGATTTCAGGAGATAATCCAATTCTGTCGGATGGCCTCGTATACGACGATCCCTGCCGACATTGCGAGATTCAGGCTGCGAATATGGGCATTGCTCATCGGCAAGGTGAAACACCTGTCGTTATATAACTCCAGTATGGCATTGGGTAATCCTTTTGTTTCCTTGCCGAAAATGAAGAAATCTCCCGGCCGGTAACGGGCACTGAAATAAGGCAGGGAGACCTTGGTGGTAAAAAAGAACAGACGTCTTTCATCTTGGGCCTGCAAAAACTCGTCCAGACTGCTCCAGTGGATGATGGTAACATATTGCCAGTAATCGAGACCGGCACGTTTCATGTGTTTGTCGTCCGTTGAAAAACCCAGAGGATGAACGAGATGGAGTACCGATTCAGTTGCTCCGCAGAGCCTGGCGATGGAGCCGGTATTGGGTGGGATTTCCGGCTCGACCAAAACGATATTGAATGATGTCTGTTCTGTTGTTGACATGGAAGCAAGAGAACTATTAAAATCAGAAAACTTGTCTTATACCTTCACTTTTTTTTAAAAACAATAAAAAAGATACGAAAAAAATACCGGGTGTAGGGGAATGCTGCTGAATATCGGTTGCATTTTTACCATTTAACGATACATTCACGGACAATAAGGAATCAGTTTCCGGCAGATCGTTCTACGATCTGCCGTCTGTTTTTGTATACCATTCTTAAGAGACCGGGGTATCTATGGCTATAATTGTTCAGAAATACGGGGGTACATCCGTCGGTAGCCTGCAGAAGATCAAGGCAGTCGCCGACAGAGTACTCAGGTGCGTTGACAAAGGAAATAAGGTTGTCGTCGTTCTATCGGCAATGTCGGGAGAAACGAACCGCTTGACGGACCTGGCCTTCCAGATACAGACACATCCCGATACCCGGGAGATGGATATGCTGCTATCCACCGGTGAACAGGTGACCATTGCCCTCTTTTCCATGGCCGTTAAGGACGCGGGCCGCAATGCTATTTCCTTTCTCGGTGATCAGGTGAAGATTCACACCGACTCTACCCACACAAAGGCACGGATTCAATCTATCGATACCGAAAAGATATTCAAATATCTCGATAATGATTGTGTCGTAACTGTAGCCGGCTTTCAAGGCGTTGACGGAAGAGGGGATATCACGACCCTGGGAAGAGGTGGGTCCGATACAACGGCAGTAGCCCTTGCGGCGGCCATGAATGCCGATGTGTGTGAGATCTATACCGATGTTGAAGGGGTCTATACGACCGATCCGAATATCTGTGCCAAGGCGAGAAAGATCGATCGTATCTCGTATGACGAAATGCTGGAGCTGGCAAGTCTGGGCGCCAAGGTCCTGGATATCCGTTCAGTCGCCTTTGCCAAAAGATACACTGTTCCACTGCATGTTCGTTCAACATTTACTGAAACGGAAGGTACCTGGGTTGTCGAGGAGGAAAAAATAATGGAAGACGTCATCGTATCAGGAGTCACCTATAACAAGAATGAGGCAAGGGTTACCATATCCGGAGTTCCCGATCAACCCGGCATAGCTGCCAAAATTTTCAGTCCGATCTCGGATGCAGATATCAATGTCGACATGATCATCCAAAATCAGGATACCGGAGGAGGGTTGACGGATTTGACCTTTACGGTGATGCGCACCGATTATGCCCGGACCATGGACCTGCTGCGGAGGGTGGCAAAGGAGATTGGCAGCAGAGGAATCCATGGTTCCGACAGCATAACCAAGATCTCCATTGTCGGTGTCGGAATGAGAAATCACTCAGGTATTGCCACCACCATGTTTAACGTATTGGCAAACGAGGGTATAAACATCTCGATGATCTCTACCTCCGAGATCAAGATTTCCTGCGTCATCGAGGAAAAATATACCGAACTTGCCGTTCGCGCTCTTCATGATGCCTTTGCGCTGGATAAACAGGACATGCCTGCCGAGGCCTACAATAGAGAGCCTCCCGTCGCCTGATCGTCGATGCTGTCATCTGAATCGACGAGCAATGCTCCCGAAACGAAAGGAGCAATATCAGGAGAAGGCAGTGCAGGATATTTGACAGAAGCACACCTCCTGTCCGTTCCAGGGGATGCCAGACCCGTCATCCTTCTGGTGATTGGTTTTGTCCTTCTGGTGCTCATCCCTTTTCGTCAAAGTGCCATCGTCCGGCATCCGGACAGCTATGTTCGACTGCAAGCGAAAGGGGATGAGATTGCGGTTGTTGCCGCTTCCATGGTGCCGGAGGCAAAAGATCAAGATGTCGCCTTGTCCGCCGGCGTCACTCCCTTTTTCTTTTCCCCTTTACCCATCAATGAGGCGAATCTGCAAATGCTTGAGACCATAAAAGGCGTCGGACCTCATCTGGCCATGGAGATCATAAGGACCAGGATGCTCCATGGATCGTTTCACGACCAAGCGGATCTGTTGCGCGTCAGGGGGATCGGGCCAAAGAACATGACCAGGTTTGCCGATCAGTTTTCCTATAGATGATATCGTGCCCTTTTCTCCATTTACACAACCGGTTATCGTTCTTATCGGACCGACCGCAATCGGCAAGACAGGTCTATCCATCGAGATGGCCAAGGTCTTTGATTGTGAAATCGTCAGCATGGATTCCATGCAGGTCTATCGGTATATGGATATCGGCACGGCCAAGGCGACAGAGGAAGAAAGGGATGGGGTCTCCCATCATCTGATCGATATTGTCAATCCGGATGAGGACTATGATGCCAAGCATTTTGTCACCGATGCCTGCAAGGCGGTTGATGACATTCATGCCAGGAACAGGATCCCGCTGATAACGGGGGGTACAGGACTTTACCTGCGGGCGTTGACGTCGGGCCTTTTTGCCTGTGGCAAACAGTACCCGGAAATTCGCAGCCACCTCAAGGCACGATTAAGGGAAGAGGGGAGTTCTGTTTTATATAACGAGCTGCGGCTGTGTGACACCAGTTCGGCACAGAGAATCCATAAAAACGATACCCAGCGGGTGATAAGGGCGCTGGAAATCTATTTAGGCACGGGTATTCCCTGGTCACAGCATATTTTGCAACAGGCGGCCGAGAAAGAGAGGTTGCTTTTTCATAAATTGTTGCTTTTGGGTATTGCCTGTAAACGGGAGCTTCTCTATGAGCGAATCAACAGACGATGTGAGATAATGGTGGAGCAAGGATTGGAGGCGGAGGTCAGGGGGTTGCTGGAAAGGGGCTACAGTCCTCATCTCAAATCTATGATGTCGATAGGGTACCGGCATATGACAAACTATATTCAAGGGGAATGGACCAGA
The DNA here is from genome assembly GCA_046706325.1 of Desulfocapsaceae bacterium. Taxonomy (GTDB): domain Bacteria; phylum Desulfobacterota; class Desulfobulbia; order Desulfobulbales; family Desulfocapsaceae; genus CAWGGS01. Next base: position 110,397 of record JBJKPM010000082.1, on the reverse strand, counting down.
GAACGAATGGAGCAATTGCTGGCAAGAGATACAAGGCACTATGCCAAACGCCAATTGACCTGGTTTCAACATACCTCGGGAATCGAATGGTTTGAACGAGAGGGAAAAAATAAAATTATCGATTTTACAAAGCGTTGGATCAGTTTATAAATGTAAATTATGAGATTATCAAAGCTGGCAGCGGAAGGGGTTGCATGAATACCCGGCCTGAAATATACAGCCGTCAAAGGGTGCCGCACTTTTCCCCGACGAAAGAACAACAGAGACAGGCCCATACGTTCAAGGTTGATCCTTTGATTATCCATCTCCTGGCCCTGCGCAATATCTCAAGTGATCAGGACATCAACAAATTTCTCAATCCGAATCTCGTCGATCTGCCGGATCCCTTTACCATGAAAGGGATGCAGGAAGCGGTATCTCTGGTGGCCGATGCGATCAAGAATCATTCAGAAATCGTTATCTGGGGCGATTATGACGTCGACGGCATTACCGCCACATGTCTGCTCATCTATTTTTTTGAATCAATTGGCGTAGAGGTCAGATGGAATATTCCAGATCGGTTTTCCGAAGGCTATGGGCTGAATACTCAGGCCATAGAGAGGATTCGTTCGGAAATTACGGAAGAATTCCCGCTTCTGATAACGGTTGATTGCGGGATTTCAAATCACCGAGAGATTCTCCTGGCAAAAAGACTGGGGTTCAAGGTAGTGGTCACCGATCATCACGAGCCCCCGGAAGATTTAGTCAAGGCCGATGCCATTGTAAATGTCAAACAAAACGGTTGCTCTTTTTCAGATCCAAACCTAGCCGGCGTCGGGATTGCATTTTATTTGGCGACAGGTATCCGGTCTCATTTGAAATCAGCAGGATATTTCCAAAATGGAGCCCATTACCCAAACTTAAAGAATTTTCTAGATTTCGTTGCTATCGGTACGATAGCAGATATGGTTCCGTTAACTGGAACCAATAGAATTTTAGTTAAGGCAGGGTTCGAAGTCCTCTCTGAGACAGCACATATCGGCCTTTCCGCCCTGCTGCAATCCAGTGATATCACGTCTGGAACACTGACATCCGATGATATTTCCTTTCAGGTCGCACCGAAGATAAACGCGGCCGGAAGGTTGGGAAGGGTGGATGCCGCGATGAATCTCTTGTTATGTAGAGAAGAGACCAGGGCAATCCAATTTGCCAAAAGGTTGAGCGAGATCAATGTCGAACGGAAGAAGATCTGCGATAATATCCTCGAATCTACATTAAGTATAAATCGTAATATTCTAATATATAGAGATAATTGCATTATATTATCAGGAGAATATCATCTCGGGGTGATTGGCATCGTCGCATCACAATTGGCCAATATCTATCAATATCCCGTTCTTCTTTTTGCACCCGATGTCTCCGGAAACGGCAGAGGTGTCCTGAAAGGCTCGGGAAGATCCGTCCCCGGTGTGGATCTGATGGGCGTATTACGGAAATGTGACAGGTACTTGATAAAATACGGGGGACATACGATGGCGGCAGGGCTGTCGCTGCGGGAGGAAAACCTCGGTAAATTTAAACAGTATTTTTCTGAAATACTTGAACAATTTGCAAATGATACACCTAAACAACACGGTCTGCCGATAGATGCTGAATTTCCTGTTGAAAAAATCTTCGAAGGCGGGCTTCCGGAGCAGTTAAACAGAATGGAACCTTTCGGAATCGGCAATACCCGACCGATCTTTTCGGATACAAATGCATATATCTATGATTATCAAACAATTGGAAGGAATGGAGATCACCTGAAGCTCTTCTTTCGAGGGAAGTATGCCAATCGAAAGGGCCTGGGCTTTAATCTTGGTCATAAAAACAAAATCCTGCAGCAACAGAGAAATCACACGGTGATTTACTCCCCAATCCTTAATCGATATAAAAAGGCGCTTTCCTGGGAACTGCGATTACTGGACATCCTGTAGATGTGTAGATGAGAAGGTGGCGTGTAACGAGTAAAGGGCCCGATCTGGCCCAGCAGCTTCTTTTCAACATTTCGATATCATTATATTAATAAAAACTAAACATAATATACATTATGCGACATTTAGTTTATGACGTAACTATTCAAGCAGCAACGACTTGAGGCTGAGATCGTATTCTCATCAACAGACCTTTCTCTTTTCCATTGAAAATGGTAAAGAAACAGGGCCTCGTTGCTCATCGAATCGCATTGCTTTACTGTTTCTTTCACAAGATGAATACATACAATATATTCGCATAAACAAATCGATAACAAATATACTTCACATGATGGTGTAGATAATGTCAAATGATATCTATCAGGAACCGCTGGTTAGCCGTTATACAAGTCGTAAGATGCAGGAACTCTTTTCTGAGAAAAACAAATTTACTACCTGGCGCAGGTGTTGGATCGCCCTCGCCGAGGCCCAATTTGAACTTGGACTAACTGACATCATCACTGAAGACATGCTCGATGAGATGAGAGCCAGGCAAACGGACATTGACTATGACCTGGCGGCGGCAAAAGAAAAGGAAATCAGGCACGACGTAATGGCCCATGTCTATGAGTTCGGCAAAAAATGCCCCAAGGCTGAAGGAATTATCCACCTTGGGGCAACATCTCAGTTTGTCGTTTGCAATACCGACCTGATCATTCAGAAGGACGCCCTGGCCCTGGTTCGATCCGCCCTGCTGCACGTCATTAAGAATCTTGCTGAATTTTGCCGTAAATACAAGGATATACCAACTCTTGGCTTTACCCACTATCAACCGGCCCAGCCGACCACCGTTGGAAAACGAAATACACTGTATATCCAGGATCTTATTATTGATCTTGGATATATTGACTTCTTTCTTTCCCAGATTAAGGCCAGGGGAGCTAAAGGAACGGTAGGAACCCAAGCGACATTCCTCGAACTTTTTAAAGGAGACAATACCAAGGTACGTCAACTCGATCAGCTTGTAAGTACAAAACTAGGATTTACCGAGGCCTTCGCTGTAACCGGCCAAACCTACACAAGAAAACAAGATATGAAACTTGCCGAAATGCTTGCAGGGATCGGTGCCTCAGCCCATAAATTCGCTGTGGATCTCCGTCTTCTCTCGAACCTTAAAATCCAGGAAGAGCCTTTTGAAAAAAACCAAACCGGCTCTTCGGCCATGGCCTACAAGCGAAACCCGATGAGAAGCGAACGAATGACTGGACTTGCCAGAAAGCTGATGGGACTGCCGCAGAACTTTGCTCAGACGTACAGTAATCAGTGGTTTGAAAGAACGCTTGATGATTCGGCAATTCGCAGAATGGATATACCTCAGGCCTTTTTATTGACCGATGCAATACTTAAACTTTACATTAACATATCTTCTAATATGGTTGTATACACAAAACAAATTGAAAGACATCTTCTTTCTGAACTTCCTTTTATGGCCACCGAAAAAATTTTGATGGAGTCGGTAAAAAGAGGAAAAAGCCGGCAGGAAATGCACGAGGTCATAAAAGAACATGCACTGATTTCCGGAAAGATGGTAAAAGAAAACGGACAGCAGAACGATCTGTTGATACGGCTTGCAGAAGATGATCGCATCCCCTTCACCATTGCGGAACTTAAAGAATTAATCGGTAATTATTCGCAGTTTACCGGCAGGGCTGCAACTCAGACGGATGAATATCTCGCCGAAGTTGTCTTTCCCCTGCTGGAGAGCAATAAAGCTGTCATGACGGCAATCGACTCCAGCCTCTCGGTCTAATCCCCTTTTCGTTCATAAACACATGCAAGAGGAAAGACTACAGACAATCGTTCTTCGGATAGCAGTTGACCGCTACCATTTTCTGAAATTCATCCTTGAAGGATATGACGGGCTTGCTGTTTTGACCAAATTGCAGGATGATAAAGTGGTGCTTCGCTATCCCCGGGGGATGCACAAGGATCTGTTGCAACTGCTTTCATCGCTTGCGGCGACCATCTGTTCTTCCTGCTCTGCCAACAAAAACGACGAAAGGAGAATTTCAATCTGAAATATATTGTTATGCAGAGTAAGTCCTTTTATATCAAAACATTCGGCTGTCAAATGAACGAAAGGGATTCAGAGATCATGGCGCAGTCTCTGTATGAACAAGGATACATCGAGGCGCCTGGGATCGAGACGGCCGATGTGATCATTATCAACACCTGTTCCATACGGGCAAAGGCAGAGCAAAAAGCCTTGAGTATGCTTGGAATGCTTAAAAGCGAAAAGAAAAACCGCCCCGACCTGAAGATATGTGTTGTCGGTTGCGTCGCTCAGCAGGAAGGAAGACAGCTACTCGACCGTATGCCGCATCTGGATTGCATCATCGGAACCCAAAATATTTATTCGATTCCCATACTGCTTGATGCATGCGACACCGGAAAACAGATCGTCACATCGATGGCAAAATCATTTGAAATTCCTCGATTTATTCCTAATTTGCCCCAACAAGGTGCAATGTCTGCCCCAGCTGTAGCGGTAAGACCCTTCAAAAAATTCGTAACCATTATGCAGGGATGCAATAATTTTTGCACCTATTGTGTTGTCCCTTATACTCGGGGGAGAGAAATATCACGTAATAAAAAAGATATAATTGATGAAGTTAAGGTTTTAGTTGATGGCGGAATCCGGGAGATCACCCTCCTTGGGCAAAATGTCAACTCCTACGGCACGGCCGACAGTATCGAACCTGACGGTTCCCACTTCTCTTTTCCTGAACTTCTCCAGGATATTGCCGGGATTTCCGGTTTACGAAGGATTCGCTTCACAACATCGCATCCCAAGGATCTTTCCGGTGAGTTGATGCGGTGCTTTCGTGACATCGACATCCTGTGTCATCAGATACACTTGCCGGTCCAGGCCGGTTCTGATGCCGTATTAAAGCGGATGAATAGAAAGTACACTGTTGCCGAATACCAGGACAAAATAGATGCCCTCCGTGGATATTGCGCTGAAATTGCGATAACAACCGATATCATTGTCGGTTTCCCCGGCGAAACCGAAGACGATTTCGAACAGACGATGAAACTCCTTGAACGCGTCCGATTTGACGGTTCCTTTTCGTTCAAATACTCGGACAGACCGGGAACGAAGGCAAGCGAACTGAGTGAAAAAATTGCAGAAGATGTTAAATCGAAAAGACTTGGCTTGTTTCAGAAGAGACAGGATGAGATCAGTCTTGCGAAAAACGGCGAATTTGTCGGTAAAAAGCTTATCGTGATGATGGAAGCTGTTGATGGAGAAAGATCACAGGGACGTTCGGAATACAATCATGTGGTCCATATCGACACCGGCAGTTCCCTTATCCCGCCGGGCGATTTGGTCGAGGTTCATATTTATCATGCAGGACAGCATTCCCTTAAGGGACGAATAGTATGATATAATAATTAATAAGTTTAAACGGATAACCAATGTGAAGTGATCGTTTCAGCAAATGTGGATACGATGAACTCCTGATTATTCCCGGAGATTGTTATGGAAAGAATATGCCGCCTCCCCTCGTTTTCCTGCTTTTTGTTAAGTATTGTTTTCGGTTTTCTTGTTTTATTTTCAATATCAGCACACGCTGAAACAAAATATGTCTCCGGCGTTATCGTTGTCAATCTCCGAGATACGTATACGAAGGATTTCAAAACACTCGCCACCGTTGAAACAGGTGAGCAGGTTCAGATACTTGAAGAAAAAGGTCATTTTGCCAAGGTCAAGACCAAGGACAATATCGAGGGTTGGATACCGATACAGTATCTTCGCAATGATGTCCCGGCTGCCGAAACGATTGCCAAGCTCAAGGAACAGATAGCCACACTGCAGAAAGGCAACGAGCGGACTGCCCCTGAAACAATAACAGGGGCAACCGACGAGCAAAAAAAGTCCTATGAGCAGACTATTGACTCCCTGAAGTCCGATAACAGCCATCTTCTGGAGGATAATAAGAGACTCCTGAAGTTGGTCCAGAATAAGAGTGATACACCACAACCCTCAATCGATGACAACAAGGAAACCGAGGTTTTGCAACAAAAGGTCATCTCCTTGCAAAACCAATTGGATACGCTCAGCGCCAATTCGAAAAACATCATAGCAATTACCAAGGAACGCGATAGATCTGCAGCCGAGGTTGTATCATTGCAGACCGAGCTGGTCAAGATCCGGCAAATCAATAAAACACTTGAAACGGATAGAATGTTGCACTGGTTCCTTGCCGGTGCTGCTGTTTTTTTCCTCGGTTTTTTGAGCAGCAAGCTCTTTACCCGTAAAAAAAGCAAGCTCTCCTTCTAGAGTATCTTATGAATAAAGGGAAAGATAAACGGAGGATTGCTGCCAACATCCTTTTCGTCTTGCTCTGTGGTATAATCGTGGTCCTGCTGCTGCTGGCTCCGAAAGCAAGCACCCCAAAACTGCCGGATGATGCCCAACATGCAAAATTAAGGGCAATGAAAAGCGAAATGGCAGCGGAGAAATTCTGTGAAAAATGCCATTCTCCAAAAGGAGAGGTCCCTCTTCCCCAGAAGCATCCACCAAAGTACCGCTGCCTCCTCTGCCATAAAAAATAATCTGGTCAGAGGGTTTTTTGCACTATCTCCAAGAGATCATTTGAGAGGGTGTCAATCGACAGCAGCCGCTCAAGTTGCTCCCGCATCAATTTCTGTCGTGCAGCATCATACTTTTTCCAGCTAATAAACGGGGCAACGAGACGAGCTGCAATCTGAGGGTTTGCCGGATCAATGGTTATGAGCTGTTCAGCTAAAAAACGATATCCACCACCTGACACATCATGGAAGCGAACATGGTTTCCCGAACAGAAAGCACCGATGAGGGAGCGGATTTTGTTTGGGTTTCTTATCGAGAATACCGGATGACCCAGGAGGGCTTTTACTTTCTCCAACGTGTCTTCAAGAGATGATGTTGCTTGGATAATCAACCACTTATCCATGACCTGAGGGTCATCTTTCCATCTCCGGAAAAAATGATCCAGGACTTCTTCCCGCTTCGTTCCGGGAGAGTTCGCCAGCGCAGCCAGAGCGGCCATCACATCCGTCATATTTGCGCCGGAGTAGTACTGTTTGCAACAGAGATCGAGGTCTTCCCCATCGACGGGATCCGCGCCGAGAAGATAGGAGAGACAGATGTTTTTCAGGCTTCTACGCCCCATCGCTTCAGGGGCAAGTGAATAGCGTCCATTATCGGTGTTTGTTTCATAGACCCTTATGAAGTCGAAACGTAGGCGTTTTGCCAGTTCACGGCGCACGAAACATCTCGCCTGATGGAGATAATCAGGTTCGATAACCTCTTGCATTTGGGCAAGATATGTCTCGCTGGGCAGGGTTAGGGCCAAGGCAATCAAGGCCTTATCGGCTTGGTGGTCATTGAGGTTGGTCTGCACGGCTTTGACGAAGATGTCATCAAGATGCAGCATCCTTTCCCGTTTCAGATCTTCTGCAAGATCGAGGATAATGGATGAGGATAAAAGATTCGCAGCATTCCATCTGTTGAAAAGGTCGGTATCACGAGCCATTAAAAAGGCAAGCTCTTCCCTGCCCTGAAAGGGTTTTACTGTTACCGGAGCCGAAAAGTTCCTCAGAAAAGACAGGATCGGTTTTTCCTTTATCCCCTCAAAGGTAAAGGTCTGTTCCTTCTGCGTCAGTTCCACCAGCTTGCCTTTGACGGCAGCGACAGGGACGGAGTCCGGATCAACAAGTTGGTCCTCGCCTTTAGGGTCAAGCAGGCCGATTATCAGGGGAATATGCAACGGTCTCTTCACCTTTTGACCGGGGGTCGGGGAACAGGATTGCCTCACTGTCAGATAATACCTCTTCGATGTCTTATTCCACCTGTCCGATACCTCAAGTTTCGGCGTTCCAGCCTGGCTGTACCAGAGCTTGAAATGTTCGAGATCGATCCCGGAGGCATCCTGCATCGCTTTGATAAAATCATCACAGGTCACGGCCTGGCCGTCGTGACATTGAAAGTAGAGATCCATTCCGGCTCTGAAACGTTCAGGTCCAAGCAGGGTATGGATCATCCGGATCACCTCTGCACCCTTATTATAGACCGTCGCGGTATAAAAATTGTTGATCTCAACATAGGAATCGGGTCTGACCGGGTGGGCCATCGGGCTGGCATCCTCCCGGAATTGGAAACTTCTGAGGACATTGACATCATCGATACGTTGGACAGGTCTGGAGTTCATATCCGAAGAAAATTCCTGATCGCGAAAGACGGTCAACCCCTCTTTCAGACTGAGTTGGAACCAATCCCTGCAGGTAACCCGGTTTCCGGTCCAGTTATGAAAATACTCATGGGCCACCACCCCTTCGATCCCTATATAGTCTTGATCGGTGGCGGTCTCCTGGGTCTCCAGGACATACTTCGAGTTGAAGATATTGAGGCCCTTGTTTTCCATGGCCCCCATATTGAAATCATCAACGGCCACGATCATGAAAAGATCAAGATCATATTCAAGACCATAGACATCCTCGTCCCATCTCATCGCCTTTTTCAGCGATCGCATGGCATGGAAGCACTTTTCCCGGTTTCTCTCTTCAACGTAGATCCTCAGGATCACCCTCCGTTTCGACCGGGTGACGAAGACATCCTCGATAAAGACCAGATCTCCGGCAACGAGGGCAAAAAGATAGCAGGGTTTGGGAAAGGGATCCCGCCAGATCGCATAATGAAACCCGTTCTCCATATCGCCTCGATCTATCAGGTTTCCGTTGGCGAGCAGCACCGGACAGGTTGCTTTTGGTCCCTCGATCCTGGTAGTATAGCGGGTCAGGATATCGGGACGATCGATAAAATAGGTGATCCTCCGGAATCCTTCGGCCTCACACTGGGTGCAATAATTGCCGTTTGAACGATACAATCCGCTTAATTCAGTGTTTTCATCGGGGATTATTTCGGTTACAACCTCCAAGGTAAAGGAGTCGGGAACCATCTCGATTTCTACATGGTCCCTGCTCAATCGGAGGCTTTCGGCCGACAGGGTCCGGCTGTTGAGCCTTATGCTTTTCAGGGTCAGGTTTTCTCCATTTAATTGCAATGATTTTGAGCTACTATCCTTGTTCCTTCGTATGACTGATCTGGCGGTGACCGTCGTCTTCTCGATGTCCAGCCTGAAAGTGAGATCGATCTCATCTATAAAAAATTCCGGTTGTGTATAGTCTTGCCTGTAGATCGTTCCGGGTTGTTTCTTGTAAGTCATCGTATCCTGATTCCTGGTATTCAAGGCCTGCCGAATTGGTCATTGCCAGTTGACACAAGATGTGCTTTCATACTATATCATTGTCACAGACTGGTCATCATACCATGATAACCATCCTATAACCACAGATCATCCTCGAGAACGCATCCAATGATAACGATTAACGAACATTATCTGAAACTTCAGGCCTCCTATCTCTTTTCCGACATCGCCAAGAGGGTGACCTCCTTCCAGGAAAAAAATCCATCCCGGTCCATCATCAAACTCGGTATCGGCGATGTGACCCGTGCCCTGCCCCAGGCCTGCATCGAGGCATTTCACAGGGCAGTCGACGAGATGGCCATTGAGAGCAGTTTTCGAGGATATGGTCCGGAACAGGGATATGGGTTTCTGCGAGAGACCATTGCCGAGAATGACTATCGGTCGAGGGGAGCCGATATCTCGGCAGATGAGATCTTTATCAGCGATGGGGCCAAATGCGATACCGGCAATATCCAGGAGCTCTTTTCCAGGGAAATACGCATTGCGATTCCCGATCCTGTTTATCCGGTCTACCTGGACACCAATGTCATGGCCGGCCGTACCGGCGGTTTTAAGGATGGAAGATACCAGGGGCTTATCTATCTTGATTCCACCAAGGAGAACAATTTCGTTCCTTCCCTGCCGACGCAGGATGTCGATCTGATTTATCTTTGTTTCCCGAATAATCCGACCGGCTCAACCATTTCGAAGGATGAGTTGAAGAGGTGGGTCGACTATGCCAAGACCAATAAGGCCGTAATCCTCTACGATGCCGCCTACGAGGCCTTTATCAATGATCCGGGTCTGCCGAAATCCATTTTTGAAATCGATGGGGCCAGGGAGGTCGCAATAGAATTTCGCAGCTATTCCAAGACTGCCGGTTTCACCGGAACACGCTGTGCCTTTACCGTCATCCCGAAGGATTGCGTGGCCTTTGACAGCAACGGTAACAGGCAGGCCATCCATCCGCTTTGGAACCGCAGGCACTGCACTAAATTCAACGGGGTTTCCTACCCTGTTCAACGTGCCGCAGAGGCCATCTACAGCGAGGAAGGAAAAAGACAGGTCAACGAATTGATCTTCTATTATATGGAGAATGCAAAGGTTGTTCGTCGGGGAATGGAAGAACTTGGCTTTGACTGTGCCGGCGGCGAAAATTCACCCTATATCTGGATTGACGGTAAACGTGATTCCTGGGATTTTTTTGATATCCTGCTGAATGAGGCCGGGGTTGTCTGTACGCCGGGGGCCGGGTTTGGCCGGTGCGGTAAGGGGTATATCCGTATTTCCGCCTTCAACTCCCATGAAAATGTCGGCCGGGCCATGCAACGGATACATAAGGCCTTGTCGTAAACCGTTTCTTTTTGGACATCTTGCAGGGACGGATCACCCTATCTTTGATGGCCGTGTCCTGATTATTGCGGCCCGTCACTAAGTTCGGCCGGCTTGAAATACACCTTTTTATCCTCGCCCTTCATCTCGACAACACTGACATCCCAGCGCTCCCGTATCCAATCGATGACCCCGGTAACGAGCCGTTCCGGAGCGGAGGCGCCGGCGGTAAGCCCGATTATTCCCACCTTTTCAAGCCAGGCAGGGTCGATATCGTCCTTGTCATCTATCAGGTAACCGCGGATTCCGGACTTTATTCCTACTTCGCGCAAGCGGTTTGAATTAGAGCTGTTTTTCGAGCCGACCACCAGCAGGATTTCGGCAATTTTCGCCAGCTCCTTAACGGCATTCTGCCGGTTCTGGGTGGCGTAGCAGATATTCGACATCGAGCCTCTGATGGTAGGAAATCGCTCAATCAGGATATCTCTGATCCCTGCGATGTCTTCCTCGCACAGGGTGGTTTGCGTCACACATGCGACCCGCTCCGGGTTTTCGATGGAAAGCAGTCGTGCCTCGTTGGCGGTTGCCAGGATATGGACTTTGCCCTCTACCCGTCCGGCCGTTCCTTCAACCTCGGGGTGGTGATGGTGGCCGATGATGATGACGCTGTAATCCAGCCGATGATATTTTTCGACCATGTTATGAACGCTGCTCACCAGCGGGCAGGTCGCATCTATGGTCCGCAGCCCCAGGCTTTTGGCCTTTTTCTCAATGTCTGCGGAAACACCATGGGCACTGAAAATACAGATCTCCCCACCGGGGATATCCGAAAGATGCTCGACAAAGAGGGTCCCCATCTTCTCCAGCTCTTCAATGACATGCCTGTTATGAACAATCTCATGCAGAACATATACGGGTGGACCGTGTTGTTGCAATGTCAGTTTCACCGTTTCAATCGCCCGGACGACGCCGGCGCAGAATCCTCTCGGGGAGGCAAGCAATATCTTTTTTTTCTTCATGGCCTCTACATTCATCGGGGAGAAATTATTTTGCTGCCCCCCGGCTTCGTCTTTACTTCATGTCGATTTCATGCTATAAGAATCGAGATCGGCTGATAAAAATTTCTACTCTCAACTCATGCGCAAGATTACAACCACCTTTATTTTCATTACCGGCTGTCTTATTCTGCTGGCATCGTGTGCAGCGGACAATGGGTACTATGCCGTAAGAGATCATAAACCGCTGGTCAGCACACTCGGTTTTTCGATAGTGCCTCCGCCGGGAGACAACTGGTACGAATCGCACCGGAATGAAAGTCTGTTCTTCCTCAAGCTCGGAAAATATAAAACGTATCTGTTGACCACAAAGGCAACCGAACTGGTCTTGAACAAGACATTTGACCGGCAAAAAGACTTTATGAAATATGTTAAAAAGATAAAAAAAATACATCCTAAGACAAATCACTTTTCCAATGCCTCATCGATCTTCACCTGGGCGGATTCCACGTCACCCTATTGTGTCCGTTATCAACAGGATTATGAAGATCATGGCCTGAAAAATCTTAAGAAAAACGATTACGTAAAGGTCAGGAATATCGGGTTGGTCTGTATGCACCCGGATTCACCCAAGGTCGGAATCGATATCTCCTACCTCGAAAAGTCCGTCGCCAGCGCCCATCCACCTTCCTACGAAGAGGAAGGTGAAAAGTTCCTCGGCAGCCTGGTCTTTTTCCATAAAAAAGACTGACCCTCCGCTTTCCGGGAAGGCAGAGCGAGTCAACCGGCAGTGTCAGCGGGTCTCTATCCCGCTTTTGCGCAACTGCGCCTTGACCTCAGAGATCGCAACTTCCTTGCGGTGAAAGATGCCGGCAGCCAGGGCCGCTTCGACATCGGTTTTGATGAACACCTCGGAAAAATGCTCACACCTCCCGGCGCCGCTTGAGGCGATGACAGGGATGGAAACGGCATCCTGGACCTGCTGTATCAGCTCAATGTCGAAGCCGCTGTTGGTGCCGTCCTTATCGATGCAATTCAACAATATCTCCCCGGCGCCCAGTTCGGCGCAGGCCTGGACCAGTTCAACGACATCAAGGTCGCGCCCTTCCCTGCCGCCCTTGACGGTACACTGGTACCAGCAATATTCCTCGCCGTCGGGGCCTGGAAAGTGCGTTTGCATGGTATGTCTTTTTGTATCCTCCGGCCTTTTCACATAGACCCTTCTCGGGTCGACGGAGATGACAACTGCCTGAGCCCCATAGACAAGGGATATCTGTTCAATCGAGCTCTTCCCGGTTTTCTTTCCATCCTGACGGTATCGTTCCGCAATATACACCGCATCGCTGCCGATGGAGATCTTGTCCGCTCCTGAACGAAAGTAGGCGGAGGCGACATCAAGGGCCGAGTAGTAGGTGCCGTGAGCATCGGTAAATTCGCGAATACCTCCGCCGATGGTAAGGGGGACGAAGACATTTTCGGAGGTTCGTTTCAGTATCTCCAGCATGGGCTGGTCCTGCATCGGGAAGTCCCGAAAGCCGGTGATATTCAGGAACGTGATCTCGTCCGCGCCCTCTTCATAATACCTGCCGGCAAGCTCCACGGGCATTCCCAGATTCCTGACCGCCCCTTTCTCTCTGACATCGTATTGATCGCCTTTGGTCACCACCAGGTCCCCGGCATCATTGGTGCGTACATCGAGGCAGGCGATGATCCTTTTCGATATCCGGGTCGGTTGGGCATCCCGCTGCTCGTTGTTTCTTACCGATACCTGCTGCCGCCCAGGGTTCTTTATCAGGAAGTTCTTGAGGATATTGAGTCCCGCCTTGCCGCTTTTTTCCGGATGGAATTGAAAGGCGGTGACGTTTCCGTTGCCGACTCCGGAGATATATTCATTGTCGTAATCAGTAGTGGTAAGGATCCAGTCTCTGTTTTCGTCGCTGATGGTTGCATAATAGGAATGGACAAAATAGAGTTTTTCTTGATTATAGCCGAAAAAGAGATCGCAATTCTTGTGTATCCTGATCCCGTTCCAACCGATCTGGGGAACGGAAAGCCGGGCGTCGCTGAATCGTTTGATCTGCCCGGGAATAACCGCCAGACCGGGAATGCCCGGCGCCTCTTCGCTTCCCTCGAACAGGGCCTGCAACGCGACACAGATGCCCAAGAGAGGCCTGTTTTCCCTGATCCGACGGATCAGGGGATCGACATAGCTAGCCAGGCGCAGACGTTCCATGACCACGCCAAAATTGCCGACCCCCGGAAAGATCAATGTCTCGGCCTGCAGAATATCCTCAGGGGCCTTAACATCTGCAACCTCAAAGCCCAGCTTGACGATGGCATTGCGAACACTTCGGACATTGCCGGCGCCGTAATCCAGAAGGGTAATCATAGTGTTTCTCTATCGTTCAACATACGTTCATCTGCAATCAATCATGGTGTAATACTTGCCATTAAGGCAACCCCGGCAGAGGACTCCTGTTGCGGTCCGGACCTCACGGCAATCCTGTATCCAATCGCCGCATTTTTCGCATCGAACACGCCTCAAAGGCCGTCCCGGCATGTCTTCGGGAGAAAGATCCACCTGGACATTCTCAATCTTGAAAAGCTCATGTTGCGGCATGATCCGATAGGCCTCAAGTTGTTGCTGATATTTTCCCTCGATTTTCGGGAAATAATCCTTCGAATGCTCCCTTGCCTCCTCAAGCGCTGTGATCCTGACCGCCCTTCCCGTCTCAAGGTTGACGAAAGTTGCCGCCATGATCCCGTAGTCCATCCACCTGAGCGACCGCTTTCCCAGGCTGCACCCGGTAACAGACTGGATCGCATCCGTCGCGCATCGATCGATTTCAACCAGGACATAGAGATTCTTTCTGTCTTTTCCTTTCGGATCATCAATACCGATCGCTTCCAGGCCGATCTGGGACATGCGTACGCCGATGACCTGCCCGGCACAGAGATGGCCATGGATCTTGGTGGATTCCTCGAGGAGTTCCTGAAAGGATTTCATAACAATCTCACAGTTCACCTGCGTTAATATTCAAAGCCTTTCTGGGCCGTAACCCCTACTGCATAGGGGTGTTTGACCGCCCGCATCTCGGTAACAAGATCCGCGGCATCGACCAGGGCCCTGGAGGCATATCTCCCGGTTACGACCAGATGCAGGGATGCGGGTTTTGTTGCGAGAACACGGAGAATTTCATCTTCTGCAATCATACTATACTGTATAATGTATGTCAGTTCATCAAGAACAATCAGGTCGTATGTTTCCCCGTTAATGGCCTCAACGGCAAATGCCCAGGCCTCCCGTGCCAATCGTCGGTCTTTTTCCGGGTCGGCAGAGTCCCAGGTAAAACCAGCACCCATTGTATGAAAATCGAGTAATTCAGAAAATAACCTCGAAAGTTTCACCTCGCCGGTCTGCCATTTTCCTTTGATAAACTGGATAACACAGACCCGTTTTCCATGGCCGAGCGCCCGGAAGGCCAGACCCAGGGCGGCCGTGGTTTTTCCCTTGCCGTTGCCGGTATATACCGCAAGCAGTCCCTTAGTCATGTCCCTTATCCCGTGCTCCGTGGGTGAAGGTTTTGTCATAGAGCTTTGACACCGCCGTAAGCCGTGTGTCTGCAAAAACCCGACCGACGCAGATCAAAGCAGTCTTCCGGATGTCCGCCTCCTTCACGCGGGCTGCGATATTTTCAAGATCCGCCCGAATGATCTTCTGATCCTCCCACGTTGCCTTCTGCACCACGGCAACCGGGGTGTCAGGAAGATAGCCACCCGCCAGCAGCTCTTCAACCACCGTATCGATCATGCCGACCGACAGAAAGATCATCATCGTTGTCCGGTGGCTTGCAAGCAGCCGTAGCCTTTCCAGTTCCGGGACCGGCGTCTTTCCACCCTGTCTGGTGATGATCACCGTTTGAGCTATCTCGGGAAGCGTCAATTCGGCCAGAAGCGCGGCGGCGACCCCGGAGGCTGAGCTCACGCCCGGCACGACTGTATACGGAATGCCCTGTTGATCAAGCCCTTCCATCTGTTCCTTGATCGCCCCAAAAAAGGCGGGATCCCCGGTATGCAGACGAACCACCCTTAGGCCCCTCTTCCAGGCGGCGGACATAACTTCAAGGATCTCTTCCAGATGCATTGAAGCAGAATCATGCCGTACGCCCTTGCAGCCGGCAAGCAGTTCGACATTCACCAGGCTTCCCGCATAGACTATGCAATCGGCCTCGTCAAGGAGTCTCCGTCCTTTAAGGGTTATCAGTTCAACGTCACCCGGGCCTGCACCGACAAAATGGATTGTATTCATACCCTCTCTCCTTTCTCTCCCCTGCCTCTTACTCCCTGTATAATCGAAATGGGATTCAACTCGACAGTCTGCAACTCCGGATACCTCGAACGTTTGATGCTCAGCTTGGAGATGGCCACCTCCAATCCCAATCGATGGAGGATCTCCGGGGCCCGGAGACAGGTCTGTTCCAGTACGCCGTTGACCACGATCCTTCCTTCAGGTCGGAGTCTTGCGGCACTATATTCCAGTATATCCTGCAGACTCCCGCCACTGCCGCCGACAAACACACGATCCGGCTCGGGCAGGGTAGCTAGAATTTCAGGAGCATGACCATGAAGCGCCGTTATGGAAGTTGCCGCAAAACGCAGTCTGTTTTTCCGGATATTATCGATCTGCTCGGCCTGGGATTCAATGGAAAAGATCCGCAGCAGCGGTGCAATCGCGGCGGCTTCGATACTTATCGAGCCGGAGCCCGCCCCTATGTCCCAGAATACCCCCGTTGAGGGAAGTCCCAGGGCGTGGAGGGTTGCCGCCCTGACCTCGTTCTTGGTGATCAACCCCCTGCTGTGGATGATCTCGTCCTCCAGGAGACCGAAATGAGGCCTCGGATCCTGCCGGCCATTCCGGTCCCAGACGATGATCATCACACTCAGATCACTGAATTTCTTTTCAGCTATTGCCGATAATGTCGCCCCTGTCAACCGTTCATCCGCCTGGTCAAGGTTTTCGGCGACATACACCTTGCAGCAGGTATCGTTGCCGTCACCTGCCGACTCCAGCAGGCAGGAAGCGACTGCGGCCGGAGAATTTCTTTTATCGGTTAGTATGCATACCTTTTTCCGGCATTGGATCTGTGGCAGAACATCCTTTATATCCCGTCCATGTACGCTTAAGAAGCAGGCATCGTCCCACGGTATTTTAAAACGGGCAAAGGCCGATTGCATCGACGAGACAGCTGGATGTATTACTACTGCCTCTTTTCCAAACCGTCGACACAAGGTCCTGCCGATTCCGAAGAAGAGTGGATCGCCTCCGGCCAGGATCCCGATCTTCGACGATACCGGCAATCCCTCCATCCGTGTGAGAGATTCCGCCAGAGGGGAAAGTGAAAATACCCGGATTTGCGGATACATTGACAGGGCCGGACGCAGGAGATCCAGGAACCTGCCGGCGCAGAAGATATCGGTGCAAGAGACAATAATCCCTTTTTTTTCCGGTGTCAGGCCATTCCTGTCGATGCCGATCAGATAGATGTGATCGTTTTTCATGTCCCCTGGGTGGAGATGATAATCTTTCCGGAGATATCCACAAGATGGACGGTCACCGGAATTCGAGATATGTTCTGGGCGTACTGTTGAGCCATGCGACAAACCTGATGGATAATGCCGGTGTTTCCGGAGGCGATCAACCGGCTGTATATCTCCCGTGCCGTATTTGCTCCGGTAAGTCCTGCGACTGCGGTTTCCCCACCCTTGAGTCCTTGAATGAATGCAATCGTCCTGTCCACCTCCAGGGATCCGTTGCGGACATGGGTTTGGGGAATGCCCATGGCCGCCTTGACTATTTTCGCCCACATTCCGGCAAGGTGAATCCGAACAAATGTGTACCGGCCGGCCTCTTCAAGTGAAAATCTCAGATAGTCGCCCATCATCGCCAGGGCCTCTTCTGGAAATCCGAATGCCTGTTGAAAGGCCTGCTCGGATGTCCTTCCGGTCGACAGGACGATTTCGTCTATACCGACCGACGAGGCGACCTTCATCGAGGCGCTGATCGTAGCCGTCCAGGCCTCTGCCGACACAGGGCGGACAATACCGGTCGTCCCGAGAATCGAGAGACCGCCGATGATCCCCAGACGTTTGTTCAGGGTCTTTTGCGCCAGCCGTTCTCCATCCGGCATGGAGATGCTGATGAGAAATTTTCCATTATGGTCGCCATCATGTGCCGAAATTGCCTCGGCAACAGCGGCATTGATCATCTGTCGGGGGACAGGGTTGATGGCTGGTTCTCCGACCGGAACCGCCAGCCCCGGTTTGGTAACTACTCCTATGCCCTTGCCTCCGACGAGGGTGATCTGCTCCGTCGGCTCGGGATCGGGATTGGCGGACACAGTGACCTCGATAATTGCCCCATTGGTCACATCCGGATCATCCCCGGCATCCTTGACAACTGAGGCCCTGGCCGTTTTTTCCGGCAGAAAGGCCAAATTCAACCCTGCAAGCACAAAACGCACCCTGCTGCCGTCAGGAAAGGGGATCTCAACGTTGTTGCACTCTTCACTCCAAAGGAAGAGAAGCATCGCAGCCTTCGCGGCGGCCGCGGAACAGGCCCCTGTGGTATATCCTGAGCGTAATTTTTTCATAAATAAAAAAAGGTCACTCCCTTTTGGGGAACGACCTTTTTGGACTCATAACTCTATCTCGAGACAACCTACACTATCATGTCTAGCTTCTTTGCCGTTTAAACTGGTCGGGACGAGAGGATTTGAACCTCCGACCCCAGCGTCCCGAACGCTGTGCTCTACCAGACTGAGCCACGTCCCGACAACTATTCAACTCTTCTCAAAAAAGACCGTATGACCGCAGGCTTCGTCTGGAAATTCATGAACGCAGAGGAACTATTTAATCTTCTCGGAAAGTTTGCTTCCTGCCTTGAACCGAACGACCTTCTTTGCAGGAATCTTTATGGCAGCGCCTGTTTGCGGGTTTCTTCCCTGCCGTGCGTCACGTTTCGACACGGAGAATGTCCCAAAACCGATGAGTGTTACCTTATCACCTTTTTTTAGAGACTCAGCAATTGCAGCCAAGGTCCCGTTCAACGCCTTCTCGGCATCAGCTTTGCTGATTTCGGCTGCCTTAGCAATACTTTCCACCAGTTCCTTCTTATTCATGAATTCCTCCCTACTCTTTCTTTCCTTGGTAACAATAGTAACAGGCAAGGCCTACGTGCACTGTTCCCTCTCTCCTAGTGTCTGTTGCTTTAACCAAACTACAATGAATTGTCAAAAGAAAAAATGGACTCTTTCTCTTTTTTCAATTTATTGCGGCCTGGTTACAATCCTATGTAATCGGGCAATTTTACAGTCGGAATGCTGTACATTAATTCAATCACGAGTCCAAATCAAGAATTTATGACGTTCATTCCGGTTCTTTTGCATTTTTTTAACGGGACTCCGTTCTACCAACAAGGTCGAGCACCACGCCATCGAAACCTAAACAATGGAATTTATACAATATTTCTACTCTTCTATTCTGGCTGGCTATCTTCTCGATATCACCGGTCGCCACCTCAATGACGGTTCGTTGCCCGAAGGGGCGGACCCTGGAGCCGGAAAATCCGTTTTCCATTAGGACCCTTTCGGCTGAATCGATCAGTTCGAGCATCTCCTTTGCCAAAGGGATTTTTTCCTCCATCCGTGTGGCAAGACAGGAGTTGGATGGCAGGTCATGATTTTCAAGGCCTGCCTCTTTGGCAAGTTGTCGTATCTCGGCCTTGATCAGACCGGACTCGGCCAAGGGGGTCGCCACTCCCAATTCCCCCAGAGCCCGAAGACCGGGACGGCCCTTCCCCAGGTCGTCCTCGTTCGTCCCGTCAAGAAGGGTCGAGATCCCGAGCTTGCTCATTTCGTCAAAGAACATCTCGTAGATTCTCTTTTTACAGAGATAGCAACGGTCCGGCGGATTGGCAGCAAAGTCTTGCCAGCGCAAAGGATCGAACTCGAACCTTTGCAGCGCGGCCCTGCCTTGAAAATGCCTTTTGAAAAGTCGAAGGGCATTCTGCAGTGCAGACCGCGGCATAAGACAAGAGACTGCCAACAGGGCGGTGACCCTGCCGTCTCCCAGGGCATCGCAGGCCGCATGCAGCAAAAAAGTCGAATCGACGCCCCCCGAAAAGGCCACAGCCACCCGGTCGAATCCCTTCAGGATCTCGTGCAGTCTTCTGGCCTTATCCTCTGTCCGGACCGCCATCATCTCTCGGGGTCGGCATCGGGCAGAGTCTGGGCCGGAGGATTCAATAGAAACTTCCCCTGTTGTATCCATTGCTTCAAGGTCTCGGCGATTTCGCGTGCCTTGACGACACTCGAAAGCGGTGCCGTTGGTACCTGTTTGCCATTTACTTCAATCATTCCGGACTTTAACTGGGCATAGCTTACCTCTCCATAGGTCCTGGAGATACCGTTGGTATAATCATAGCCGTAGTCGACGACCTGGGTGAACAACTCGCTGTCCGAGACCCCGGTAAAGGCCGCCATTTGACTGTCAAGTATTGGAATCGGTATGCCCAGTCCCACCGCCAGTGAATTCCCATAGCCGAGGATCGACAGGGCTCGCAACCATTTGGCGGACATCTGTTTCAAATCCCCCTGGACCATCAGGGTCCCGGCAGGTTTTTTTGGTGCACCACCCCTTGTTCTGGGAACATTGGGGTTATGCTGGGTGCCGTGCCATGTCACATACCCCACTCCTCCTCCGAGAAAGATCCGTGTGCCGATACCAACGGTCCGGTAATGGGGGTCGTTGAGGAGGGGACTGAGTTCACCGGCGCTGCAATAATTGGCGTTCTGGCACTTGGGCTTGAGCATGCCCATATAGGTGTAGACGCTCTTATCGGAGAGGTTCACCGCACAGTTATAGTTCTGATATCCGTTTCGTGGGTTGCAGAGAAGAGCGGTGGGAAGATCGGCAAGGGTAACTTCTTTCTTCATCTTTCTTGCCGCATAACAGTCGGTCCCATAGGCCTTTGCCTCCAGGAAGACTCTTTTGCCCCTCAACAGGTCCTCGATGACATGGCCTCCACCGTATCGGAATTCCCCTGGATAGATCTTATTCAGCGGATCGTCCTCGGCGGGCTCCGTCGCACCGATAAAACAATCAACGGCCGCAAGTCCCGCATAGGCGGGGACCTTGTTTATCCATACCTTCGACGCCTTGATGGTAGGCGTCATCTGGCCGAAATTAATAAATGCCCCGGAAGAGCACATCGGAGCAAAGGTTCCGGTCGTAACCACGTCAACCTCCAGCGCCGCCTGCTCGGCCCCCTTGGTCTGGACGATTTCCACCATTTCTTCAGCGGTGACCACAACGGCTTCACCGGCCCTGATCTTTGCATTTATCTGTTCGTATGTCTTGATCATTATCTCTTGTCCACATAGGGTACGCGGGGTTGAATGGGATTCGATACGCTGCCGTATCCGCCAGTAATCCAACAGATTACTCCAGCGATTAAAATTTTCCAACCCTTATGCGCCCCTTTTACAACTTGACAGAGTTTTTTCTATCTCCTACATTTCAGTCCGGGCGAAGGAAATGTCGGATGACATCTCAATTTTAATACCATTTCCTCTGAAAATGCAGGAAATAACAACAAGGCAGGGTATGACAACTGATAAAAAGCAGGCGATTATCGCCGTGCGTGACTCCATAGATCGTATTGATGATCAGCTCGTTTCATTGCTGAAGGAACGCCTCGGCCATGCAATGGAGATCGGCAGGTTGAAGGATGAGGGAAAGAGGGCGAAATGGGACCCATTTCGGGAACGGCAGATCTTTGAACGGTTGATTCTGCTCAATGACGGAGTCTTTCCGGAGGAGGCACTGCGTTCCATCTTTCATGAGATCATCACCAGCTGCCGGCTTTCCCAGAAAAAGGCGGAGGTCGCCTATCTCGGTCCGGAGGCGACTTTTTCTCATCTTGCAGGTGTTAAATATTTCGGTCATTCCGCCGATTACAAGGCGATGGAATCCATCGAAGATATCTTTTCGGATGTCGAAAAGGGCAGGGTTGCCTATGGGATCGTCCCGGTCGAGAACTCCATCGAGGGTTCGGTCTTCTCCACGCTGGATTGCTTTATGAAATGCAAGGTGCAGATATGCGGCGAGGTCCGGTTGGAGATCAGTCACAATCTTGTCTGCAGGTCCGGCGATATCGAGGATATCCAAACTGTGGCATCACACGCACAGCCACTGGCGCAATGCCGTGAGTGGCTCAGGAAGCACCTGCCCAGTATTCCGACCCTGCCGGTTTTTTCCACCGGGGCCGCTGCCCAGATGGCGGCGAACAACCCGAATATCGGCGCCATTGCCTCATCGCTGGCGATCAAGACCTACGAACTGCAGGTGGTGGTCAAAGGGATTGAAGATTATCGCGGCAATACCACCCGTTTTCTGGTCATCGGAAGAAAATCCCCGAACGCAAGCGGCTCCGACCGTACTTCCCTGCTCCTGGGGCTAATGGACAGGCCGGGCTCACTTAACGAGGCGCTGACCATCCTCTCGGAGGAGAAGATCAACCTGGCAAAGATCGAATCCCGGCCGATCAAGGGAAAGCAATGGAAATATCTTTTCTTCATCGATATGATGGGACATATCGAAAATGAGAAGATCAGACGGGGGTGCGAGCGTCTGCGCGGACTGTGCTCATACTACGAATGGCTCGGTTCCTACCCTTCCGGAGACGAATCATCCTCCAATTCGTGACATCCGGGCATGGCAGGGGGCGTTGAGCATTCCGGACAGGTCGTCCTGGAGGGTATGTCCCTTGTGTTTCTGAAGGATGGTTGACCGGATGGCGGCCCGGAGGCGGTCGTCGGAACAACCGCCTCGCAGCAGTTCCCGAATATCGGTTTCCTGATCGCTGAGGAGGCAGGCGCGCAGCCGCCCCTCCGAGGTCAGCCGCAACCGGTTGCAGCTGTCGCAGAAATGATGACTGATCGGACTGATGAAACCGATCTTTCCGTAATGTCCCAGCCGGTCGGTGATTCGAAAGACCCTTGCCGGTCCTTCTTTTTTTCGACCCTGCTCGGGTTGCAGGTCATGGGTTTGCGAGATCATAGACTGGATGTCGCCTGCGGCAAAGAAATATTTTTTATCCCAGCTGCTGCGTGCACCCACCGGCATGAACTCGATGAAACGGACCTGGAGAGGTTCCGTCAGCGAGAGCCTGGCAAAATCGAGAAACTCGTCGTCATTGACACCTCGCATGGCTACCACATTCAGTTTGACCCGAAAGCCCAGATCCCTTGCCGTCTCTATTCCCTGCCACACCCTGTGAAAAAGGTCCCTGCCGGTAATCCGGGCAAATTTCTTACGCTGCAAGGTGTCCAGCGAGATATTGAGATTCCTGATGCCCGCCTGAAACAGATGCGAGGCCTTTTCCTGCAGGAGGACCCCGTTGGTCGTCAGACGGACCTGTTCCAGGCCGTCGATATAGCCAAGGCTTTGGATAAATTCGAGAACACCGCGTCGCACCAACGGTTCCCCGCCGGTCAGACGTACCTTGGTCATACCCATGGATACCGCAACGGTGACGAAACGGTGGAGTTCTTCATAGGTGAGCAATTGACGGTGCTCAAGGACGTCTGTCCGTTTCAGATGGGAGCCCTGCTCTTCCTCGGTATCCGGCAGACAATACATACAGTGCAGATTGCAGCGGTCGGTTATGGAAAGACGCAGATACGAGATCGTACGTGAAAATTGATCTACCAGCTGTTGCATAGGCATATTTTTTTGCAATTCCAAGGCATTTTGGTAATCAAAACAAACGGATTAAAAAAGTCAACAATTACAAAGCGATCATAAAAACTGTAGAGGCAATGCTCATTGACATTCCGTTCATAGACAACTATATTGCCTACCTCCTGTGATGGCAATTGTCTCCATATGACTCCTGCCACTTTACATCTCAACACCATGACAATGCAACACCTATGCTCACATTAGGAATTGAAAGTTCCTGCGACGACACCGCGGCGGCCGTTCTTCAAGACCAGGAGATCCTGCTGGCAAACGTGGTCAACGGTCAGGATATGCTGCATGCCCGGTACGGCGGCGTCGTGCCGGAACTTGCCTCAAGGAGGCATCTCGAATCCATCCATCCGGTCGTTCAGGCGGCTCTGAACCAGGCCGGCGTCGCGATTGGCGATATCGACCTGATCGCTGTAACCAGGGGGCCGGGACTGCTGGGTTCACTGCTGGTCGGTTTTTGCTATGCCAAGGCCGTCTCTTTTATCGGCAGGATTCCCCTGGTAGGCGTCGATCATATGGCCGGCCATCTTCTCTCCGTTTTCCTGGAGAACGACAAGCCGGATTTTCCCTTTGTCGCGCTGATCGTCTCCGGCGGCACCACTTCCCTTTTTCTCTGTCGTTCGGCTATCGACTTCACCCTGCTCGGTCGAACCAGGGACGATGCAGCCGGCGAGGCCTTCGACAAGGTGGCCAAACTCATCGGCCTTGGCTATCCGGGTGGACCGGCAGTCGCCAAAGAGGCCTGCTCGGGCAACCGTCAGGCCGTTTCCTTTCCCCGGGCCTGGCTGGAGGAGAATCCCCTGGATTTCAGCTTCAGCGGTCTGAAAACCGCGGTCTCAACCTATGTCCGCGGCCAAAACGACAAAAACAATATACTCCAGATAGCCGATGTCTGTGCATCTTTTCAGGAAGCAGTGGTCGAGGTGCTGGTGGAGAAAACACTGCTGGCCGTCAAAACGGCTTCGCTTGACACGGTGGTTATGGGAGGCGGAGTTTCCGCCAATGGACGCCTACGTGAGGCAATGAAAAGCCGCTGCGATCAGATGGGAGTAAGACTCTTTGTCCCCAGGCCGTCGTTCTGCACCGACAACGGGGCGATGATTGCTCTGGCAGGCTCTTTTCAATTCCCAAAAACCGGCGCAATAGACTATAATGCGGATGTCTATTCACGCTCATCACTTGGATTATGACCAGACACAATGAAACTCACCCGTTTAAGCAAATATTACTATCTCAAATTCATCAGGCTGAAAGGCGACCCTAAATCTCTCGCGGCCGGGGCCGCCATCGGGGTCTTTATCGGTCTCACGCCGACAATCCCGCTGCACACGGTTGCTATCATTGCAGTGACGATTGCCACCAGAACGTCATTTGTCGCCGCATATACCGGCAGTTGGCTTGTCTGCAATCCGTTCACCTATGTGCCCATTTATTACCTGTCCGTCGTCATCGGCAACGCCGTCACCCCCTATACGCTCAACTGGGGGAAAATACGAGATGTCCTGAATCTGCTTCTCTCCCACCCGGGACTTAAGCCGTCCCTCGCCGCCCTGGTCAACCTGGGAGGCGAGGCCATGATCGTGATGATCGCCGGCGGCGTCATCCTGGCCATACCTTTTTCCATTGCCAGCTACTATTTCTCCTATTCGCTCTTCGTCAAGATACGGAAGAAGCGGCAGGAAAAGCATATTTTGAATTAACATCCCCGCAATGGCCGCCTACCAGAAGACGAAGCAGTCTCTTGCCGAGCACAGTCTCTCACCCAAGAAGCGCTTCGGCCAGAATTTTCTCGTCCACCGGCGGACCGCCGAGGCCATCGTTGCGGCGGGCGGTGTCTGCAGACTGGATTGCATCGTCGAGGTGGGGGTCGGTCTGGGGGCGCTTTCCCGGCCTCTGGCCGAGGCCGCAGGTCATGTCTTCGGCCTGGAGATCGACAGCGGGATCGTCCGCTATCACCTGGTGGAAAACGACCTTCCGGATAACATCACCCTGATTCATGCCGATGTCCTGAAGACGGATTTCAAGGAGCTTGCCGAGCGGTGCAACGGGCCTCTGAAGATACTGGCCAATCTCCCCTACTCGATCTCCAATCCGTTTGTCTTTAAACTGATTGACAACCGGTCTCACATGGCCTGGGCAACCGTTATGCTGCAGAAAGAGGTGGCCGAAAGGCTTATGGCCGAGCCGGGAACGAAGGAGTACGGAGTTCCCACCGTCCTGTTGCAGTCCTGCGCAACCGTAACGCCCCTGATGACCCTGAAGCCCGGAGAATTCCATCCCCGGCCGAAGGTCGATTCGGTGGTCGTCCGCATCGACTTTACTAGCGGGAGCAAACGGCTGCGCGACCTGCCCGCTTACAACTATAGACTATTCAAGTCCATTGTTAGGGCGGCCTTTGGTCAGCGGCGCAAGACCCTTGTCAATACCCTTGGCTGTGCGGAACCCTTTCGCCCAGGTCCGGATATGGGCTGCGGAATGGAAGGAAAGGAGCTGGCCGGCAGGGTAATCGAGGCGGCAGGTATCAACCCCGGCATCAGGGCGGAAAAGCTGGTACTCGAAGACTTTGTGCGGCTTGCCGTCGCCGCCGAGCAACAGATCCGGCCTCAGGGGCAAGGGCGCGGCGATGCAGGATGATTTTCGGTGATGAACTCTTGGACCCCTTGTGTAATCTGCCTTTGCCCCTCTGCCGATTTCAGCTTCCGTTTTGGTCGCCGCCGGGGTCCGTCTCCCCGGTTGTCTCCGCCACCGGGGGGGCCAGGCCGGGAAGCACAGGATTCGACCTCTCCTGGATCAGGGTCTTGCCGGTCGATTCGACGACCCGGCGCACCACCCGGTTTGAAACACGCCTGCCTATGGCCATGGGCCCTTTGATCAGATACTCGTTGAAGCTGATCTCCAGCACATTGGTCTTGGCCCTGTTCGAGGGCATCAGGCTGATCCGGGCATACTTGTCCTCACCGACAAGAAGCAGCAGGATCTTCGACCTCGGATGTTCATCGAAGAGCCGGTACTCTTTTTCCAGGATGAACTTGGGGGTGTTGAAGCGTTTGGCATAGACATGGCCCTCTTTCCCGTCCCGGTAGATCAGGTTGAAGACCAGGCGCCTATCCACCTTGCCGAGCCAGACGAGATCGCCACCGACAAAGAGTTTTTCGGCTACCGGGATGATCTTATACAGGCCGCCGGCAAAGATCAGCAGCAGCTTGTCGTATTCGGAACAGGCGACCGACAGGTCGTTCTTCTCATCCTCGATCTTGATGGTCGATCCCAGGAAACCGGAGTTCCGATTATAGCCGATGACAAGATTGGCAATGGCAATCTTGCGGGCACTGACCTCGGTGAATTCGGTGATCTCGGTCTGCCGGGGATAGAGATGGCCATAGCGCTCGAGCAGGCTGTCGACATAGGCGATGGTATAGCCCACCGTATCCTTCAGATGCTTTCGTATCGTCTCAATATCCTTTTCGATCTCCCGGATCTCTTTTTGCTGTCTGTTGATATCGTAGCGGGAGATGCGCTTGATCCTGATCTCCAGCAGGTGCTCGATGTCCTCCTTGCTCACGGCCCTGACCAACCGGTCGGCAAAGGGTTCCAGAGATGTTTGGATCCGGGAGAAGACGGCCTTGAGGCTGGTCTCCTCCTCGATATTTTTGTACAGCCGCTCCTCGATGAAGATCTGCTCGAGACGCCTGGCGTGCAGCTTTTCGAGCTGCCGGGCAAGATCGATATCCAACTCGCGGGTCAGATCCGCCACCAGCTTTTCGGTATTGTACCTGATGACGTCCTCGACGGTTGCGACCTCCGGGGTCTTGTCGCGGATGATCGTCAGGTTCGGGCTGATCGGGACTTCGCAGTCGGTAAAGGCATAGAGGGCCTTGATGGTATCCTTGGCATAGATGCCCCGGGTCAGTTTGATCTCGATTTCGACCTCTTCGGCGGTATAATCGTCGATGGAGCTGATCTTGATCTTTCCCGCCTTGGCAGCCCTCTCGATCGAGTCGCACAGGGATTCGGTGGTGGTCGTGTAGGGGATCTCCCGGATGACGATGGTCTTTTCGTTGACCTCTTCGATCCGTGCCCGGCATCGTATCTTGCCGTTGCCGTGATCGTACTGCGAGACATCGACCAATCCCTTCTGCTGGAAATCAGGGTAGATATCAAACTCCTCGTCTCGCAAGATCTTTTTCTGGGCCGCCAGCAATTCGCAGAAGTTGTGCGGCAGGATCTTGGTGGCCATGCCGACGGCGATCCCGTCCGCTCCCTGGAGCAGCAGAACCGGGATTTTGGCCGGCAGGCTGACCGGCTCCATCATCCGGCCGTCGTAGGACTCCTCGTACTCGGTCAGGTCCTTGTTGAACAGGACCTCTCTTGCCAGCGGCGAAAGCCGGCATTCGATATAGCGTGCCGCCGAGGCCTGATCGCCCGTCAGGATATTGCCGAAGTTTCCCTGACGATCGATCAGAAAACCCTTGTTGGCCAGGTTGACCAGGGCGGCAAAGATCGAGGCGTCGCCATGGGGATGCAGCTTCATGGTCTCACCGACGACATTGGCCACCTTGTGAAACCGCCCGTCATCCATGTTGTGCAGCGTCTGCAGGAGACGGCGCTGGACAGGCTTGAAGCCGTCGTTGATGTCCGGGATGGCCCGTTCCTTGATCACATAGGAGGTGTATTCAAGGAAGTTCTGGTCGAACAGTTGATGAAGTTTACCGAAGGTTGATTCCATGTATTTTTTTCAGGTTAAGCAGCCGGGACCAGGAATTTGAGAACACCCTTATACCAGGTTCTCCATGATGTATTTTTTGCGCTCCGGGGTGTTTTTGCCCATATAGAAGGACAGTACCTTGGCGACCTGGCTGACCGAGTCTATAGTCACGCTGCGCAGCCTGAGCTCTCCACTGATGAACTGCTTGAATTCCCGGGGGGAGATCTCGCCGAGCCCCTTGAAGCGGGTGATCTCGACGCTGTTTACGCCCTTTCCCCTCCCCTGCAGCCGTTTGGTCGCCGCCTGCTTTTCCTTTTCCGAGTAGCAGTATTGGGTCTCCTGCTTGTTGCGCACCCGAAAAGATGGGGTCTCCAATATATAGATATGACCGAGCTTTACCAAAGGTTCGAAATAATGAAGGAAAAATGTCAGGAGAAGGTTCCTGATATGGAGCCCATCGACATCGGCATCCGTTGCCAGAATGATCATGTCATAGCGCAGGTTGGAGATCGAGTCCTCGACGTCGAGAGCCTGCATCAATGAATACATCTCCTCGTTCTTATAGAGCAACACCATCTTCTGCCCCAGCACATTCATCGGCTTGCCCTTCAGCGAAAAGACCGCCTGGGTCATCGGATCCCTCGATGAGACGATCGAGCCGGCCGCCGACTGGCCTTCGGTGATGAAGATCATGTTTTCCCGGCCCTTCTTGGACGGGTTTTCACGCGACGGATGGTACTTGCAGTCCTTGAGTTGCGGGATCTTCAGGGCAACCTTTTTCGCTTTGGCCCGGGCCTCCTTGCGCACAGTCTGCAACTCCTTGCGCACCGCCTCGTTGCGGGCGATCTTGTCGAGCAGGATCTCCGCTGCCTGGGTGTCCTTATAGAGGGCGCTGGAGACCGCATCCTTCACCTTGCCGACGATCCAGGACCGGATCTCGGTATTTCCCAGCCGGTTCTTGGTCTGGGACTCGAAAACCGGGTCTTTGATCTTGATCGCCAGGGTGCCGACGACCCCGTCACGCACATCCTTGCTGACGAATTTCTTGTTCGAATATTCGTTGATCCCCTTAAGTATCCCCTCGCGAAAGGCCGAGAGATGGGTGCCGCCTTCGCTGGTATAGGTGCCGTTGACAAAGGAGTAATAGGTGTCGCCATAGGCATCGGTATGAGAGAAGGCGAACTCGAGAGTCGGGTCGCGATAGTATATCGGGTTATAGATGTTTTCCCCATCCAGCTCCTTGTCCAGCAGGTCAAGGAGTCCATTTACTGAATAATAACAAGCCTTGTCCAGGTAGAGCCTGAGCCCAGCATTGAGATAGGCATAACGCCAGAGGCGTTTTTCAATAAACTGCGGGTCGAAGGAATACTCCGGAAACATCTCCCTGTCCGGTCTGAATTCAACCAGGGTACCGTCCTTTTCCTTGGTCTCGCCGCTGTCCTGCCTTAAAAGCTCCCCGCGGCTGAACTCCGCCGCGGCAAATCGCCCTTCCCTATAGGCCGTCACCCGGAAGAATGCGGACATCGCATTGACCGCCTTGGTGCCGACACCGTTCAAACCGACCGAGAACTGGAAGACATCGGTGTTGTATTTTGCCCCGGTGTTGATTGTCGAGACGCAGTCGACGATCTTGCCCAGCGGGATCCCCCGGCCGAAATCGCGGACCTGGACCAGGCCGGTTTCATCAATGGCGATGGTGATGCGTTTTCCGGCCCCCATGATGAATTCATCGACGCCGTTATCGACGACTTCCTTCAAAAGGATATAGATGCCGTCGTCCTGGTTCGAGCCGTCGCCAAGCCGGCCGATATACATTCCCGGCCGCTTTCTTATATGCTCGAGCGAACTCAGGGTCTTGATCTTGCTTTCGTCGTAAATTTGTGGCGATACCGTCATAATATCATGCTCATTATAGCGTTTCTGGTCTCAGGGATATGCTGCGACATACTATTGCATTTGGCGATATTAATCAACTGCCATGGATAATGCCAAAAGGATTTTCAAGGACCACCCTGCTCTTTTTTTCTCCGATCCGGGCTCCGACAGTATGCTGCAGCCCAGGAAAAATAATTTTGCAGGGCATTCTGAATTTCAGGTCGGTTGGAAGAAAAACTTGGCATTCGAGTGTAAAGGACGTACTACAATAAAGAGCACCCATGAGGAACAATAATGGTGAAAGCAACCACTCCTACACCGAAAACATTCCGACCGCAGGTTGCAGATGCGGCAGGAACCCTGCCCGCTCTGTATGCCCGATGGATCGAAGCAATTATCCAAGGTCCTCTGCCGGTTGAAATAGAGGCCACCTGCAGTGACTGCGTTATGTGCGCCCGACCGGGAGAGTCTATCGACACCGTGCAGTATTTTTTCGATAAGGGCAGCAAATGTTGCACATATACCCCCACCCTATCCAATTTCATGATAGGAGCCATTCTAGGTGATCCATCCCCGTCCATGACTACCGGAAGGGCAACTCTTGCTGCCCGCCTCAGTAAAGGCCTTGGTGTCGGTCCGCTGGCCATCCATCCCCCGGCTGCCTACAATCTGCTCTTCCGGCACAGCCAAAATGCCTTCGGCCATAATCGCACCCTTCGGTGTCCGCACCTCGACACCGCCATGGGTATATGCTCCATCTGGCCTTACCGGGACCCCACCTGCGTCACCTGGTTCTGTAAACACCTCCGTGGAAAATTCGGCCAATCCTTCTGGAAGGCCCTGCAGATCTTCCTCTATGCTGTAATTAAAGAACTGTCTCTATGGTGTGTGCTCCAGCTGAACATCGGCGGCGATGCTCTGGCTCTTCTCGCATCAAGGAGGGAGCGGGGAACGACAGGTGAAAATCTCCAATCGAATGAGCTTGATGGCCGATTTGATGCCGAGTCAGCCAGAAAAGCCTGGGGCCGATGGTGGCAACGAGAAACCGCGTTCTACACCGAATGTGCCCGTTTGGTCTCCGACCTCGACTTCAAGGAAGTGGAAGAGATCTGCGGTCCCGAAATCCGGATGTCTTCACGATTGGTCAAACGGGCCTATGTCAAGCTTCAGGAAACCGATATTCCAACGTGCCTGAAGATAGGCCAGTTCGAAGTCGAAGCTGCCACCTCTGACGCTGTCAGAGTGTGGTCCTACAGTCGGCTGGATCCGCTGGATCTGCCGGTACCGGTATTTATGGCCTTGTCCTATTTCGACGGTCGTCCGACCAACGATGCCCTGTCGATGGTTGAACATGACCTGGGAGCACGCCTCGATTCCCCGTTGCTCAGGACATTGATCGACTTTGGCATCCTGGAAACCATGCAGGAATCCTGATGGCAGGTTTCTTCCACGGAGGTGTCCGAGGTCGCAAATCACGCTTGGCCCTTACAAGAAAAACGCCAACAGTCGAGTGATCGACGGACGATAAAGGCACGGCAATACCATGGAGCGACCGTCCTATTGGGCAGCCTTCACTTCAACCGGCAGTCTGCGCGTCAGAATATCCACCGCCTCTGCCACCATATCTTCAAGGACCTGCCGTGCCGGTTTGATTTCCTTTATGATGCCCGACACCTGCCCTGCCAGTCCACCCACATACTCATCTCTTTCAGCCTCGATAAAACTGGCTAGAAGGGCCGATGAAATCATCACCTGTGTCGGAAACGGCAGCGGATCAAGCCCTGATTCGGCCCACAGGTCGTGGAACCTGTTGTAACTCGCGCGCAAGGTCTTGCCGGTATAGGCGGTGCTGACCCGGGTATCCTCATCGGTAGACGAAAGGATCCGCTGTTTATTGACCGGCAAAGCACCGCCCTCATCGGTGGCCAGGAACCGCGTACCGACCCAGACACCGATACAGCCCATTGCCAGTGACGCCGCGACTCCGCGGCCATCTCCAATGCCGCCGGCCGCCAGGACAGGCACCGGTGCAGCCGCATCGATGGCCGCCGGCAAAAGGGCCATGGTGCCGATGCGGCCGGTATGCCCGCCACCTTCATGGCCTTGGGCCACCAGCAGATCAATACCGGACTCGGCCATGCGTCTGGCGTTTTTTGAATTGCCGGTAATCCCCAGGACCTTCATACCGTTGGCATGGGCCTCGTCCACCATGAATCCAGGATTTCCCAGGCCGGCGCAGAAGAGGGGCACCTTTTCTTCAATGCAGACCTGCACCGACTCCAGGGGACGCATGGTGGTTGAATTCATTTGGACCATGACCTCTACATCCGGCAATTCCATCTCGTTTTTGATCTTGTTCACCCAATCCAGATGTGGCTTAGGCAGCATCCGCAACAATTGACTGAGCGGTAATTGCTCGATCTGGGTATTGCCCATGCCGCCGCCGAAATCGATCTTCTTCGGCAACAGCAGGTCCACCCCGAACGGCTTGTCCGTCCGGGTCTTGATCTGACGGATAGCGGCACGCAGTTCCTCGACGGTAAATCCGCTGCCGCCGAGAACCCCGAGTCCACCGGCTTCCGACACGGCCACCACGAGCTCCACCGGCGCCCCGGTTTTCTCTCCCACCAATGTGGGACCCATACCTGCGCTCAAGATTGGATATTCGATTCCCAGCATGTCACACAGTTTTGTCCTTAGAACCGGCTTCCCCATGGTCTTTTCCCTATTTTGTTGATGGTTAGCGGTGCGTACGGAACACCTTTCAAGGTGCGCCTCCTCCTTCGGCGGTTTTTCAAGCGCCGAAGGATCACTGATGTTTTCCTTGTATTTTTTGCATCTGCTTTTCGGTCTTTTTCAATTGCCGCAAGGCAAGACGGACCTGAGGTGATGTGAGGTACAGTACAGAAACCGGCAACGTCTGTCAATAAAAAACGAACGTTTGATCTTTTTTTCATATACTCCTTGCCAAGAACAGCTGTTTGGGTTTGAGTCTAGAGATGTGGCAAGAGATCCCCTGTGGTTCTGTCTGTCAGGTTTCAGGACATGGTGAGAGATGCGACGGGCATTTTACGGTAAGTTCAGCTGATTGAACGGTTTTATCCAGGGATTTTTAGGGCACCGATTGCAACCCATGAAGATATTGAAAGAGGAAGAACGATGGCACAAGCAAAGAAGAAAAAACAAAATATCTCCCGCCGGCAGAGCGCCAAGACAGGTATGTCGCCAGGTTCCGTCGCCTTCATCGGAGAACAGAAGGTTGACCGGATTCGTATTGATGCCACCCATTATGACGGGAGCACGTTCATTGAACGTCAGGGTATCTCGGTTGAGCAATGCCGGGAAATTGTCAAATCCCAAGGGGTCTCATGGATCAACGTCAACGGGATCCATAACGTTGAACTGATCGAAGCGCTCGGACAGAGCTTCGATTTCCACCCCCTGACCCTGGAAGACATCGTCAACACGACCCAGCGGCTCAAGGTCGAGGAATTCACGAATTACCTGTTTATCGTGATGAAGATGCTGAGCTACGATGAAGATAAACAGGTTACTATTGAACATATCAGCCTGATTCTTGGTGAGAATTACGTATTTTGCTTTCAAGAGACGGCTGGCGATGTGTTCGATGAGGTCCGTAATCGTCTGCGATTGGCTAAAGGTCGTATTCGTTCGATGAAATCCGACTATCTTGCCTACGCCCTCATGGATGCGGTGGTTGACCATTACTTCTTGGCTGTCGAACAGATCGGCGACCGCATCGAGTCCTGTGACGATCAGATTCTGATCGAGCCGAAACCGGATGACATCAAGGAGATCCATTTTCTCAAAAGAGATATCTTAAACCTGCGCAAGGCGGTCTGGCCCCTTCGCGAAGAAATCGGCGCATTGGAAAAGAACGAGTCGGGTATGATACGACCGGAAAGTAAGATCTACTGGCGCGATCTGTACGACCACACCGTACAGATTATCGACATGGTGGAGACCTTCCGCGACATCCTCGGTGGGATGCACGACACCTATTTGTCCAGCGTCAGCAACCACATGAACGAGATCATGAAGGTGCTCACCATCATTGCCACCATTTTCATCCCGTTGACATTCATCGCAGGGGTATATGGCATGAACTTTCAGAACATGCCGGAGTTGAAATGGCCGTTCGGCTATTATATGATCTGGGGAGTCATGCTGGCGATCGGCACCGGCCTGCTGGTCTATTTCAAACGAAAGAAATGGTTTTGATTCAATCTCCGGCCGGATGTTAGGTTCAACAAAGTGGTCTGATAGTGCCTGTAGGTGTTGATATATCACCTTTTCGATCGGCGGGTGGTGCAGTCGGAAGCCTGGTTGCCGCAGCCCTTGACCTTTCACGCCCAGTCTGCCGACAGGGAGATCGTCGTGAATAACGGCTCACACTTCGGAAAACTCTTAAGGGATTCGCTGGCCGCCCTGCTCCTCTGCACTGCCCTGGTGCTCTTTTGTTACCTGTTCGTGGACCGCCATGTCGCCTTTTACGTTCATGACCGGAGGTTTGCTGATCACCTCTTTCTCAAATGGCTGACCTATCCACCCTCCATCCTTCAAGCATGGGTGCCGGTGGTCCTCGCGGCACTCATGGTCAGGAGGGTCTGGGGGGGACCCTTCCAACGATGGGAGCGGGTCGCGGTGGCAGCCTGCCTGAGCCTGCTCCTGGCAGAGCAGTTCAAACAAAGCATCGCATACGCATTCGGCCGTTACTGGCCGGAAACCTGGATCAATAATAACCCATCGTTGATCCGGGGAGGAGCCTACGGCTTCCACCCTTTTCACGCAGGCAAGGCGTACGGGAGCTTTCCCTCCGGTCACACCGCTCGGACGGTAGCTGTCGCTTCCATCTACTGGCTGGCATACCCAAGATGGCGATGGATCTGTGTCCTGGCGTCATTAGCCGTTGGTGGAGCCTTGGTGTTGATGGATTATCATTTCGTGGGAGATGTGGTCGCAGGAGGATTTGTCGGAGGCATTGTCGGAATGTATGTGGTCCACTACGCCGGCCTTTGCCGGGAGTAAGGTCTCTTCTATTGCCTGCTGCCAAAAAAATACAAAAGGCTGCCTCTCTATTCGAGTTAATCCGGTAGCAGGAGATTAGTAATCCCCAGGCGGCTCTCTTCGTCAAGATGGAGAAATTCACAGCCTATGGCGAGATTGTTGAGCGGTTCATAATCCAATATCCACTTCACCCTGACCGAATGGCCGGTAAGTCCCGCAAGCCGGCTTTCCCCGGTTACCTCCTTTAGAAAAAGAACAGCCTCTTTTTTCAGACTGACGGTCTTTGTCTTTTCAACGGCAAGCCCGATCCCTCCCAGGCTGATATTCAAAATCCTGGCATCTATCGTTCCCTCTTCATCATCGAGCGCCAACAAAGCAATTATCCTGTCATCGTTTGGAAAAACGTACCTCTTAAACCTTCTTTTTTCGCTGCTCATGTCGATATCTCTATAAGGGGCTATATTTCAAGTGAAAGAGGATTCAACTCAAAAAATGTGCCTGGATTGTTCCAGATTAACTTTTTAGCGTGCATTTATAATCATTTTCAACTATCTTCCTGCTTTTTTTGAAAAAAGGCAATTTCTTTCTTTCATCCCGATTCCCATTTCGTCTTGGAAAGGATGGAAAACCCGGAAAGGTGAGATTGAATTATTCCCTCTTTGTCATAATAAATCTCATTTTATCAAATAGTACCGGGTCTTACATGATGGCATTTCCTCTGCTTCTCAGGTCATGCATCCTTTCCCTTGGTGTATATGATTCTTA
Source organism: Desulfocapsaceae bacterium (assembly GCA_046706325.1). GTDB lineage: Bacteria > Desulfobacterota > Desulfobulbia > Desulfobulbales > Desulfocapsaceae > CAWGGS01. Next base: position 74,663 of record JBJKPM010000082.1, on the reverse strand, counting down.
TACTATAGCAAATATGATCGGATTTGCTTATTCTTTACCAATATGAAAAATCTCCCGGAGACTCTTATGGTCGAATCAACGCTTAATAAGTTGAATTTCCGTGAAAAAAGTGGAGCACATATGCACTACCAACAGAAAGGATTTGGCCGATTGGACCTCAGTCTATCGATTGTCGTTGTCGCCGTCATTATAATGGTTGTACTTCCTGCGTGTATTAGTCTGCGAAATCGATACCTTCTACGGGCTTCTGCTACCGATGTATTGCTCCTGGTCAAGAAGGCTCAGGCCGAGGCGGTTAAAAGAGATGCCGTTGTGGCAATGGCGATCAACTCTGCTGCCAGGACCTGTACCGCTTTTATTGATGACCAGGGCGCTGACCAATTCCCGCAGAGTTTTCGGCATCTGATTTTTGCTGAGCCGAGAAAAACAGTCTGGAAATCTTCCATAAAGGCAAGGTCTGTTGATATTTTTCAAAACGACAAAACGTATGCATTACCACATGATATTACAATACATGGAGCCTCTTTTCCAGGAATAGTATTCGATAGGAGGGGGATCCCTTTGAATATTCCTCAACCACCGGATAATGGGGCCCCGCCTGCCTACGGTCTGGCCTGCTCCACGCCTGCTGCCACATCCGGAAAATCCTTTGTGGCCATCGATATAAAAAGCAAAAAGTTATCCTCCATTCAATATCAGGTATTGATAAATGCCGCGACAGGCAGAGCACGACTTGTGGCCAGCATGAATGGAGGGACCTGCTTCCAATAGGGAATTTCGTCTCTCAAGGCCTTGGACAAATACCAGTAAAGGCATCCCCGATCGGATGATAGGGGACATTCTCGGTAGAGTAAAAAAAAAGCGTCACTTTTTCCTTCATATAACGCCGGAGGCGGAGTCCATTGCTGGAGGACGCATCGCGGAGGCCCGCCTGGAAAACACATGGGGCCCGGAGGGTTGCGGACAGGACGTCCGCAACTGACAGCAGGCCAAGGACGGCCTGTCTGTCAGCCGTGGTGTACAGGCGATAAGGCCGGAGAGTAGCGGCCGGAAGCGATGGACTTCGCCGAAATGTAATTCCCATCTTTCAAAAGTAGGCTGAGACCGGATGAGCCTAAAAGGTTTTTCGCCTGTTCCTGTTCTCCATTTATTGACATTTGCATGAAATTATCGTGTGACTCCGCTCTTGCCATTTGCTAGAATTTGTGTTTTTATACTTGGCATTGAACCATGGTGGAGGTCTTTTCTCAAGGGAGAGCACAATGAAGATCAAGAGGATTATTTGTATTTTTGGTGCACTATGTTTTTTTATAGGTTTTCAGCCGTTATATGTCTTAGCAGACAGATGCGACGACGCCGCAGACCAGGCAGGTCGGCTATTCGAGGCGGCAAAAGCCGCATCAAACAATAAGGAGTACGACAGAGCAATCCAACTCTATGAAGAGGCCGAGACTTCCTACCAATCGGTTGCTGAAATGCGAAACTGCCGTTGTCCTAAAATAGCCGGTTCTGCAAGACAGAACGTAAGTATTTGTAGACAAAATATTGTATCCATCCAAGAGTATACGACCAAGGAAAGGTTTATCGACGTGTACAATCAGGCGACAATCAAGTTCAATGAAGGGAATTCTTATGCCAGGAATAAGCAATGGGATCTCGCTGTAAGCTCATTCGAAGAGGCCGATAGAATTTGGGGGAGCATCGCTTCGACAGACACTGAAAATGGCAGAAGAGCCTTGAATTCAGCCAAGCAGGCCAGGGGGTTGGCCGAGTTGGCCAGGAAGGAAGAGGAAAGCGAGTCTAACCTTCAGCGTTGAAAACTGAAGTGATACTGACAACAGCTACACGTGTAAAATGATAGTGATGGACCGTGACTTGAGATATGATCTGCCCTTGAATCGGACATGTCCGGATCACGCAACCGGCCCTGACGTCTCGCACATTGCCTCACACTGCCAAAGACACATTTCATGACGACAAACTCCCCGAAAAAGCGGTTTTCGATGATTCGAGAGTTCCATCTGGCAGACTGGTGTACTCTCGCCAACGCTGTCTGTGGGACAGGCGCAATCTTCTCCATCATAACCTACCTCCAACGGCATGACGTCAGTCACGTCTACTTTGCCTGCAGTCTCGTGCTTGCCGCGTTGGTATTCGACATCCTCGACGGACGTATCGCCCGATGGCGGCAGAAGACCTCGGTTTTCGGTCGAGAACTCGACTCACTCGCCGATGTGATCTCCTTCGGAGTGGCCCCTGCAATCATCGGTTACGGTTGCGGCATGCAGGGGCTCTACGACCGTATCGTCCTGGCTTACTTTGTTGCCTGCGGTGTCTCACGCCTTGCCCGGTACAACGTCACTGCCGAGACCTTATCCCAGGGTTCCGATAAGGTGAAGTACTTCGAAGGGGCCCCTATACCGACCTCCATCCTTCTGGTCTTTGTCCTGTCATTGGCCACATGGTGCGGTGCAGTCGGCCAGGATATGTGGATGGGAGAGGTCGCTCTGGCCGGCTTCCGGCTTCACCCCCTGGTCTTGATGTTTGCCGGTATCGGCTCGCTGATGATCAGCCGGATTCATATTCCAAAACTTTGAAAGGGAAAATGGGGGGCAGCATTTCAGGGTGATAAAGGTGCCTTTACCGCTATCGGCGGCTTTGCTTATGTCCGCTACAGAAGTATGTTCAAATCCTTTTTGACGAAAGGGATCCGTGGTGAGGCGGAAAATCTTTTCAGGTCTTTATTTGGCGCCTACCGCAAGGCGTCATTTCAATCGGTCGTCGGTCTCAACCCTCTTTCCGGCCGCCTCGCCTTGACCGACGTGGCTACCGGGGTGGAAGTTGTAGAAACTGCCCGGAAGGAGTTCCATTCGTGCAAGGTCGTCCCGCATTGTCTCCAGCGCGAATTTCCTTGTTCTCTTATCTGCCGAACAAGGGTTCAGGGTATAGGGTGCATGTGCCAGAAGCATTGTGATCCGGTGTTCAAAAACGAGTTCGAGAAAGGCTGCGATATCCTTGCTGTCGATGTTCTTAGCCTTGCTGCCGCGCGGGTTGCGGGTAAAGAACTGGATTGTGTCGGCGCCGATATCGAGCGCGTCATGCCCCATGTGGTTGAAGCCCCTGGCGATGGAAAGATGACAACCGATGTGAAGCATGGTCTCTCCTGTAATAAGTAAATGCCGCTCGGGCGACCCGTCGTTATACTAAGGTCTCATTCATCATTTAGAGGTTCGAAGCTTTCAATCGGCCGTGGATCCCTTGTCGGCATGATAAAAAAGACACATAAGGGATTGGACTGATAAAGAAATGTATGGGCTCAACGACCTTTTGCTGGCGTTGCACCATCCGTATGTTTTCTGATGAGGTAGATTCCATCGCGGATGGTAAGAAACAGTTTTTCGGTCCGACCATCTGCGTTGACCATTTCGTTGAAGTCGGCCATGGCCCGGCTGTCGTCGTCTTCCGGCTCAAAGATCTTGCCGTACCAAAGGGCGTTATCGGCAAGGATCATGCCTCCGTTGCGTAGAATTCTCATCGCTTCTCTGTAATATTTGTCGTAGTTGTGTTTGTCGGCATCGATGAAAACGAGGTCGGTACTCGCCGCCGGCAGTGTCCTCAAAACCTCCAGGGCTTCACCGATACGCAGGGTGATCTTTGCACCGACGGAACTCCGACTGAAAAATTCCTGGGCGATCTTTGCATGCTCTGGATCATGATCGATGGTTACTATTTTCCCATCAGGTGGCAGCACCATAGCCATGGCAAGGGCGGAGTAACCGGTAAAGGTCCCGATCTCGACGATATTTCGGGCAGCGGACAGCTGCACGGCCAGCTGCAGAAAGCGGCCTTCAACTCTTCCGGTAAGCATGCTGGGATACGGCGAATTTAATAAGGTAAACTGTTCAATCTCCTCAAGGAGATCTGGCATCGGGGAAGTATGAGCCGCTGCATACCGTTCGGCATTTTTGGCCACCATATCCATGAAGCAATGGATGCCGGTTGGAGTAGCTGCCACTGGCTCTGCTGATCGGGATGGCCGTGGGTTCATCGGGTCTGCCCTCCTCTTTTCCTGATGCCTTTACATGAGGTAATAATCATCCCGACCAGCATCCGCCATGGATTTAGCAACCCGGCAGGAAGAGAAGACTCCAGCACAGCTTCAGCCTGTCTCATATCATGAGCCGGATTCGGCCCGAACGACGGTATCCCATATGGTACAAGGCAGTCCTTCGATATGGATCGCCTCAGGATTTTTAATCAGTTGCCGACGACCTCCTTCCTGAAGGCCTCGATGCCTATCTCGTCTATGAAAAATCCGAGGCGGGCGCGTCTTGAATGCTCTCGATAATAGGCCATCACTTTCTCGACCATGGCCTCGGCATCCTCGGATGACAGGCCTGTAACGAGAATGTCGGCAAACCTCGGGGCTATTCCACCCATACCGCCGACCAAAAGGGTCCATCCGGCCTCGGTGCCATAAAGGGACAGGTCTTTGATGCAGTTTTCGCCGCATTGTATCTTGCAACCGCTTACCGCCATCTTCATTTTGCTCGGCATAGCCATACCGTGGTATCTTTTATCCAGCGTCATTCCCATTTGCAGGCTGTCCTGCCTGGCAAGCCGGCAGCAGGTTATTCCCGGGCACACCTTAATGCTGCGGACACAAAGCCCAACGGCATGTCCCTGATCGAGACCCAGATCCTTCCAGACACCCTCGACTTCCTCTTCCTTGATTCCGATAAGGGCAATTCGGGCGGCACTGGTAATCTTCAGGCGTAGAGGAGAGTATTTTCTGGCAACGGCGGCTATCCGTTCCAGTATTTCCGGGGTCACCAGGCCGCAGGGAATATGTGGGGCGATTGCATAGGTCTTTTTATCCCGCTGCAGTATAACTCCCCTTTGGCCGTCTTTTAGCATATCTTCGTTCCATAAATTGAATAAAATTGAATCATATAACTTAGTTGAATTCCGCCTCGAGATAAATTCCCGCCAGGCTCGCTAAATACGGCAGCCTCCGGAGGTGTCACATCGATGAAGTCCCCTGGAAAGCCTCCAACGATAACCTGGCTGACGGATGCCTCTTTCCGGATTGCGGTTCCGGGTCTTTTATGCTGATACGACCTTTCGGAATCTGGTCCGCAAGGCCTGCGACAATGGACTGTGCTCGATTCCGGGCAAGCTGCAGGAAGACCTGATCCTGTATCTCCACATTCTCCACAAGCCGGGCATACAGCTCTCTCGCCCAATGGACAGCCTGTCTGGAACTTTTAGCTTGTGGAAAAAGCGAAAAGTGGCTCTGGCGGCCCGGTGTCTTTTCAGAAACCTCTTGTTTTTCCACTTTTTTTGGGTGGTGTATGGGGACAAGAGGTGGTATTGCCCCTGTCTCAAGACCCTTTGCCAGGTCTGCCAGGGAGGGTTTCACGATGCGTTCCGCATACAGTTCCTGCAATAGCTCCTGCGTTCCTGCGTCAGTGAAATCGGGAACCTCGGGGATTTCGTTCGGAGCGATCTTTTCTCCGAGTCTCGTGGCCACAAGTCTGCGTATGTTCATGTCCTTGAGTTTTGGACCGTCTGTTTCCGGACTGTATCGACCCTGAATGACAAGTTTAAGCTGCGGCCTGTTTTTCAAGGCATCGACAAGTTGTACAAGCTTCTCTCTTGCCGGTGGCAGCAGATCGAAGCTCCCCGGAGTAAACCTCACGACATCGAAGTCTGCGTAATCTCCACCAAACATTTCTCCGAGCGCTCTGAACGGGGCTGTCACCACTTTGGTGATCAGATTCGTAAAAAGCCTGCCGATCAGCGGTCCGAAACTGAACTGGGGGTCGTTCAGGTCACCGGTTATCGGTAGGCCGATATTGATGCGGCCGTGCGAATCTTCAAGGAGAGCAACTGCCAGGTCAAGGGGAAGATCAGCGGCGCCGGGTTCATCAATATGCCTTCCCAATACCAAGTCTTTTATGATAATTTTGTTTTCTCCCAACATCTTATAATCATGGATCGTATAGTTGAGATTTGCGAAGACCTTTCCGGATGTGATCAGCCGGCCGGCAAATTTCCCGGAATAGGGAGAGAGGTCCTTCATTTCCAGATTGCGAAAAACCATTTCTATGTGGGAAGAACGCCGGAAATCTCTTTGGCGGATGACTCCACTGATCTTGGCAATCCCGTATTTATCAACGTCTCCGTCCAGACTAATCTTGGCTCGTGCGTTTTTCGCCGACGACAGGGCCGTAATTTCCCCTTGGATGTCGTGGATTCGGGTCATGAATTTTGGTTGCAGGCTCAGATCGGCAAAGGCCAGATCGCCCTTTTCCACCTTGAACTTGGAAATATGATAGACAAGGGCGTCCTTGCCGGGTGTATCCTCCTGTGCGGACGGCGGCAAAGAATTTGTGCCGCCGTCGGGATGCCTTATCACCTTGGTAAAATTCAAAGTCCTGTCTTCTCCTATGATCAACTCTCCGACGGGCTTTATCATCACTATCTCTGGGATTTCAAGCCTTTGGGGTTGAAGAGAGAGTTTGATCCGGGGAATTTTCATGGCATCCCAGCTCAGATAAGGCTTTTGGGATTGAGGGTCGGCAAAACGAAGATTATTCAAGCTGAAATCCCCCTGATACATCACCTTTGCGTCTGTTCCGGGTATCCCGTAGGACAGGTTTCCCCGGGCGGAAACCGATGCCGACTCCAGTTTCAGGGTGATATACGGCTCGATATATGGCTGCAGAGACGTCAGCCCCACGTCAAAGAGCCCAATCTCGGCCTTCACCGAGGGAAGCACGGGATCCACCGTGCCGCTCACGGTCACTTCCCCCCCTGCCCCATCTGAAAACCAAGGGAAAAGACGACAGGCGTTTTACCGTCAATGCCTGTGAGCCGGGCATGAATGTGGCTCAGGCTGACAACGGGTTTGTCCGAATGTGTGGTCAGGTCCGAAAACCTTGCTCCGAACCCATCGACATCAACGGCTGCGATCAGATACTTCCAGGCGGCGGCAGGACCTGCAGCATGTGTGGTCCCTGCGGCTTCGGTATGGAATAGCTGCAACCAGTCGAGCCTTCCTTTATCGTCTCTATAAGCCTCAAGATGTCCTTTATTCAATGAGACCCGGGAAACCATGATCGTATGGGTGCCCAGATCGCAATGGTTAGCCTCGATATCCACCCTCCCCACCTCCAGAGAGGCCTTGTCCGCATCAGGCAGCTTCAGCGACAGGCCCGACGCCACAAGCCTGAGCTGACCAAGCGTCATCTGCACCGGGGATCTCCCGATATCCAGATGATATTTTGTATCGAGATCGATGAGGCCGGCAGGCTGTGCCAGGTTGATCTTATCCCTGAATAATTTCCACAGACCGGCCACCCGGATTGCCTTGAACGTGAGTTCGCCATCGGAGCGGAACGGCGCAAGAAGGACTGTCCCTCTCCCCCGGATGGTCCCTCCTTCATCGGTGGTTGCGGAAAGAGCGTACGTCCCGCTGTGGCCCTTGATGGTCGACAGATCCTGAAGATGCAGGTCGAGGTTGCCGAATGTGAACGATGCCGGTCTGCTGTGCCTTCCGTCAACCACGGTAATCCGGCCTTGGCGAATTACCGTATGTTGGATGAGTATCGGCAAAGGTCTGCCATCGGTTGTTGCCGATCTGGACGGCCGTGCTGACATGGAGGCCAGCCTCTGCAGATTGATCACACCGCCGGGTTCAATATCCATATGGATATCAGGCCGATCGATATCCAGCTCCCTCAGCACAATGGCCGAATGGAAGAGAGAGCTCGTCTCCAGATCGAGCATAAGCCGATGAAATGCGACCAGCGGCCTCCCATCGGTCCGGGTTAGACTGAACCCGTCGATTTCCATGGTCAAGAAGAATGGATTGATGCGGACCTTATCGAGACGGGCCCGACAATGCAGGGATTGCCGGACATAATTTGGCACATACCAGCGAATAAGAACCGGCGCAATGACGAAACCGGCAAATGCATACAGCAGCAACGCGGCAATCGAGACCGCGAGCTTCCTGCGGGTCAATATCCTTCGTTGGAAAGATCTCATGTTGAATAATCACGGCATCGGCGAACCGTTTCCAATGGGGCGTGGTTTGCCCTCCCAGTCCTCCACATGTAATCGCTTAAATTGCGGCGCGTCCTCTTCATATCGGATAAATCGGTAGACGCTGCGGGAATCCATTGTCAGTTCCCTGTCCGGCAACAACTCGATATTCTCTCCGAATTTCCCCTGATTGACTTCATGGACCAGGCGGGCTTCGCCGGTAAAGCGGGAACCGAAGTTAGCATCGAAATCGTCAAAATAGAAGACGGTTCCGGTCGACAGGACCGGAAGCAACCGCTCGAACAGTGTCGTTGTCGAACTGTAGTAATCGCAGTCAACCCAGATGAGGACCGGTTTCTGTGTCCTGAATATTTCGACGACCTCCTCTGTCAGCGTATCTTCAAAATATCCCTTATGTATCTGATAGTTTGTATATCCCTTTTTTTCGATATAGCCGAGCATCGTCTGATAATTGCCGTGAAACTGTCCCTTCTCCCAATCATTGGATATCAGGCCTATATCCTCCTTGTCAGTCGATTCACGGAGCCCCTCAAAGGAATCGAAGGCATGCACCGTCACCTGGTCCTCCAGTTTAAGATAACGGGTCGCATACAGCATCTTGGCGGTGGAATAGCCGTTGGCGGTACCGAATTCCAATATGGCGAACGGTCCTTGATATCGTCTTGAAAATTCGTTCAGCACATCATAGATCTGATCCATGCGGTAAAAACTCATCATAAACTTCCGCAGAATCTTTCGAGGCGCTTTGATGAAGTGAAGGTAGAAATAGGTCTTCAGGAAGTCTCCGGGGAGAACAGAACTCACCGACCGTAAAACCCTTATAAAAGCATTTCTGTCCGGCAACCGTTTCATTTGGATATCCTCGATAGGGTTTTTGCCATGCCGGCAAGGCCGTCATTTGGCAGTATGCCGTTTGACATCGACGGGCGCTTTTTAACAAAGGCACGGCAACAAAGCAAGATTATTTCCTTTGTTGTTTCAAAGCATGCAAGGACCGGGAAACCGCTTAGGGAATGAGTGTCCCACCATTATTAAGGTGATCGGGGTCTGTTGCCGTCAGGTCATCCTGATCCGCTCGCAATCGGGACAGATCCAGGTGGGACCGTTGCTGATTCCCCATTGGTTCTCTTTGAAACAGTCGTCGCAGATCTGGAAACCGCAGGGACAGCTCCAACAGAATTCTTTTTTTTCTTTACAGCAATGACACCGGTATTCACCCAGTTTACGCTGCCTGTATCCCATTTTCTTCCGCATCTCCATTATCTGGTAAGCTCCCGCGCCAGCCAATCCCGGTAGTCGTCGCTGATCCTGATGACCGGCAAGGCGATAATCTCAGGGAGTTGGTAGGTATGGTTGCTGCGGATGGTCCGTTCGAGATCGGCATAGTGATCGGTGGTGGTTTTCATCGACAGGACAACCTCCGCGGTTGTGACGATCTCATCGTTCCACCAGTAGGTGCTGGTGACCGGGCCGCTTATCTGACCGCAGGCGATAAGGCGTTTTTTTACAAGCAGGTCCGTCAGTCTTTCAGCCTCATGCCTGTCTTCGAAGGTTGTCGTTACCACAATTGGGTCATTTGTTTGCTCCCTCATCATCCTCACCTCTTTCAATTTCTGCTCTTTTGTAATATCTTGATCCTGAATTAATGATAGCCTTGTAAAAATTCCAGGGACTGCAGGGGCAACACGATAGTCCAATACGGAGCAATATCAAATCACCGGCGGAGGGGGTGTTTGCAAGGCCGACAATAGTTTATAACATGATCGATAGAGTAAAACCAAATTTTTCATCGACTCCCATTGTGACCGATTCATCCATCAGGTAAGGAAATTTTATGCTGTTCGTCATTGATATTGGAAATTCTCATACGGTCGCCGGCCTCTTTCGTGACGCCACCCTCGTCGGGCAATGGAGGCTCAAGTCCGACAGGGAAATGACGGCCGACGAGTTGGCAATCCACTACTATTCGCTTTTTTCAATGGCCGGGATTGATAAAAACGACATCAGCGGCATAGTGATCGCAAGCGTCGTACCTTCCCTTGAAACGGCCTGGCATTCCTGGTGCGAGAGACATTTTTCCGAGCGGCTTTGTCATCCGATCCTGGTTGTCGCAGAAAAAAATATCCGCAACATCATTCAGGTCAAAACAGATACCCCTCAAGAGGTGGGGGCGGACCGTCTTGTCAATGCCATAGCAGCCTGGTCGCACTACAAATCCAATCTGATCGTTATCGATTTCGGCACCGCCATCACCTTCGACTGTGTGACCAAAGACTGTGAATATATCGGTGGAGCCATCCTGCCGGGAATAGCGATATCACTTGAGGCCCTTGCCTCCAGGACGGCAAAACTTCCCCATATCGATGTCTCCGAGCCCCCCGAACAGGTCATCGGAAAAAACACGATCCAGGCAATGAAAAGTGGTGTTCTCTACGGCTACGGCTCCATGATCGACGGCCTGATCGCCATCCTGGGACGGGAGATGGCGGCCTCCGGATCCCTGCCGAAAATTATTGCCACCGGCGGAATGGCCAACTTGATCATTCCCTATACCAAGTCGAGGCCGGCCACGGATCCGATGCTGACCCTCACAGGACTAAGAATCATCTATAACTCCGTCTACCCGCATGGCTGACCCCCTTATCCCTCCCCCTCTGGCACCGGGTGATACCATAGCAATAGTGGCACCATCCGGACGTATCCGGGACCAGAGAAGATTTAATGACGGTGTGCGCATTCTCCGGGATCTGGGGTTTATGGTCATATATCCCCCGAACCTGTGGCCTGGTTCGGGATATTTCGCCGATACCGATGAGAAGAGAGCCGCTGAGTTCAACCGGACCTGGGCGAACCCCGAGGTCAAGGCCTTGATAGCTGCACGCGGCGGCTTCGGCTGTCTGCGAATCCTTGATCGGATTGACCTGCCCCTGATCCGGCAACATCCGAAACTCCTGATCGGCTTTTCGGATATAACGGTTCTGCAGAACCATCTGCAGCAGGAAACGGGACTCGTAAGTCTGCACGGTCCTGTGCTCACCTCCCTTGCCGGAGCCAGCCGGCCCGCCAGGGAACGTCTCTTTCACTGTCTTACCGGAAATTGGTCGCGAGAGATCGCAGGGAAAGATATTGAGGTCCTCCGCGGTGGAAGACCGTGCAGAGGGATCCTTGGCGGCGGCAATTTGAGCAGTATCATAAGCCTCTTGGGAACGTGTTATCAGCCGCAGTGGAAAGACAAGGTCGTTTTCCTGGAAGATACCGGCGAGCCGCTCTATCGTATAGACAGGATGCTGACTCAGCTTGCCCTTGCCGGCATGCTGCACGGTATTGCCGGCTTGATCCTTGGCGATTTCTCTTTTGCCGGCAACCAGGATCCCGTTGTAAGAATCCGGCATCATGAAGGTATCTGGCAAAGGACCCTGGAGCTGACGGCTCCGGACGGCGTTCCGGTCTGGGGCGGCTTTCCGACGGGACACAGCAGTGCCAATCTGTCACTTCCTGTGGGAGCCGTAAGCCTGATGAACAGTGACATCGCCACCCTTCAATTCTGTTGATTGTGTACCCGACAGCGAAACACCGTATGAAATTTTTCCAAGAAATGAGGCAATTATGGTTTGACTTCGATAGCCGGAGATGCTATATCTTTTGACTGTCAAAAGCATAAAAAACACGAATCCTAAAACCTAGAATTTGTCATGTTTACTTCCTTTCGAACATCCTGTCTGCTCTTTCTTATTGCTCTTCTCATTCCTGTATTTTCATCCCAGAGTTATGCCGCTGAATTTATCACGGTGACCAAAAACAACGTCAATGTCAGGACCGGTCCTGGCACCGACAGCCCGGTGCATGTGCAGCTCTTTGAAGGCTATCCACTCAAGGTCCTGGAAAAAAAGGGGGACTGGGACAAGGTGTCGGATTTTGAAAATGATGGTGGCTGGATAGAGCGTTCACTGACAAAGGCCAACGATACGGTCATCGTCACTGCCCAGTCAAGCGTCAATCTGCGTTCGGAGCCCAGTACCAACAGCGATATTGTCGCAACCGTTGATAGAGGTGTGGTATTGACAAAGGTCGGCATTCAAGGCGAGTGGATACAGGTCCGTCACAGCAGCGGTGTTTCGGGCTGGATCTACGGAAAGCTTGTCTGGCCGTAAATTTTCTGTTGCCGCCCACCCGGCAGCCTCGCTTGTATTCCGACTGTGTGCCTCCAGACAAATGGTTTTTACGGCACTCTTGCCTGACTCATATATTACTCCTCTGTCGGTGGCTGCGAAATACCGGTTTCGGCCACGCGCAACAGTTCGGTTTTGATCGATTCTTCCAGAGAAAGCGGAAGACGAACGATATTTCCGGCCTTGTTCTTGAAAAGAAGGTATCCGTTCTCCAGCCCAAAGAAAAAAAGATCCCTGGTGAGCGCCACGTCCTGCCGGCAATACGTGCAGATCTCGCGGATCTTTCCCTGTTTATACCACTGAAGGGCCTGCAGACCGTTTGCCGACTTGCGCGTCCCCAATGTATGCTCCGCCAGTCTGTCGAGGCTCAGACGATAGCCGAGATGGTTGGTGACCTCCTCCAGCAGATCGATGGTCGGCAGCTTGTCCAATCGCGTTGTCGTGTATCCGGATAATACCAGATTATCAAAACGCTTATTGTTGAAACCGACGATAAGGTCAAGTCCCGTGAGATGTTCAATCAGACGATCAGCCTCGTTTTCAAGATATGTTGCATAGCCGTCCAGTTGTGAATCGTAGACAACGGCAACCGACATTCCCATCCTGTCCGCCCTCCCCCATCCCCCGACCTCATCGGCCGACAGCTTGGTCTCAAGGTCGAAGATCCCGAAACGGGGAGGCAGCGCCTGCAGGCCTTTTGCTATCTTATGGCCGTCATTGTCGCTGTCTGCGGTACTCTCTGAACAGGTTGTCGAGACCGGAAGGGAGCCCGTCGTTTCCTGTGGTATTTTTTCAGCTTTTTCGATCAGGTCGAGAAGCACCATGCAGGCGAGTTTGTCGATGGGTCTGTTACCGGACCCGCATTTAGGCGAATGGACGCAGGAAGGGCAGCCGTTGTCGCAGGGACAGGAGCGGATCGTTCGAGTCGTATGAACAAGCAACGATTCTATCTTTTCATAGGCCTCCCGGCAAAGCCCGATACCTCCAGGATGACCGTCATAGATGAAAATGGTTGCCGACACCGTCTGTTCATGCGTCGGGCAGGAGATTCCGCCGATATCGTTGCGATCGCAGAGCACCAGCAGCGGAAACATGGCTATCATTGCGTGCTCCAGGGCATGAAGAGCCCCCATAAAATGCAACCGTTTCTCTTCGATCTCCATTTGAATCCGTTCCGGGATCTCAAGCCACACCCCTTCTGTTTCGAAGGTCTGTTCCGGCAGATCCAGGGCATAAGTTGCCACCAGTTTCTGAGTGGAATTGTTTCGTCTTTGAAAACCGGTTACCCTTTCCGTGACCCGCAATCTGCCTATGGAAATTTTGCAGCCGAAAATCGGTTTGCTGGCAAGCGTCTCGATAATTTCCGTGTGCTTATGACTCATCGGCCTGGTAAAATAACTGCTTTTTTTCTCATATACCACGATCTCATTGCCTCGCAGATCGAGTTTTTCGACCAGCCAGGTCCGTGCCATGTGGAGATAGATGGCGCCGGGATGACATTCTTTCAATGCCCTGAGCGCATCGATTTCACCGAGGATCACCCCGTTTTGCCCATCTATGATGCTCACCTGCGATCCAGCTCCGCGCAGTTTCACCGACCTCTGAGGATATCTTCTGCTCGAAAACCAGGCATCCCCGCCGGCCGACTGGAGCAAAAGCGATCGCCGTGCAAGATGACTGATACTCTCCTGGACCTCCTTTTGCCGGACAAGCGGTTCAACCATTGCCAGCGGTATCTCCGCCGCCGCACAGCAGAGATGCTGTTCCATGATGGCTGGATTTTCCGGGTTCAGAGCAGCCGACTCGACATCCCTGGTAAAAAAGTCCTCGGGATTTCGCATGAAATACTGATCAAGGGCATCCTCCTGGGCGATCATGATGATGGCGGAATCGCGCCCTTTCCTCCCGACCCTGCCTCCCCGTTGCCACGATGCCATGATGGAACCCGGATAGCCGACCAGGATACAGATATCCAGATCACCGATATCGATTCCCAGTTCCAAGGCGGAGGTGGAAATCACCCCGAGCAACTGACCGTTGCTCAACCGATGTTCTATCTCCCGTCTCTCTTCCGGCAGAAAACCCGCACGATAGGAACTTAATTTGCCGGCCAGTTCCCCGAGACGGGGTCTGGTCCAGACGGTGATCAACTCCGTCATTTTCCTCGATTGGGTATAGACGATCGTCCTCAATCCTCGTTTAAGTGCGGCTTCAAGAAGCTGACAGGCAGCATAGGCAGTGCTGTCCCAGGGATTGACAAAGAGCATATGCCGTGTAGAACGCGGCGCTCCCGTCTCGGTAATCGTCCGCACCTTACGCCCGATCAATGTCCGTCCCAGTTTATCGGGATTGCCGACTGTCGCCGAAGCCATGATGAAGGTCGGCTCCGCCCCATAATAGGCGGCGATCCTCTGCAATCTCCTGATTACCCAGGCCATATGAGAGCCGAATACCCCACGATAGGTATGGACTTCATCGATGATCACGAATTTCAGATCCTTAAAAAAATGGCTCCAGCTGCCGTGATAGGGAAGAAGGGAAAGATGCAGCATATCGGGATTGGTAATCAGAATCGGCGGCGGATCTTCCCGTATCTTCTTTCTCACACGGGCCGATGTATCTCCGTCATAGATGGCTCCGATGCACTCGCCTCGATAGATGTCTTTCTCCGGAAGGTGACCGGTCAGATTTATTAAGGTCCTGAGTTGGTCCTGGGCCAGTGCCTTCAATGGAAAAAGATAGAGAGCGCGGCCCGTCGGATCCTGCAGGAGTCCCTCCAGGACTGGAAGATTGTAGATGAGGCTCTTTCCCGAGGCGGTCGGGGTAGCAACCAGGATATCCTCCTTCTCTGCTATTGATCGGATCGCCTCCTCCTGATGGGAATAGAGTTTATCGATACCCGACTCGGCAAGACCCGCGGTTACCTCGGCAGACAGGGCCTGGCTCTTTTCACTGAAGTTTGCGGCAACTGACGGAAATATCTTATGACAGACCACCTGCGGACCAAACTTCGCGGATTGCTCCAAGGAGGCAAGATACCCCTTGAGGATTTCGCCCTCGTCGGTCGTTGGATTTCCCATCTTACTTTATTAAGTTGCTTAAACATTCGATAATGTTTATCATGTCGTGTTACCTAGCGTTGAATACAACGGGAATGGACAGTAAGAACCCGCTCACGGAATCAGTTGATTTATAAAACATTTATCTGAAATATCATGACCATTATCGCCACACTGGGTCCCATCGGCTGCGATAGCTGGCAGGCTGCAAGCCACTATCTCCCGGATGCCGAAATCACCCTTTTCCACCGGGCGGCCGATATCTTGAATGCCTTGACCCAAGGGAGAGCCGATCTGGCTCTTCTTCCCGTCTACAATACCAGAGAAGGAGAGATAAAGGAATATTTCAGAATAATGGAGCAGGCGGAACAGGTATTCTGGATAGACAACGTCGTTCTACCCATTCATCTGTCTCTTGGCTCCTTAAATTCACGGAAGAACAAGTCATATGAATTTGATGTCATAGTCAGCAGCGGACCCGTGTTTAAACAGTGCGAAGACTATATCGGTGAACATTTTTCACACGCCACCCTGATGACCGTTCCCGACATGGAAAGCGCCATCCTCGATATCAAGACACATAAACGGTTGCGTCATGCGGTCATAGCATCCGAAACGCTCCTGAAACAACACGGTCTGGGCGTGATAGACAGGGAGGTCGTGGCGCACAACCGGACGCGATTTGCCATCCTCGGATCTCAACCCGCCGACTGGACCGGTTATGATGCGACCGCCATTATCACCCGTCCGCTCAAGGACAGGGTCGGAATGCTCGTTGATATCCTGGGAGAGTTCACCAGAAGAGGCATCAGTATCCTCGATCTTCGTTCGGAGAACGACATCAAGACCCAGAAGCTGCAGATCTATATCGAAGCAGAAGGCCATATCAAGGATAAGCAATTGCACGACGCCCTCTTCCGCATAGAAAAGACGATCATCCATGAGGAGCATTCTCTAAAGCTGCTCGGATCCTTTCCCCGGGTCGATATGCGGGTGAAAAGAATCAAGACCTTCGGTTTCATAGGGACCGGCGATATGAGCATTTGGTTTGCCGATCGTTTGGAAAACGAAGGATACAGGACAATTATAACAGGCCGATCAACGGAGCTCAGGCCGGAAGACATGATCGAACAGGTGGATGTCGTGGTGATCTGTGTGCCGATCTCGGTGACGTCGGAGACGATCAGGAGATACGGTAGATATCTGAAAGAAGGTCAGGCCCTGATCCTGTTTGCGGGAGAATCGGAAAACATCATCAAGACCGCCCTTGAATCGACGGATCAGGGGGTGGAGATCATGCTTGTCCATAATCTCTGGGGGCCTCAGGCCGCGACGATGAAGGACAAGAACGCAGCGGTGGTCAGGACCGCACGCAGCGGTGCCTTCTGCAGCGAATTCGAAGCATTTTTGTATAAGCACGGTGCCGATATCTACCAGGACAGCCCGGAAAAACACGATCTGTTGGTAGGCATAGGGCAGAAACTGCCGACCACCATTTCGGTGGCGCTGGCAATGACCCTTGCCCAGCATCGCATCGACTGCCGGGATATCGGCAGCCATTCCACCCTTACCTCCCTTTACGGGATTCTGGCCATGGCACGAATACACAGCCAGAATCCTAGGACCTATGCGGAAATCATGGCCATCGGAGGCGATGGACGAAAGATCGTCAAGAGTTTTGCCGAAAACCTGCTGAAGATCATGGACCTCGCCGATAACGGCAAAATCAGGGATCTCTGCGACCTGATGAACGCCAACCGGTCGTATATGCCTTCTTCCTTCCTCGATTCCAGGATGAGGCAGGCCAGGGCCGTCGATGAAATATTAAGTGACCCCGGCATGAAAAATGACAATTATACCTAGAGGATTACCGGCACGCTGCCTGCACGCGTGCAAACAGCCGGCTGCACGTTTCCCGTTCCGGCATGGCCGGTCCGGTCGCCGATAATAAAAACGCTGGAAGATGGTTCAAGAACCGGTTTTCAAATACTTTTTATGCCTTCGGCATGATGGAATCAGTTACGAAAAAAATCACACTCCATGAAAGATGTCCCCAGACTCCTCGATCATGGATGTCGAACAATATGATTCAACAAGGAGTTTATGATGCTTTATAGTGATCCCGCTTATTATGACGAAATCCATATATGTCCCTACTGTCAAGTAAAAATGTCCTGTTGCGAGGCCCCGCCGATCCATATAGGCGACGGTCTGGGATGGGGTTCCGAGATTCTATTCATCTGCCTGAATGATGCTTGCTCACTGTTCGCCGAGGGATGGAAAAACATCGAGGAAAAATACGGCCATCACGCCTCTTACCGTTATATGGAACTTCCGGGAAGCAAAGAGAAAAATCTGATGATGGTGGCAAGCAGTGAGGCCTTTACCGGGAGTATCGTCGATCCTCAGGCCTTAAAGAGACAAAATGAGAGATACAGAAAGGAACAACAGGCGATCAAGGACCTCGACACCTGTATAGAGAATAACAATCTTGAACCGGTTCTATTTCTTATCCTTGATGAAGCGGCAAATATTTCCGACAGAAAAAAGGCTGTACCTTATCTTGCCGATCTGAACGACCTTTCCTGCATCGATCCGATCAGAAACCACCACTTCAGGGATACCTCACTGGAGATGGAGTGCAATATGATCATCTCACAGTTGCTGAAAGCGAATTTAAAAAAAGAATGCCCTCATTGTTCTGAAATCATCAAGGCCCAGGCCAGGAAATGCCAGTTCTGCAAAGAGATCGTCTGACCAACTTTGTCCTTGCAAATCTCAAATTCAGCAGGTATATAAGGCACGGATTGTAAATAATCAGTTTGGATGGTGGGCGTGGCCTAGTTGGTTAGGGCACCTGGTTGTGGCCCAGGAGGTCGTGGGTTCAAGTCCCATCGCCCACCCCATCCATTTTTCACCTCCTTTTCTTTAATACGATTCATTGCTCTCTTCCTGACAATCACAAAAGAGGCAATCCTCCCCGATTTCGGTTATGACCTATGGAGACAATGAGGTGGACAACCAGAAACATGAATTTTTCCAATTAGACCGCCCGGAAATCCTTTCCCGTCTCTTCTATCCACGCCGGGAAGCGAAAACCGCTCCTCCCGACGGAGCCACGGATTTTGATTATGAAGTGGAACCCGGCGTCATCCTCGGCAACCGCTTTTATGTTTACGAACCGGGTGCGCCCACCATTCTCTATTTTCACGGCAACGGCGAGATCGTCTGTGATCATGACGATATCGCGCAGGAATATATGCTCGTCGGCTGCAATCTTCTGGTGATGAGTTATCGAGGATACGGCTGGAGTTCGGGGAATCCGACGGTGCGCGCGCTGTTCACCGATGCAAGAGCGCTTCTCCTACAGGTAACGGATCAGATGAAACTTCGGGGACTCACCGGTCCCCTCTTCGTTATGGGACGCTCTCTCGGGTCCGCCTGCGCCATCGATCTTGCCCTGCTGTATGGAGATGTGCTGAAGGGACTGATAGTCGAAAGCGGCTTTGCGGATACCCTTCCTCTTCTCCGGGTCCTGGGGGTGTCTCCGGCAGAGATGGATATCAGCGAAGATGACTGCTTTGGCAACCTGCAAAAGATTGCCCGAGTTACCCTCCCGACACTCATTTTGCACGGCGCACGGGACCAATTGATTCCACCTTCCCAGGCCGAAAGACTCCAGGCCGACAGCGGAGCCCGTAACAAGCAGTTCTATTTGTTGCCCGGTGCCGATCACAATACAATCATCAGTACCGCAGGCAGACAATATTTCATAACGATACGGCAATTCATCGATTCTATCACCGGTGCCTCATCATGGCGGAACAGACGGAAACGTCAGAAAAGAAGCGGGGATCAGGGACCCCTGTGATGACACAACAAACAAAAAAACGGTCGGATTACCTCTCGTGGGACGAATATTTCATGGCCGTGGCCCTGCTTTCAGCCCACCGGAGCAAGGACCCGAATACGCAGGTCGGGGCCTGTGTCGCCAACGATCAGAACAAGATTGTCGGTGTAGGCTATAACGGCTTTCCCTGGGGATGCTCGGATGACGAACTCCCCTGGTCCCGTGAGGGGGACTTCCTCGACACGAAATATCCCTACGTCTGCCATGCCGAACTCAATGCAGTCCTGAATTCGATCTCCTATAATCTCAGAAACTGCAGGATTTACGTCGGCTTGTTTCCGTGCAACGAGTGCACCAAGGTTATTATCCAGGCAGGGATAGCAGAGATTATCTATCTCTCCGACAGATATAAACATACCGATGCAGTCAAGGCATCGAAGCTGATGCTTGACACCTCGCCCAACATCACCTACAGGCAGTTGAAGACCGCGCGCTCCTTGATCACCATCGACTTTTTCGTCAAGGAGTAGAGCGGCGGCCTCCTGACTGTGCGGTTCCTGTATCAGATCCGATGTTCGTACCCCTTGAAGGTGATATCCCGGCTGGTGCCTTTATCTTCGATAAGGCTGACCCCTTGGCCTTGCCCAATTGTCCCAACGGCGAAAACCGGGTGACCTCCGGCTGCGTCCAGATATTCCTCCAGCTTTTTTTCACATCCTTTTTTAACGGTGAAGACAAGCTGATAATCTTCTCCGCCGCAGAGCATGCAGTCAGGTTTTGACAGACAAAACACTGAACACGCTTCATCCAGGATCGGATGGCTCGGCAACAACCGTTCCTGGATGACGGCGCCGACGCCGCTCTCTTTACAGATGTGGCCAAGATCCGTAGCCAGTCCATCTGAGATATCCTGCATCGCCGAGACACAACCGCTAGCACACAACAACTGCCCCAGATGGACCCGGGGGACGGGATTGAGATGGGCCTGGACGAGAGGCTCCCATCGACTGTCATCCATAGTATTGTTTTTCGAGATTTTTTCCATGATAGCCAGACCGGCCGCCGAGGAACCGAGCGGGGACGACACATAGACCGTATCGCCGACTGCGGCCCCGTTTCTAAAGAGGATCCCCGACGGATGTCGTTCACCTAGTATGGTGACGGAGATGGTCATTTCTTTTGCGCTGACCGTATCCCCCCCGATCAGGGCACAATCGTATTCCCGAAGGATCTCGAATACGCCATCCAGCCACTGGAAAACCCACGAGGTGGAAAGACCGGCGGTAAGACTCATTGCTATCAGGACATATCGGGGAATGCCTCCCATTGCCGCGATATCACTCAAATTTACCGCAATAGATTTTCTGCCGAGCAACCGTGCAGGATGCCACTTGCTGTTAAAATGGACACCATCGACCAACATATCGGTGGAAATCAACCACGAGCCCGATTTCGAATCGGCAAAGACCGAACAATCGTCGCCGATCCCCCTGATCAGATCACCGGATGATACGGCTGCCTTTTCTCTGATGTATTCGATCAGCGTTCTCTCGGAAAGATCCATGGTTCTCCTTGTTCTCCACTATCAGAAAAGCGCGAAAAGGGGGTATCATTTAACCCGCCGCAGGCTGCCGTCCTTTCCGGTATTCTTGTTCGGAGGATCCTCTGTCGGGGCAGTATCGGAAGCAAAATCAACCGCTTTCATGAACCGGCCTTCTCCACCCATCGTGAAGGTTTCAATCCCGGTCATCTGCCGGGTCCGCAAGGTCCAGGTTACCTGCTGCGGTGGAACGGTCAACAGGGACATGGTCACATGCCACCATTCATCTGCTCTTCCGGTATCCCTTTGCAACGAGGTGATCAGGGCATATATCAGCATGGGTGGATCCTTTGCGGCAATAAGCACAATATCACCTGCATCGATGCCGTCTTTAAACGAAACCATCTTCTTGAGTTCGGCGACGAGTTGTTCCATTTTTCCACGAAAGAATTTTTCAATGATAAGTAGCGGTCATCCTGTATCGTCCGATTTATTTTCCGTCGATCAAGGTTGTCGACTCAACGGTTATCCGGTCCAAGCCAATCCGGCCGCGCATTCCGAAATCCGAATACATGGTGAGCCCATCGAGCAGAGGGTTTACCACACTGTTCATAACGATGCCGAGTCTTCTCGCATGCTCTTGATCCCGGACCGCGACAAAGCCCCTTCCCCAATTCAGCAACACCTTTACCGTCCTCATCAGGTCACCGATCCGGATATAACCCACCGTATTGTTCTCATCGAGCAGACCGGTGCTGACCTTTTTGAATCCCATGTCGTCCTTCAGGCCGGATCCTCCCGCCATGACATCGATGATCTTCTTCATCATCGGTGTGCCGGTTGTCACCACAAAATAATCATTATGCAGCATTGTGTGCAGGTGCGCCAATCCCCCTTGGGATGGGGCTGCCATGGAGGTGATGCCAACGCCTTTATAGTCCTGTTGAGTGATATTCAACGGGCTGTTTTTCAAAAAGTTTTGAAAAAATTTCTCAAAGCGGGCCCTCTGCTTTATTCGAACAAATAGCGAAAAATCCGGCAGGGGAAGAACCATCTTTCCTTCCCCTTTCTGGATCATGAAGCCGCATTGCCTGTCCAGCATACCCAGGATGTCTTCGATATCCAACCCAAGCCGTTGTTTAACATCCCTGCGAACCTCAGTCATCTTCCTGTCGATGGCGGCGTCGGACAGATACAGCTTCCAATAGCCAAGAAAATCCATCGTGTTGGTCCAGTAGTATCCCAGGACATGCTCGGGGACGAAGGCCAACGATGAATTTTTTTCGGAGGTCGTTTGATAGATATTTCTAAAAATCGGATCGCATTTTTCGCGGTTCAACAGCAGTATTCCCTTGTCGCTGATCTTGTTTTTATCTTTCCAGACCCCGTAACCGGCAGCATGTACTCCGGCCCATTTCCTTAACTCGGCATCAAAAAGGGCCTTGTTTGCAGGGTTCGCCGATTTGTCAAGGCTCCGAATCTGTGTTTTCAATGAATCCAGGGATACATAACCAAAAGATACCGGGCTGGTGAAGGTTGCACTGATCTTACGGAAATTTTCATTGTCGGCAAGCGACCGCTCTTTCCTGGCATATCGATCAAGACAGGCTTTTATCAACCTGTCATTAAGACCAATAAAAACCAAATCTTGAACGGCTACCACGGAAAGTTTGAGCTGCTTGGACGGTTGAAAATGATGTATCGTATACCTGTCATAGGTCTCCGTTGCCTGACCAAGAACTGCACCGAATCCTGTTGTCAAGAGATCAACAAGTCGGGCTCCGTGTTCAGGACGGGATATCAATACCAGAGCCTGCTCGATATTTTCTATCGGCTTCCTTGTGCCCACATTGTCTGCAGGTATCAGTGCGATGGCACAATCATTGCTGAAAATCTCCTTGAATACCGGGCCATTAATAAAAGGTATCCCTTCATTGTTCACCTTTTCCAGCAAGGAAATATCCTGGTCCGGCAGATTTAAATCCCTGGCAGTCTGGATTAAATTCATTCCCCTGAAGGCCTTTCCCAGCGGAGATCCTTGAAAATCCTTCAGCAATCGGCTCAGATCTTTCTGATGAAAATAGACCAGTGCGTCTTCGGGCAGAAAGGCCGTAGGATCCGGATGGCCCCCAGTCCTTTCTTTGAAGAAAAAAAGGAGGGCGATTGCCAGGAGCGCGACAGCAAAAATTGCAGCTAGGGACTTCTTCATATGCCTCCCCGGAAGGTCATTACCCTACTAAATAGTCGAGTGGTTGCTTGTAGTCATACGTCTGTACTGGATTGCTTCGGCGATATGGGCCGGAGCAATCGACTCCCGCCTGTCCATATCGGCTATGGTCCGTGCAATTTTCAGGACGCGATGGTAGGCCCGCGCCGACAGTCTCAAACGTTCAACACTTTTTTCAAGCAGTTGCAGCGATTTTGAATCAAGAGCGCAATGTCGTTCAATCTCTTTCGGCCCCATCCGGCTGTTACAGAACAGATTGCGTTTTTTCCGGAATCGATCTTTCTGGATTTTTCGGGAGGCAACCACACGCTCCCGAATGGTACGCGACGTCTCCCCTTTGTTTCGACTGCTCATTTCCTGAAACGGCAAGGCCGGGACAGTCAGATGGAGATCAATTCGATCAAGCAATGGCCCGGACAATCTGCTTTCATAGAGCTTTATCTGGGAGGCATTGCAGTTGCACTGATTTCTTTTGTCTCCGAAAAAACCGCAAGGACAGGGATTCAACGCTACAGCCAAAACGAACTGAGCCGGGAATGTAACCGCCGTACTCGCCCTGGCGATGGTGACCCATCCATCCTCCAGCGGCTGCCTCAGGACCTCAAGGACGTGACGTTTGAATTCCGGAAGCTCATCCAGAAAAAGCACGCCGTTATGGGCAAGGGACACCTCTCCGGGCTTTGGATTTGTCCCCCCTCCAACCAGACCGGCATCGGAAATAGTGTGATGGGGGGCGCGAAACGGCCGGGAGGAGATAATCGCTTGATTGGCTGGCAGGAGTCCGACAATACTGTATATCTTTGTGGTTTCCAGGGCCTCGTCAAAACTCAGATCCGGCAGGATAGTCGCCAACCTGCGGGCAAGCATTGTCTTCCCTGAACCGGGTGGTCCCTTCATCAAGATATTATGTCCCCCGGATGCGGCAATTTCCAAGGCACGTTTGACATGCTCCTGTCCTTTCACATCCTCAAAATCGACATCAAATATCCTGGAATCGACGAGCAAGGACCTGCCGTCGATGGAATACCCTTCCGTCTTTTTGAGGCCGGCAACAAACTCTACTGCCTGATGAAGGTAGCTAACAGGAATGACATCGATTCCATCAACGATGGCCGCCTCAGCCTTATTGGCTTCAGGAACGACAATTCCGTGCAAGCCATGATCCCGGGCGGCCAGCGTCATCGGTAATATCCCGCTTACAGGACGGATACCGCCGTCAAGGGACAGTTCTCCGACAAGACAATAGTCCGCATGCCGTGAATCTTTGATAAGTCCGGTGGCGGCCAAAATGCCTACGGCCATGGGCAGATCATATCCCGAGCCGCTCTTTTTCACATCGGCCGGGGCGAGATTGACGGTGATCCGATTGTTGGGGAAATCATAGCCGCTGTTTTTGATCGCCGCCTTAACCCTGTCCTTGCTTTCCCGTACGGCGCCATCGGGAAGACCGACGGTGGAAAACATCGGCAGACCCAGGGTGATGTCGACCTCGACCTCTATCGGAACGCCGTCGACTCCGATTACCGTGCAACTCATAACCTTTGCTAACATTGTCCTCAGCCTTTCTGAGCAGTATTCTCGGTTTGAGTCGACCTTTCCGAAGACTCCTTATGGAGACCGTAGAGGCGCTGCATTTCATCGGAATAGGGACCGTTTTTTTGTCGATAAATATATAAGGGGGGATGAATTTTAATGCCGTGGCCACCGTTTTTGATCGCCTCTACCAGGACCAACCTGGCAGAAGCCTCTTTTTCCGGGTAACT
Organism: Desulfocapsaceae bacterium; assembly: GCA_046706325.1. Classification (GTDB taxonomy): domain Bacteria; phylum Desulfobacterota; class Desulfobulbia; order Desulfobulbales; family Desulfocapsaceae; genus CAWGGS01. The sequence continues at coordinate 49,982 of JBJKPM010000082.1, read as the reverse complement.
GTAAACAGGCCGTATCCTTTTCGGTTGGAGTTTCACCTTGGTCATGGCACAGACGAGCTCAATAAAACCCCGAGCGGGAAAAACAATACTTACCACTCCCCGGTTTTTCACTACATAGGACGCCGCCTCAAAAACCTGCTCGGTTGAAGAACAGACCTGATGCCTGGCGATCAGCGATTGTCTGTCGGCATTTACTCTGCCGGACGAAGGAGTATAGTAAGGTGGATTACAAACGACTCGGGAAAAGGTCTCCGCGGCAAAATAGGATCGTATGCTGCGCCAGTCCCCTTCCCGTATCGAGTATTTCGGCTCAAATCCGTTCAACTCTCCGTTTTTTCGCGCAAGTTCAGCGAGCTCCGGTTGCAGCTCAAGCCCAACAACCCGCTTTACCAGGGCCTGCCATTTGAACATGATAATGATTCCGATGATCCCGCAGCCACAGCCCATATCGAGGATGACATCACCCTGGTCAACCGAAGAAAAATGGGCCAGGAGCAACGAATCAATCGAATATCGATACCCGTGCTTGGGCTGCAGGCAGATCATTTTTTTGTCGAACAGGGTGTCGACACGCACATCCGAGCCAATGACTTCTTGCAGCGTAGGCAATTCAACCAAGACGGTTTATCACCTCATTATCCGTTAGTTGATTAAACAGCAAGCCCGTCATGACCTTAGGATAGAAGTAGGTGGACTTATGCGGCATAATCAGATTCTGATCTGCAACCTTCCTGACCTGTTCCACCCGGGTCGGATTCATCACAAAGACAAGAGGCATACAATCATCGCGGGTGGTACACGTCTTCACTGCGGTGTCCAGCGCATCATCAAGATCACTGAAGTATCGAATAAGGTTCTCCCTCTCGCATCTGCCTCGATTCAGATCAAAATATTTTTCGATGATGAGATCCGACAGGATGACCACATCGAGTTCCTTCAGACACTCCTCCTTCTCACCGATGCCGTCAATCGCGTCCGGACGCATCGTCAGAAGAAAGCATCTGTCCTCTCCCGGATGATATACACCGAATACCGTTGAGCGTTTGTCACCGGGGACTCCTTCCATTTCAGCCATCCTGGCAAGGACCTCACCGAGCAGGACCTCACGGCTCCCCGTGGTGATCTCCTCGAGTTCAAACCCCCTTTCAAGCCTCCTGATCAACTCGGTGCCATCCATTTTCCCGGGCCAGTTCAGGAGTCTATGCGTCGGCAATACGGAAAGGCCGGGATCCTCCATCGGGCAAAGATACATCATGATATGATTTGCCGGGCTGTTATCAGGGAGCCCTCCGGTTTGTTGACTCAGATATCTTCTATAGGCCAGGGCCGTGGTATAACGATGGTGACCGTCGGCGATATAGAGCGGGCGCTCGAGAAAAAAATGCTGAACCTTCCTGATTATCAAAGGATCCACAATCTGCTTAAGGCTGTGCACACAGCCGTCGGCATCGGTCACCTCCCCGACCGGTTTTCCATATCCCTGTTCCAAGAGTCCGATGACCTGGTTTTCCCTATCCGAAAAAAGAGAGAAGACCTGGCTGAACTGGGCCCGGCAATATTTGGTCAGCTGCAGGCGATCGGCGATAATTGAATCAAAAGTCCGCTCATGGGGCTTAATTATCCCCTCGGAAAAATCAGCAAGGCCCACAAGACAGACGAGTCCCTTTCGAATCCGTTTGTCTCCGGTCACAGGATGCTGATAGACCACCTGATAAAAATACAGCGACTCCTGTTTATCCCGAATCAGAATGCCCTCTTCCAGCCATTGCCTAAAGAGGGAGGCAGCCTCGACATACCGGGTATCGCTGTCGTCGGATGGTCCGGGATTTTTTGTAATATCCAGCCGAATCATCGAATACGGCGTCTTCGAGATGAAGAGTTCCACGGAATTTTCAGTGATCACGTCGTAAGGAGGTGTTACGACATCGTCAATTTTTCCTACCAAATCAGAATTATATCTAACCCCTCTCAGGGGTGCTATGACGGCCATGCTCTCAGGTTCCTTTCTATTGACATCAGACATCACCCGGATCTCATCTCAGAGATACAGGAAATAAATTGAGAAAACATTGTAAATACTCTCTATCGGCATTAAATTCAAGTCGCTTGCTCTGCGGTCAGCCGTCTTTCTTACCATTTCAACTGGTAACTTTTTAATGTATCTTGTAAAAATACAAGAAATAAAAATACGACAAGTGACAACATACTTCTCAATGGAGCAATCCTATGTTCGATATTTCCGTAAAAACGCACTTTGCAGGGGCGCATCATCTTCGTGACTATCCCGGCGACTGTGAACATCCGCACGGTCACAATTGGAAGATTGAAGTCACTGTCAGGGCAAATGAGCTTGACGAATTGGGGATGGGAATTGACTTTAAGATCCTGAAAAAGGAAGTGAAAAAGGTAATCGATCAGCTTGACCACCATGATTTGAACAACCTTCCGGCCTTCAGCGATCAAAACCCTTCTTCCGAAAATATAGCGATGTTCATCTTCGACAACCTGGCCGGACATCTGGCGCATGCCAGAAATCGACTCTACAGCGTCAGAGTGATGGAAACCGATTTTTCCGGGCTCACATATTATGGCAAGCAGTAACGGTCTGCAAATCGCTGAGATATTCTATTCCATCCAGGGGGAGTCGACCTTTGCAGGCTTCCCCTGTTTTTTCATAAGGTTGTCCGGGTGCAACCTTCGTTGTTCCTACTGCGACAGCCGATATGCCGTCGAGGAACAGGGCCGATACTTGTCCATGGACGATATTTTCAGCCGTATTGCCGCCCATAAGGGGGCTCTGGTTGAAATCACCGGCGGTGAGCCACTGCTCCAGCCGGTGGTCTTTGATCTGATCGACCATCTGCTGGAAGACGGCAGGACGGTCCTTATAGAGACCAATGGTTCACTGGACATAGCCGGCATTTCCATTGAAGCGACCGTTATAATGGATATTAAATGTCCGGGCAGCGGGGCAGCATCGTTCCATACCGACAATATCGACATCGTCCGCAGAAGGGCGTTGATGCGTTCGGGCTCAACCGAGATCAAATTCGTACTGTCCGGCCCCGAAGATTATGCCTGGGCAAAGGAAATGATCGCCGAATACGACCTGACGGCCTTCGCCCCGGTTCTCTTTTCTCCGGTCAACGGTCGCTTCCCGGCTGAGAGGCTGGCAACCTCTCTACTGGAGGACGGACTGCCGGTGAGGCTCCAAGTGCAACTCCAGAGAATACTTTGGCCCGGCATCCATCGAGGAGTTTGACTTTTCCCGTAATGTAAATTAGATAAAACCAATTCAAACCTCTGTCCCGCAACCGCTTTTAAAACGAGAGATCAATCGATGCTAACATTGGAACAGGCACATTTAGGTATTGTAGGACTCGGATATGTCGGTCTTCCCCTTGCGGTCGAGTTCGGAAGGATATATCCGACAATCGGATTTGATATCAACCCCCTGCGTCTGACGGAACTTAATTCAGGAACCGATGTAACCCTGGAGGTGTCCGGTCAGGAGTTGAAGACGGCAGAAAAACTGTCATATACGGACAACGTGGAGATATTGCAAGAGGCCAATATCTATATAATTACGGTACCGACACCTATCGATTCCTCCAAACGTCCCGATCTGCTCCCGCTTGTGGGGGCCTCCCATACGGTGGGAAAGGTTTTGTCTGCAGGAAATATTGTAATTTTTGAATCGACGGTCTATCCGGGCGCCACCGAAGAGATATGTGTACCGATTCTGGAAAAGGAATCGGGACTGGCCTTCAACTCAGGTTTTTTCTGCGGCTACAGCCCCGAAAGGATCAATCCTGGTGATAAGCAACATCGCCTGCCGAATATCGTCAAGGTGACGTCGGGATCAACTCCGGAAGCGGCTGATTTCATAGACGGCCTGTACCGTTCCATCATCAGGGCCGGAACATTTCGGGCAAGCTCGATCAAGGTGGCCGAGGCAGCCAAGGTCATTGAAAACACGCAACGTGACGTCAATATCGCCCTCGTAAATGAGCTTTCATTGATCTTCAACAAACTCGGCATCAACACGCTGGAGGTCCTCGAAGCAGCTGGTACAAAATGGAATTTTCTGCCCTTTCGTCCAGGCCTGGTCGGCGGCCATTGCATCGGGGTCGACCCCTACTATCTCACCCATAAAGCACAGGAAGTGGGATATCAGCCGGATATGATACTGGCCGGTCGGCGCTTAAACGACAATATGGGCAGCTATATCGCCTCCCAACTTATCAAATTAATGGTGAAAAAAAGAATTGATGTCTCCCATGCAGAAGTTCTCATCATGGGGCTTTCCTTTAAGGAAAACTGTCCGGATCTTCGTAACACCAAGGTCATTGATATTGTCGAAGAATTAAACGAGTTCGGTATAAAATCAGATATCTGCGATCCATGGGTGAACCCTGTGGAGGCAAAAAAAGAGTATGGTATTACCCTGCTGGAGGCCCCGGTTAAAAAATATGACGGGATTATCTTTGCCGTCGCTCACCGGCAATTTCAGAATATGACACACGACCAGATCCGGAACCTACGCAAATCGAACTCCATTGTGTATGATGTTAAAAATATGTTCCCGGTCGATACCGTGGATGGAAGCCTGTGATTGGTAATTTGTGGTGGGCTCAATTGAAATCTTGCGCTAAATTCCCCTTTCAACCTTAATCCAAACCTGTCTCATGCAAAAAACAATACCCGTGGAAGCTGCGGTAGGAATGATACTTCCCCATGATATTACTGAGATTATTAGAAACGGCTTCAAAGGTGCGGTCTTCAGAAAAGGCCATATCATCCGGGAAGAGGATGTCGCCCATCTCAAGCGACTCGGCAAAGATCATATCTATGTCATCAAACTGGAATCACATCAGATCCACGAGGATGAAGCGGCCAAACTCATGTCCGCTGCACTTTGTGGTGAAGGGACCAGGACATCTTCCGTGCCGATTGAAGGAAAGATGTCAATACTTGCCGATTGCGACGGCCTGTTGAAGATCAACAAGGAGGCCCTGTTTCGTTTCAATATGCTGGGAGAGGTGATGTGTTCCACCCTGCACACCAATACCCCGGTAAAAAAAGACGAGGTCCTTGCCGGGACCAGATTGATCCCTCTTCTCACCGAACGGCGGATCATCGACGAAGCGGTTCGCATCGCAACAGCAGGCGATCCCATCATCAGGGTCAGCCCCCTACGCCCTGCCCAGGCGGGACTTGTCATCACCGGCAACGAGGTGTTTCATGGACGGATAGAGGATAAATTCGAATCTGTGCTGCGGGAAAAACTGCACGACCTCGGCTCGGATGTCCGGACGGTCCGATTTGCACCCGACGATCCGGATCGTATCGCCAAAGCCGTCGAGGCATGTCTTTCGGCCGGTGTTGATCTTGTCATCACCAGCGGCGGCATGTCCGTCGACCCCGACGACATGACCAGAGAAGGCATCCGGCGGGCAGGAGCGGTGGATATTGTTTACGGCACCCCGGTACTGCCCGGGGCAATGTTTCTTTCCGGCCGCATCGGGCCGGTTCCTATCCTGGGTCTTCCCGCCTGCGGGATGTTCCATAACATCACGGTATTGGATCTGATTCTTCCCCGGATACTGACCGGTGAAACCATAGGCCGAAAGGAACTGGCCGAACTTGGTCACGGCGGTCTCTGCCGCACCTGTGCCACCTGCCGCTATCCGGCCTGTCATTTTGGAAAATAGCAGGAAAGGCCGGTCACACTACAGGCTGACCGTTTTGCAATCGGCACCTGCCAGCACGTTTCTCGCACGTTCCACAGGACTGCCCAAGTTGCGTGTCAAGGAGGCGATGATCAAAGGCGCGGTCTGGCTTAAACGGCCAGGACAGAAGGAAAAAAGGATCCGCAGGGCCACTTTTGAATTAGTCTCCGAGGACCGGATCGATCTCTATTACGACCTTGACATCCTGGCGACACAACCACTCCCTCCCCGGTTGATTGCGGAGGAGCAACACTACAGCATCTGGTTCAAGCCAGCCAATCTACTGACCCAGGGGACCCGCTACGGCGATCATTGTTCGCTGCTCAGATCGGTCGAGATACATTACCTGCGAAAAAGGAAGATCTATCCGGTACACCGATTGGACCGTGAGGCGTTCGGTCTGGTCATCGTCGCCCATTCCGGACAGGGTGCCGCCGCCTTCTCGGAACTCTTTCGGCAAGGGCAGGTTGAGAAGCGGTATCGGGCCTTGGTTTACGGCCGATTCAGCGATACGTCGGAGCCCAGGCGGATAGCACAACCCATCGATGGAAAAGAGGCGGTTACAGTGGCTACGATGATCGCCTTCTCGCCGGCAGACAACACAAGCACTGTCGATATTCGTCTGCATACCGGGAGGTTCCATCAGATCAGGCGTCATCTCAGCTGGATCGGGCATCCCGTCGTCGGCGATCCCAAATACGGTATCAACGGAAAACCATCGGGATCTTCCCTGCAACTCTGCGCCTATGGTTTACAGTTCCGATGCCCCTTCAGCGGAGCAAACCGCCGGTTTGAGATTGAGGTGCCAGGTCAACCAGTGTTGCCCCCCATGACCCGGAATCTGGACCGGCAGGGCGATACGACAGCACGCAATCCAGTCGTCCCAGAATCGCATGAACCGAACGACGGAGATGTCCCTTCCCTTTCCCGTGAACAATCCTGACCTGCAGGATTTCTCTGTTTCGGCATTCTTCGAGGTAGTCGGGCAACAGTGTCCCGATATCCCTGGGCGAAAAGGCATGCAGATCCAGGACGCCATCAATAGGGAGTACTATGGAGTCCCATGGGTCATCCATGGAATCAGGCCTTTTGGGCGTTCATGATCTCAAGGGCCAAGGCTGCAGCCTTGTCGGAGGCCCCCGGTCCCCCCAGTCTCTGCCGGACCAGGGCAAGACCGTCCTGCATTTTTTGCCTGGTATGTTCATCGAAGAGGAGAAATGCCAGCTCGACCTCGATACTTCCGGGATTCCCCTGATCCTGGAGAAGTTCCGGTACGACCGGTGCTTCAGCGATCAGGTTGACCAGAGAGAAATGTGCTATTTTAACCAGGAGCTTTGCCAGATAATAGGTCAGCGGCGAAATCTTATAGACCACTACCATCGGCACACTCAAGATTGCAAGCTCAAGTGTGACGGTGCCGGAAGCGGCAACAACGGCATCGCAGGCCGCCATCATGTCGTATCTGTTCCGACTGACGACCCGGATGTCGACAGCCTGTCGATAGGCATCAAGACCGTTTGCCTGTAACTCGTCCTCCGTTATGCTCGGGGCCAGGGAAACCAGGAAAACGATATGCTTCTGATATTTTTTCTGCATCCGTTTGGCGGCCTCCAGGAAGGTCGGCAACAGAGCGGAGATCTCCTTTTTCCGACTTCCGGGAAGAAGTCCCACGATCATATGCTCGGGGTCGATTTTATGACGGTTGCAGAAGTCCTCCCTGGTCATTTCGACCTTGACTGAATCAAGCAAAGGATGGCCGACATAGTGGGCTTCAACTCCTCTGTCGTTATAGAATTTCTCCTCAAAGGGCAGGATAACACACATTCGATCGACCCGTCTGGCGATGGTTTTGACGCGACTTGAATGCCAGGCCCAGACCTGGGGGCTTATATAGTAGAATACCGGGATGCCATATTTCTTCGCCGTCCTCGCCATCCTGAGATTAAAGCCGGGAAAATCTATCAGGATAAGAAGACAAGGGCGGTCCTTCTTTATCTTTTTTTTCAGAATCCTGCGAGCTGCAATGATGTCCCTGAGATGGGCCAGCACCTCGACAAGGCCGACAACAGCCAATCTGTGGGCATCGAAAAGCACATCCACGCCGGCTGCCGCCAATTCATCCCCGCCGATTCCGCAGAAGTCGAGATCAGGCTGAAGCCTGCGCATGGCCTTGACTAGGTTGGCGCCATGGAGATCACCGGAGGCCTCTCCGGCAACGATCATAACGGAACGGGTCATTTCTTCTGGGCGGCAAGAATCTGTTTGAAGGCATCGAGTTTCTGATGCTCATTGATCTGGTTGATGACCTGCAGAGCCACATCAAGTGCCCTTCTGCCTTCATGTCCGGAAACAGAAGGTCGTGTCCGTTCTCTGACGTTATCCAGGAAATGCCCGATTTCGCTCTTCAATGCGTCATGGTCGGCAAAGGCCTCGATGGCGACCACCTGTCTCGGCATACCGCTTGCCAGAAGGTCGTCCGTCAGATGAATGGTCATCACCTTCTTGTTGGCGAAATCGACGTTGATATAGGAGCCTGGCTGAAATATCCGCATCTTGCGGATATTGGTCCGTGAGATCCTGCTCACCGTAACATTGGCGGTGGCGCCATTTTCAAAGATCAGTCTGGCATTGGCAATATCGGTCGATCGGGTCACCACCGGTGCACCGACGGTATGAATCGTCTGCAGAGGAGATTTTACGATGTTGAGGATGATGTCGATATCATGGATCATAAGGTCCAGCACAACATCGACATCGACTCCTCTGTTTTTATACGTTGATATGCGATTGCTCTCTATAAAGACAGGTGTTGTCAGATACGGCGCCATCGCCTGTACGGCGGCATTAAACCGTTCCAGATGGCCGATCTGGAAGACAAGATTTCGCTTTTCCGACCTCTCGATCAGGTCATCCGCTTCAGCAAGGGTCACCGTCATCGGTTTTTCCAGCAACATATCGACTCCGGCATCGATACAGGCAAGCGCCACCTGATAGTGAATCGATGTCGGCACGACAATCGATACCGCATCGACCAACGGCAGCAGGTCCTGATACCTGTAATAAGGATGACATCCATATTGGGCGGCAACGTGATCGGCACAATCATGATCGGTGTCAACGACACCCACCAGATCAACGTCCTGCATATCGGCATACTTTTGGGCATGAAACTTGCCGAGATAGCCAACACCAATCACGCCTACTCTTACTCTAGTCATACTCCCAACCTGAATAGCACCGAATACCGTATGTCCCCTATGGATCAGACTCGCTTTGCATCCCCTGCCTCTCGGTAATAACGAAAAAACCAGGAACGAAGCGACGGCATACTACCACATATTTCAATTAAAATCCCTAAATAAGCTTACGGTATTGGCAACATCCTGTGATTTGTGATACTTTGCCCATGGACAAAGAGCTCTCCAACACTATAAAATTCATCCCTGGTCTGTGCACCCGGCTGCCTGTAAACCTCCATGACCGATCTGTTATCCAGACTGTATTTCTTCGGGCGGCCCTTTGGTCCACTCTACGGTCTTCTGATGCGGCTGAGATCGCATATGTATACCAGAGACTTATGGAAGAGGGAACGGATGGGAGTGCCCGTCATCTCGGTCGGGAATCTGACCATGGGAGGCTCCGGCAAGACGCCCATCGTGCGGTTTATCGCCGACCTCCTGGCAAAAAACCAATTCAGACCGGCAATCATCAGCCGAGGGTATGGCGGTAAGGCTCGAGATACAATCAATATAGTCTCCGACACGAAGACCATCCATCTGGATGCCGTGTCGGCCGGAGATGAGCCCTTTCTTCTGGCGGAGTCACTTCCCGGTATTCCGGTGCTGACCGGGGTCATGCGGTTGCTCCCCTGTCGTTTTGCCGTAGAGCGGCTGGGATGCAATATCCTGATCCTGGATGACGGTTTTCAACATCTGCGTGTTATCCGGGATATCGATCTTGTCCTTTTCAATGCTGCCAAGCCTGTCGGCAATAATCGGATCTTTCCTGCCGGCGAGATGCGGGAGCCCCTCTCCGCCCTCAGTCGAGCACACGCCTTTCTGATGACCGGGATGAGTGAGGATTTGCGTTGTCAGGTTGAGGAATACTTCGGGATGTTGCAGAAAAAATTCCCGGGGACCCCCCGTTTTTTCAGTTCGTATGTGCCATTGGAGTGCCGAGATACTATGGATTCGGCTCCGATACCGATCGACAGGCTCCAGTCCTCCGTCTATGGGTTCTGCGGCATTGCCCATCCTGAGCGATTTCTTGAAACCCTTACAAAATGCGGACTTCGGATAAAGGGTTTCACACCGCTCGAGGACCATCAGGGCTATGACCAGCATCTTCTCGACAAGCTCTGTCGTCTGGCCGAGGGGCAAGGTGCCGAGGCCTTAATCACCACTGAAAAGGATATGGTCAAACTCAGGCCGCTTTCCTCGCGGCTGCCGCTTTACGCTCTGATAATGTCTGTTGAGATCGACACCTCATTCTCGGCGTTCCTTCTCCACAGGCTTGCTTTATGGAAGAAACCAAATGGTGCGAAATCCCACGACATCGAACTTCCCATCTGAGTTGAAAATTTTATGTTCTTTTTCCCTCATGTGTCATATTAAACACACCCACTCCCCTGGTGTCTGATTGGCTGGCATTTGCGTATATTGTTAATTTTATTAATCTTTATTTACTGTGCAACCAACAACCCAACATTGACAAAATGGCTTATTTTTTGCATATAGATTTCGCAATAATCGGTGGCCCTTATTAATTCTGCCCGGTAAAAGGTTTTCATTATGCGTCATCCCGTTGATCCCCATCAGTACACATTAAAAAAAGCCGTCAATTGCTGTGGCGTAGGTTTGCATTCCGGAAGAACGGTCAATCTGACCATCAAGCCTGCCCCCATCAATAACGGCATTCGCTTCTTCAGATCGGATCTTCTGGATGGCGCGCATATCAAGGCACATATGGACAAGGTCATCGACACCCACCTGGCGACGACCATCGGAGAAAACCAGATACGGGTATCCACGACCGAACATTTGATGGCGGCTCTGCGCGGTTTCGGCGTGGACAACGCCAATATAGAACTTGATGCCGCCGAGGTGCCGATCATGGACGGAAGTGCCGGACCGTTTATCCATCTTCTCAAAAAGTCCGGATTGAAACGGCAGGAAGGCTTACGCAAGGTCCTGCGCATTACCCGGAAAATAGAATATGCCGATGGAGACAGGACGATATGCGTTCTGCCCTATGACGGCTTCAAGATCACCGGGGAGATCTGTTTTGACGATACCTTGATTAAATCTCAGAGATACAGCCTCAATGTCAATTCCGATCGTTTCGTCAAGGAGATTTCCCGCGCCCGTACCTTCGGGTATGTGGAACAGGTTGAAGAGCTCTGGGCAAATGGCCTGGCCCTCGGAGGGACCCTGGAAAATGTCATCGCCATTCATTGGAACAGAAAATCCATCCTCAACGAGGACGGCCTGCGATTCGATGATGAGTTTATCCGCCATAAGGTCCTTGACCTGATCGGCGATCTGGCACTTCTCGGCTGCCAGATCCTCGGGCATGTCATTGCCTGCAAAACCGGTCACACCCAGCATCATGCCTTTATGAAGGCCATTGCCGATGCCCCGGAATGCTGGGAATTCATCGAATTGGGAACAAACGGCACACATTCCGTTCTTGATCAGGTTGTTTGCAGTACCAAAGCGGCCGGAGACATGCTGATGCCTTTTTTCAAGGTGCAGCAACAGCCGGCAACGCTGCCACAGACGATATAGCCTGCCGGGCCTTGGACTGATTGGATTCTCCCCGTCGTCCACAGCGGATATAGGCCCATCCACCCATGATTTCTGCCGAGGCGTGTTTTTCTCTCCGCTCATCGAATCCCGCTTGGCGGATCTGCCCCCGGGGAACGGAATGCAACTTCCCTGCGGTCCCCGCCGCAACAATTTCTCGACCCTTTATCTGACGTTCACTTCCTTTTCAACCGGACAGTGCAAGGATTCTTCCATGAAGAGGGTAGAAAAACACGTGTTGCAGGAAATACATGTTGCCTTTCTTCGGTCGCCATTCGCCCATCTTTTTATAAGATGTGGTTCCCTGATCAGAGGACGTGAAAGTGAAATATAATCGGCAAGTTGTGAATTTATAACTTCTTCGGCTGCAGCAAACGACAAAAAACCTCCCACAAGAATCAGCGGGATCTTTATTTCCTCCTTGAATGCCCTGGCCGCCTTCCTGTAGTAAACTTCTTTCTTTTCGGATTTTGACGTGCCGATCCTTGAGGGAATAAGCCTGCCGGATTCGAATGTTCCACCGCTGATCTCGATTGCATCCATGCCACGATCTTCAAGCATGTGAGCGACCTTGAGCATCTCGGTCAGAGTCATGCCGCCGTCAAGGAAATCTTCAGAATTAATCTTCACCATCACCGGGAATGATCTGCCGACCCTATTCCTGATTTCTTCATACACTTCGAGAAGCAACCCTGCACGATGCTCAAGGTTTCCACCGTAACCATCCTTCCTTTTATTATAATAGGGAGATAAAAACTGGCTCAGCAGATAACCGTGCGCCGAGTGAATCTGAATCGCATCGAATCCGGCCTTAACCGATCTTTCCGCTGCATCACCAAAGGCAATCACGGTTCTTTTGATGTCATCAACCGTCATTGCCGACGCCTTTTTAGCGCCCTCAATGAACAGGTCCGATGGTCCAATTGCCGGATATTCCTCCTTGCCTTTGCCTCGGGTTCCGGCATGGGCAAGCTGTATGGCGACTACGCCTCCGTTTTCATGAACAACCGAAGAAACACGTTTGAGACCGTCAATCATGGCATCTGAATAAACGCCCATCTGCCGTGCCCCGGCCTGGCCTTCCCTATTCACGTGCGCATGGCCGGTAATCACAAGTCCCACCTGACCGCGGACAAGTTCAGCCATACAGTCCGCCAGCTGGTCTGTCACCGCCCCATCAAGCCTCGCCATAGCCTCATGGGTTGCCGATCTCACGAAACGGTTCTTAAGTTTCATCCCATTTATTTCTGTGGGTTCAAAGAGTTTTGGCATTTTTTCCTTTCATGTATCGGGGTATGAGGTAGTATCTGTCCAGAAATGGCATGTATTATAACATTTCAAAATTATATCAAGAATGAAAGCCTGACCCTGCTCTGATGAAGCGAGCAGGGGAATCATCCGGTTCACCGCCACTTCTTGGCAGCCAGCCTCAGTTTTCCCTTGAACCCTTTTGCGGACTGGAGTGGAATGACAAACCCCTCGTTATCGCTTGCCGCCTCCTGTCCCCTGGTGTCACTCCAGGCATCATCGGTCAGGTTATAGCGCACCTTCCAGTTGTCCCCATCGGGAGTGGCGCGGATGACGATGGTGTCCCTGAAAAGATATTCTCCCGGGATGCTCCGGTCAAAGAACAGGAAGCCGTCGATCTCGTATTCGGTGCTGGAAACACTCAGTTCCACTCCAAAGACCAAGGTCCGGCCGACCGTTATTTTGGCCGTGTCGAGAAAAACTGAAAACAGCACCGGCATGCGCGCTGCGGCCAGGCCATCGACCTTGTCTACCCGGAAGATCTCGTCAAAGGTCCGAAAGACCGCGGAATACGTCTCTTTGCGGCGCTCGCTGAGATTGTAATGTATTGAGCCGCGGGGAAATACGGTGGCTTCGAAGTAGTAGGAGCTTCTAATTTTCTTTTTCTCGTCGTAGGCCCTCCGCACTGCAGGCGGCAGGGGCAGGTTCTCCACCTCAAGCATGCCATCCACCTTGACGTTTCCGAACAGAAAACGGGTCAGGTTCTGGTACCCCTCCTCGGAATTGACAATCCCGTAAGGGCCGCTATGGCTGCGATAGACAAAGGCGCGCGGAGCGTTGTGCACCGTGGCGTTCTCAATCCTGACCAGTCCGTCGCTCATCTCGCCGGCCATGACGCTGGAGAGGCCTGCGGCAACAGTGTAATCCTTGTGGTTGGTTCCTACCAGGCAGAAAAATCGTTCCGGATCGAAGGTGCCGTTAAGGTCGTCTACTTTTTTTGGTCTGTCGGGAAGAGCAAGGTATTCGGCTACCTTGTCGCGATTGAAGTTGTTCAAATCCCACAGACTGAGAAACGCGGGTACGTTCATGCCAGCCATCTCGATGCCATTGTGCGGTGTGGCATAGGTAAAAACCTTATCCACCAGCCCTTTGACCTCTTTCCCGGAGACGCTGGGATTCTGCAAGAAGCAGCGGCAAACCAGCCCTCCCATAGAATGGGCCACCAGATAGACCCGGAAGGCCTCCACAGCCTCCCGGTCCTGGCCGCAGACCTGCCCTCGAAGTTTGACTATCAGTTGCCCCAGGCCCTCCGCTGCCTTGATAATCGACGGCACCTCTCCACTCCCCAGATCCCTGTCTCCCTGTTCGTAATAACGGTAGATAACTATGCTGCGCGGGGAAACGGTCCCGGTACACTCCTTGCCATCCAGGTAGATGTCCTGGTACTTGTGTTCTTTCATCAAACGTACCAGCGGCGATTCGAAAATATGCTTGATCACCTTGCCTGTCCAGTCCTGACGGATCTTTGTGGCTCCCAGGTTGAACCCCATATAGGGCGTGGATACCGTGGCTTCTATTTCACTTCTGGTCATCGCATATCCGCGAACATAAATTATCGGGAAAAACGGCGGGCTGACCTGGGGCATACCATCCTCCTCTCAAAGTTATGATGGATCGAAAATTCGAAATGGCAGCAAACAAACCTTTTCTATCCTATCGTTTGCATGTGGGTATTTGCAAGAAAATAACCGGCTTTCCCTTAAGGTCGCAGCTGTCGCATCAGCCGTTTGAGGCAGAGAAGTCATCATGCCGGTAGGGAGGAATGCGTAAGGTAACATTGAATTGCTCGTCATCAACAATTATCGTCTATTTAAAATAGAGGATTCTTGCTAAGTTAGCGTTCTTAGTATATTGTTTTTTCAACATATTATGAGCTCTGGCTGGAGAAACTCGCTCCGCATGAACCGGTTTCTCAGTATCGCCACAACAGGTATGAGGACAATGCCGATGCCCATATGAAACGCCAGATCATGGGTCGTGAAGTGATGGTGGCCATTACTGACGGCAAACTCGACTTCGGGACCTGGGAACAGATATTTTACGGTGAGTTTGATGGCCGACGCCGTAAACGTGTCTCGGTAAAGATCATTGGAGAATAATGGTATGGGCCATTACGACCAAAAAAAGGTTCATTGACTGCATTCTACTTGAATTTTGCCCGCTTTTGTCCTAAGAAATAGACTTTTACATTTATGTCACGAGAGGCCATGGCAAGATAATATCTATATAATATATTGATATTATACACTTATAATATAAGCACTCTTCCAGGGCCACCTTCAGGCCTTTGAATTTTCGTTTACAACCCAACGTGAGCCGTATGCAGAACCTGCAACAGAGAATAGTGATAACAGGTGTAGGTCTCGCCGCACCGGGCGCCGACAACCTGTGCGATTACAGAGAAAAACTTCTCCGGGGGGAAAGTGATATCCGAGAGATCGAACTCAGATATTTCGGCAAGGCACCGGCCGGCATCTGCAGTTTTCCTGAAATCAAATACCGCAAGAAAAAAGAAAACAAACGCGGGACCAGGGCCGGTTGCCTCGGCGTCTATTGTGCCCATGAGGCCCTCGGTGATGCCGGTCTTTCGCTGAATGACTCCGATACGTCTCGGATTGGAGTGTATATCGGTCTGACGGAACACGGCACGGTGGAAACTGAAAACGAAATCTACAATTTACGCCAATTCAAGTATAATACCGATTATTGGACCCACCACCACAATCCACGGACGGTGCTTAACAATCCGGCCGGAGAAATCACCATGAGCCTGGGGATCACCGGGCCGCATTATACCATCGGTGCAGCCTGTGCCGCAGGCAACGCCTCACTGATCCAGGGGGTTCAGATGCTGCGACTCGACGAGGTCGACATGGCCCTCGTCGGCGGGATTTCAGAATCAACCGGCTCCTTCGGCATCTTTGCGAGCTTCAAGGCCCAGGGAGCACTGGGATCTGACCCCGACCCCCGCAAGGCATGCAGGCCGTTTGATATCTCCAGAAACGGAATCGTCGTCTCTGAAGGAGCGTGCATATATGTCCTTGAGCGCCTTGACAAGGCCCTTGAAAGAAAGGCCCACATCTATGGTGAAATCGTAGGTTATGCTATGAATTCAGATGCATACGATTTCGTTCTTCCTCTGGGAGAACGACAGGCTGAATGTATGACACTGGCATTGCATAGGGCGGGAATGCGGCCTTGCGATATCGATATCGTCAATACCCACGCAACGGGAACCCCCCAGGGGGACATTGAAGAATGCAAGGCAATCCGCCAGGTATTCAAAGACGCTCCCACCACCTATATCAATAATACCAAAAGCATCATCGGCCATGCCATGGGGGCTGCCGGTGTACTTGAACTTGCCGGAAATCTTCCTTCTTTCCAAGATAATAAAGTTCACCCAACCATCAATGTGCAACACCTTGACCCGGCATGTACTCTGCCCAATCTCGTGCTGGATACACCGGAACACCTCGATTCCGTAACAACGATCCTCAACAATTCGTTTGGAATGGTAGGCATAAATTCCACGATAATTATAAAAAAATACTCGATATAACCTTTATTTTATGAAATCGTTCCCTTTGGTTAAAAAAAATATAATAATGATGGTTCATCTATGGTATATAGAAAAATTTGTTCCTTTCTTGCCGATGTAGACGATAACGTTACTCCGCCTCCGGCTTCGACGGCGATACGGGATAATCGGGAGGATTTATTCTCCTATGATATTGCCCATGGGAAGGGAAACCGACAAGACTGAATTTTTTAGCATGCACTCTTGTACTACTTGGATACATTCGGAGAACCACATGACACGCAAGGAAATACACGACCTTATACTGGAGATAATAGCAGAAATCGACGAAGACGCAAATTTTGACAATCTACAGGCGGATCAGCCGTTGCGTGACCAGTTGGACCTGGATTCAATGGATTTTCTCGATATTGTAATGGAATTGAGAAAAAGACACCACATCCAGATACCTGAAGAAGACTACCCCCACCTTGCAACCCTTTCCAGTTGCGTTCACTATCTCGAGCCGCTCCTGAAAGACGCCTGATCTGGTGAAAATCCCCCTCTTGATTATCGGCGGCGGTCTTTCGGGGCTTGCTGCCGCCATACGGTATGCCAGATTCTCGCCGGATGTTCTCCTTCTGGAAAAACACTCCCGTATCGGAGGACTTAATTCCTATTTTTTTCGAAACGGTATTCTGATTGAAACCGGGCTGCATGCAATAACCAACTATGCCGGCCCGAAGGACAGAAAAGCTCCCCTCAACCAGCTTTTCCGCCAACTCAAGCTCGACAGAAAATCCTTCCCCCTCCATGAACAGATCCAGAGCGAAATCTGTTTTCCCGGGAGGGAATCATTATTGTTTTCAAATGATTTTCATTTGCTCTGCGATCAGATTGCCGCGAAATTTCCACATTCAAGAAAAGAATTCGACGATCTGGTTACAGCGGTAAACGACTTCCATCCTCTTCAGAATCCTGACTTTCAATCCGCCAAGGCCTTTGTTCGTCACCATATAACAAACCCGCTCCTCGTCGACATGCTTCTCTGTCCCTTGCTGTATTACGGATCCAGCCTGGAAAACGACATGGACCTCGATCAGTTCGTCATCATGTTCCGGTCGGTGTTTCAACAAGGTCTGTCTCGACCGCGCGGAACCATAAAGGATTTCCTTGACATACTGCTCAACCACTTCACATCGCTCGGTGGCAGTATCCGGATGCAGTCCACAGTAAAAAGGATCCTCCACGAAGGTGGACGCGTCTCAGCCGTTGAGCTGGAGACGGGGGAGGTCATCGACTGCGGGAATATCCTTTCCACAATCGGGTATGAAGAAACCCTGGACCTGCTCAACCAAGAAAATGAGTGCGCCCCGGAGAAACGTCTGGGGTTCATTGAATCCGTCTTTCTCCTGCCGGTTTCCTGCCGACAACACCTGTCGACGGACAAGACGATAATCTTTTATAACCAATCGGACACATTTCACTACCGGCGACCGCAAGGCCTTGCGGATTTCACCAGCGGTGTTATATGTTTTCCTTCAAATTTCAAAGGATTAAGTCAAAAAGAATACTTCGAAATACGCTCAACACACCTTGCAGACCATGCCGGGTTCAAATTTCTTGCCGGCAATAACGACGCCTACCTTGAAAAAAAAGCCCAATTATCTCGGACCTCGGCAGCAAGCATAGAGAAAATCATTGGAAATTTCAGCGAAAATATTATATATGAATATACTTTTACACCTCTTACCATCGAACGTTTTACCTCCAAAAAAGAGGGTGCGATCTATGGCTGTCCCCATAAGATCAAGGATGGGAAAATAGGGTATGAAAATCTTTTCCTGGCGGGAACCGATCAGGGGCTATTGGGTATTGTAGGGTCCATGCTCAGCGGTATTTTTATGATCAATCAACATATCTTACCCACCCTCTGATTGCCGCTGCCGCAGTTCCTCGGCCTGCACTTCATCTGCTCTATGCCTGTTGCATTGAATACTTTATCCCCTCATTACGATGTGATAGTCATCGGTTCCGGTCTCGGCGGACTCACCGCGGCCAATCGATTGTCCTGTTGCGGCCATAAGGTTCTTCTTCTGGAGTTCCATAATCAGCTCGGCGGCCTGGCGACCTGGTTCAGACGCAAAGGACATATTTTCGACATCTCCTTGCATGGGTTTCCCTTCGGAATGGTCAAGACCTGCAAGAAATACTGGAATCGGGAGATCATGCGATCCATCGTGCAGTTGAAGGATATCGTCTTCGACAATCCGCAATTCTCTCTGCGCACGACCTTTGACCGCAAGGACTTCACCTCCATCCTGTTGAACCGATTCAAGATTGGCCAGACAACCATCGACCGCTTTTTTTCCACGATAGCCGGGATGAATTTCTATGATGACAGGTCCATGACGACCCGCGAGCTTTTCGACCAGTTTTTTCCCGGACGAAACGATGTCCACAGGCTCTTGATGGAACCGATCACCTATGCAAACGGTTCAACACTTGACGACCCGGCCATCACCTATGGTATTGTCTTTGCCAATTTCATGAATAAGGGCGTCTATACCTTCGAAGGCGGCACGGACAAATTGATCGATATGATGAGCCAGGCACTGAAAAAAAACGGCGTGACCATCTGTACGAATGCAAAGGTCGAGAAAGTTCTTATTGAAAAGAAAAAGGTGCGAGGGCTCACCGTACAAGGCAAGACGATTACCGCCGCCGCGGTGGTGTCCAACAGCGGCATAACCAACACCATTTACGATCTGGCGGGAAAAGAGAATTTTTCCGACGATTTCTTGAAAAAGGCCGATGCAATCAGGGTAAACAACTCGAGTTGTCAGGTGTACTTCGGAATAGACCGGGAATTCTCCATTGAAAACCCTGGCGATCTTCTCTTTACCTCCACCTCCCCCACCTTTGATTCGGAAGAATTGCTTGATATGCATACCCGATCCAAGACTTTTTCAGTCTATTCCCCGAAGACCCGCCCCGGACATGACAGATATGCCATCGTGGCGTCAATGAACAGCCGTTACGATGATTGGGCGACCTTGGACGAGCAGGCATACCACAGGGAAAAACACGAACTGACCAACAGGACCCTGGCCGATCTCAAACGATATTTCCCGGGAATTGAAAGAAAAATAGACTGGATTGAAGCGGCAACCCCAAAGACATTCAAACGCTATACCCTGCATACACAAGGTACTTCGTTTGGAACAAAATTCGAAGGATTGGATATCTCGCGCACCATCTTCAAGGAAATCGCCGGATTGTTTCATGTGGGATCCGTGGGCATCATCATGTCGGGGTGGCTCGGGGCTATAAACTACGGTGTCATTGTCGCCAACGATGTCGATGCCTACCTTCGCAGCGCATAAAGTATGTCCCGTGAACGATATCATGTCTGTTGATCAAAAAATTACAGCCCTTCTTCCCCACAGAGACCCTTTTCTCTGGGTCGACCGGATTATCGACGCAAGACCCGGGTACATCCTGACCGAAAAGGACATCCCTGTCGATCTTGATGTTTTCCGAGGGCATTATCCCGGCCGGCCGATTCTCCCGGGGGTCCTGCTCTGCGAGGCCGTCTTTCAATCCGGCGCCATGCTGATAGCTACGATCGAATCGGCGGATACGTCAGGTACCGTCGGAATACCGGTCATTACCAAGATAAGCAGCGCCCGCTTTAAGCGCCTCGTGAGACCGGGTGATACGCTACGCATAGAAGTCGAATTGAAGGAATCGTTCTCATCGGTCTATTTTTTCAAAGGAAGGGTACAGGTCGACGATAAGACCGCTCTGCGCATCGATTTTGCAGCCACCTCCTTCAGACAGGCAGACAACGGCCAAACCCTTTAAATAATAATTGCTGAGAACTCATTTCACCGGTAATATGTCAGGCTGATCGACTGGAATCAAATTGATGGAAAATATATCTCTTCGTGTTGAATTTTTTTTATAAGCGTATATTATTAAAAAGTTTACTATGCCGGCTGTATCGGGTCGGCCTTGAGTTTTGAAAATTTTTTCTCTCTTCTGATGTAGAAAAGGAACCTTCGCAGTGCAACTCTCAATCACCGCCATGGTCTTGCATGCAGGGCCAATCAGCAAAATTGTCATGCTCACCCTGTTTTTCTTCTCGGTCATTTCCTGGGCCATCGTCTTTATGAAGGCTCGCCTCTATCGCAAGGTCCGCCTGGACTCGGAAGATTTTCTTGAAACCTTCTGGTCGTCAAGCAACCTCAGCGAGGCCAACAAGGCCGCAGAAGATTTTCCATACAGCCCGGAAGCAGCGGTATTTTCGACAGGATTTTCCGAATTGCAAAAGATCAACCGGATCAGAAACCGCCATGAAGGGGATGAGGGTAAAGAGACCCTTGAGATGCAGATGGCCACCATGGACAACCTGAAAAGAGCGATCAGAAAAGCGGAATCGCAGGAGATAGCCCGGTTGGGCAAGGCCCTTCCTTTCCTGGCAACCACCGGTAGTGCTACTCCTTTTATCGGGCTGTTCGGTACTGTCTGGGGGATCATGGCTTCTTTTCACGATATAGGCCAACGCGGATCGGCATCGCTCGCAGTCGTTGCCCCCGGCATATCGGAGGCCCTTATCGCCACGGCGGCCGGTCTTGCCGTGGCGATACCGGCTGTTATTTTTTACAACTACTACTCCAATAAGCTTGCAGATATCGACAATGATGTCAGTGTCTTTTCAACCGATTTCCTCAATCTTGTCGAACGTGACCTGTTAAGCAGGGTATAAACTTCTACCAAGGGCTGATCACCACTTTTTCTATAAGGTAATCCAATGGGACCTGTTCGTGGAAATGGCCATAGGGGGCTGGTATCCGATATTAATGTAACGCCTCTTGTTGATGTCATGCTGGTGCTGCTTATAATATTTATGGTTACCGCCCCGATGATGACCCAGGGCGTCGACGTGAATCTTCCAAAAACCACGGCCAAGGCCCTGCGTCAGGAAAGCCAGCCCATTGTCGTCACCATCGACAAGACCGGACATATCACCTTGGATAAATTAATCGTCTCCGAGGCCCTGCTCTTTGAACAGCTGAGCAAACACAGTGAGGAGGAAAAAAAGAACCCGATCTTTCTGCGGGCCGATGAGAATGTCCCCTACGGCGTCGTGGTCCGGGTCATGGCCGATATAAAAAGAGCCGGCTTCGATAAACTCGGGATGGTTACCGAACCTTCAGATAAAAAAGAATAAGACCGTGTACCAAGAGTTTCAGGTGACAACCATGGGCAACAACGAGTGGAAGCTCCCACTCAATCTGGCGATAGGGCTGCACGTCCTGCTGGTCCTGGCCGCCATCTATCTGCCCGATCTTTTTCTTTCCAGACCGATACTTCCGCAGGTCTTCACCATCAATCTGGTCAATGTGGCCACACCGGAGCCCAAATCGGCTCCGGCAGCTCAACCGAAAAGGGAAACACAGCATGAAAGGATCAGGCCGGAGGTGAAGATCAAGGATGTCGAGATCAAAAAACCGGTCCCGGCTGTACAGAGAGAGGAAAAGGCTGTTTCCCTTAACCCGTTGAAGAGAAGACTTAAGGAAGAGGCTGAAAACGCACTGCTGAATGAGAAGCTCAAGAAGCTTGAAATGATCGCCAAAAGGGAACAGGCAAACGAGGAGAAAAAAAGGCTTGAACGGATACGCAAAAAAGAGATCGCCGAGTCCGTTCGGGCTGAACAGGTGGCGGCGCGAGAGGCGCGTATCGCAGCCGATGAATTGAAACAGATGCTCCAGACCTCAACAAGCGTTAAGACCGCCCGGGATACCGAAGGCAAGGGAAATAGCCAGGGACAACAATCAAGCAACAATGTGAGCCTCGTCGAGAATCAATATTATGCCTTGGTTGCCAACCGGATACAGAGTTTTTGGTCCGTAACCGAACAGAAGACCTGGGATCCGTCTTTGCTGGCCATATATGATATTACCATCAATCAGGATGGGACCATTGCCAGTCAGTCCTTTGAGAAACGCTCAGGGGATAAATTCTTTGATCAGTTTGTCGAAAAGGCGATCCGGGATGCAACCCCGCTTCCTCAAATTCCGCCGGCGCTGAAGCGATCTCAGATTCAATTTGCTGTTCGCTTTAAGCCCAGCGGAATTCAATAACCGGCAGGCTTTAAAGACTGTGGAAAGCTGCATGGAAAAAACAAATAATCAACAAGAAACAACCAGGAATTGTCGACAAGAAAAATCATATTCCGTCGACAATACATTAAAAAAATCAGCACTGAATCCTCCCTTATGAAAAAGCACACATTCTCTTTCTTTGCCTTTGCCCTGATACCGGTACTCCTGTTCATCTCGAATACGGTTTTTGCGCAAGGGCGGGTATATCTGGATATCACATCGCCTGAAGTCAGAAAGATCAATTTTGCAGTGCCGTGGTTTACTGAAAAAGGGTCTCAGGACCAACGCCAGCAGCTCAGCAGAGATCTTGCCAATATTCTGGCCAGGGCCTTGCAGTTTCATGGCATCATCTCCATCATTCCGGCAAATTCCTATAACGGTTCTCAGACTGCGGACTGGAAACACCTGGGCGCCGATTATGTCGTTCTCAGCCAATATACCGAGTCTTCCGGAGGCCTGACCCTCGAGATGAAATTGCTTGATGTCACCAGCGGCAACATCATCATGGGAAAAATGTTGACCGGGCCGTTGAGCAAGAAGGACGAGATGCTCTTCAAATTCTGCGACGGTGTCATCAAGGAACTGACGGGTGAACAGGGCATCGCCTCATCCCGGATTGCCTTTGTCTCGTTAAACAACAGGGTAAAGGAAGTATTCATCACCGATATCCTCGGGTTGCATTTCAGGCAGGTGACCCGTCACCATAATCTTGTTGTTTCTCCCCGTTTCACCCCAAACGGTCTCTTCCTCTCCTATTCATCCTATCATACCGGAAACCAGAATCTCTATATCACCGACCTGCGCCAGAGCGTGTCGACCCGGGTCTTGTCCCGACGGAAGGGGATGAACCTGGCCCCCGGGTGGGCTCCGGATGGCCGGACCATGATTGCCACCCTTTCACTGCACGGCAATCCCGACCTGTTTCTGATGGATAACCGCGGGAATATCCTGCAGCAGCTGACAAAGAACGAGGGGGTCAATGTGTCGGCCTCCTATTCGCGCGACGGCAAAAGAATTGTCTTCGTTTCGGATAGAAGCGGAAAACCGCAACTGTATCTGATGGACCTCGCAAGCAAAAACGTCCAACGACTGACCTTTACCAACCTGGAAAACACCGAGCCCTTTTGGTCGCCCAAGGAAGACCTGATTGTCTATACAAGTCTCATCGACGGCATCTACCAGATATGCACCATCAAACCGGATCCGAATGCCCCGCCGACCCAGCTTACCAAAGACCTGACCAATAATGAACAACCTTCATGGTCACCTGATGGAAATCAGATAGTTTTCTCTAAACGGATTGGTGGAATCTATAAGATTTATGTTATGCTCAAAAACGGGAGTTTCGAACGACAACTTTTTTCATACCCAGGGAGTCAATCCTACCCGCAATGGGCAAGGATTCCATAATTGCTCCCCTCACCTCACTACACACAGACATGAACATGAAAAAAATACTACGCAACATACTTATTTCGTTGGCAATTTCTCCTTTTCTGGTGCAATGTGCTTCTCAAGACGATGTCAACCGTCTCAACTATCAGCTCCGAGTCGTCAACAAAAAGATCGACGACATGAAGATGGATACAATGAGCGATATGCAAAAGCGTCAGGCCGCCTCCTCCGACCAGTTGGATCAGCTCCAGAATGAGATACAGAATCTTCGGGGACAGTTGGAAGAAACAGCACATATGAACAGGCTGCTGACGGAACAAAACAAGGAACTTGAAAATTCTTTCCAGTCCTTCTCCTCCAAGTCGGCGGAAGAAAGAGCGGCTATCCTCAAACAAAACCAGGAACAGGAAAAGGTCAATAATTCAAAGCTGGCGGAATTATCGGAAAAACTCGCCAAATTGCAGACAACGAAACTTAAGGAGGCAGAACGAAGGGCACGTGAAGCCAGCCGTCGTGCAGAAGAAGCTCGAGCAAAGGCTAAGGCTGCCGGCTATACTCTGCACAAGTCTGAAACAACGACCCATATAACCGCTGACAGGAAAAAAGTCATTGAAAACGGTACTCATAAGGTGACGGAATCTGAGAAAAACACGCCTCATGCAGCGACTTCGCAGACAAAACCAAAGGCCGCCGTCGCCGGATCGGCAAAAGGTAATGATATGTACAATTCGGCAATGACGGAGTACAAGAAGGGAGACTATTCGGCAGCGTTTAAACAGTTCGAAAACTTCATCGCCAACAATGCGACGGGAGAAAAGGGTGTGGAAGCGCGATATATGATGGGAGAATGCCTTTTTAAACAAAAGGATTACGATCAAGCCATACTTCAATATCAAAAAATCGTCTCCAATTACCCCCAAAACCCCAAGACCCCAGCTGCTCTGCTTCGACAGGGAATGGCCTTTGAAAGCTTGTCGGATAAGGAAACAGCAAAGATAATCTATAAAAAAATAATGACCTCGTATGGCAATTCCCCCGAGGCAGCCACGGCAAAACAGAGGGCGGCGAGTCTCTGAGCCATATGCAGCTGAAAACAAAAATTGAAACGTCGACTCGACGAACTTCTTATACTCCGCAAATTTGCCGATGATCTGGTAAAGGCCAGAGCCCTCATCGGCGCAGGAGAGGTCCTTGTAGACGACAGACGTTCCGACAAGGCGGGCGCTCTTTGCGATATCGACGCAACGATCAGGGTAAAGACCCATTGCCCCTATGTGTCGAGGGGAGGATTCAAACTCCAGGCAGGCATTAGCCATTTCGGGCTCAATATCACCGGCCGGGTCTGCGTAGATGTCGGCGCCTCGAGCGGCGGCTTCACCGATTGTCTGCTGCAAAATGGTGCCGGCAAGGTCTATGCGGTCGATGTGTCCTACGGCCTGCTCGACTGGAAATTACGGCAAGACCCCCGGGTTGTGGTTATCGAACGCTTCAATGCGAGGAATCTGTCCTCCGCCCAGATAAAAGAGTCCATCGATCTGGCGGTATTCGACGCCGCATTCATCTCCCTGACCAAGCTCATCCCTGCCGTTCTGCCGCTGTTTAAAAAAGAGGTCGCCCTGCTTGCCTTGATCAAACCGCAATTCGAACTCCCCAAAGAAAAGATAGGCCGAGGAGGTGTCGTAAAAAATGACGGTTTGCATCAAGAGGCGTTGGATACGATACAATCATTTGCACTGAGCCACCACCTGAGATCTGTCGGGGTCCTCCCCTCTCCCATCCTTGGCCCAAAAGGAAATAAAGAATTTCTTATTTATCTTAAACGAGATGCAGCCAAGGAATAATCCCCTTCGGGGACGGCTCATTTTTTCTTTTCCTCATCCTTGTCTTTTTTTCCTTCAACCCGGTCAATGGTTTTAATCTTCGCAAGGGCATCCTTTTTCAAGATGCCATCGATATCCTTTTTTTTGCCGGCTGCTTTTAACATCTCCCTGGCAAGCTTGATTTTCCCGGAATAATAGTAATAACTCCCCAGATAATATTCAGAATCTCCTTCTTTTTTCTGATTGGCCTTGATCTGGCCAAGGTTGTAATAGACTTGGGCATATTCCGGCATCTCGTTGGCGACGATCTTAAAGAGCCTTTCCGCCTCCTTCTGGTTGTTCAGGCGCATCTGCACTTGAGCAAGACAATATGCCGCATAGTAATCGCCGAGATTCTGCTGATACGCCTGGGTCAACGTCTGCAATGCACTCTCCAGTTTCCCCGCTTTGAACTCGATGAGACCTTTGTCGTCGAGCAGAATTTTTCTTTCGGGATAGGCCCGTATGACCTCGTTGATCTCCTGCAGGCTGCTGTCGAAATTATTTTCTTCCCGATCAAGTTGCGAAAGACCGTATTTGGCCATTATGACGTTGAGTTTTGTCGCATTGGGATCGGACAGCTTATCCGCAAGATAGGCCCTAAAGGTTTGGCCGTCATCGGCCTGGGACATTATCCTGTATTTGAACCTGAGGAATGCAAAATCATCGCCTTTGGTAAGCTTCGGCAGGATAGCTTTATCCTTTACCAGGAGCGCCTGGACGTAATCCATCCTTGCCTCCGGGTCAGGATGGGTGAGAAGGTATTGAGGGACCTTGCTGCTGCTGTATCTTTCGATCCTTCTCATGGTTTGCAGCATCTTTTCCATTGCCTCGGGATTCCGCCCCATCTTTTTCATCCAACCATAGGAGAGGAGGTCCGCTTCGTTTTCATTCCGTCTGCTGAAATGCAGAGAAAGACTCTGATTTGCCGCAATGGAGCCTGTCAGAAGAGCCTGGGTCGCAACCCCGCCTCCCATGGCAAGAGAGGCCAAGGCAAGAACGATGGTCCCAATGGATAAAGCCTTGCCCTTTTCAATACTTGAGGCCAGGTGTCTCTTAACCGAATGGCCGATCTCGTGACCCATGACGGCAACCAATTCGTTTTCGGAATTCATCATTTCGATCAGTCCGGAATAAAAGAAAATCATGCCGGAAAATGCTGAAAAGGCATTGAATTCACTGTCGTTGATGACAAAAAAGCGAAAATCGAAATATTGCGGACCGGCCTCGGTCAGGATCTCCTGACCGAGGGTATTTATATATTGGTAGATATCCGGATCGTTGATAAGAGGAAAGTTGGAACGAACAGTAAACAACAGCTTCTCTCCGACTTCACGTTCTTCCCCTATCGAAAAACCATACGCCGAAACCAGACAGTTCATATTGATCAACCCAATGGTCAACAGAACAATACATAATTTTTTTCCTAAAATTTTCATGACATACGTATCCAACGCAGTAGGTTTTGTATTCCCTCTTCAGTTGAGACAACCGGGGAATAACCGAGGTCTTTTCTGGCATTTTCAATGGAAAAACAGTGGGATTTTGCCAATTGTTCGGCCAGAAAACGCGTCATTTTCGGTTCTTTTCCGGAAGATATCCCGGTATGGATTTTCTCCAATATCATTCCGGCAGTATAGGCTATCATGAACGGGACCTTACGACGTACCTGGGGAATTCCCGCTTCTTGAAATAATCTGTTGATCCATTGCCAGAGATTGACAGGTTGTCCTTGACTGATGAAATAGGCCTTTCCGGCAGCCGTTCTCGATCCTTCCAGATTGTCGGCCGCCAATAGATGAGCATGGGCTGCATTATCGATATAGGTGAGATCGACAAGGTTTCCCCCTTTTCCGATAACCTTCAATTGTCCCCGCCGGCCTCTTTCGAAAAGGCGCGGGATCAGATGCGGATCCCCCGGTCCCCAGATAAGGTGAGGCCGCAAGGCACATGTGGCAAAAGAGCTGTAATTTGCGTGCAGGACCATCTTTTCCGCCAGGGCCTTTGTGTGGGCATAATGACACAGGAAGACCTCAGGGTAGGGAAGCGACTCATCGCCGTTCACAATATCCGCTCTGTTGAATACCACCGATGGTGTCGATGTATAGATAAGCCGTGGTATAGAGTTTTTTTCACAGGCGAAGAGGACATTTTCCGTTCCCTGGACATTTATCGAGAAATAGTCCGTCCATTGCCCCCAGATTCCTGTCAGTGATGCGACATGGAACACAGTGTCGACGCCCTTGCTGCATTCCGTCAATAAATCACGGTTGCGGATGTCCCCGATACAACAGACGGCCCCAAGATCCTCTGCCTCCGGATACCGGTTGCGGCCGAAGACAATACAGTCTATCCCTCTGGCACGCAGGCCTTTAACAAGGGCCTTGCCGACAAAACCTCCCCCTCCGGTGACAAGAACTTTTCTCATCGCCTATTTATCTCCTTTTCTGCCCATATCGCCAGTTTTTCTCTAAATATCTTGGCGTTATGTCGTATATCGACCGGAAAGTCGTGATGGGAAAGAAAATATCCGATATCCTTCGTCAACGAATTCCCAGCTGCCAGCCCTTTTACCTCCACCAGGATTTCCGATTCCTTTCTCCTGGATCCTTTCTTTTTTTCAATTATCATAGCAGGCAGTTGGAAACCAGGATGAGCAGCATCGGCAATTCCGACAAGGGCGGTTCTAAAGACATCGGGATGCTCATTGATGATCGCCTCACAGGGAACGGCAAAGAGGACTCCCTGCCGGCTTACCACGCGATGGGCGCGTCTTCCACAGAACCAGAGCCGGCCCAGGTCATCGATATAGCCGGTATCCCCCAATCGGTGCCAGAAGGTCTCGCCATCGACGATCTTTGCCATTCTTGTCTCCTGCGGATTATCATCATAGGCACGGGTGACAACACCGCCGCGAACGATGATCTCGCCGATTCCTCCCGCCGACAGCTCCAGTGCCTGATCATATGCCTCGATGATGTCATCCGAGATATGAATGATCTTGATCTCAATTCCCGGCAACGGCCTGCCGACGCACGTGCCTTTTCCTTGCCTGGATAGGGGCCATGTACCATCGAGAATCTCTTTTCCTTCCATCGATACGATGGGCAGGCTTTCCGTGGCGCCATAGGGCGTATGGATCTTGGCGCCTGCCGGCAGTATGGAGGTCAAACGACGTATCAGCTCACCTGAGACGGGAGCTCCGGCCATCAGGACCTGTTGCAGGCTGGCAATGGTTTTTTTCTTTTCGATACAGTAGGTGCTGACCACATGCCAGATTGCCGGCGAACCGAAGGAATAGGTTACCCGGTACCGTTCTATTGAATCCAGAAACCTGGCCGGGTTTACCCTGGCGGGTTGGGCCGGGTTCATATCCGGAATTACCGAGCATGCCCCGAGTGCGGTAGAAAAGAGGGCAAACAAAGGGAAGGCCGGCTGGTCGACATCATCGGCTGTAATCTGATAAAAATCTCTTATTAGGCCTAATTGGGTGGAAAATATCCCATGTTCGTAACGCACTCCCTTGGGAGGGCCGGTTGAACCGGTGGTAAATAAGATCGCAGCCAGATCTTCAGCACCTGGTCTAAAAATAGGATAGCTCTCGTTGATATCCGCAGCTTCCTTTGTGATATCCGGGCCGAACACACCACACGAAAAGCCGCAACAAAACGAATGCCGTACCGTTGCAAAGGGTTTTGGGAAAAGGCTGCGGAAGAGTTGCGCTTTTAAAATACCGATAAAAACCTGCGGCTTGACGCCGGCAATACTCCGCAGCAGGTTTTTATACCCCATTCCGGGATCGATCAGGATCACCGGTGCCCCGATCTTGAAGAGGGCGAATGTCAGACAGATAAAATCGGCGGAGGGAGCTACCATCAACATCACCCGATCTCCGGCATGTACGCCCTTTTCATGAAGATAGACAGCCAGGCCGTCGGAATATCGCTGCAGATCGGAAAATGTCATGATTCTCCCGCCTGCCGCCTCGATGAGCCCGTTCCGGTCCCCGTATTTACCGGCCACCTCGATAAGTGTCTCGGCAATATTTCCCGTCACAATCCTCTCCTTGCGTTTGCAGCCTTACCATTCCGGAAAAATCGTTGGATCAGCGGTTTGATAATCTCAAGACAATCCTCCAGGACATAGTGGCCGCCCTCTTCGAAGTAGTGACTTTCGGCATCGGGAAAATACCGACACCATTGATCATAAAAATGCCTGTTAAAACAAAAATCTTTGCCTCCCCAGAGTATCAGCATCGGGGTATTTCTCTGTTGCAGCCCAGCCAACCCTCTTTCGACCTGGAGCAGCGTTTCATAGGAGGGATGAGTGGCAGAGAGGGGGATATCGCGGACAAAACCATGGATTCCGACCCTGTTCTTCCATGAATTATACGGCGCAAGATAGGCCCGGCCAATTTCTTGCGCCATGGGCTTGACAACCGCCATATACTGAGCGCACCCTGCAAAACCGTTACATCTGCGGACAAGAAAGGCACCAAGCACTGGCCATCTGCAGATCCGTATCCGAAACGGGATGCGAGTGGACCGGAATGCGGCCGTATTCAAGACTACAATTTTTTGGATATCTTCAAGAAAACGAACGGCATAGCCCATGCCGATTGCGCCTCCCCAATCGTGAACAATCAAGGAACATTTTTCAATGCCCAGTGATTGCAGCAGCGCGGTGAGATTGTCGATATGGTTCCGAAGCCTGTACGGATAATTCTGGGGCTTATCAGAAAGTCCACAACCGATATTGTCCGCTGCTATCACCCTGAACTCAGATGATAATAAGGAGATCAGGTTCCTGTAATAATAGGACCAGGTGGGATTGCCATGCACCATGACGATAACAGGACCTTTCCCCTCGTCTATATAATGGAGCCGATGACCTCCTACGCTGACATACCGGGAGACGAATGGATATTCCGGATACAATGGTGAACTACCCTTCAGATGTAATTGAAAACATTATCTCCAGCAGACATCGTTTTCACTATATAACAACAAGGCAAAAATAACCCACATTGATATGGAGTCAACCTCCTTTTTTTCAGGCAAGGTCGGTAAAGGGCACGGCATTGCAGGTGTTCCCTACCCGCAAATTTTTTCGAATACCGAACCTAGCTGTAAAAAATCGACGGCCATCTCTCTGGACAACTCTCTTTTTTCTCCCCGGGAATAGACGGGACCGAAGTGCAGGTTTATTTCTATCTTCTTTTCGGTACAAAAAGCCATCAAAGAGTGCTTGGTCATGCAGGCAATCTTAAATATCGAGTTTCTCTTTGCCCACTCAAAATGTGGTCCGTCCCCTCCGCTGTCCCCGATTACTATGGTTTTGCTTGGAGAAATGTTATACTTTCTCAATACATCGGCAGTGTACTGTGCTTTTTCCGGTGTCTCTCTCAACGGATAAAGACACGGATCGGTTTTTGAAGCTGGATAGTGCAGCAGTGGATTAGCCGCCAGAACCGGAACCCGCGGGAGAAGATTTTTGGCAAAGGCCCGTTGAAAATACCCCATCGGACCCGTTGTATTGATCATAAATAAAAAGCCGTTATCCAAACACCAGGAGATGAGGTTCGTAACGCCTGAATATGTCGTAAAGTATTCATCAAGATAGGTGTCCATCTGTTGCGTGGAGATCGGCTCGGGCAGAAGCGATTGCATCTTTTTCACTGCGGTCCCCAGCGTAATGCTGTTTCCGGTATATTTTTTAAAGACGGCGTCAATTTCAGCCGCAAGTTCCGGATAGGTGAAGGCAATCACATCAAAGGGACCACAGGGGGCAAGGCATTGATTCCAGTCAGATGAAATCAAGGCCCTATACTCTTTTTTTTTCATTACATTCTGCCGACCGTCATAGCGTTCTTCGACCGTGACATATCCTACATGCTCTGCAATATCTCCTTGACGACATTGCCGTCGGCCGCCGTGCCGAAATGAGCTATAATGGGTCTCATGGCCTGCATCTTATTCTTGAAGGCGGCGAAATCGATATTGGCGGCAATCCAGATCCGAATCTCCTCCTCACTGGCCTGTTTCGGCATATATCCTTCCAATATCGTAAGATATTCTGAATCTTTCCCTGCGGAAGCGGCAAGAAGTTCTTTTTCGGATTTGATCAGTTTCTTTATTATGGCCACGACCTGATCATCACTGAGTATTTTGGCGCTCTGACGACCAAATTCACCGATGATTATCCGGATGGCTCCGGTCCTCTCAGCATCTCTGGCCTTCATTGCAATCTTTAGTTCAGCGCAGATATTGTCTTGCAAGCTCATGAACAATCACTCCTTATGTATTCTAGTCTACCAACGACAGATCGGCAATACCCGAACTACCTGCTCGCTTGCGCCTCGTCTGCCGGCTCCAGCGGCAGATGAGCCGTATGGTCCATTCGAAGGCTAATGTACAGTATTCGTGTGTGGTTCACCAGGGAAGATTGTCTATCCTTGACTTTTCCGGAAGAAATTTGGAAAATAGCAAAACGGTTTTCAGTGATCGACAGGTAGTGTCCGGGATTCGATGGCGTTTTGTAAAAATCGCAACTGTTTGCAGCCCATTTGTCGCCGGGGGTTTCTTACTCCTCTTTCGTATCCTTGTTATGACAGCAGATTAATCCGGCAACACCACATTTTGGGGCAGGAGAAGGCAATGAAAAGATGGAGATGCACGGTTTGCGGTTACATTCATACAGGCGAAGAACCACCTGACGTATGCCCGGTATGCAAGGCCCCAAAGACCAAGTTCGTTGAGATAGATGCCAATGGTGAAGTCATCACACCTGACACAGGGACGGCTGAACAGCCCAGCGGCGGATCTCCTCCTCCCGGTCCACCATCGACCCAATCGGACACCTTCGCCGGTTTTGTCCTTCGACACCACATTCATCCCATTCTCGTCCATGCGCCGAACGGACTCATCCCGGTCATTGCATTTTTTTTATTCCTTGGCATTATTTTTAAAATTCATAGTGTTACTCAAGCTGCCATCTATAATCTCGTCGTCCTTCTTGTGGTGATGCCCGCAGTCATGGTAACCGGCTACCTGGAGTGGAAAAAACGCTACGGCGGCGCAAAAACAGCTCTTTTCCTCGCCAAGATATCTTGCAGTCTCATAGTGTTTTCAACTATTCTGATCCTCGCAGGCTGGCGGTTTATCAATCCGGATGTAGCGGCCCCGACTTCTGCCACACGATGGATATACCTTTTAATCAGCCTTGTAATGCTGGCTGCCGCAGGAATAGCTGGTTTCCTTGGTGGAAAACTGGTATTCGGTTCGAGAGAAAAATGACGCTTTCCTCCAGGCAACCGGTTTCCTGTTGACAGATGTCTTCACGATACAACCTCGTTGAAACCGATAACGGGGCAAGGCTGTGTTGAATTGACATCCCATGGAAAAACAGAGTGTAAGAATACTATTTTGAAAAATTTTTTTCTGTTCATTTCGGTTTGTGTTTTTTGTCTCACTTCCATTACCGAAAGCCTGGCCTTGACGGCACGTGAAAGATTGAAGGTCGCCCTTGTCGAAGATCTTATATTATCCACTGCCAATCTTGTTGCCCACAACGGCCTGAGACCTCTGCTGTCTGACAGGGATTCGTGCCTGGCCGCAATATACGGCACCACCGGTTCGACCCCCCTCTGGGTGTCAGAGACCGGCCCCGGTCCCCGGGCCGCAATCATCCTGGATTTCCTAAACAAGGCGGACGAGGAGGGGCTCGATCCACTCGAATACCGCCTACCCCAGATAACCAGCATCTGGACGGCCAGATCCCCTGCCTCCCTCGCCCGGCTCGACACCCTGTTGACGTATGACTTGGTCAAATATATCCATGATATCAGTTATGGCCAAATCGAGCCGTCTTCGTCGGATTCCCCCTCCTTCGCCGATGGAGGGGACACTGCCTTCGATGTTGTTGCAGCAGCTGATGCCGCTCTTGCCGCACCCGACTTAAAGACCTACCTTGCTTCACTCGCACCTTCGCACCAGTATTATACAGGTTTGAAATCGGCACTAAAAACCTATCGTGCCATTGCACGTGCAGGTGGTTGGAAACAGATTCCGCCAGGAGCGACGCTGCATCCCGGAGACAAAGACAGCCGTCTGCAGTACGTTTACAAACGGCTTATTGCCCCCGGAATTCCGGCAATTCCTCCCCCGGAAAACATGATCTACGGGCCCGCCCTGCGAAAGGCAGTCCTCCGGTTTCAGCGGCTTTTCGGATTAACCCCGGATGGAATTATCGGCGCTCAAACACTGGCCATGATGAACATTCCGGCGTCCCGGCTGGTTGAGCAGATCATTGCCAATATGACCAGGTGGCGTTGGCAGGCCCATGTACTCGGCAATAAATATGTCATGATAAATATTGCAGACTACAATCTGACTGCCTTTAAAGATAACGTCATGGTCCTCAACTTTCCGGTAATCATCGGCCAGCTTCAACATCAGACGCCGGTCTTCAGTGACAGCATAAAATATATCGAATTCAATCCCTACTGGACCATAACCCCGAGTATCGCTAAAAACGAGGAACTTCCCAATCTTCGTAAAAACCCTCGATACCTGGTCGATCGACACGTCCGGCTGTTTTCCGGGTGGCAAGAGGGCGCAATGGAACTGGATTCGACAAGGATGGACTGGCATAGGATCTCTCGTTCCCAGATGGCGTCTTTCAGGCTCCGCCAGGACCCGGGCCCCTGGAATGCCCTTGGACGAATCAAATTCGGTTTTCCAAACAAGTATTCGGTCTATATGCACGATACACCGACCAAAGACCTCTTCTCACGTAACAAGAGAGATTTCAGCCATGGCTGCATACGATTAAGCAATCCGTTGGCATTGGCCCTTTTTGCATTGGAGGATCAAGGAGCAGGCTGGACCCGGGAGAAGATAGAATCACACTTTTATTCCGACAGGAGAATGACCGTCCGGCTTCGTTTCCCTCTGCCGATCCATATAACATACCAGACAACATGGGTTGACAAAGACGGTCTAATCCATTTTAATAGGGACATTTACGCGCGGGATGAAAAATTATTTAAGGCTTCAACCAATAGAAACGATAAGATACCAACGGCTATTAACGGAGAATAGCGCAGAACAACTCAACCGATAAAGGATAATGATGAACCGACGCAGTTTCATGAAGACCTCGGCCCAGATAGCCATCGGGTTGCTTCTGTCCACCGCCCCCATTGATTGTTTTGCCAAGCGAATTGATTATCATCCCCTCACCTTTCACCATACCCATACCGGGGAAAACCTGAAGATCAACTTTTCCTTCAAAAAGGGGTGCTCTTCCTCGACCCACCACAGACTGAATGAATTCCTGCGGGATTTCCGTACCGATGAAGTTCATCCGATCGATATGGAAATCCTGGGGATACTCAGCCGGATACAATTGATCAGCGGCAGTACCGGGGTCTTTGAGATCATCTCGGGTTATCGTTCACCGGAGACCAATCGTCTTTTATATCTCAGGAGTTCCGGGGTGGCCAAACATAGCCTGCATATCCAGGGCAAGGCCGTCGACATCCGGTTGACTGATGTACCGATATGGAAAATCCGCCGAATCGCAACCCATCTTCGCCGCGGCGGCGTCGGGTATTATCCGCAATCCGATTTTGTCCACCTCGATACGGGGAGATTCCGAACCTGGTAAGAGAATTAAAAAAACGCCTCCACAAAAACTCTTGATCCTGAAAATCTGCGATCAATGATCCGGAAGGCATCGCGGACCATGTCTGCATTGCCGCAAAGGTAGAAATCGTAAGCAGCAACCCGGGCTAGGCAATTCTCCAGATAGGAGGTGACGCGGCCATCCGGCAACAGCTGGTTGCCTGTCGACGTCGAGAGACAGGGAGCATACGTCCCGGCTGCCGCTGACATTTCGTTTCGATAAAGAAGATCTCCCTCGCTCCGCACACCGTGCAGCAGGATGAAACCATGAACCCCTGCTCGAACAAAGGCAAGAAAAGGAGCTATGCCCGTACCGGTGGCCACGAAAACCGCCGGTTTCTCTTGTGTTTGATAGGTAAAATACCCGGAAGCCTCAGACAGAGAGAGCGATGAACCTCTCTCGACACCGGCAAGCAGCGGACTGAATTTTCCGTGGGTGATGTGATTGACGCAGAGCGTGAGTTCGGAAGATTCGGGGGAATTGACTAGAGTATACTCCCTGGCGATTTCTCGATATGCCAACCAGACCTTCTGACCGGGCAGAAAGGTAAAACCCGCCGGACGTTTAAGGACAATTTCAAAGACGCTCTCTGTGAGCTCATGCCGATCCAGGACAACGGTCTGATAGAATGTCCGGATCTTTTTTTTTGTTTCCGTTATTGGTTCCAAGGTTGATCATCTACCCCTGCCAGAAAATTACAATATCGGGCCAGTACGAAAAGGTAGTCGGAAAGACGGTTGATATAAGTCAAAAGGGCACCACCGTTTTCTTCGGAAAAAAATTCATGCCCCGCCAAGGCGACGATGCGCCGTTCGGCACGACGGCAGACCGCCCGGGCTATATGGGACCAGGCGGCTGAAGGGTGCCCGCCGGGCAGGATAAATGCGGTGAGATCGGTTAGACGTGACTGCATCTCATCCACCTGCGCCTCCAACCATCGACCCTGCTCCTCCTCGATCGGTCGCAAATAGGATGCAGCGGTTGAATCAGACGTCGTTGCCAGTATTGCACCGACCCGGAAAAGATCGGATTGAATCCTGGTCAGGGTATCTCTGACAGCAGAGGACTCAGCTGTGCCGGGCAAGGAGGCAGCAACGGCACCGACAATGGAATTCAATTCATCCACGGTGCCGTATGCCTCTATGCGTTCGTCATCCTTTGATATCCGTTCACCTGAAAAAAGGCTGGTCTTGCCGCCATCTCCCGTACCTGTATAGATTTTCATAACTCCTTAACGAACCCGTCAGCTTCGAGCTGAGAAAAATACCGCATAACTCTCAGGACCGGCATTTATTGCAATGGAGGGACCGAAGCGTGCAACATAAATATCACGGCAATCAAAAGTGGCCTGAAAAACATCCCGCAATCTCTCAACTAATTGTTTCTCACCTGAATAGATGATGGAGAGATCGATTGCACTTTTCCCAACATCTTTTTTAATGGTGTCCATCATGGCGAGAATCATATTCTTCTGTTTACCGAAAAGTTTGCTCTTGATCTCCATACGACCGTCATCGAACTCAAGAACCGGCTTTACTCCGAGCGCCACTCCTAAGAGAGATTTAAATCCGTTTATTTTCTTATTCTTTTTTAGATAGCGCAAGGTGGGAATAGCAAGATACGATTTCATCTTATGCTGAATGCCGACAACGATATCCACAACCTCCCTCATGGATTTTCCCTGTTCCTGCGCCCTGGCGGCGGCAATGACGAGCATTCCCAAACTCATGCTGCAAAGCCCTGAATCCATCACGTTGACATGGCATTTTGCCGGATCTCCAAATTCCATATTCACCTTGACGGCGACATTGTAGGTCTCCGAAAGATGCCGGCTGCAATGAATGACCAGTATCTCGTCATAATACTGGATCAACTGCAAATATTCCAGAGCATAATCTTCATAACGAACCGCCTCTGTAGACATCGATCGGTATCGAAAAAAATTTTTATAGAAATCATCCCGTGTTATATCAACTCCATCTCTATATCTCCTGCCGTCCAAAACAACATTTACCGGCAGGACCTTGATCCCTAGAGTACTTACCAGATCTTCAGGAATATCGGCTGTACTGTCGGTCACAATCAATCGCTTCATCATAATCCTCCCCATTGCGAATGTTATTATTTACGCTTACGTGAAAGTAATATAAACAGGGCCGGGTTGCAAGAAAATTTTCAACGGTGATAAGACGACATACGTTCCCGCCCTCCCATTTTTTCGCCTTTTTTTCCTGCCGTCCGCCGCAGACGTCCCGTGCACCGGCCTTCGGGCCTGACGGGGTTCCCGGTCGAGCTTCAGCATGAGGCGTCCTTACGCTGTGCCGTCCCCCCTGGAGCAGGGATAATGCCTTGACATAGGATGAGCACGCCAAAACCTGTTCGCCAACGGTTCAACGTTGTCTCTTTTATATTTCTCCTGTTACCCCTGCAGTCCCTGTCAGTTTTTATGAGATCATTACCTCTCATAGCCGTTTTATGGTGGACATTCCTTTCCACAGGGATTAATTTCTCGGAAATTATCCATATAAATCGTTGAAAAATTTACTTTGTTGGTTGATAACTGTAAATTAAGGAGATGGCCGGCGCCGCTTCTCCTCGTCTTGCTGTTCTATTTACAGACCTTCTTTTGTATCAGGGAGAAACCATATGCCTGAAGACTCGTCCCCCTTGACACCCGAATCCATCGAATCTGCAAATGATGCCAACCCGGAAGACAGCTCCAAGTCTCTGGTCATTGCCAGGGACCTGCTGCCGGATGCCTTGCTTATTTTCCCGTTATATGACCGTCCCATGTTTCCGAAGATGATGGGCCCTGTCATTATCGATAACCCGCAGATCCAACAGATCATCTTTGAAGCCCAGGAGCAGTCGAAACCGATGTACCTCGGACTGCTGCTTGTCCGTCCCGCAGAGGACGGCATGCAGCATATCCCGGAGAAGTCCTCCGACTTTTTTCCTGTGGGCGTGGTGGCCAGATTGGTCCGCATATCTCCCCCCACCCAGGATGCGCCGCTTCAGGTCCTCGTTCAGGCCCTGGAACGATTTGATGTCACCGAATTGACTATCGGTTCATCCTTCATTACCGCCAGGGTCCACTACTGGCTGGAAAAACGGATCGAAAACGATGAGGAAATTAAAGCCTATTCGGTCGCTATCATTGATTGCATCAAAGAGTTGGTGACATTAAATCCACTCTTCAGGGAGGGGCTCTCGCTTCTTATCGAGCGTATCAATGTCAGCGATCCCAGTGCTCTTGCAGATTTTGCCGCCTCAATGACCACCTCCTCCGGATCGGAACTGCAACAGATCCTTGAGATCGCCGATGTCAGAATCCGAATCGAAAAGGTCTTGGTCCTGCTGAAAAAAGAAGTCGAGATTTCCAAGCTGAAAGCCCAAATCTCAAAAAGAATCGAAGAACAGCTTTCCAAACAACAGCGGGAATTTTTTCTTAAGCAACAGTTGCAGGAGATCAAGAAGGAGCTCGGCATTGCCAAAGATGATACGGAAAGTGAGATTGAAAAATTCCAGAATCGCCTAAAAAAGCTTACGTTAACGGAAGAGGCAAACGAACGCATCCAGGAAGAGCTTGAAAAGCTGAAGCTCTTGGGTCCTTCGTCTGCCGAATTTAATGTCACCAGGGCCTACCTCGACTGGTTGACGGTACTCCCTTGGGGCATCTTTACCAAAGACAGCTACGATATAACCAAGGCAGCCAAGATTCTAAACCGTGATCATTTCGGACTGGAAGACGTTAAGGACCGGATCCTTGAATTCTTGTCCGTCGGTATCATCAAGGGCAATCTCTCCGGTTCCATCATCCTGCTCACCGGACCTCCCGGCGTCGGCAAGACCTCCATCGGCCAATCCATCGCTAAAAGCCTTGGCAGGCAATATTTTCGATTTTCTTTAGGAGGCATGCGGGATGAAGCGGAGATCAAGGGGCATCGGCGCACGTATATCGGGGCCCTTCCCGGAAAATTCCTTCAGGCCATCAAGACCTGCAAGACATCAAATCCACTGATTATGCTTGATGAAATAGACAAGGTTGGAGCGAGCTTCCAAGGAGACCCAGCTTCAGCGCTTCTCGAAGTACTGGACCCTGAACAAAACCAGAATTTTCTCGACCATTATCTCGATGTCCGCTTTGACCTCTCCAAGGTCCTTTTTATCTGCACCGCCAACCAGACCGAGACGATTCCCCGCCCTCTTCTTGACAGGATGGAGGTCATCCAGCTGCCGGGCTATATTCAGTCGGAAAAAATCGAGATCGCCCGCCGCCATCTTCTTCCAAAGCAATTAAAACTGCATGGCCTGACCGCCAGGCAAGTGCTTATCCCGAAACCGGTCTTGGGAGCAATCGTTGACGGCTATGCCAGGGAAGCAGGGGTCCGGTCTCTGGAAAACTGTATCAAGAAGATCCTGCGTAAGGCCGTAAAGGAGATTGTCCATGATCCCAAGAAGATCGTTAAAATCCATAAAGACGATCTTCCGGAACTTCTCGGCAAGCGGTATTTCACCGAGGAAAGCGCATTCAAACGCCCCAGAGTCGGCGTGGTCACCGGTCTTGCTTATACCAGCCTGGGAGGAGCGACACTCTATATCGAGTCCATCCCTGTCCCCACCGGCCAACCCGGATTTAAACAGACAGGCCAACTCGGGCAAGTTATGATAGAATCGTCAGAAATTGCATATAGTTACGTTAGATCTTTTTTAAAAAACAATGCTGGAGCGACGGAATTCTTCAAAAAACACTTTATTCATCTCCATGTCCCTGCCGGCGCTACTCCGAAAGACGGTCCGTCCGCCGGAATTACGATGGCCTGCTCCCTCTATTCCCTTGCCGTCGGCAAGGCAATGATCGGTGATACGGCCATGACGGGAGAACTCACCTTGAGTGGTCTGGTCATGCCCATCGGAGGGGTGAAAGAAAAGATAATCGCTGCCAAGAGGGGAAAACTCAAGCAGGTTATTCTTCCCAAGGAAAACCAGGAGGATTTCCGAATGCTGCCTGAACATATCAGAGAAGGCATCACCGCTCATTTTGTCGGTACGTTCAAGGATGTTCTGAAAATTTGTTTTCATTAACTGTAATCTCGCCTCCCTGAACCACTCCGGGGATACATAATAAAGCCATGGAGAAAGGCCTTTAGGAAAAAATATGCCAACCAACGGTTTTTCCAACAGTGCCAACTTTATTGCAGCCTTGACCGTCGCCATGATAGCTGCATCACTGTGGATATTTTCCTCATTTCTCCATTATATTCTTGTTGCCGGTGTCCTCAGTTTAGCGACCAGCCATGGCTTCAACGCCTTGCTGCGCTGGGTGGACGGGTCGGGTCTTCCCCAATGGATCAAAAAGAGAAGAAGAGGAATTGCGGCATTTCTGCTGACTTTTTTCTTCTTGATGATGATCTTCCTACCATTATTATACCTGATCATCCAGACATCCGATCTGATTACCACCCTGAACATAGAGCATATCAAGCAGATCATTCTGGCCATGTGGAACAATGTCATCAACTACATGGACAGCATTCCGGTCCTGCACGCCCCTCTGGCCCATTTGAAGGAAGAAGGCAGTTCGCTGATTGATACCTCTTCCATCAAGACCCTCCTCAAAGGTGTGGAAAATACAGTCTCCGGCGTGGGAGGACTGGTGATACAGATCGGCTGGATCTTGATGTTCTACTGTCTTTTCAATATTTACGGAGACAGAATACTCTACTTTCTCGGTAACCTGATGCCGACAAACCCCGAACATGAAAAATATCTCTATCGTGAATGCACGGGTACCGTGGCGGTGGTCTTCTATGGCACCCTCTTCAATATGACGGCCCAGGGGCTGGCCTTTTTTTTATTGATGAGCCTTGTCGGTGATTATAATGCAACCTATCTCGGAGTCCTTGCCGGATTCAGTTCAATCGTCCCTATTATCGGTGCTGCGCCCGTCTATCTTCCCGTTGTCGCAATTGAACTCTTTTCCAAGCACTATGTGAACGCCTTTATCATCCTCGGCTTCGCCTGGGTGGTCATGGCATTTTTTTTCGACAACATCCTGCGTATCCTTTTCATCGGATATCTGAAGAAGGTCTTCGGCTTCGAATACACCATGAACGGTATCCTGATCCTGCTCTCTATTCTGGCGGGTATCTCAACCTTCGGTTTCTGGGGCCTTATTATCGGCCCGTCGGTGGTGGCACTAACGCTGGCGGCAGCCAATCTCTATCGGGACAATCTTGCTAAAGAAAAGGCCGCCCCGAAGGTCTGGAAATGAAGCCGGAGAAAAACAAACGCCTTGTTGAAATGGCAGGTGAATATCTGTATGATACCGGAGTTACTTCGACGGCTCGCACAGACCAGGTGGGAAGAAAAACCTGTGCTTCCCGGTATTATTCTTAAACACAGCTCATGCCTGCCATGTCCTTCATCCGAGGCGGTCGATTTCTGATGGAGAAATTTCTTCCGCCGATCGCGTCATGAAACAGGTGGGGATCACTGTTTGCCAGATCCACAAAGAGGAATCCAATGAAATCTGTCCTGCTCGCGCTGGTATTTTTATCTTTCGCCTCCACGTCCCATGCCTTTCAACAGAACGGATGTGGAAGTGGAAATTGTATTGATTGTCACTCGCTTACACGACAAGAGGCGACAACGCTTCTCAAAGGCAAGGTCGATGATATCCTGAGTGTAAAACTGAGCGAGGTCCCGGGATTGTGGTCTCTTGAAGCTGTTTATCACGGGAAAAAGATCCCTCTTTATATTGATTTTTCGAAAAAATACCTCTTCAGCGGCAGCGTTATCCGGCTTCAAGGATGGACGAGTATAGCACAGGCTCCCACCCCTCAAGCAGAGGAACATACGGTGGACGTCTCATCAATCCCCCTCCAGGATGCCATTATTCTGGGAAGTCCCAAGGCGACCAAGAAGATAATCGTTTTTGATGATCCGGTATGTCCTTTCTGTCAGAAACTTCAGCCGGAAATGTTGAAAATTGTCAAAACCAGGAAAGACATTGCTTTCTATATCAAGATGTTTCCGCTTAAAATCCACCCTGATGCCTACGAGAGGGCTAAGACAATCATCTGCACAAAATCGGATAAAATGCTGACAGACAGCCTTGCCGGTAAGCCGCTGCCACCGCCTCTGTGCGAAACAGAACAGGTGGAAAAAAACAGGGAGCTCGGCCAG
The DNA here is from genome assembly GCA_046706325.1 of Desulfocapsaceae bacterium. Lineage (GTDB taxonomy): Bacteria > Desulfobacterota > Desulfobulbia > Desulfobulbales > Desulfocapsaceae > CAWGGS01. Next base: position 7,319 of record JBJKPM010000082.1, on the reverse strand, counting down.
AGGCTGAATATCGATTCCACCCCTACCCTGATCTTTCCCGATGGCAAGGTTGTAGTAGGGTATATGCCGGCCGATCAGATCCTCTTGCTCCTGGAAAAAAACAACTAACCGGTCGTTCCGCTCATTCTGTTTGACGGTCGGATGCAAGGATTTTTCAAGATTCTGAAGAGGAGCCGGCGAAGAATACCAGTGCGGGGCAGTCCCCATCCCCTCTCCGCACAGGATCCGGATCCTTTGATCTCTTTAGTCTCAGAGGCGTATTGGGTTTATGGGTTTTTCCAGATTAAAATTATCGGTTTTTCTTTTACTGGTGATTATTGTCTCAGGCACGGTGGGGTATCACCTTATCGAGGGGATGTCGGCCTTCGATGCCTTGTATATGACCATGATCACCATCAGCACCGTCGGTTTCTCCGAGATCAAACCCCTTTCCACCCCCGGCAGAGTCTTAACGATCTTCATTATCGTTTCCGGCATCAGCGTACTGACCTACAGTCTCGGCCAGGTTGCCCGCATTGTTGTCGAGGGAGAACTTCGTCAGATACTTGGGAGAAGAAAATTGGAAAAGAAGATAGCTGAACTCAAAAATCATTACATCATCTGCGGTTTCGGCCGAATCGGCAGCACCATCGCCAAGGAATTGGCGGCGGAGAATATTCCTTTCATCATCATCGAGCAGGCGCCGGAGCGTATCGAACAGATCGATGCCTCTCATTATTTTTACCTGAACCTGGATGCCACCGCCGATTCAACCTTGCTCAAGGCCGGACTCCACAGCGCGAAGGGGCTGGTGACGGCCGTCAGTTCCGATGCGGATAATGTCTTTATCGCCTTATCAGCCAAAGGGCTTCGCCCGGATATCTTCATCCTGGCTCGCGCATCGGAGACGAAAAACGAGGCCAAACTGCTTCGCGCAGGCGCATCCCGAGTCGTCTGCCCCTATCAGATGGGGGGCAGGAGGATGGCGGAAATCCTGCGTCGACCGACAGTGGTCGATTTCATCGACAACACCATGATGAACAGTGAACTCGACCTGAAGATGGAAGAGGCCGTTATCGGACCCTCCTCTCCCTTAATCGGTAAGACCGTTGTCACCAGCAACATCCGGCAGGATTTCGGTGTCATTATCGTTGCCATCAAAAAGGCCACGAACGAAATGATCTACAATCCCATGCCTGCTGAAATCCTGGATGCCGGAGATGTAATCGTCGTGATCGGCAAAAAGGATGGACTGCGCAGGATGTCCCAGGTGGTGACTCCGGAAATTCAATAACATCACAACTCCATACAACCGGGATCCTTCCCTTGTCCATCGCAGTTGTCCTGTCAACGAACCGGTAAGGGCTTCGCTCCGGATGTCTGCTCGGCCGCCCCCGCAAAGAGGGGAGACAATGCGTTGTTTACAAAAAACTTATACCTCGTTTTCCCTGTACAAGTGATTACAGTATGAGGCATTCAGATGATAGACAAACCTCCCTTCATGGGAGATGTGTCGAATTGTCTTTCTCATTATCTGGAAGGTTCCATCATTGCGGCCTCCACCATCGAGACGGTGAGAGCACCCTTCACACTGCCGATCAACAACAACATAAGGAGAAATACCATGGCCTTGATCACCTTAAAAGGAAACGCAATATCGACCGTAGGCGACCTTCCGGGGACAAACCGGTCGGCCCCCGCATTCTCCCTTACAAAAACGGATCTGTCCATATCCAACCTGGATGATTTCCAGGGCAAGACGATTGTTCTCAATATCTTCCCAAGCATCGACACCTCTGTCTGTGCCGCCTCGGTCCGACGTTTCAACGAGACGGCAGGCGGTCTTCAGGATACAGTCGTCCTTTGCATTTCCAAGGATCTTCCCTTTGCCCACAAACGATTCTGCGAAGCGGAAGGATTGCAAAATGTTATTCCTCTTTCAGCCTTTCGTTCCCAGGAATTCGGCACGGACTATGGATTGACCATTACCAACGGTCCCCTGGCCGGACTCCTGGCCAGGGCAATCGTCATCATCGACAGGCACGGAAAAGTAAAATATACGGAGCTCGTCCCTGAAATCACACAAGAACCAAATTATTCTAAAGCATTAGAGAATATATAGACCTGATTCTCTTTCCCGACAATCTCCACCTGTTTTCCTGCCGCTCACAGGGCTACTTGAACGATGTCGAGTAGCCCGTTTTTTCTCCTCTCTCTCCCCCAACTCCCATCCTCTCTACAATCATTTAAGATATTGAATATACAATCTCTTCATGCATCATACCCGGTACTGCACCCCATGGATAGATTTCCGCCCCCGAGACCACTGGATACCGGTGGGACCAGGGTAATCCTACAATGTCTTACTCCTTATAATTCCCGCTTATACAATACTACAATTTTTTAGACCTAAGGTCGTATAGATAAATATTCGAGATATTACGACAATGAAGAATGCTTCAAGCCATTTATCTCTGCCCGGTTTTTCACCATTGACCTTGAACTTTGTATTTGATTATGTTACTCATCTTTCTTGGTGAAAAATTTTAGGGCAGTAAAAATTTACGGTAATTATCCTGCCCTCTTGCCAATTGGTTATTTTAAGTAAGTTTGCATTTTTTGCCTTACTTGTAATAGTACGCTGCAGCTGAAAAAATTTTTTAGAGGTATGCGAATCGCTTAACCATCAGGACAATTTTCAAGGAGTCATCATGGGATCTGGCACGAACAAAAAAAGTGGATCGGTTATGGTTGTAGGAGCTGGGATTGCAGGCATGCAGGCATCGCTTGACCTGGCTGAATCCGGTTATTACGTTTACCTGGTTGAAAAATCAGCCGCAATCGGCGGGGTGATGTCGCAGCTTGACAAGACCTTCCCGACAAACGACTGTGCAATGTGAGTAATCTCACCTAAACTGGTCGAGGTCGGCCGTCACCTTAATATCGAGCTTTTAACAAACACGGAACTTCTTGGTGTCGAAGGCGAACCCGGAAGCTTCACTGCTAAAATTCACAAAACTCCCAGATACGTTGACCTTCTCAAATGCACAAGCTGCGGCGAGTGTGCGAAGGTCTGCCCTGTCCCCCTTCCCAACGAGTATAATGAGAACATTGATCTGCGGAGGGCGATTTTCAAACAATATCCACAGGCGATTCCCGGCGCATTCGGTATAAGCAAACGGGGAACGGCGCCATGTAAAGCCACCTGCCCGGCGCATGTCGGCATTCAGGGTTATATCGCTCTTATCAACGAAGGCAGATATGATCAGGCGTTGAAGCTCTTTAAACAGGAGCACCCCTTCCCGGGGGTCTGCGGCCGCGTCTGCCACCATCCCTGTGAGGGGGAATGCACCCGTAATCAGGTCGATCAACCCCTGGCAATCAGGGAGTTACATAGATTTCTCTCCGATTACGAAAAAGGGAAAGGCGAATTTTATATCCCGAAAATCGAAGTTGCAAAGCGGGCGGAGAAAGTCGCGATCATCGGCTCCGGCCCTGCAGGTATCACCGCTGCCTATTACCTACTGCAACAAGGCTATCAGGTCACCATCTTTGAAAAACTCCCTCAGCCCGGCGGCATGATGCGCTACGGCATCCCTGAGTACCGTCTGCCGAGGGATATCCTGGCCGGCGAAATCAAGGTGGTGGAGGAGATGGGCGCCGAAATCAAATGCGGCGTCACATTCGGCAAGGACGTTACATTGGACAGCCTGAAAAAAGACGGCTACTCCGCCCTGTTCATGGCCATCGGTCTCCATAACGGCAGGAATCTGGGCATCGACCATGAGGATATCGACGGTGTTCTGCAAGGGGTCGACTTCCTGCGAGATGCCGCCATGGGCAAAAAGCCTGAACTCGGACGCGATGTCATCGTCGTCGGCGGCGGAAACGTTGCCATCGACGTCGCTCTGACGGCCAAACGTCTCGGGGCCGAAAATGTCACGCTTCTTTGCCTCGAACGCAGGGAAGAGATGCCGGCCTGGGAACACGAGATTGAAGAGGCCCTGGAAGGAGACATCAAGATCGTCAACAGCTACGGTCCGAAGAGCTTCTTTATCGACAAGGACGATCAGCGGGTCTCCGGAATCGAGTTTAAAAGCTGCACCAACGTCTTTGATGAAAACGGCAGATTTAATCCGCAATATGACGAAACAGTCTGCCAGCCCTTCTTCTGTGATACGGTGATCGTTTCCATCGGCCAGAGCACCAACCTCGAAGGCATCAAGGAACAGGGGCTCGCCATCTCCAGGCCCGGTGGCCTCGAGGCGGATTCCGTCACCCTCCAGACCCCCATTGACTGGGTCTTTGCCGGTGGCGATGCCTTTTACGGTCCGAAATCGGTCGTAGAGGCGGTAGCCTGCGGCAAGGAAGCAGCCGAGAGCATTCACCGCTTCATCAACGGTCTTGATCTTCGGGAAGGACGGGACAAAACCTGGGAATTCGTCAGACCCGAAACCGAAGCCGTGGTAAAGAAGGACCGGGTCAAGGTCAACTGTCTCGACCCCAAGGCCCGTGAATGCAATTTTCTCGAAGTATCTTACGGATACACTGAGGACGAGGCGAAACGGGAGGCAACAAGGTGCCTCAATTGCGGCATCTGCTCCGAGTGCTACCAGTGCGTCGAGGCCTGTCTCGCCAAGGCCGTCGATCATACGCAGGTTCCCGAAACCAAGGAGATCTCCGTCGGTTCGGTCATTCTCTCCTCCGGCGCAAGGCCCTATGACCCAAGCCCTCTGTCCGATCTGTATCTCTATAAAAAGAACCCCAACGTCCTGACCAGCCTGGAATTCGAACGGTTCCTGAGTTCGAGCGGGCCGACCATGGGGCATCTGGTCCGGCCGTCCGATCACCAGGAGCCGAAAAAGATTGCCTGGCTCCAATGTATCGGGTCAAGGGATACAAATAAATGCGGCAACACCTACTGTTCCTCGGTATGCTGCATGTATGCGATGAAGGATGCTATGATCGCCAAGGAACATGCGGGCGGAAATCTCGATGCAGCCATTTTTTATATGGACATCCGGTCCTTTGGCAAGGACTACGAGGAATATTACAACCGGGCCAGAGAACGCGACGGGATTCGTTTCGTCAAGGCCAGGATCCATTCGGTCATCGAGAACCTGGAAAACAAAAACCTCATCCTGCGCTTTGCCGACGAAAACGGTGATATCGTGGAAGAAGAGTTTGATATGCTCGTTCTCTCCGTCGGTCTCGAAGTCCCGGCGACCTCTCTCGACCTGGCCAAAAGGCTCGGAGTCGATATCAATAAACATAAGTTCATCGCCAGCGCCCCCTTCACTCCCCTTGCCTCGTCCCGGCCCGGGATCTTCACCTGCGGCACCTTCCAGGGCCCCAAGGATATCCCGGCATCGGTTACCGAAGCAAGCGCTGCGGCGGGGCTTGCCGGATGCCAGATTGCCGAGGCCAGAGGGACGGATACCAAGACCGTGGTAATCCCTGATGAGATCGACATCTCCGGGCAGGAACCGCGGGTCGGCGTCTTTGTCTGCAATTGCGGTTCGAATATCGCCGGAGTCGTCGATGTCCCCGGAGTGCAGGAGTATGCCTCCACGCTGCCAGGGGTTGTCTTCACCGACAACAACCTCTTTACCTGCAGCCAGGATACCCAGGCCAAGATCAAGGACAAGATCATCGCCGAAAAGCTCAACCGGGTGGTTGTGGCCTCCTGCAGCCCGAAGACCCATGCGCCGATGTTCATGGAGACCCTGGAGGCCTGCGGTCTGAACCGGTACCTCTTCGAGATGGCCAACATCAGGAACCAGGATTCCTGGGTTCACGCCTACAATCCGGAACTGGCAACGGAAAAGGCCAAGGACCTGATTCGCATGGCCGTCTCCCGGGCGGTACGTCTGAAACCTCTGAAAGGAAAGGTTATTTCAGTCAACAAGAAGGCCCTGGTACTGGGAGGCGGCATCGCCGGCATGAACGCAGCCCTCGATCTCGCCCGACAGGGATTTGAATCCACCCTGGTTGAAAAGGAAAGCCAACTCGGCGGCATGGGCCGGAAGCTGCATCACACGATTGAAGGCGCCGATATCAAAACCTATGTCGATCAGCTGGCAGGAGAAGTCACTGCCGAAGAAAAGATCACCGTTCTGACCCAAGCGGAGGTCGTGGAGTTTGAAGGCTTCCAGGGAAATTTCAAGACCGTGGTCAAGATCAACGGTGACGGACAATCCCAGGAAATAGATCATGGGGTCATCATCGTTGCCACAGGAGCCAGGGAATATCAACCCAAGGAATTCCTGTACGGTGAAGACGATCGCGTTATCACCCAACTCCAACTGAGCGAACGGCTTGCGGAAAAAGGCGCCTCCGATCTGGACTCCGTCGTCATGATCCAATGTGTCGGCTCCAGAAACGAAGAGCGTCCGAACTGCTCGCGGATCTGCTGCCAGTCGGCGGTGAAAAATGCCCTTGCCATCAAGAAAAGCAGCCCGGAAACCCAGGTATATATCCTGTATCGGGACATGCGCATGTATGGACTTCTGGAAGATTATTACACCGAGGCCAGGAAACAGGGAGTGATCTTTATCCGCTTTCAGAAGGACAATCCGCCGGTCGCCAAGGCGTCGGATGAAGGGATTCTGGTAACCGTCAAAGACCACGTTCTGCAACGGAACATCGAAATCCGCTCCGATCTCCTGACACTTTCCGCCGGCGTCTTCCCGAATGACTCGGAAGAGGTGAGCAGAAGAATGAAGCTCAACACCAATCGTGAGGGCTATTTCATCGAGGCTCATGTCAAGCTCAGGCCGGTCGATATGGGCAGCGACGGCGTCTTCCTGTGCGGTACCGCCCATGGACCCAAGTTGATCTCGGAGTCCATCGTCCAGGCCAATGCAGCGGCCTCACGCGCTGTTACGTTTCTCTCCAAGGATAGAATCAAACTGTCGGCCATCAAGGCCCAGGTGAACACGGATCATTGCGTTAAGTGTCTGACCTGTGTCCGTTCGTGCCCGTTCGAGGTTCCACAATTCGATGTGGAGGAAGGGGTGGTCCGAATCGACCCGGCGCTCTGCCAGGGTTGTGGAGTCTGCGCCTGCGTATGCCCGAGACAGACCATACAGCTCAATAACTACGAAGACGGCCAGATCACCTGTGAGATTGATTCACTACTGGCGGGAGGGATGTAATGGCAGATTTCAAACCGACCATCATTGCGTTTTGTTGTGACTACTGAGGGTATTCGGCTGCGGACCTGGCAGGTTCGATGCGACTGACATACCCGACCAATATCAAGATCCTCCGCGTACCCTGTACCGGGAAAGTGGATGTGATGCACCTGTTGCGATGTTTCCAGGAGGGGGCCGACGGCG
>JBJKPM010000081.1:0-59280 GCA_046706325.1 Desulfocapsaceae bacterium | reverse complement strand
GTGATAGGTTGCCCAATGGGGTCCGGATAAGCAGATGATAGTGATTCGACATAAGACAACAGGCGGCTACCCGAAGATCGAACATCTCCGTGGATTCCTTCAAAACCCGCAGGAAAGCCTCGAAGTCCTTAGAACCGGAAAACACATTTTCCCCGCGCCGGCTACGGTTCATAACGTGATGCCAGGCACCCGGGTAATCTCTTCTGAGAGGGCGAGCCATATAAGCATATGGTAATCTTAAATGACCGGAAGGGTCAAGCAAAGACTTGCTCCCCTTTCTATTTCATTTCTTAGTGTTAAAAGTCTTTTTGCGATTTTCTCTGTTGTGTTTCTATTGCCAGATAGTCCCATATTTTTTTTCAACATTCCACGGATGATTGAAGATTGTATCTGATGCTTTATTGAAATTATAGTATCAGCCATAAACGTCCTGGTTGTCGTTTTGAATAGTGGTTGTTCATGTATAATTACTTGATTTTCTAAAATTTCAATAGTGAAATTTCTTGGAAAGAAAATCCAAAAAGCATAGATAAACATGCCGAAAATGGCGCCAGCAAATAAACAAGGCAGCAGGAACCATTCAAAACTCAAAGAAGGAGGCCAATAATCCTCCATCAATTTGATGGTGCCAAGGAACAAACCAAGAGCCAAAAAGATCCCGCCCCCTGTCCAATAATTTGAGCTTTTTTGATTGATTACTGTTTTCATTATTGCTATAAACGAACGTGGCGGTGAGGAGCGCGCCGAAGAGATTACCGGGAAAAATGCCGGGCTTCATCGCGTCAACTCCACTGCATTGTTATGTGCTGCTGCCGCCTACTACGCACCCAACAATGGTAAGCGTTTAACCCTGTGATATGTTAAAGACAATTTAATGCAGTGTTTTAATTGCTTTTCATGAATTTGATCATTCTTATTAAATACGATTGCCCTGTTACCCTCAAATTTGAATCTATTCCCGTAAATTTCTTTGAAAGTATCAACCAACTTGGTATTGCAATTAAAATAGACAGCGTACTGATCCGGACTTTTAGCCTTCCAATCGAACCTAACAGCACTGCCTCCTTTTACGAGATAACTTGGCTCACCCCACTTCAGTGTCTCTTCAACATCACCCAAGTCGTTCTCGCTTGCGACTTCGAAAATCAGCTCACGTATCCGGTTAAGATTCTTTCCTATTGATGCAGGATACGACTTAAACTTTTCTTGAATTTTTTCCATTTTCATGAGGGCTCATCGAATTTTTGCATTTACACATAACGCTGTGCTCAGTTGCAGCGTTTCGCGCTGTCAACTGGAGTAGATGGATATGTAAGAATTTTTTCCATCCTTGAATAACTTACCAAGATCACCAAGTACTTTTGAAGTATATTCTCCGTCAATTGAGAAATACCCTTTCAGTTTCAGCTCACCCGGGAAAAGTGGAGGGAAAGATTCTGTTTGAAAATTTATAGTTATTCCTCCTGTTGTAGTAGCTTCCAATGTTGCTATAAAACGATTTCCACCATCGAGATTTACGCTACCTTTCCTGGTTTTTTCTAGCACTTCTAAATCAGGGACAATTTGATCGAGGTTGTCGAAATAGATGTCGTCATAAATGATGTTACAACCTTCATACATTATTTCGACAATAAAGTGTGGGGTACTGGTTACTTCAGGCCAATATTCTCGTTTGATATTGAGTTTGTTTTTCATTGTACATATCCACTGATTATCAGGTAGATTTGCCTTGATATCAGATATTATAGGGGTTTTCCAGCTAATTTGCCCTGTTTCAATATCGAGCATGGCCTGGCAAAAGAAGTGCTTGATATTTCCTCTTTGCCACCTCAGGCCTCAATCCTTTTTCCTCACCGACTATACACACCGAAAAAGTTGACTGCACCAGTTTTTAGGGTATGGATGAAACTACGCAGGATCTTATTACTGTGTCGTTTTCAGACAATTTCTCCGATCCGTAAATCTTCGCCATGTCGATGCCAAAAGAGAAAATGCTGCTCGATGAAGTGCGGGAAATTATGCGATTACGGCAGTATTCGATCCATACGGAAAGGACATATTGTGAAGGGATGCGGGATAGTCTAGCTCCCCTATGGGCCGGTAAGGAAAATTTCCAATACAGCCAAGGAATGGGGCCGGCAATACATATTTCCTGCAAACACCCTGTCCGATGATCCTCGAAGCAACGTGGTCAGACGACATCATATCGATCCCGGCGTGATCAATAAGGCCATCGAGGTTGCCGTTCGCAAGGCCGGACTGATGAAAAAGGTGAGCGCACATACCCTTCTATTTTCATATCTACTCCGGCTAACCGACCATGGCCCGAATCTCCCGCCAGTTCTCCACTGTCCGGAAGGGGTGCGTGTTCCTGTTCCACGGCTGAGAAAAGACGATGGGGGTGATGGCGGCATCATGCAGCATCCTGCAGGTCCTGGTCCGGTCGTCGACGAAGTATCGGAGCCCCTGGGCACGGATATAGTCGAGCTTGCCGTCATGATCACCCATCGCGATCAGTTTGATCCGGGCACAGGCGCGCCCGGGCAGGAAATTGTCGAGCCAATCGGCCACCGGTTGCGAGTGCGGACGGGCGGTGATGATGGTCACCGGGGCAAGATCCGTCAGCTCGCTGACCACCTCCGGCATGTCCGGCATCGGCCTCAGGCCGGCCGTCAGGGAATCCTGCAGGATATCGTCGAAGATCCGTTCAACAAGGGTAAGCGGCATGTTCAGGCATTGTTCAACCTGGAAGCTGGTGATATCTTCGGCCGTGAACGAACAGTAGTCGTACTCCTCACAGGCGATCCGCAGAAAGGCCTCGGCGATATCCGCGAGCACCCCGTCGAAATCGAAGCCGATCTCGCCGGGTGCAACCTTATCGGATGTCCGTATCATCTCCGTCTTCTCCCGATCCCCTTGTTCCATACCTTTGTTCGATCGCCTTGATTCGTTCGACCAGCATGTCGTTCACCGGGGTCGGGATCGACAGCCCCGCGGCCTCGCGTGCCACCGCTCCATTGATCGCCTCGATCTCGGTCGGTCTTTTTTTCAGGACATCCTGGCGCATCGAAGAGATATTGGCGGCCGTGGCCCGGCAGACCTCGACCGTGGTGCGGTAGGGATCTGTGTCCACCGCAATGCCTTTTGCTTCCGCGACACGTCTGGCCTCCTCAACGGCCGCCTTCATCTCGGCCCCGACCCCGGGAAGGGTGAGAAGGTCCCCGTTTGGGCAGTCATGGATGGCGGTCAGGGCGTTGATGCCGACATTGACGAAAAGTTTGGCCCAAAGCCGGGTCAGGATGTCCTCCGAGACAAAGGCCGCAAGGCCTCCGGCCCGAAGCACGGATACCGTCTGCGCAAGCAGCTCCGTCGCCGCCTCACCGCAATTCTCCAGAAAACCGAGATGGGTGGCACCGTCGCCGGCGTGCCGGACCTGCCCCGCACCGAGAGAGGTGGCACCCTCGCTGGTACAGCCATAGACCGGAGCGGCCGCACCCGCCAGGTCCGTCAGACCCAGGTGGGCGATGCCGTTTTGCATGAAGATCGCAAGCGTCCCGGAGCGCAGCAGGGGTCGACACAGCGAGAGAGCCGCCCGCAGATCGTAGGATTTGACGCAGAGGAAAAGGACATCGGCGCGGCCTATCGCCGAAGGGTCGGCGCAGGCATCGACCGGATAGTTCCTGCGGTTGTCGAGTTTCTGATAGATGAGGCCCCGGTACCCGATGAGCCCCGCCCTTTCCGGGTCGTGATCAAGGATCCACAGGGCGTCGCCGGTTTTGGCGGCGGCCTCGGCCAGCCTGGTCGCCATCAGGCACCCGAGGGCGCCCGGACCCACAACTACAAAACGCATATCCTCTCCGCGTCCGCACGGACTTATTTGACAAGTTTTGCCCCTTCGACGATTGCAGCATAGACGTAGCCCGCCCCGAAATCCTTGTCGGCGGCAAGCTTTCCCTCAACGGTGACCACCTCTCCGACCTTTGCCGTCTCGGTGGAGGTCGCCACCAGGTCATGGGTATTCTTCAGCGGATCGCCGGTCCCGTCCTGGATATGGATCCAGTTCCTGCCCATGATGGCCGGGTTATACCGCACGACCTGGCCGCGAACCCGGACCGTCTTGCCGTTTAATTTTTTGCTCGCGGCAAAGATTTCGGCGACGGTGTAGGCATTTGCCCCGGTGGCCTTCCCTGTCTTGACTTCGGTAAAAGGTGCCCTGGCCGCGGCACTGCCGCCGCTCAACTTTTCCGGTGAAATAGAAGGAGTGCGGTGGCCTTCCTCGGTCTTCACCGCTTCATTGAATGAATGCTCGTTTTTTTCGGTGGCCACGGATGGGGGGGTATCCTGCCTGGTCGCCGCCCAAACGTCCGTCACAGCGGCGGAGTTGAGGCAGCCGGCAACAAACAGCGTAAAAATAAAACAGAAAAGTACATGTGTCTTGTTCTTGAACATCGTTCGTCTCCCAATGATATGTCTTTTCCCCGTAGCCGGTGGGCAACGGGCGAATCGGGGCCTTGTTCTTTCCTGATTGTTACCCCTCTTCAACCAGAAAGGCAACATATTCAAGAAAAGACCGTGCCCAGGACTCGTAGGTCTCCTTTCTTATGTGGATCCCGTCGTCGAGAAAGATGTCGAGCCCCTTATCCGAATACTTGACAAAATTATCCAGATAACAACAACCGGATTCCCGCGAGACGGTTTCGATATGGCTGTTGAGATGCCGGACTGCATCATCGACCAGCAAAGGGATATTGATATGCGGCAGGCTGTTCAGGATGATTTCGGCGTTGGGAAAGGTATTGCTCAAGCGAATAACAATCTTTCGCAGGATATCAATGAAAACATAATCCTCTGCGATAACGTTGATGATCCCGCTCATGATCAGAATGACATCGGGAGCATCGACTACCTTCTCAACCGCCGGCAAACGAGAGAGGAGGTTCTGGATCTTTTCGCCTGGAACCCCATAGTTATACACCTTGAAAGAAGGCATCCGCGCCTGCCAGTCAAAGCCTGAAATCAGGGAATCTCCGAGCAAAAGGAATGTTCTCTGGGTCATAATCTCGTATCACGTCTTGGGAAAATAGAGCGAAAACCCTGGCTACACTATCCTTTTATTGGCACTTTTGCAATAAATAGTGGCTGGGGCCGGACAGGGGCCTCTCACTTTTTCCAGGATGCCCCAGCCGATCTGTCAACGGCCTGCAGGACGACGGCCGCCATGGCCCTGACCCGGACCGTGTCCGTTGAAAGAGGTTTCGCACCCTCGTCAACGGTGATGAAATCTCCGGGCGCTTGCGCTGCCGTGTCGATTATCTTATACCAGCGGCGCGGCTGATCGCCGGCGGGTGCCCCGGGGACCGTAAAGGTGACATCTTTTTCCCTGTGACCGTTGAGCATGATGAAAAAATCGTCCTCTTTTTTCCCCCCGGCGCCCCTGCCGTCCAGCAGGAAGGCCAGGAACCGGCATTCAGGCGACCAGTCCACGCGTCCCGGGACCACGGATTGCCAGAGTATCTCCCAAAAAAGCTCCCCGCCCTCGGTCGCAATCGCCGTATCGGCAAAAAAATCCTGACGGCGGAAAAGGGCATGCCTTTTCCGGAGTCCGATGCATTTTTTAACAAACCGCAGCAGATCGGCATTCTTCTCGGCAAGCGACCAGTCCAGCCAGCTGGTGGGGTTATCCTGACACCAGGCGTTATTGTTGCCGTTCTGACTGCGGCCGAATTCGTCACCGGCAACCAGCATCGGCACCCCCTGTGAAAGCATCAGGATAAGCGTCATGGTGCGGATGCGGCGAAGCCGAAGGCCGGTAATCCTCTTTCCGGCGGCAAGGCCTTCCCTGCCGCTGTTCCAGCAAAAGTTATGGTTTTCGCCATCCCGGTTTTCCTCGCCGTTGGCAAGATTGTGTTTTTCATTGAAGCTCACCAGATCATAGAGGGTGAAGCCATCGTGACTGGTCAGGAAATTCACCGAATTGCACGGTCCCCTGGAACTCGGCTGATACAGATCCGAGCTGCCGGCAACCCTGGTTGCCAGGGTATCGACGGTACCCAGACGGCCGGTCATAAAGGCCCGGACGTCGTCCCTGAACCTGCCGTTCCATTCTCCCCAGCGGACGTCGCTCGAAAAGGACCCGACCTGATACAGCCCCGCCGCATCCCAGGCCTCGGCGATGATCTTGGTGTCGCGCAGGATGGGGTCCTCGGCGATGACGTCGATCATCGGCGGGTTCGGCAGTACCCTGCCCAATCGGTCCCGGCCGAGGATCGAGGCGAGATCGAAACGAAAACCGTCCACATGCATCTCGATAACCCAGTACCGCAGTGAGTTGCGGATCAACTCCCGGACCACCGGGTGATTGCAGTTTAAGGTGTTGCCGCAGCCGGAAAAGTTCAGATAGGTCTGCAGCTCGGGGTCAAGGAGATAGTAGATCGGGTTGTCGATGCCGCGAAAACTGCTGGTCGTCCCGTCATATCCCCCTTCGCCGCTGTGGTTATAGACCATGTCGAGGATAACCTCCATCCCGGCCCGGTGCAAGGCCTGAACCATGGACTTGAATTCATTGACATGGCCGGCGCAGTCCGCTGCATAGCCGGACTTTACTGCAAAGAACGAGATCGGATTGTAGCCCCAGAAATTCTTCAGCCGTCTGCCGGTTGCCGGATCGCTGAAGTAATTGTCATTCTCATCGAATTCGGCCACCGGCATCAGCTCAACCGCGGTCACTCCCAGTTCCTTGAGATAATCGATCTTTTCGATGATGCCCCGATAGGTCCCCGGATGGTCGATTCCTGAACTCGGATGCCTCGTAAAACCGCGGACATGCATCTCATAGATGATCGTTTCGGCAAGCGGAATCTTCAAACGGCGGTCATCCTGCCAGTCGAAGTCGTGCCGCACGATCCCGCAACAGGGGATCCGGCCGAAGAGGCCATCCTCCCCCCAATCCCTCGAACGCAATACGCAGGCATAGGGATCGATCAGTATCCTGCCCGGGTCATAGACCAGACCCGACCCGGGCAGGGCGTCTGCGCCGTCGACCCTGTAGCCGTACCAGATATCCGTCGTCTCGGTCCCGAGAAAGACATGCCAGATATCGCCGGTCTTATTCAACTCGGGGGAGAGCGGGATTTCCAGGTGCGGCGTCTTGGCCCGGGAGGGGTGCTGCATCTCCTCCACCACCAGCGTAACCGTCTTGCCGTGGCGGCAGAACAGGGCAAAATTGATCCCCCCCGGCACCACGGTCGCGCCCAGCGGCAAAGGGGAGCCTCTTTTTTGTCTGAAGGCAGTATTTATCTTGGACATGTTTAGTAATGATTACTATAATCAATAAGAAGATGCCAACCCCGGGCTGCGTTGTCGGCGGTTGATCCGGATCGATCCGGCATCTCCAGTTTATAGTAGGATTTTGAAATCAAGAAGGAAAAAATGCAACCCACCGAGTACGAGGAGACGGATATGTATCAACGATTGAAACTTGGCGACAGAACGATCACTCCCATCGATTGGGAAATGACCCCGGAAATGAGTTTTGGTACGTTCGAGTCATGGGGAGGACGCGAACGGGTTCGGAACAACGGTGAGCGCATCCATTATTTCTTCGTCGATGCCTGGGGCGAAAAGCCCAAGGTCTGCCTGATGGAAAGAGGTATCAAGTATGCGAAGATACTGGCGGAGATCGATGCCCCGGAGGATATCGTCCGGCGGTGCGTTGCAGCTCAAGGTCGCAGTGCCCGATTTGAACGCAGCTTTGCGATAGATGAGGCCCTGAAGCAGTGGCTGATCGATACCGTCCTCGATGGCAAAGACAGCTCCCTGGTCCTGCCGCTTGTCGATGAGAAGGTCCCGGAAGACATGGGAGAGGCCTTGCCGATCTTCAACCCGCATCTGTTTTCAGGAGTTCCCTGCCGTCTTCCTTCCGAACCTGCCGTCATCTCCGAAGACACACTTGCCACCGTCATCACTCACTGGGGTTTTTTCGACGCCGCCGTCAATCCGGACGGCCGTTTCGACAACGACCTGTTCGCAACTGAGGATGACGACCGGCTGGTCGTCGATGCCAAAACATCCCTGATGTGGCAGAAGGGCGGCATCGATATCACCTCGATTCGCAGCATGCGCCTGCAGATAGAGAGGTTGAACGCCGAAGGTTTTGCCGGCCATTCCGACTGGCGCCTGCCGACCCTGGAGGAGGCCATGTCCCTGGTGGAGCCGATCGCCAATGCCAAGGGGGTCCGTCTTCATCCGTGTTTTTCCAAGGAGCAGCCCTTTATCTTTGTTGCGGCAAAACGCAATCCCGGCGGCTACTGGTTTGTCGATTTCATACACGGTCGGGCCTTTTGGTCATCGGGAACGATACCGGGCGGTTTCGGCAGACTGGTCAGGACACTGTCGCCATGAAGGTCCTGATCACGGGGGGAACCGGCTTCATCGGCTCGGCCCTGACCAGCCACCTGCTCGCCGGCGGCCACCAGGTGACGGTCATCAGCAGCCGCGAGTCATCAGATACCGAGGAATGTCCGGATCTTATCCGTCTGATCGCCGACACAAGCAAAAAGGGCGACTGGCAGGAGATCGTGCCGAAACAGGATGCCCTCGTCAACCTGACAGGCCGTTCTATTTTTCATCTCTGGACCAGACAGTATAAAGAGGAGATCCGAAACAGCCGTATCCTGACAACCCGCAACCTGGTGGAGGCCCTGCCGGAGAACGGCACGGCGATGCTGCTGAACGCTTCAGCCGTCGGTTTTTACGGGGACGGCGGTGAGCGTGAAAAAGACGAATCGTCTCCGTCCGGAAACGGGTTTCTGGCGGAGATCTGCCGGGAATGGGAGACCGAGGCGAAAAAGGCCGAACACAAGGGCGCGCGGGTCGCGATTATGCGGTTCGGGGTCGTTCTTGGGGCAGGAGGCGGGGCCCTTTCCTCGATGAAGACGCCGTTCGAGATGGGTCTCGGCGGTCCGATAGGCAACGGCCGCCAGTGGTTCCCGTGGATCCACCTTGACGACCTGCTCCGATCCCTTCTCTTTCTGGTTACAGGGGAAGGATGTCGCGGAGTCTATAATTTCGTTGCTCCCTGCCTGGTCCGCCAGAAGGAGTTTGCCGCCGCCCTGGGACGGGTCCTGCACCGACCGGCGATCATGCCGGCACCGTCCTGGACCATGCGGCTGACCCTGGGAGAATTCGGAAAATCGCTGCTCCAGGGGCAGAAAGCCGTACCGAAGGCCCTGCTGCAGAAGGGATATGTCTTCCGATTCCCGGAGCTGGAACCCGCCCTGCGGCACATCCTCGGCGGATAGCCGCCTTATCCTTCCATCGCCTCCCCTCGCCGTCCGCCGGCCGGCCAAAGACGGCCCTTATCGGCGGCAGTCAAGGGAGCACCATACCCGGCCAGCGATCGAGCGAATCCACCGAATGGACCACATGCATGCCGGCTTCGGCAAAGCGCCTGAAGGCCTCATCGGCGACATCGGTGTAATCCGGCCCTCCGGGGATGACCACCGGCGAGGTGCAATCATCCAGCAGGAATATCCTTCCGGCAAGGTCCGAGGCCGTCCGGCGCTGCTGCAGGCCCGCGAGCAGGTCCTCGATGGTCCAGACCACGCAATGGCTCTTTGCCTGTCCGGCTATGATGACCGCATCGAAGTGCAGAAGCCTTTCGACGAGGTCCGTATCTTTTTCCTCCACCCTCTCGCCTGCGGGTCCCTCGGTCACCTCCGGTCCGAATACGGAATAATGCTCCGTCAAAGGGTTGCCGCCCTTGATACGGAATTCCGGTTGACAGGATCTTGCCATGGAGTGAAAGAAGACGGCCTCCTCGACCGAAGAGACCAGGGCATGACCGATCCCTCCCAACATGGCATGGTAGGGCCATACGGTCAGATCGTATTTGCCGCTTTTGTTCAGTGCTCGAACATAGTGCAGCAGGTACCGCCGGGCATACGCTTCGTCGATCCCGAGATGCCGCAGGGTATCGGGATCGGCACGCCAGTGCCCGTTTTCAATGTCGGTGGCGGAGATCCGGGAAAAAGCCCCGGGGTGCGCGCCTGCGGCATCGACCAGGAAGGCGGGATGAAAAATCTGCAAGGCCTGGTGGGTGTCCATGGTGGCGATGATATGGCTTATCACACCGAGATTACGGTAGATGAACCGGCACAGGCGACGGTTATCGTCAACCGCCGCCACCCCGGACCGGCCGCCGACAAACAACTCAAATCCGGGGATACAGAAGGTGTTCTGGACATCGACCAGCAACAGTGCAATCCGGACCGTATCCCCGACGGCCGGAGCGATTTCGTATCTGCGTGCCCAGGCTGCCGCCTCACCGGCCCGACTCTGATAAGGAACACGCCAAACCCCCTGCACATCCGCCGGAGAAAAATGCCCGGGTAACGGCAATTCGTGAAAGGCCATTCCGACTCCTCCGTATGTTTTTTCCTTACACACTAAGCAATGACCTTGCAATTACAACATTTCCAACCGAAAAAGGAGTGTGCTCTTTTTTTGCCGTGACTTTTCATCCTGTTTTATCCGGAGACACCATGTCGGCAACCGTTGTCGGCCTGACGGGGGTAAGTAAATGATATATATATGATATCAAAGCACCAGCAACGATTGCGAAACCGAGGTCCGACCGTTGGGGAATGGGGCCAACGGGCGGCCGTAAAGAAAATTCATCCCTAAACCGGGCGTATTTGCTACATTGTTATTACCTTATTACACTATGAGGGAACCTCTCGCTCAGACATAAAATCGTTTTATTTATCCGATCTCCGGTTATACTTGGAGAGCCTCTTCAGAAGCGAGGTCGGTCGACCGTGACCGGAGCCAGTACTTTTATGCATAACGAAGGAACCGCAATCTCCGGGAGATTGAATGAAAGGACATTTTTTCAAGGCAGCTGCAGATCTTATTTTCCGGATGAATGCTTAGTTACCTGACATCATGCTGGCCTCTTACCTGAAAACGATCGACAATATCAAGAGCTGGATACGGCTGAAGCGGGTCCTGCTGCTCGCCATACCCACCGGGATCATCGCCGGGCTCGGCTCGGTGCTTTTTTTTGCCCTGCTGGACGTATCCCATAGCTTTTTTCTCGAATACCTGACCGGATATTTCCCGCCCGGCCCGGGCGGGGAACATTCCCTTATCCACATCCCTGCAAAGGACGTGATACGCTGGATGTTTCTGGTGGTGCCCACCGTCGGCGGCCTGCTGGCCGGATGGCTTATCTATACCTTCGCCCCGGAGGCCGAGGGGCACGGCACCGACGCCGCCCTTGACAGCTATCATTTCAAGCATGCCATCATCCGGGGCAGGATCCCTCTCGTCAAGACCGTGGCCTCGGCCATCACCATCGGTTCCGGCGGATCCGGCGGACGCGAAGGCCCCATCGCCCAGATCGGGGCCGGCTTCGGATCGATTATCGCCCAGAAACTCAAGCTTACCGAGATGGAGCGCCGCATCCTGATGATGGCCGGCATGAGCGCCGGTATCGGCTCCATCTTCCATGCCCCTCTGGCCGGAGCGATCTTTGCCGCCGAGATCCTGTACCGGGATATCGATATGGAGTATGAGCTCCTGGTGCCGTCGGCGATAACCTCGGTTGTGGCCTACTGCGTCTTTGCCCTCTTTTTCGGTTTCGATCATCTGTTCATCACCCCCCACATGACCTTTTCAGCCGGTGGGGAGATACTGCCCTACACCATCCTTGCCGTCCTGGTCGCCGTGGCTGCCGGGTTTTACTCCCGCGTATTTTACCAGGTCAGGGACCTGTTTGTCGCCCTGCCGGTCCCGCCCCATGTCAAACCGGCCATCGGCGGCCTGCTGACGGGTGTTGTCGGTTTTTTCCTGCCCGCCTCGATTTATACCGGCTACGGGGTGTTGCAGCAGGCCTTTAACGGCCATCTGGCCATCGGCTTCCTCCTCGCGGTGGCCGTTGCCAAGATGTTTACCACCGCCTTCAGCATCGGCTCGGGGGGAAGCGGCGGGGTATTCGGGCCGTCGGTGGTCATCGGCGGGGCACTGGGCGGAGCCATCGGTCTGATCCTGCATAATGTCATGCCGTCATTGGTGCCCACCCCGCAGGCCTATATCATCGTCGGCATGGCCGGCTTCTTTGCCTCTGCAGCCTCTGCTCCCTTCTCCACCATCATCATGGTCAGCGAGATGACCGGGAGCTACGACTTGCTGCTGCCGGCCGTCTGGGTGACGACCCTGGCCTTCCTCTTTCGCTCCCGTATCGGGATCTATGAAAAGCAACGGGTCACCCGTCACGACACCCCGATCCACCACGCCGATTTTCTCCAGGGTCTCCTCGGCACCCTGACGGTCGGCGACTTGATGAACCGGCACCAGATCCAGCTGCCGAAGCCGATCGACCCGAACCTGCCGTTGAACGAACTCAGCAAGATCATCGGGGAAAACCCCCAGGATTTCTTTACAGTGGTGAATAAGGAAGGGAAATGTATCGGGATCCTTAACGCATCCGAAGTCAGGATGACCTGCTCCACCCAAAAGACCGATGAGAGCACCATGGCCCGGGACCTGGCCCGTAAATGCCAGATCATCCATCCCGAGGACTCACTGGGAATGGCGCTTACCCTGATGGTGAAGAGCAACCACGACGAGCTGGTGGTGCTTTCCGGACAGGACTCGGAAAAAGGGACCCTCGGGGTCCTCTGCCGGGACGACATCCTGCGCGCCTACGACCCGGCCAAGAGAGCAGCCAGGCCTCTGCCCCATGGTCCCAGGAGGCGCTTCGACGACTGAGGAGGTCGCGCCCATGAGAGGCCCCGCCCCTCGGCGAAAGACCTCTAGCGTTGCCGATAGGGAATCTGGCAATAATCGATGCCGAATGACGGGATGATGCCGTTTTGGGCAAGAAACATCCCGAGTGAATTCATAGAGATATTGATATTCGATGTCGGACCCACATAGAGGTGATCGAGCTGGAGAGGCCGTCCCGCCTCCAGCTGGAGATCAAATTCCAGGTAAGGAACGAGCATCGCGTTCGCCTCCCGGAAACGGATCGGCGAATCCCGGCAATCGGTAAAGACGGGAGAGACGATCCGCCACTCCTTCTCCTCCCGGAAGGAGGGATGTTTCAATACCGCGGCGATGCGGAGCAGATCGATCTCGATGGTATCGAAGACCTTTTGGTAGATTGCCGAAATCTGCTGACGCGGAGTGGTGTCATCGACATGGTTTTCCACATGGGCCTCCACCGCATCGATAACCCGACGGATAAGTCTGCGCTGCATGGCCGGTTCATAGATACATTTGCCGATCTGGAACTGCTGCCTGCCGGCACATCGTAAAATGGAGTCGGCGGAAAACCCGAGACTCACCCCTTTGCCGTGGGCGCTGTATCCTCGCCATTGGCTGAGCAGATTTCCCTCCGATCGAAAGGAGGAGGCGAAGAGCATGTGCCCGTTGGTGATCCGGTGGGTGATCCAGTCCATGAACTGGCCGAGCAGGTCCGCCTTGCCGTGGCCCCTGGTAATGCGTTCCTGCACCTCCAGTCTGATAAGGTCCGCCGAATGCTTCAGTTCGGCGGAATCATTCATATACCGTATGTCACTTGCCCAAAGCGTTCTACTCCTGACGATCCCCATCAGGCCGTTCAGGGTGGTGTAATGATACAGAGGGCCTTGCGGGGTATCGGCAAACAGGGTCTGGGTCAAGGCGGCGATTTCCTGCAGGGCGCCGTTGTTCGTTTCCGGTTTTCTCATTCGCACTCTTATAGGCATCGTAAAAATTTGTCGGCCCCGGTCCTCGGTGGCGCCCCCCCTCCACCACGACGACCGCAGGTCGGAACGCCCCATCGCCGAACGCCGCCGGCAATCGGCCTGCCTTCCCCAAGTAAACGTGATCGGACGGCGTTTGTCAATCCTGCGCTTCCCGCCGAAGGGCCCCCTGTCGACCCGGTTGATCGGCGCCGTCCGTGTACTCTTCCCGGGCCCGTTTGTCCCAGGCTACATGACCGCCCGCCGTTTCCGGTCGACCGATGGCGACAACAACGGATCAAATGTATATTGACATTTACCGAAAACCCGATAATAGTAAGATATGTACAGAAAATGTAAATAGCATAGATGAACAAACGGGGTCAAGGCATGGAGCTTACCGACAAGCAGGAGCGGTTTCTGCACTATCTGAGCGAGAGAATCGAAGAGGACGAGCGCCCTCCCAGCCTGCGCCGGGCCGCCCGGGATATGGGGATCAGCCATACCGCCGTGGCCCAGATACTCGGTCAGCTCGAGAAAAAGGGCCTGCTGGAACGGGGCGGCCATTACAGCCGGACCATCCGTCTGCTGCCCCAGGAGGCAAAATCACGGTCTGCAGCCAGGGGCCGCCGGCTGCCGGTCATCGGCCGGATCACCGCCGGGCTGCCGATGTATGCCCAGCAGGAGTGGGAGGAGACGGTGGTGGTCGACCCGCACCTCTTTGCCGGCGACAACCTCTTCTGCCTGCGGATCGACGGCCAGTCCATGCGTGGCGCCGGCATCCTCGACGGCGACCTGGTGATCTGCGAGCCCCGTCAGTATGCCGAAAACGGCGAGATCGTCGCGGTCCTGATCCATGGCGACGAGGCCACGGTCAAACGCTTTTTCCTGCGGGCCGATCATATCGAACTGCGTCCGGAAAACGACGCCTTCCCGGTCATGCGTTATTCATTCGCCGACCTGTTGGTCCAGGGCAAGGTGATCGGCGTGCTCAGGGGGCGGGCCCCCGAGCCTTCCTCCCCGGGCAAGGAGAAGACATGACGCAACATCCAGGAATCGTCAGCGTGGGCGGGACGTCGTCACCGGGCACCTCCGCACGGGGCTGCCCGGTCCTGGTCGGGACCAGCGGCTACTCGTATACGGAGTGGGTGGACAGCGGCTTCTATCCGGCCGGCACCCGGACGGCCGACATGCTGCCGCTTTATGCCCGATCGTTTTCCATTGTCGAGCTGAACTATACCTGGTACCAGATGGTCCGGGCCGAGGCGATGGCGAGGATGGCCGCCAAGGCCCCGGAGCATTTCCTGTTTGCAGCCAAGCTGACCCGGACGCTGACCCACGAGCGGGAGCAATCCCCACGCGGACAGCTTCGCCTCTACCGGGAAGGCATCGGGCCGCTCGGCCGCCGGCTGGCCGCGGTCCTGGTCCAGCTGCCGCCGGATTTCACCCGGACCACCGGCAACCGCCGCTATCTGGCCGAGCTGCTGGACGGCCTGGACGGCCTGCCGGTGGCCGTCGAGTTCCGCCATGTCTCCTGGGCCGTCGACCCGGTCTTTGCCGAGCTGGAACGACGGCGGGTAAGCCTGGTCACCATCGACATGCCGGCGCTGCCGGACCTGTTTCCGCCGCTCGATGTGGTCACCAACCCGGATCTCTTCTATGTCCGCTTCCACGGCCGCAACCTTGCCGGCTGGCGCACCGCCGACATGCAGAAAAAATTCGACTACGGCTATTCCGAAGATGAGCTGCGCCGGTGGGCGGCAACCCGCCTGCAGGCGCTCGCCTCCCATGCCGCCGGAGGCATCATCTTCTTCAACAACCATGTCCGCGCCCAGGCGCCGAACAACGCCCGGGAGCTGCTGGCAATTATCGAAGCCTGAACGCCATGTACCCGGAGCGAGCCATCATCCACTTCAATGTCGCCGATTTTGCCGTCGCAGTCGAACGCATCGTCGATTGCGCCCTGCGCAAAAGACCGCTCATCATCGCCCCGCTCCAGGCCGCACGGGCGGTGGTCTACGATATGAGCGAGGAGGCCTTCCGCTGCGGGGTGCACAAGGGGATGCCCCTGCACCGGGCCGCCCGCCTCTGCCGCGGGGCCGCCGTCCTGCCGCCCCGCCCCGACATCTACCGCCGGGCCATGGAGGCCTTTCTGGGCCGGGTCCGCACCTATTCGCCTCTGATCGAGCACGGGATGGTCGACGGCCATATCTTTGTCGATGTCACCGGGACGCACCGGCTCTTCGGCCCCGCCCCCGATATCGGCCTTAAGGTGCGCAAACAGGTACGCGACGGCCTGGGAATCAATCCGATCTGGAGCCTTGCCGCCAACAAGCTGGTGGCCAAGGTGGCCTCCCGTCTGGTCAAGCCTGCCGGGGAGTGCATCGTCGGCGCAGGCGAGGAGGCGGACTTCCTGGCCCCGCTGCCCCTGCCGCTGCTGCCGGGGCTTTTCCCGGAGGAGCTTCGCAGGCTGCGGGAGTTCAACCTGATCAGGATCGGCCAGCTGGCCAAATTAAGCCGCCGGCAGCTGACGGTGCCCTTCGGCGACCGCTCCGCCTTCCTGTATCAGGCCTGCCGCGGCATCGACGACAGCGTGATCGCAGCCGGTGCAATCCGGACGGCGCCGCTGGCCTTCGAGCACGTCTTCGCCGACGACACCAACGATCAACGAGAGCTTGCAGGCGCGGTCACGGACCTGGCCGCCAGGGCCGGCCGGGAACTGCGCAAAAGGAGGCAGGTCGCCCGGCGCATCACGGTCCGCCTCGGCTATGCCGACGGAGGCGCCTCGGTCAGGCAGGCCGCGAGCCGCAACGGGACCGGGGCCGATTTCGTCCTCGGCAACCTGGCCCGCCAGGCCCTGCAACGGGCGTTCACCCGCCGCACCCGGGTACGCAGCTGCCACCTGATCTGCGACCGGTTGCAGAGACAGTCGCCCCAGCTGCCCCTCTTTCCGGAGGCCGCCGGGGTCACGATCCGGCAGGAGCAGGCCTGCCGGGCACTGGATGCGATCAGGGACCGTTTCGGCCACGACCTGATCCGCACCGGGACGGCAGGTATCGGAAAACAGAAGACAGACGGCGGAGGGTAGAGAACAACATAATGAATTCGCTCGTTTTATCTTATTTCTTCTCTCCGTATCCCGATACCTGTTTTCTGATATTTCCGCTATGTTCCCCCTGCATATCCGTTCCCATTTCTCCCTGATGCGCGGGACCGCCTCCCCGGCCCGGCTCTGCGCCCTGGCAAAACGCTACGGCTACCGGGGGCTGGCCCTGACGGACAGGGACAACCTCTACGGGCTCTGGCCCTTCCTGGCCGCCTGCAGACGCAACGGGCTGCGTCCCGTCATCGGGGCCGAGATCACCGAGCCCGGAAGCTCCCGTCTGGCGGTCTGCCTGGTCCGGAGCAAACGCGGCTACACGACCCTTTGCAACCTGATCACCCGGCGCCACCGCAAGGCCCCCTTCAGGCTCGACGAGGCAATCGCCGACCTGCACCAGGGACTGACCGTCCTGTCCCGGGACGCAGCGCTTCTGGCCGAACTCCTGACCCGGGGGGTGACGGTGGCGGCCGACCTGGGCTCCCGGCCCACCCAGGCCGCCGGCAGGCTCAGGAAATGGTCGCGAAAGACGGGGGTCCCGGCGGTGGCGACCCCGGACTGCGGGATTGCAGACGAAGGTGATGCCGCACTCTATCCTCTGCTGCGGGCCGTGGCCTGCAACACGACACTTTCGCGTCTTGCCGAAGGGGAACGTGCCGGCGGCGGCGACTGTTTCGCCCCGCCCGAGGTCTACCGGCAGCGGTTCGCCGTCTGGCCCGAGGTCGCCGACGCGAGCGAGGCCCTGGCTGCCACCTGCACCTTTACCGGGCCCGCCTTCGGCACCGTGATGCCGCCCTGGAAAAGGGGGGGCGAGGCAGCGGCGGCCCTGCGTGCCGCCGCTTACCGGGGCGCCCGGCGACGCTATGGCGACGAGCTGGGGGAGCCGGTGGTGGAGAGGCTGGAGCACGAACTCGGCGTGATTGCGGCCATGGACTTTTCCTCCTACTTCCTGGTGGTAAGAGACATCGTCTGCCGCCCTCAGCCGGACGGCAGCCGCAGGAGGCGGCGTATCTGCGGCCGCGGCTCCGGAGCAGCCTCGCTGGTCGCCTACTGCCTGCAGATCACCAACGTCTGCCCGATCAGACACAACCTGTACTTCGAGCGTTTTTTAAATCCCGGACGGACCGATCCGCCCGATATCGACATCGATTTTTCCTGGGATGAACGCGACGAGGTGATCGCCGACGTCCTGGCCCGGCACCGGGGACATGCGGCCATGGTCTGCAACCATATCGGCTTCAAGCCCCGGATGGCCATCCGGGAGACCGCCAAGGTCTACGGACTGCCGGAGCACGAAATCGCCCGCCTGACCAAACGGGTGCCGTGGTTCCCGTCCGGCGGCGGCGACCTCAAGACCCGCCTGGCCGAGCTGCCGTCACTGAAGGACCAGGACCTCTCCGGCCCGTGGCCGGAGATCATCGCACTCGCCGAGCAGCTGCTGGGCATCCCCCGCTATCTCTCCGTCCACCCCGGCGGGGTCGTCATCACCCCGGACCCGATCTCCGACTATGTGCCGGTGGAGACCGCCGCCAAGGGGGTGCCGATCATCCAGTGGGAAAAAGACGGCACCGAGGAGGCCGGCCTGGTCAAGATCGACCTGCTCGGCAACCGCAGTCTCGGAGTGATCCGGGACGCCGTCGCCGCCGTCGCCTCCCAGGGCATCGCCTTCGATGAACTCCATTGGCAGCCCGAAGACGACAGCCGGACGAAAAACGCCGTCGCCCGGGGACTGACGATGGGCTGCTTCTATATCGAGAGTCCGGCCATGCGCCTGCTGCAGAAGAAGGCAGGCAGCGGCGACTTCGAACAGCTGGTCCTGCAGTCCTCCATCATCCGGCCCGCGGCCAACGAATTCGTCCGCGAATATGTCCGCAGGCTGCATGGCGGCGCCTGGCGGCCCCTGCACGAAAGGCTGGGCGACGTACTCGACGAGACCTTCGGCCTGATGGTCTACCAGGAGGACGTCTCCAGGGTGGCCGTCGCCCTGGCCGGTTTCACCCATGCCCGCGCCGACGGCCTGCGCAAGGTCCTGTCGAAAAAGGACAGGGAACTGCGGCTCCATGACTACAGACAGGAGTTCTTCGCCGGTTGTGCGGAGCGGGGTGTTGCCCGGCAGGATATCGAGGCCGTCTGGAAGATGATGATGAGCTTCGACGGGTACTCCTTCTGCAAGCCGCATTCGGCCTCCTATGCCAAGGTCTCGTTCCAGGCGGCCTACCTGAAGACCCACTTCCCGGCCGAATTCATGGCCGCGGTGATCTCCAATTGCGGCGGCTACTACACGACCTTTGCCTATGTCTCGGAGGCCAAACGCCTCGGCCTTACGATCGAGGCTCCGGACGTGAATGCAAGCGATGCGGCCTGGCGGGGCGAGGGCCGCCGGATCCGGGTGGGACTGCAGGCGGTCCGGGGCCTGTCGGATACCTGTATCGAGCGCATCGTCTTCCACCGCTGCAAGCGGGCCTTTGCCACGGCAGACGACTTTTTCGGGCGGGTGCGCCCGGCAGACGACGAGGCGCGGGCACTGATCCATGCCGGGGCGCTGGATTCGCTCGGGAGCACTGCCAACAGGGCCATGCTGCTCTGGGAGCTGGCCGC
Source organism: Desulfocapsaceae bacterium (assembly GCA_046706325.1). Lineage (GTDB taxonomy): Bacteria > Desulfobacterota > Desulfobulbia > Desulfobulbales > Desulfocapsaceae > CAWGGS01. Next base: position 39,855 of record JBJKPM010000081.1, on the reverse strand, counting down.
CTTCCACCGGGCCCAGGCCCCGCTTGCGCAAGGCTCCCTGTTCGACGTCCATCCTCCCAAGCCGCCTCCGTTGCCGGACCCCGACCCGCTCGAACAGCTGCGGCGGGAATATGCGGCACTGGGTTTTCTCTGCCGTGTCCACCCGCTCAGTCTGGTCATGCAAAACGGTCAAAGGCGGACTACCGCCCGTTTTCTGCCGAACTGTACCGGTCGCAGAGTGCGCGTTGCCGGCTGGCTGCTTACCGGCAAGCTTGTTTCCACCAAGACCGGCGAGGCCATGGAGTTCCTGACCTTCGAGGATGAAACCGGGACGATCGAGGCCACCTTTTTCCCCGGAGTCTACCGTCGATACGCCCATCTGCTGGCCCGGCAACATCCCTATCTGCTCACCGGACTGGTGGAAGAGGATTTCGGAGCCGTGACACTGACCGTCGATACGGTGGAGATCCTGAACAGGCAAACGAGGGGCATCCGGTTACAAAAAAGACCTGTCACGGTAGCGTAAAAGGCCTTTTTCGATACTTACCGATCGACAAACTCTGATGACCTTGCAAAGACCCGCCAACGCTGCAGGGGCAATACGGTAATGCAGCAGGTAACAGCACTGAACCGTCGGCGGATGGGCTTTTTACGAGGCCGACAAACTATTTTTGTTTTCAAAACCGGTAAAATATTCTATCAATACAAAGTCTATCCCGACAGGCCAAACCTCAGCTCTATCCAGGAGGGTGAGTGAAGCGAATTCTTGTCATTGATGATGATATACTGACACTTGATGTCTTGAAAAGGATATTGGAGGCCGAAGGATATGGGGTCGTAACCGCCCTGGACGGCCAACAGGGGATAGACGCATTTGACCGGCATTCGATTGATCTGGTGATAACCGATCTGGTCATGCCGGTCAAAGACGGTTTGCGGACAATCATGGAGTTGAGGAGAAAGAGACAGGATCTGCCGATTATTGCAATTTCCGCAGGCGGCACGATCTCAAAGGAACGCTACCTGGCGGCAGCCCAATATCTCGGTGACATCGTTGCCCTGCCAAAGCCATTCACGCGACAGGAAATCGTCGATACGGTCAAAACCCTGATCCAACCGAAGGCTTCCCCCGATGTCCTGGAGATATAAAAGACCCGGAATGCCGAAGCCTGATCAATTTTTCCGCCCCCCGAACCTCGATCCCTTTTCACTATAATCTTTACGACCAGCGTCCCAGGGATCGACCGGCAAGGAAAAGGCGGCAGACGAGCAGGCCCTGGCCCCCTATATGCACAGTTTTTAAGATAATCCCCTTGAGGTGAAAGTATGGCGGAAACTGCTGAGGTGCGAATGACCTTGAACTACGTTATGGATTCAAGCTGTTCAAAGTTTGCCGATCTCCCGGCCATGGGCATGGCCATGGAAAAGGCATTGACCTACAGGGAATTCAAAGACCGGGTCCTGGCCTTGGCGGCACGCATGCACATGGAAGGGGTGAAAAAAGGCGACCATGTCGCACTCCTGGCGGAAAACTCCCAGAATTGGGGAATCGCCTACTTCGCCATCGTTCGCCTCGGGGCCATAGCCGTTCCGATCCTGCCGGATTTCCCGGAAATAGATGTCCATTACATCCTCAATGAGATGAAGGTCAAGATCCTCTTCATCACCCAGCGCCAGATTGAAAAGATCTATGAACTGAACAAGGTCCTGCCCGGACCGATCATCACCCTGGACGATTACGCCGGAATCGAGGGTGTGGTCGAGGTCCGACGCTTCACCGAGTATATGGAAGGTGCCATCGCTTTCGTGCAGGAGCAGGGGCAAGGCCTAGAATTTCCGGAGGTTGGCGAAGACGACCTGGCATCCATCCTCTATACCTCCGGGACCTCGGGATATTCAAAAGCGGTGATGCTGACCCATAAGAATTTGACCTCCAACGCCTATTCCGCCTCAAGCCTTGTTGAAATCACCACCGGCGATGTCTTCCTTTCCATCCTGCCGATGTCGCATACCTATGAATTCACCTGCGGTTTTGTCCTGCCGCTGTTGAAGGGATGCCGGATCGCCTACGCCGGCCAGACCCCGACTCCTGCCATCCTGCAGAAGCTCTGCCAGCATGAGAAACCCTTTGCGATCTTTGCCGTGCCGTTGATCTTCGAAAAGATCTATAAAAAACGCGTCCTCCCCAAGATCGAGAAGAGCTGGGCCATCTCCATGGTCTGCAAGACGGCTTTCGGCAGGAAGTTCATTCATAAACGGATCGGCGAAAAGCTCCTGGAGTTTTTCGGCGGCAATCTGACCCTGATAGGGATAGGTGGCGCCGCCCTGAACCCGGAAGTGGAAAAGTTCCTGTCCGAGGCGAGATTCCCCTACGTTATCGGGTATGGCCTGACGGAATCGGCACCGCTGATATCGGGCGGCCCGGTGGGAGATTCGACCATCACCATCGGTTCGGCGGGCAAACTGATACCGGGCGTGCAGGTGAAGATCGTCGATCCCGATCCGGCCAACGGGATCGGGCAGATATTTGCCCGCGGACCGAACATCATGAAGGGCTATTATAACGATCCCGAAAAGACAGCGGAGACAATCACCGAGGACGGATGGTTGATCACAGGCGATATGGGCTTTTTGGATGACCGGGACAATCTCCATATCCGTGGTCGCTCCAAGAACGTGATTGTCATGGCCAACGGCGAAAACGTCTATCCGGAGGCCATCGAACACAAGATGAATACCTATAATTGGGTTATGGAATCCCTGGTGATCGACAACAACGGCAGGCTCGATGCCTGGGTCTACCCCGATTACGAATTCATCGACGAGCAGACCGCCGACCAATCCAAGGCCAAACGCCATCACTACCTGAACGATCTGATGGAGACGATGCGCAAGGAAGTCAACGAGCAGCTGTCCAAGACATCGAGGATCACCAAGGTGTTGGAACGCCGGGAGCCCTTCACCAAAACGGCGACCCATAAGATCAAACGCTATCTCTACGATGAACACTCCAAGTTGCCCTGACCGGAAGCACACCTAAGGCGCTCGAAACACGACCTGCAGGTCCTGCCTGGGGGAGAAAAAGGACGCTTTGAACGCCATTCGCCAAGGTCAAACGGCCTGCTGTTTCCTGAATTGCGGATCCGGGATCCCCCCTCCTTCTTTGTCTGCCTGTTGCCCTTTCGCTCTTCAATCTGCAGATCTCCGCCCGCCCCTTCCCCTCCTGGATTCCGACCTGCCCTTAAGAGACGTCCTGCCTCTGAAAAACGGTATCTGAATTTTTTCCTTACCAAGGTCTAACAGATATAAAAATAATTCCAAACAACCGTTTTGTATCCTTGCGCAAGCAAGATGAGGTTTTCCATGGACTGTCATGGCAACAGGGCTGATTGCAAGGTTTTACGACAGCATCAAGGTTGAAAGACACTCTTTACAGGGCACATATCATGACCGTACTGCATTTACTCCATTCACAGGACTCAAATCACTCGCGCAACGACGCGCTCACCGGAAAATCCGCCAGGCAAGAGGGCATCATCCAGGACCTCATCGACAGGCATCTCACCTCCCATTTTCAGCCCATCGTCAATCTGGAACAGGGGAAGATCTTTGGTTATGAGGCGCTTTGCCGAACCACCATCCCTAACCCGTTCGACACTATTGAAGAGCTTTTTCGTCAGGCGAAGTTCTGCAACATGATCCTCCAACTCGATATGCGTTGCCGGGAAAACGGGATTGCGCTGTCCTCGGCCCGGGGGCTGTCCGGAAAGGGATCCCTGCTCTTTCTCAACATCTGCCCGACCAGTCTGCTCTGCCCCAACCACACGGCGGGCACGACGGGGACGCTCGCCAACCAGCACGGCATGCCGAAGCAGAACATCGTCCTCGAGATCACCGAGCAGGAGGCGGTATCCAATTACAAGCTCTTTCGCACGGCGGTCGATCACTACCGGAGCAAGGGATTTCGGATCGCCATCGATGATTTCGGGGCGGGCTACGGAGGGCTGAAGATGTTGTCGGTCCTGGAGCCTGATTTTGTCAAGATCGATCGGCATTTTTTCAAGAATTCCCAGAACAGCAACATCAACTATAACCTGATCGATTCCATCGCCACGGCCTGCCACCGGATCGGCATCGATGTCATCGCCGAGGGAATCGAAAACGAAAACGACCTCCGTATCTGCCGGGAGATCGGTATCGACCTGGTTCAGGGATATCTTCTGGCCAGGCCGACCGCCGACCTGGTCGACGACTCCCAGTTACGGATTCCCGTGAACCAATCCCTGCGCCAGTCGGGAACGCTTCTGTTCGATGAGGTCATCTGTGTCGGAGATATCGCCACCTATGTCCAGCCGATCTCCTCGATCGACCGGCCACTCGAGGTTTTGAAAAGGTTCAGCGACAACCCGGACCTGCTCTGTGTACCGGTGATGAAAGGCGGACAGCTCTCGGGCATGGTCAACCGGTACCGGTTTATGGAAAACCATATGGTCGGCCGGTTCGGCTACGGGCTCAGCCTGAACTACTATAAAAGGGTGGAAGACATCGTCGGTGACGATTTTCTCCAGGTGCCCCATTATACCTCGGTTGAAGAGGTGGCAAGGAAGATCCAGCACAGGACCCGGTTTTCGACCTATGACGATATCTGCGTCACCCGGAGCGGGAAATACATAGGGACCATCTCCATCGGCGCCATTCTCAATGCCGTAACCGAAAACAGCATGATGCTGGCCAGGGGGGCCAACCCCCTGACCGGCCTGCCCGGCAACGAATTCATCCAACGCCAGGTCGCCAAGATGCTCTCACAGTCCATCCACTTTGATGTCTGTTATATCGATGTCGACAGCTTCAAGCCGTTTAATGACCGGCACGGCTTCGAGATGGGCGACAGGGTGATCAAGGCGGTGGGCAATATCATGGTCGCATCCCTGAAGAAATGGGAGGTCAACTCGATTGGTTTTGCCGGACATATCGGCGGTGACGACTTCATCATGATCACCCGTCCTCGAAATTCGGTTCCGGCCTGCGAGTATATCATCAAACACTTCACCAGCCTGCTGGGCCGCTTCCATACCCCGGAGGAGTGCCGCAAAGGGTCCTACCAGAGCTGCGACCGCCAGGGCAGAACCCGGGAATTTCCTCTGCTTTCGCTGTCCATAGGTATCATCAGCACGGAAATCCATCGTTTCGGCTCATTCGCCGAAGTCTCATCGATTGCCAGCGATCTGAAAAAACGGGCAAAGGAGCTGCCCGGTTCGTCAATCGTCCGTGATCGCCGGATCAGCGTTGCACAAGAAAGGTCGGACGCAAACTGACCGGGAAGAGAAGAAGGGTCGCAAGCTGAATGCACTTTTGAAGAAAGGCAACCGGTCCCGGCAATGATGCCATGTACAATGTGCATGTGCAGACGGAGTTCTTGGCTGTCCCGGCGGATCCTCGAAAAACGCAGATCTGCACCCCCGAACCCCATGTTAGATCACCAATACGGTCCCGTTAGCTATATTTAACCAACTCATAATCCCATTCTAAATTTCACCCGGTACTCTTCGCCGAACTGGAAATACACATCCGGGATCAGCCCTTGCCTCCGGCTGTCGGTCAAAAACCAGCAACGGCCGGGAGGGCCTTTCTTTTGCCATGGAAAAAACAAGGAGAAGCAGAATGAAAGACGTTTGCAATGAAAAGAGGGTATTCGTGAAGATGGCTCGTTTTTCACTGGCGGCCGCCCTCGTGTCGTCTCTAATCGCCGGCCTGTCGGCCGTGTCCTCAACCGCTGCAGCCTCGGTCAAGGAACCCGACACCATCACCATCGCCTGGCTGCCGAACGACTCGGCGGACACCCTGGCGTCAATGCGCGCTGAAATCGCCAAGGTCATTGCCAAGGCCACCGGCAAAAAGGTGGAAAACAAACTGACCACCGATTACACCATCGCCATCGCCGCGCTGGAAAACGGCGAGGCCCAGATCGGCTGGTTCGGGGCCAATGAGTATCTGACCTCCCATGCCAAACACCCGGAGGTCATTCCGCTGGTGGTCAATACCGGAGTATCCGGAACCCTGAAGGACGCGCTTTACAACAGCCGCTTCCTGGTCAAGAAGGGCAATGAGGGTCAATACCAATCCGGTGCCGATTACAACATCGACAATATCGTCGGCAAAAGGATGTCCTTTGTCTCCACCAGTTCGACCTCCGGCTTCAATATGCCGGCCGCCGCCATTCTCGGTCAGTTCACCAAGGAGGCCAAGTGGAGGCACCTGACCAAGGAGGATCTGGCCCAGGGAGGCCCCGGGAAGTTCTTCAGCCAGGTAATGTTCGGGGGCTCCCATCAGCTGTCGCTGGTCAACGTGCTGACCGGCCGCTCCGACGTGTCGGCGGTCTGCGACTTCCTGGTGTCCTCGTATGTAGACCTCGTGTCGGGGACCGACAACACCGAAGGGGCCGTGTACAGGGTCAAGAAAGACGATCCTGCGCCATTTACCGCACTGGCCGGGAAGGAGTTCGTGATCATCAAATCGATCCCGGTCCTGAACCCGCCGGTGGAGGTCAACAGCAACTATCTGAGCAAAAAGACCATGGACGAGATCACCGCGGTCCTGACCTCCGACGAGGTGGCCAATGACCCGAAGATCTTCGCGCCCAAAGGTGCTAAAGACTCTGATTTCCAGAGACCCGCCCGCTTCGTGAAGGTCACCGATGCCTGGTATGATCCGATGCGCAAGGTCCTGGGGATACAATAATCCTCCCCGGTGATGGGGCCCGGCATCAACCGGGCCCCGGCAGGCCAAATGGACAAGTGGAAAACCACGCAAGGATGCCGGAGCGGGCCCGTCGGAAAAGTCGCCAGACCTGAGGCATCGGTATCTCCGAACAAGAGAACAGAGGAGGAAAAAGATGAGACAGGAATCGCATCCGCCCCGTACGCCCCTGTTGGAAGTCAACCGCATTATGAAATATTACAACGGGGCGACGCCTGCCCTGGACGATGTCAGCTTTTCCGTCAGCGAAGGTGAGTTCATCTCGGTGATCGGCCCGTCAGGTGCCGGAAAATCGACCCTTCTTCGCTGCATCAACCGGATGATCGAGGTAAGCAGCGGCGAGGTTCGCTTCGACGGGACTCCGGTCGGCAAACTGAAGAAAAAGGATCTCAAAAAGCTGCGGACCAGGATCGGCATGATCTTCCAGCACTACAACCTTGTCGACCGGCTGTCGGTTATCGAAAACGTCCTCCACGGCCGGCTCGGTTCCAAATCAACCTTGTCCGGCGCCCTGGGCAGATACAGCCGGGAGGAAAAAAGGCAGGCCCTGGCCGTCATCATGATGCTGGGGCTGGAAGACCATGTCTACCAGCGATGCGACCGCCTGAGCGGCGGCCAGAAACAGCGGGTCGGCATCGCCAGGGCCCTGGTCCAGAATCCCAGGATGATCCTCTGCGACGAACCGATCGCCTCACTGGACCCCAACTCCTCCAGGATCATCATGGACCACCTGAGAAAGTTTTCCAAGGAGATGAAGATCACCCTGATCGTCAACCTGCACCAGGTAAATGTCGCCCTCAAATACTCCGACAGGATTCTCGGGGTCAACAGAGGGAAGATCGTCTTTGACGGCGATCCGTCCGAGCTGACGACCGATAGGATATCGGATATCTACGGGGCGGAGTCCCGGGATCTGGCAGCCGATCTGGGAGAGAGGTATGTCAACTGACATCTTCGTCAGACGCCGGAACGAGGCGCTGCTCCTCTTTATCACCTTGGCTGCGCTGACCGTAGGCTCGATCATCATCACCAAATATGATGTCCTGAAAGGCTTTACCAGCATCCTCAAGGCCTTCGTCTGGGGAGCGACCAATTTTTATCCCGATGCCCATGCACTGACGCGATTGCCCGATATTCTGCAGAAGCTATGGGAAACCGTGCTGATGTCCATCGCCGCTACCTCGGTGGCGGCGGTCTTTGCCGTGATGCTGGCCCTGATCGGTTCCCGGACCACACGCATCAACGGGTTCTTCAGCGTTGCCGCCCGCGGCCTGGCGTCGATCTTTCGTAACGTCCCGCTGGTTGCCTGGGCCATGATCCTGATGCTGGCCTTCAGCCAGAGCCAGCTGACCGGTTATCTGGCCCTGTTCTTCGGTTCGCTCGGTTTCCTGACCCGTGCCTTCATAGAGACCGTGGACGAGGCGAGCATGAATGCGGTCGAGGCCCTGCAGGCCACCGGCGCCGGCTATTTTTCCATTATCCTGCAGGCGGTCCTGCCGTCGAGCCTGCCGCAGATGATAAGCTGGCTGCTCTTCATGATCGACACCAACATCCGGGACGCCACCCTGGTCGGCCTGCTTACCGGAACCGGGATAGGTTTTTCCTTTGACCTGTACTACAAGAGCTTCCATTTTCACGAGGCGAGTCTGGTGGTTATCCTGATCGTGATCACCATCATCGCCATCGAGGCGATTTCTAATTATGTCAGGAGGATAATCCTATAATGGAGATTGAGGAAACCCTGGAACTCTGGGTGCGTCCGGCAAACGATGCCGTCACCCCGGAGATCCCTGCAAAACCCCTGACCAGAGAGTCGCTTACCATCCGGATATTGCTGCTGGTTCTGACGCTGGTGACCGTCTATGCCTTGCTGTCGGTTGACTACAGGAGCATCGATGTGGCCAAGGCCTTCGCCGACACCTTTGCCAATCTCAAGATCATCTTTCTCCATCCGGGCAGCCATCGTCTCAGTCTCCCCGTTGCCCTTTACGAGGTCGTGATCACCTTGGGACTGGCCTTTCTGACCACCCTGTTCGGGGCCGTCATCGCCCTGTTCCTGGGGCTCCTGGGGGCCCAGAACCTGGCCCCGAGACAGGTGACCAATGTCGTCAAGGCCTTTGTCGCCTTCATCCGGGCGGTGCCGACCATCCTCTGGGTGTTGATCTTTGCGGTGGCCGCCGGACTCGGCAGCGCCGCGGCGGTCATCGGCATGACCTTTCATTCCATCAGCTACCTGACCAAGGCCTATGCCGAGTCGTTCGAAGACCTGGATCGAAGCGTGATCGAGGCCCTCAGGGCCAGCGGGGCCAACTGGTGGCAGATCGTCTTCCAGGCGGTGATCCCGTCGTCCTTCACCTATCTTCTGTCCTGGACCTTTCTGCGTTTTGAAATCAACTTCGCCAATGCCGTGGCCATGGGCGCAGCCGCAGGGGCCGCCGGGGTCGGTTTCGATCTCTACATGGCCAGCGGCTTTTATTTCGACCTGCGGGAGGTGGGGCTGATCACCTATATCATCCTGGCCTTTGCGATGATCATGGAGACGGCCGCCACCAACATGAAGGGCAGGATCAAGCACAAGCACTGAGAAAGGAGAGGCCGATGGAACGAGAATCATTGAATTTTTATCTGCAACAGGCGGAACCGGAGACCCTGGGTGAGGTCTGCCGCAACGTGGAGAAGCAGGCCGTCGTCACCCTGCTCCAGGAGCCCACCGTCCAGACCCTGATGCTGCCTGTCGATGACCCGGTGAACGGGGGCGGCTTCTATGCCGGTGAGGTCCTGGTGACCAGCGCCATCGTCCAGGTGGGAGACAGCAAGGGCTGGGCCATGGTCATGGACGAAAATCCGGAACTGGCCACAAGAGTCGCTATCCTGGATGCGGCCTTCGCAGCCGATATAGAGCGAGCGGCCATCACCACCCTGGTCGAAAACGGCAGAAAAGGTTACCAACAGAGGACCAGGACACTGGCCTCCCAGGTCGCAGCGACCAGGGTCTCCTTCGATCTGATGTGAGCCGACATGTTTGATCCAGCCAACCATCCTTCATCAGGCCCCGGTCAGCCCTCCATCGAACGGCTCAATCGCGACAACTTCCGGGCCTGTCTGGAGGCCCTGGCCAGGCCGGGCCGGCCGCGACAGATCACCCCCCTGTTCGATTCGCACCTTCTGGGCATCGCCTCATCCCTTCTCTATTCGAAGATCCGTTATTGCTACCGGGGCAACCTGGCCGATTTTCAACTGGTCGAGGCAATGACCGGAGCGACCACAGCGCCGCCTGCCGTCAGTAATTATCTCTTTGCCGACGCCCCATCCCTTGACCTCTGGCATCAGGCCGATCCGGGAAGCATGGACCATCCCGAGACTTCGGCGACATGCGTCTTTGCCTGTCCCGCCACCGGCAATACCTCTGTCCTTCTCCGCGGCCCCGGCATCAAAGAGATCTGCCGGACGCACCTGCCCCTGGAGCAGGCCTTCGTCGAGGGACTGATCGACAAAAAACCGCCCTTTCCACTGGGCGCCGATCTCTTCCTGCTGGACGAGAGCGGACGGATTCTCGGCCTGCCCCGGACCACCGTCATCGAGGTGCTGCGATGAGCTATGTTGCCGTCAAAGGCGGAACCGAGGCCATCGCGGCCTCCAAGGACCTCTATCATCGTCTGCTGCAGCCGGCAAGCGGCCTCGACGGCGAGGGCCTTGCCAAGGGCCTTATCTATGCCTGCGACCGGGTGATGAGCGAAGGGGCGCTGTTCAGTGAAAAGCTGGCGGCGGAGGCCGTCAAACGCTGCGGCGGCGACATGCTGGAAGCGGCCTTCTACCTCAGGGCCCATCGCTCCACCTGCCAGCGGATCGGCGAAGCGGTCAGGGTCAAGGGGCGGGAGATGGATCTGATCCGCAGGATCTCATCGGCCTTCAAGGAGATCGAAGGCGGCCAGATCCTGGGCCCGTCGGCCGATTACGTAATCAAATTATTCACGGACCCGAAAGTGCCGAACGAGCCGCAGCTGGCGGATGCAGCCCGGCTTCCGCGTCTGCCGAGCGCCCTTGACCCCCTGCGTCGGGACGACAAGATCTACCGCCTGGACTGCCTGGAGGAACACCCCTTCGATGTCAGCCGCAGCTTTCCGCTGCCGCCTTATCCGCGCAGCGCCCTGATGCAGGTCATGTCCCGCGGCGAAACCGGTTCGGTGCTGGCGTTCGCCTATACCTCGATGCGCGGCTACGGCGACGTCCATCCCACCGTGGGCGACCTGCGGCTGGGGTTTCTGGACATCCGTTTCCGCCACCCCTTCACCGGCGGGCAGGTACGGATCGGCGCAATCCGGGCCACCGCCGTCGAGACCGTCGGCTCCTACCAACGCGACCCGAAAGACGGCAGGCTGCGACTGGCCCTGGGCTACGGCTTCTGTCTGGGCTTCAACGAAACCAAGGCCATTGCGATGTCCGTTCTCGATCTGGCCATGCATCATGGCAGCTATTCGGTGGGCGGCCATGCGGTGGCCGCCAGCCCCGAGATGATCATCCATCATCTGGACGGCATCGAATCCATGGGTTTTACTAATCATTTCAAGCTCCCTCATTATGTCACCTTTCAGGCCGACCTCCATGTCCTCGACCACCACGACACCAACGATGGCCCATAAGATCGTCTTCGGTTTCTTCGACGAAGAGGCCCAGAAGGAGATCCGACGGGCCCTGTTGAAGGCCGTGGCCCTTCCGGGCTATATCGTCCCCTTTGCCTCCCGGGAGATGCCGATCGCCCGCGGCTGGGGAACCGGCGGCCTGCAGATCACCCTGTCTCTGATCCGCAGGGAGGATGTCCTGAAGGTCATCGACCAGGGCTGCGACGGCTCGGTCAATGCCGTCAATATCCGCGACTTCATCGTCTCGGTCACCGGCGTTCGCCAGACCACCGAGACCGCGGAGGCCACCGTCATCCAGACCCGGCACCGGATCCCGGAACACCGGCTCGACGAAGGGCAGATCCTCGTCTTCCAGGTCCCCTATCCGGAGGTTCTGACCACGGTGGAGCCGGACAGCCACCGGCAGAAAGAGATGCATGCCAATCTCGACTACTCCAAGCTCTGGGTCCTTCTGTACGAGGATACCGCCCGCTTCGGCGATTCCCGGATCTCCAACCGCTACCCGGTGGAGGTGGCAGGCCACTATGTGATGGACCCGTCGCCGATCCCCCGTTACGACATCCCCAAGCTCTCCGGCAACCCGGCCCTGCTGCTCTTCGGCGCCGGACGAGAGAAAAGGGTCTACGCGATCCCGCCCTACACCACGGTCAAGCCCCTGATCTTCGACGACCGGCCGTTTCGGATGGAGGATTTCGGCGACCACCGCTGCGAACGCTGCGGCAGCCGGGGCGTTTTTTTCGATACCATCAAGGGCCGGGACCGGGACCGGTACATCTGCTCCGATACCGATTTCTGCGACCGGATGTGCCGGAAAAAAAACGAGGAGACCGGCCGATGACCCCCCCTCGCATCGATCAACAGAACGCCATGCTTAGGTTCAACGAGGTCAGCAAGATCTACGGTCCGGGCTGCGATCATTGCCTGGACCTGACCGGCGCGGACCGGGGACGCTCCATCTGCCCGCGCTGTCAGAGCATTGTGGCTGTCAACCGGGCGGATCTGACGGTCAGGCGCAACGAGGTCCTGGGAATCGTCGGCGAATCGGGCTCCGGAAAGTCGACGCTGCTGCAGCTCATCTACCGGGATACCTGCCCGAGTTCCGGTCATATCTGGTACGAGGGCATCCGCGACCGCGAAGGCGGCCCGCTGGATATCCCTTTCGCCGACCGGCATCAGGAACGTCTGCTCCGCGACCGGATGCTGGCCATGATCTACCAGAACCCCCGACTCGGCCTGAATTTCGATTTTTCGGCCGGCGGCAATATTGCCGAAAAGATTATCGCCGGAGGTGAAAAACGCTTTCAGGCCATCCGCGGCCTTGCCCTGGCCTCGATGGAGACCATCGAACTGCCCGCCGGGCGGATAGACGATCTGCCCGAGGGATTCTCCGGAGGCCAGCAGCAGCGGATCCAGATCGCCAAGGCCCTGGCCGTCGGACCCGATCTGCTGCTGTTGGACGAGCCGACCACCGGTCTCGATGTCTCGGTCCAGGCCAAGATCCTCGACCTGATCCGTCACCTCCAGCAGACCATGGGGTTTGCAATGATCATCGTCTCCCACGACCTCGGTGTGATCCGTCACCTCACCGACCTCTGTATCGTCGTCCAGCACGGCTCCATCGTCGAGAACGGCCTGACCGACCAGATCCTCGAGGATCCTCAGCACCCTTACAGTCAACTCCTGGTCTCATCGGAACTCTAGCCTATGACCCAAATGCTGCAGACCACTACTGAAACCGCACCGCTTCTGCTGGTCGAGAACCTCGGCAAATCCTTCCGCCTCCATAGCCGGGGCGGCATGGAGGTCCATGGCTTTTCCCGGGTCGGCTTCCGCCTGGAAAAAGGCAGGCTCCTGGCCTTGATCGGACCCAGCGGCTCCGGAAAATCCTCGGTCCTGAAGACCATCTACCGCACCTATCTCCCCAGCGCCGGGCGGATCCTCTTGACATCGGACGGGCAGGAGACGGACCTGGCCTCGTGTTCCGAAGGGGAGATCCTGGCGCTTCGGAAAACACGCATCGGCTTTGTCACCCAGTTTCTCAAGGTCCTGCCCCGCATCGGCGCCGTCGACTCGGTCGCCGCCCCGTTGATCGCCATGGGCGAGGACCGGGACACGGCCCGCGAACGGGCCCGGGACCTCCTGGATTTTCTGGGCATCCGCCGACAACTCTTCGACCTCAGCCCGCTGACCTTCTCCGGCGGCGAACAGCAACGGGTCAATATCGCCCGCGGCATCATCGCTCCCAGGGAACTCCTGCTCCTCGACGAGCCCACGGCCTCCCTCGATCAGCAGGCAGCCGGCAAGGTCCTCGAACTCCTGCTGCGATTAAAGAGAGAAAAGACCGCCATGGTCGTGATCCTTCACGATCCGGCAAAGGTGCAGCAGGTTGCCGATCAGGTCTATAACCTGGCAAAGGAGAACAACGAATGGTAAGCGCGCTTCGGTCGCTGCGGGTCCTGACCCCCGAGGGTATCGTCCCCCTCGACCTGGAGATTGAACAGGGAATGATCACGCGTACGGCAGCCTACGGATCGCTGCCGAAGGTCAGAAATCTGGCCAACCTGCTGATCAGTCCCGGATTTGTCGACCTGCATTCGGACGCCATCGAAAAGGAGATCGAACCCCGCCCGGGGGCCAGCTTCCCGGTCGAAAACGCCATCAGCGAACTCGACAAGAAACTGGCCGTGAGCGGCATCACCACCATGTTCCATGCCGTGGCCTTCAACGACCAGTCGATCGTCAGCCAGCGGGGGACCGAAAAGGCCAGGTCCATCATCAACAACATCTTCGCGATCAACCGGGAGCGATTGAGCGTCGACAACCTGATCCACGCCCGCTATGAGATCACCTCCTTCAACTCCCGGCCGGTCCTGGAAGAGCTGATCGATAAGGGCCGTATCCAACTCCTGTCGGTGATGGACCATACACCGGGTCAGGGCCAGTTCAAGTCCATCGAGACATGGAAACGCTTTCATATGCCGACCTACGACCTGTCCGACGAACAGGCGGAGATGATCATCAAGGGCAAACGGCAGAGCAGGATAAAGGCCTATGAAGAGATGCGGGGTCTGCTGTCCCTGGCCGCAGACAAGAGCCTCCGGCTTCTCTCCCACGACGACGATACCTGTGAGAAGATCGATCTGGTACGCGAACTGGGAATCTCGATCTGCGAATTCCCGCTCGACCGCAATGTCGCCCGCTATGCCAAGGAAAAGGGGCTGGCCACCGGGATGGGAGCACCGAACGTGGTCCGGGGCATGAGCCAGTCCGGCAATATCTCGGCCCGGGACCTGATCACGGAGGAGTTCTGCGACTTCCTCTGTTCCGACTACCATCCCGGCTCGATGCTCCAGGCTCCCTATGTCCTGCAGAATTCGCTGGGGATCCCGCTGGCAAAGGGCTTTTCGCTGGTCACCTCGGGCCCCGCCCGCCTGGCCGGACTCGACGACCGGGGCCGGATCCTGGCCGGTCGAAAGGCGGACCTCCTGGTCATCGACGACCAGTGGCTGCCCAAGGTCGTCCTGACCGTCAAGGATGGCAATCCGATCTACAATTCGGGCAGGTGCTTCTGCAACGAGGACTGACACCGGCAGGCTTCCCGGGCAGTCTGTGCATCCGGACCGGAGACGGCCGGGAAGAGTGTGAACCCCTTACCCAGGCAACGTTGCCGATTTATGCGATGCTCAAAAAACAACGGACGATTGGAAATGATGACCCCTGCCTCTCATCCTTTGGCCGACGCCTTCCATCTTCTCCTCTCAACCTGAATCTTTACCACCGGAAGAAAACCCCATGCACGCCATCAAATCCCTTCATCCCCGTTCCCTCCCGAACCTGGGAGAAAAACCCTTTATCGCCCCCGGCGCCTCCATCACCGACAGCCGGTTCGGCATCTACACCGAGGTACAGGCGCACAGCGAGCTGATCGATGTCGAACTGGGCGACTACTCCTATGTGATGGAGCACTGCCGGCTGGCCCATTGCCGGATAGGAAAGTTCTCCAATATCGCTTCCTCGACCCGGATCAACCCCGGCAATCACCCCACCGACTGGGTGTCGATGCATCACTGTCAGTATCGACGCGCCATGTACGGCTTCGGCGAACAGGACGACAGGGCCTTTTTCGAGTGGAGGGCGATGCAGCAGGTCGAGATAGGCCATGACACCTGGGTCGGTCACGGGGTGACCATCCTGGCCGGCTGCACCGTCGGCAACGGGGCGGCAATAGGCGCCGGCGCCGTGGTGAGCAAGGACGTCCCTGCCTACGCCATCGTTGCCGGTGTCCCGGCCCGGGTCATCCGCTACCGCTTCCCCAAATGGGTGGTTGCCCGACTGCAGAAGATCTGCTGGTGGGACTGGGACCACGAAACCATCAAGGACAGGCTCCCGGAACTGAGAGATGTCCGCACCTTTATCAGCACGTACGGGACCGGGAGATGAAGATCATCCTGATCGTCGGCCCCAGCGGGGCCGGTAAGGACAGCCTTCTAAAGGCCGGCAGACAGGTCTTGGCCGAGCGGGACGACCTCCTCTTTGTTCCCCGCTATGTGACCCGGATGCCGGACGACAATGAACAGAACTATTATGTGGACAGCCTGGCCTTTGCCATGTTGAAGCAAAACGGTTTTTTCTTCATCGACTGGCAGGCGCACGGGAACTTCTATGGGATCAGCCTCGAACCGCTGTTGAAAAAAGACGGGCGGGCCGTTATTATCTCGGTCTCCAGGACGGTGATTGCCGCCTTTGAGAAGGTTTTCGACGATGTCGACACCATCGCCGTCTCGGCTCCGGAGCCGGTGCTGCGCCAACGCCTTGCAGACCGCCGCCGGGAACCACAGGCGTTCAGGGACAGCCGTCTCGCCCGTGCGGATCTTGAAGTGAGGGCTGCCAGGCTTCACCCCTTCGACAACGACGGTCCTCTGGAGGATACGGCCCCACGGTTTGTCCGGCTGCTGCAACACATCCTGTCGGCTCCCCCCGGTTCGCAGTCCGCGGGAGAAATCGACCCCAGAGCCGATGCCGCCAACAGTGAATCCTTCTCCGGAGGCACCTGATGCGATTTGCCCTCTATTTCATTCCCGGTCCCTCGGCCTTGCGGGATCTGGCCACAAACTGGCTCGGCTATGATATCCTGGCAGGAAAGGAGGTCAAACGCTCGTCCGTCCTATCAGGCCTGGTCCCGGATATCGACAAGCTGACCGCAGCACCCGGACGGTACGGGCTCCATGCGACGATCAAGGCCCCGTTCCAACTGGCCCACGGCTGCCGCCTTGACGATCTCCGGCAGGCGACGGCACACTTCTGCAGCACCTTGCAGCCCCTTATCATCCCCGGTTTTACCCTCGCGGAAATCGATTCGTTCTTTTGCCTGCTGCCCCGAAACCGCCACGGTGAACTTGCCTGGCTGGCGGGCTCCCTGGTGACCGAACTCGACCGCTTCCGCGCCCCGCTGGGACAAGAAGAGCGGCTGAAAAGGGAGGCCAGGGGCCTTTCCGAGCGCGAATGCGACCTGCTGGAGCAATGGGGATATCCGTATGTGATGGAAAATTTTCGTTTTCATATCACCTTGACCGGTCCCATCCCCGACACCTCCCATCGCCGGAACCTGCGTCCGATCCTGGAGGGCTATCTGGACCATGCCCTGGACAGGCCTCTGGTCATCGATTCCCTCTGCCTGGTATGCGAGCGGGAGCCCGGAAGCCGTTTCGAGCCGGTGCAATGCTTTCTCTTTAAAAGCGAACCCGAATGGTAGCGGCTCTTGAAGCCGGCCGGATCCCCCCTTCCGGACGCCGGATTCCGGTTCCCGGCTTGTATTTTTCATCTTCTTTTAACCAAATATAAACCGAATCATAATCGAGTCTCTGTATCCTCACGTCCGTTATGGGACTTCATCAATATACGATTCCTGCTACCGACGACGACATTGCCTCCGAGGCGCATGCCTTCCTCCGGCGTCTTGCCAATTTCGACCTTCAGCCTTTCACAACCGACGACACCAGCGTCGGCATGGAATATGAGCTCCAGGTGGCCGTCGAGGGCGATCATACGGCTGTCGACCTGCCGCAGACCATACTTGAGTCACGCTTTTTTAAAAACATCGTCAAACGGTCGAGTCGCGGCGATCTACCGCCCAAAAGCATCGAAAGTCTGCGCGATTTCCTCTTTCACAACCAGACCAGGGTCTGGGAAAACAGCTGGATCAGGCTGCGGGAAGACCGTCTGGAGGAAGCGGCCGGAAAGCTCCTCGCCCACGACCTGCTGGCCGACAAGAACCATCCGGACGGGCCGAAGCGAGGGGATTTTAACCGTTTTCACCTCACACTTGGGGGGGAACAATGGCTGCGTCTGCCGGTCAGCTACCTGTTGAGGCTGGCCATGGCGGATGCGATCGGACCAAGCTCGCCGATTGCGATCTTCAAGACGGCCAGGGACCTTCTGCCCCACTTCCTGAGCGACAACACCTCACCGGAGATCCTCTCCTTCACCATCCCCACCGGGGAGAAGATCGGCATATCGGCCGCCCGGGAATCGGCTCGAACCTTTCTGATCGGCCAGATCCTGATCCAATACGCCAATACCAAGCTGGGTCTTATCGAATCGGGGCAGCGGTGTCTTCTGTACAACGCCCCGCATGCACCGTATCGCCAGAAACAACTCAACGAGATGGTGCCGGACGGCTTCTATCGCCACCTGTTCATGAGTCCCTGCCTTGCCGGCTGGGACAGAGGCGAGGAAAAGCACCGTTATATGGAGCTCTGCCACCGCACCTTGTCGCGCAGTCAGCTCAACACCATCAGCAAACTGAAAGATGCCGGCATCATCACCAACAATCTGGTGATCCTGCCTAATACCTCCAACACCTGTCTGGCCAACAACGGCACCCATGTGTCCCTCGGCAGCAGGCTCCTGACCTCCTTTGCCGAGAGCCATCCTTCAGGATTTTCGCCGAGGGTGGAAAAGTATCTGGGAGACCTGGTGATCAAGATCGTCGAGCACTTCCTGCCGCTGTTCGTCGGCACCTACACCGCCGCTCCCTATCGCCTCGACTTTGCGGATTACCACCCTGAGAAGGTGCTTGGGTTTCTGCCGCATGAACTGGACTATACCCACCTGCGCATGATCTGGCGCCGATGGAAGAAAAAGGCGGGTCTCAGATTCCTGGGACGGTCCGTCACCCCCTTCGGGCCTCGTGCGCTTGACAGGATCATTGCCCGGGTCCTGAATCTGCAGGGCGACCTGGTCCCGGACTTCCGGCTCATCGACTACCTGACCACCCTGCTCTCCACCGAAAGCTGCCCCGGTCTGAACGGCATGCCGGGCAATCAGACCCGGCTGAAACAGGAACTTTCGGAACTGGGTATATTCGACACCCGGATGGCCATCTACCTCCCCTATCGGCAGCGGGAGTTCAAGACCATGGGATATTCGGGGTTCGAGGGACGCAGCTATTCGCTTTTTCACAGCCTGCTGGAGGATATGTCGAAGGCGATCGACCTGCAGAATCTGGTGACGGCCCTGGCCTACAGCTATATCATCAAGGGACGGATACGGCATTCGGACATCCCCGATCAGCCGTCGATTGAAAGCGAACGACGACAGATCTACTTTGCCGAGGCCATCGGCCTGCCGACCTTCTTTGTCAGGGCCGATACCGGCAACCGATTTCTGAGAAAGATCCTCAGCCACGTCAAGAACCAGCGCAACAGCAGGCGGTACAAGGGGTATATCCGGGTGGAGATCCACGACTACCGGATGGCGCTGCTGGAGATGATCGCCGGCGACGGCAGGGACCTCATCAGCGAGCTGGGACTTACCGACACCCTGCGGGACCTCGGCCTTCGGCTCAAGGAACCCGGCATCACAGCCCTGGACAAGATAACCGACGGCGTGTTGCAGGCGACCGGCAAAAGAAGAGCCCTTGCCCTTCCCGCCGACAGCTTTAACGGTGCAACCGAGGCGTACTACCGCGATGAACTCAAGAGGCGCCACACCAGGGAAGGTCTCGGCGTCCTGGTGGCCGACTGTGAGCAACTGGAGCGGCTGGATGATCCCCATCTCCGACAGGTCATGGCGGGCCGCACCCGTTGTGCCGCCGCCTTTCTCAAGGACATATCCGAATCGATCGTTGCTGAAACGGCAAGTCCCGATGACCTGCGGCATATACTGCAGATCGGACTTGCCGTCGTTCATCACCACCGCCTGAAACCCCGACACGCGCCATGATCTCCGCCCCGAACCTCCACCAGTATATTGACCGCAGAACAGGGCACATCGTCACCGAAAAGCTGATCTGCGACCGGGCCATCGCCTTTCTCTATACCAGATTACGGGAAAACGCGCCGACCATGTTCCGGCTCCTGACATCGGCGAGGATTTCGACGCTTCTCGCCTACTGCCGTTACGACATGGCGGGTGAAAACCCCGACCGGATGTATAAGGCCTTCAAACGTCTCGGTATCGATCGGCGGGAATGCGTTGAGCCGCCGGCCCACTTCACCACCATGCGCCGGATCTTCGAGCGGCAGATCCGCTACTGGGACTGCCGGCCGATGGCCGACGATCCCGCACTGGTCGTGGCACCTGCCGACGCCCGGCTCCTGATCGGCTCGTTTGCCGATACCTCGGCGCTCTTCATCAAAGACAAGTTTTTCGACCTCGAGGAACTGCTGGGCACCGACAGCAGGTGGCCGGCCCGCTTTGTCGGAGGAGATTTTGCCATCTTTCGCCTCACCCCGGACAAATACCACTACAATCATCTGCCGGTCTCCGGCCGGGTGGCCGCTATCTACGAGGTGGACGGGCGCTATCATTCCTGCAACCCGCTGGCCTCGATCACCGTCGCCTCTATCCATTCCAAGAACCGGCGGGTGGT
This sequence comes from Desulfocapsaceae bacterium, assembly GCA_046706325.1. Classification (GTDB taxonomy): domain Bacteria; phylum Desulfobacterota; class Desulfobulbia; order Desulfobulbales; family Desulfocapsaceae; genus CAWGGS01. The sequence goes on along the minus strand of JBJKPM010000081.1, from coordinate 19,608 downwards.
CACCATCATCGATACCGATGTCGAGGGCGGCTCGCAGGTCGGCCTGGTGGCCATGGTGGAGATCGTGGCCCTGATGATCGGAGATATCAAGCAGGCCTACAGCACCGGGCGATACGACAATCCGGGCCCCATCCGGGCCGGACAGTTCGTCGAAAAGGGCTGCCCGAAGAGCCTCTACCGTCCCGGCAGCTCCACCGACGTCGTGATCTTTCAGGCCGGCAGGATCAGGTTTAGTGATGATTTGATTATAAATTCAAGAAGATACGATGTTAGCAGCCGGTTTACCGACTTCTCGAACCGGCCGCACGTCGAAACCGATTGCCGGGTCCGCTCACCACTGGCCTGGAGATACGAACAAAGGTAAAACAGGAGGAACCTATGACCGACCTGATCTTTCTCTTGCTGTTGGCCGTACTCCTCGGCCTTCTTCTGGCCTGGGGATTCGCCAACCTTCCCCGGGAACGCTGGCAGATGCTGGCCGTGATCCCGCACAAAAAACGCAGCGGCGGGCAATGGCAGGGCATCAACCTCACCTATTACGGATTCTTCCTGGCCACCAGTCAACTGACGGCCGTGATCCTGCTTCTGATCCTGCTCGGCGCCGCCCGCCTGCCGCTGCCGGCAATGCTGCTGGTAACCGCCATCCTCTTAGCCGTCTGTATCCCCGCCTCCCGGATCGTCGCCGTCCTGGTCGAAAAAAAGCGCCACAGCTTCACCATCGGCGGGGCCTCCTTCGTCGGCATCCTTCTTGCCCCCTGGTGTATCCTGCTGGTCGAGAAGATCATGCGGCACTTTTCCGACTGCGACCTGCCGGTCCTGCCGATCATGGCAGCCATGGCCGTTGCCTATACCCTCGGCGAAGGGTTGGGACGCCTGGGCTGCATCAGTTTCGGCTGCTGCTACGGCAAGGCCATCGATGACTGCCATCCCCTGATACGACGGCTCTTCTCGAGGACCGCCTTTATCTTCCAGGGGGCCACCAAAAAGGCCATCTATGAAGGCAAACTCGACGGCCGCGCTCTGGTCCCGATCCAGGCCGTCACCTGCATCATCTACTGCCTCACCGCCCTTGGCGCAAGTCTTCTCTTTCTGCGCAACCACGCCGTCGCGGCCCTGGTCCTCAGCATCAGCGTAAGTCAGTTCTGGCGCATCCTCTCGGAGACGCTGCGTGCCGACTTCCGGGGATTCTCCCGGATCTCCGCCTACCAGAAAATGGGCGCAGCGGCGGTTGTCTACGTTGCCGCCCTCTGCCTGTTTTTTCAAAAGACGGCGCTTGCCGGACCCGATATCGTCGCGGGCATCCGCCTGCTCTGGCATCCCGGAATCATCATCGGGCTGCAGCTGTTCTGGCTGATCGCCTTCCTGGTATTCGGACGCAGTACCATCACCACCTCCACCCTGTCCTTCGATCTGGTGCACGACCATCTGTGAATCCGGCCTGATCCCGGCTTTCAGCCCTGAATCCTATTCTCTTCGTTTCGTGCCGAGCCCGACCTGGTCGTATCGAAAACAGGAACGGAGATGGTCGTTGACCATGCCGATCGACTGCATATAGGCATAACAGATGGTCGAGCCGACAAAGGAGAGTCCTCGTTTTTTCAGGTCGCGGCTGATCGTATCGGAGAGCTCGGTGCGGGCCGGAATCCGGGACATCTGTTGCCAGCCGTTTCTGAGCGGCCGGTCATCGACATAGCGCCAGAGAAAGGCGGAAAAGGAGCCGGAGTCTTGCTGGATATCGAGCACCGCCCGGGCATTTTTGATCGCCGATCCGATCTTCAACCGGTTGCGGATGATACCCGGGTCGGCCAGCAACCTGCCGATATCGGCCTCGGTATAGGATGCGACCCGTTCGATGTCGAAGCCATCAAAGGCCCGGCGGTAATTCTCCCGTTTTCGAAGGATCGTGATCCAGCTCAGACCCGCCTGGGCACCTTCCAGGACGAGCATCTCGAACAATCGCCGATCGTCATGCAGCGGCACCCCCCATTCCTGGTCGTGATAGGCCCTGTAGAGCGGATCATCGCCGCACCAGGGGCATCTGCTCCGGGCATCGGGATCCGCCGTCTCTTTGGTGACGGTCGTCTGTGCTTGTGGTTCCATATCGGGCGTACCCCTGTTTCTGCTGCCGGTTTCGATCGCAAAGAGGACCGAGACGATGCGACCCGGTAGCGGAATTTCATTGATCTTCCGCAGGCTCCGAATGTCCGCCTGCAGCTCAGCTCAGTAAAGCAGACTCCTCTGCATTGTCAATAGAGAAAATCCCTTCCCTTGCCCTGAAGACAAGGGCAGCGACCGGCAAAATTTCCCGCTCCGCAGCAGGGGCAGGGATACGCCGGATCACAGCGTCATCATCGCACCAGCCGTCTCCGGAATAAAATTCGAAGTTTTTTGATTTTTTCTAATTTTAGGATAAACTGGAACAATCAGCAGGTTACATGGCCAGGAGGCGGCACGGCCTTGAATCGATCATCAGCATCACTGCAAGCAAGACCTTTTTTCAAGGGAGATTGACGATGCATATACCGAGATTTCGAGAATGGCATATTCTCGCCAAGATTATCACGATATCGATTGTCAGCGTAACCTTCATCACAGTGGTCATCCTGTGCTACTTCATGCCGCTGATCGAAAAGAAGATGATTGAAGGCAAGAAAGAAGGCGTGCGGAATGTGGTCGAGGTGGTCTACGGCAATTTTCAGAAATTCGACGACTTTGCCAAAAGCGGGCAGATGAGCCTGGATGAGGCGAAAAAGGATCTTGTCAATACCGTGAAAGGGCTGCGCTACGGAGCAGATGATTACTTCTGGATCAATGACATGACCCCCACCATGATCATGCACCCGTTCAAACCGGAACTGGACGGGAGCAATCTGGCCGACAACAAGGACCCGAACGGCAAACATCTTTTTGTCGCCTTCGTCAAGGTCTGTAAAGATCACGGCGAGGGCTTCGTCGATTATATGTGGCCCAAGCCGGGAGAAAAACTCCCCGTTCCCAAAATATCCTTTGTCAAACTGTATAAACCCTGGGGGTGGATTATCGGCAGCGGCATCTATGTTGATGATATCAACCATGATATCAATCGTCTTCGCTCGTATATGCTGATCGGGACCCTGATTTTCGCCCTGTTGACCATCACCTTTGCGATATATATCGGAACCGGTATCACCCGCCCTCTTCGAAAGGTGGTCGAAGGTCTCCAGGATATCGCCGTCGGCAGGGGAAGGGGGGCGCTGAACAAACGCATCTCCATATCCTCGAATGATGAGATCGGTGTGCTGTCCCGGGAATTCAACAGCCTGATGGATTCGATCAACGACCTGTCCGTCTTCAAGAAGGTTATCGAGGAAGACGACAACCTGGAGGAGGTATACAGGCGGCTCGGCGAGGTGTTCACCCAACAGATCGCGATCAACCGGTCGTTTATCTATCAGATCGTCACCGCCAAAAATTCAATGTACCTGACCTTTCCGAGCAACCTCGACCCGGCACAGATGCTCTGCAATCACGACATCCTCGACGACAACGATCTCTGCAAGGCGAAGCGGACGGGCCATACCATTACCTCCACCATTTTCCCCGGCATCTGCAGGCAATTTGCCGGCCAAAACGGATGGGTTCACTACTGCCTGCCGATCGTGGTCGGCGGCGCGGCCGTCGGCGTCGTGCAGTTCGTCTTTGATCAACCCGAAACGGAATCCGGCGTAAAGGCCATGGAGGCCAAGGTCTTCAAGGCGGAGCAGTACATCAACGAATCTCTGGCGGTCATCGAGACCAAACGACTGATGGGTTCCCTGCAGGATTCCGCCTTAATCGACCCGCTGACCGGTCTGCACAACCGGCGATACCTGCAGGAATATACCGAAAAGATCGTGGCCGGCATCCTGCGCAGAGGCAAGGTGATTGGACTTATCATGTGCGATATCGATTACTTCAAGCAGGTTAATGACACCTACGGCCATGCCTCCGGCGATATCGTCCTGCAGCAGACGGCAAAGGTCATTCAGCAGAGTATCCGCGAATCGGATATCGTGATCCGTTTCGGCGGCGAGGAATTCCTGGCCGTGCTGCTCGATATCCATGCAGAAGAAAGCCTGGCCATTGCCGAGAAGATCCGCCTCAATATCCAGCAGCTCAAGGTCAAGATACCGGAGGGCGTGATCCAGAAGACGATCAGCTTGGGCGTCAGCGAATTCCCCACCGATACCGGGACCCTCTGGAGTTGCATTAAGTATGCCGATGTGGCCCTCTACCGCGCCAAAGAAGAAGGTCGCAACAGATCGATCCGGTTCACCAAGGACATGTGGAAGGAGGATCAGGTGTAGAGCCTCCGTCCGCCGGTCCGGCCGTCAGAGGATATTGCTGGCCAGGTCCGCAAGCTCCGAACGCTCACCTTTGCGCAGGTCGATATGGGCGTAGAGCCGCTGCCCCTGCATCTTGTCGATCAGGGTGGAAAGCCCGTTGGAGTGGATGCCGAGGTAGGGGTGATCTATCTGGTTGATATCGCCGGTGAAGACGATCTTGGTCCCCTCACCGGCCCGGGTGATGATGGTCTTGACCTCGTGCGGGGTCAGGTTCTGGGCCTCGTCGACGATCATATACATCTTGCCGAGACTCCGGCCGCGGATATAGGCCAGCGGCTCGATGGCCAGTTTCTCCTCGTCAAGCATCCTCTGCAGACGCTGGCACATCTCGCTCTTCTCCGGAAACTGGCTGCGGATCACGCTCAGATTGTCGTAGAGCGGCTGCATATAGGGCTTTATCTTGGACTGGATATCCCCCGGCAGGTAGCCGATGTCCTTGTTGGAAAGCGGAATCACCGGCCGGGTAAGCAGGATCTGCCGATAATGGGACCGGCTCTCGAGTGCCGCCGCCAGCGCCAGCAGGGTCTTGCCGGTCCCCGCCTTGCCCGATATGGTCACCAGTTTGATCTTCTGTTTGAGCAGGGCATGCACGGCGAAGGACTGTTCGGCGTTGCGCGGCGAGATCCCGTAGACGCTCTCCTTTTTCACCCGCATGATCTGGAACTCGTTTTCCATGTCCCCTTCGGCATAGGTCGCCAGGGCCGACTTCTTGCCGTTGCGCAGGACCAGGTATTCATTGGAACGCAGGGGTATTTCAGGCCGGTAGTCTTCCCGGGACAGGCACCCCTCGGGATCGTAGAGTCTCTCGATCAGCTCCGGAGCAATATTTTCCTCGCACCGGCAGCCGGAGTAGAGATGAGCGGGGTCCGAGACGTAATCGGTGGTATAATCCTCGGACGCCAGTCTGATGGCGCGGGCCTTCATCCGGAGATTGACATCCTTGGTGACCAGGATGACGGTCCGATCCTGATGTTTCTTGGCGACGGTATAGGCGGTATTCAGGATCCGGTGATCCTCCTTTTCGCTGCGCAGGAATATCTTGCGCAGATCGGGGTGCATATCCACCTCGAGCCGGACGGCAATGGTCCCCTTGCCTTCACCCAGGCGCATGCCGCCGTTGAAGAGCTTTTCCGTGCTCAGATTATCCAGTTCCCGGACAAACTGGCGGGCGTGGTAATTGATGATCTGGCCGCCTTTCTTGAAGTTGTCGAGTTCTTCCAGGACGGTTATCGGGATAATGATATCGTGCTCGGCAAAATTGTAGATGCAGGAACTGTCGTGCAGGATAACGTTGGTATCGAGGATGAAGATCTTTTTCGTCATCAGTGCTTCCTGTCGGTACATGGAGGATGATCTGGACTGCGGCCTGGAGATGCGGCGGCCTCAACCGGAGGGGACCATGAAAGATGGGTCTCTTCGTTGGTGACGAAAAAGAGATTTTTCATAGTGGCCCTGAGTCCCGGCCGATAGGCTTCCCGCCGATTCGGTTCTGATGGAGAGGCTGGCGTCAATTCAAAATGGTATCCTCCATATAGCGTCTTCGTTTCTGGTCTTTGATCTTTTGCCGATCGACGATGACCAGGCCGTCGACGCAGTCGTTGAAGTCCGGATCGATATTGAAATCGAGGAAGGTCACACCGCCCGGCTCGCAGAGCTCCGTATACTGTTTATACAGGGGCGGCACGGCGGTACCGAGATTGCCGAGCAAAGATTTCAACCTGGTAAAATCCTCCCGGTAATCGGTGCCGGAAAAGATATTTCTCAATGTCTCAAGAGACTGAGAAAAACAAAACGGATTCCTCGAATAGCTGCCGGCATCATAGCCTGCAAAATAGAGTTTGTAAAAATAAATCAACAGTTCCTTGGCCGCCTGCGGCATGGCATTGCTGATGCTGACCGGGCCGAACAGGTAGTGGTAGTGGGGATTTTTGGCCAGGAAGCTGCCGATTCCGTACCAGAGATAGTCGAGACTGCGTTTGCCCCAATAGCGCTGCTGGACAAAACTGCGGCCCAGTTCCAGCCCGTTTTCCAGGAAGTGGCATTTTTCCGGATCGAGATCGAAGAGGCTGCAGGAGTAGAGCCCGGCCGGCCCTTTTTCGGCGATGACCCTGCCGGCATCGGCAAAACGATAGGCACCGGCAATCTCGAGATCGTCCTCATCCCAGAGGATGAGGTGCCGGTAGTGCCAGTCAAAGGTGTCCATGTCCCTGCGCCTGCCGCTGCCCTCACCGATGGCCCGGAAGGTGAGTTCGCGCAGCCGGCCGATCTCCCGCATGACCGCCGATGTCCCGGACGGCTCGAAGAGGTAGATGATCTTGCCGTCGGGCGTTCTGCCCAGCCTCTCACCCTGCCGGACCGCCTGCTTGAGATCGTTCCTGCGCTCCGGCCGGGCGATGGCCGATTCGGTGATCAACAGCGGCTTTCTTCCCGCACCGATCCTGTAGACATGCCTCCTGAACAGGGTGATCCTGTCCTTGCCGCGGACACTCAGGTTGCGGTAGGACTCGTACGGGATGATCGAACCGATGGTGATCCGGATCTGTTTTTGCCGCTGATGAAACATCTCGCCGACCAGCATCAGGGTCGAGAGCGGCCTGGCCAGCATCGAGGCGAGATAAAACAGGCTCGAATTGCGTCCGGCGATATGGACCGGCAGGATCGGTGACTTGGTCCGTTCGGCTATCTTCAGAAATCCTTTATGCCAGCGGCCGTCCCTGATGCCGCGGGGCCCGAGACGAGAGACCTCGCCGGAAGGGAATATGATCACCGCCTCCCCTTGGTCAAGCGCTCCGGTAATCCGCTGAATATGCTGTTTCCTGCTGTCGCCGGTCATGTTGCGGACCGGCAGCAGACACGGTTTCAGGGGTTCAATGGACAGCAACAGATCGTTGGCGACGATCTTCACATCGGAGCGCACCTCATACACCAGTTTCAGCAGCGCCAGGCCGTCAAGGGAGCCGATCGGATGATTGGCGATGATCACCACTCTGCCCGTGGCGGGGATATTTTCCCTTTCCACGTCCGAGACGGCAAAGCTGAAATCAAAGTAATCCAGTGCCTGTTCAACGAATTCAATGCCGCACAGATGCGGATAGCGCTCGGCAAAATCGCCAAAGGCCCGTTCGTGCAGGATCTTCCTGAGGATCGGCTTGATGATCACCTCGCAGAACCTTCTCCTGTTCAGCGAAGGATAATATTCATCCACTACCTGGTCGACAGCAAACATGATGGCCCTTTATGGTGACATGTGATGGTGAAGAAAGACCGCCTCCCGGCCGCGATCGAGGGGCCGTGAAAATCGCCCGTTCCCCCCTTGCTTTTCCGTCTTGTTGCGTACCGGTCGCCGCATACATTCACTCCCCCGGATTAGGAAAAGAATAAAAAAGAATCAGAGCTCGGTTAGCCCCGCCCCGCGGGGCAGAAATATCTAATGGGATACTAATTGAAACCTAACCTCGTCCTGGTAGATATCGTTTGGTTTCCCGCAGCCGGGGCCTATGAGGACCTGTTCAGCATCAGACCAAAAGGAGAAGAGAAAACTACCGATGAAGAGAATCCTGATCGCAGACCATGACCATAACGTCACCTTTACCTTGAAGAAAGTGTTGCAGGCCGAATCCTATGAGGTGAAGTCCTGCAACGACAGCGATCTTCTGCTGCAGCTTGCCGGTTCACAGAACTTCGATCTGATCATCGTCAATTCCAAGATCAAGACCGCAAACGGCGACGACCCGATCCCGTCACTGCAGATCACCCAGCCCAGTGCCGCCTTCATGGTTCTCTCTGATGAGGATGACACCGAAGGAAAAAGCATTCCCCGGGTCTTCGACCAGATCCGGAAACCAATCGATTTTCGTCACATCATCAACAGGATAAAGGAGCTGTTCAATGGCGGCGGGTTTTCCGGAATCATCAGCGGCATCAACCTGGCCGATTATGTCCAAATGCTGTGCATGAACAGGATCACCAAGGCCATCCTGATCAGGAAAAACAGGCAGCAGGGGATCGTCCTGCTCCAGGACGGGGTCGTCGTCTATGCCGGCACCGCGGAACTCAAAGGGGAAGAGGCCTTTTATGAGATCCTTTCATGGAGGGAAGGACAGATCAAGGAGGTCAAGGTCAAGAAATTCCCCCTGCCCAATATCAACAAGGACATCCAGCAGTTACTGCTTCATGCAAGCCTTTCCATCGACGAATCGGCAGCCGAAAAGGCCGACGACGACGAGCTGTTCGGCACCGAGATCATCGCCGCCCTGCCCGAGCCGGGCGAGACGACGAACGGGGCCGCCGAAGAGGACGGACCACCTCTTGCCGGTCCTGAAGACGTTCCCCCGGGGAGGTTTCTGCGAAGACACCGGATCAAGAGCGCCGCCATCCTGGCTCTGCTGTTTATCGGCATGATCATCGCCGGCCAGAATTTTTTCAGAAACGAGGTCGAGGCTGAAAAATCCTCTCCCTACACGGTGATCCGGACCATGTTCCCCGGTCCGCCATCTCCCGGCACAACCGCCGAGAAAAAGACATCCGGAGAGCCCCCTGCCCCGACGCCTCCGGCCGACCGGGCCACCACCGCCACAGCGGCCCTGTCCGCCACCGCTCCAGCCGCAGCCGATGCCGTACCCGCTGCCGGTAAGGCTTCGGAAAGGGCGGAGGCCGGAAAGGCCGATGCCTCCCGGTCGAATCACACGATCAATGTCTCCGGATTGGCGGCCGTGGAAGGTAACGTCGGCAAGCAGGAGTTCTACCTCAGGCTGCATGGTTCAAACACTATCGGCGCCAAACTCGCCCCGGCGCTGGTCATAGCCTATCTGCAGGACAAACTGCATGCAACCGGCATCACGACCGCTCCCGGAAAAAGGGAAAACGAAGAGATCATTTCGGCCAGGCTGAACGGTAAACCGATCGCCGTGGAGATCCAGGCCCACGGTTCGGCAACCGCCTTCCAGGACCTCAAGGCGGGCAGCTGCGACATCGGAGACGCCTCCCGCAAGATCAAGGACAAGGAGGTGAAGGACCTCTTGTTTCTGGGAGATATGACCGGCATTTCCAACGAACATGTCATCGGGCTCGACGGCATAGCCGTCCTTGTCAATAAGAGCAATCCCGTCAAACAGATCTCCACCGAGACCCTGCAGGCGATATTTTCCGGCAAGATCAGCGACTGGAAACAGATAAACGGCCGCGATGCGAAGATCAACGTCTATTCCCGGGATGACAAATCCGGGACCTACGACACCTTCAAGAGCATCATTCTCGGGGATGAGCACCCTCTGACCCCGACGGCCAAACGGTATGAGTCCAACGCCAGCCTCTCCGACGACGTCTCGCGGGACCCGTCGGGGATCGGTTTCACCGGTCTGCCCTATGTCAGAAGTTCCAAGGCCCTCGCCGTCTCCGAACCGGGCGCCAGGCCCATTTACCCGAATTTCTTCACCGTGGCCACCGAGGACTACCCGATCTCGCGCAGACTCTTTATGTATACCGCCGCCGTCCCGAAAAATCCGCATGTGGCACCGTTTATCAATTTCGTCCTCTCCGAAGACGGACAAAAGGTGGCCGAGAAAGCCGACTTCATCGATATGAATATCAGGTCCTTCTTCATGGACCCCGCCGGCGACGCCGACCACGCCGCCTCCACCCCGCGGCTTCGCCCCTATTTGCATGCGGTCAACGGCGCCCGGCGCCTGTCGCTGAATTTCCGGTTCAGAACCGGCCGGGCGATACTGGACAACCGTTCCGTACGCGACATGGACCGGATCATCACCTTCCTGGCGGACAAGCTGAACAAACGAGTCATCCTGGCCGGATATGCCGATAATTCCGGGAATTATGAATTCAACTACCAGCTGGCCATGGCCAGAGCGCTTCTGGTTTCCTCGGAACTCAAGGCCCGCGGGATTGCGGTAAACGAGGTCTTCAGCTGCGGTCAGGAGATGCCCGTCGCCTCCAATCTGACGGCACTGGGACGGGAGAAAAACAGAAGGGTCGAAGTCTGGCTGAAGTAGAAACAACCCTCAAAAGGAGAGCCGTAATGCAAAACCATCTTTTCAATGACTACCGCCCCTCGGAAGATGAGGAGTATATGTGCCGGAATCATCTCGACTATTTCAGACAGAAACTGTTGAACCGCCGGCAGGAGCTGGTGGCCATGTCGGAACTCTTCCTGCTGGAATTGAAGGAAAACGATCTGAAGGCGGCGGATATTCTCGATCAAAGCAGACACCACAGCGAGATGTTCATCGACCTCACCAGCAGTGAGCGGCAGCAGAAAATCCTGCACGATATCGATCTGGCGCTGGTCAGGATAGAGACCGGAGAATATGGCTATTGCGAGATCACCGGTGAAGAAATAGGCCTGAAACGGCTCGAGGCCCAGCCCCTGGCCACCCGTTGCGTCGAGGCCCAGAGGCTCTTTGAACGGACGATGCAGATGAAGATGCGGAGTATGGATTGGTAACCGTCACGTCCATGTGATGACGGCGTGAGGGTCGGAAAAGCAGATGGTGCATCGTGCCGAAGGAAGGGTTCCACGATATCCCGGCCTTTGCCGTGTGAGGAAGTCACGCCCCCTCGGTTGGTGTCGCCAGCACCTCCTTGAGACAGGCGACAAAGGCAGCAAAAACCGGCGTCCTCTCTCGTGACCGGCGCCTCTTGAGCTGAGCAAACATCGCGTCTCGCAGCCCCCGGGAGATCTCCAGCTGCACGCCTTTCCCGCTCCGGCACCGGTTGCAGATATTGTGCGGATCTATCCCCCGCTGTCCGACCGTATCGCTGAAAACGGCGGAAAAACCCGCCTCGTTCAGAGCTGCCACCACCTTTTTTTTGAACTCCAGGTCCCGGCCGCCGACATAGACCGCCTCTTCGTTGCCCCGGCATCCGTGAATGGAGAGGATGTTGACGGCCCGGGTTGCGATCCGGAGCCCCTGCGGCTCGTCATATCCGTTGCTGCTGATATGCAATATCGCATTCCCTGAGCTTTTCAACCCCTTGAAGGCGTAAAAGGTCCATTGCTCTCCGGCCACGGCTTCGGCTATCTCGGCCGTTCCCGGCTCGATGCCGCCGCCATGAATCGCCATCACGGCAAGCTCCGGCCTGCCGTGATGCGAAACGATGGTGTAATCCGTTCCGGCCGTCTCCTTTTCCGCCAGATGGGAGAAGCTCCGGTATCCGTCCATCGATATCAGGGGCGTCCAGCCCTGTCACCGCTTTTTCAGCGCCGCATGGGCAGCGGCCAGACGGGCGATCGGCACCCGGAACGGCGAACACGAGACGTAGGTCAGTCCCAGCCGGTGGCAGAAATCGATCGATTGCGGATCGCCGCCGTGTTCGCCGCAGATTCCGCACTCCAGGCCCGGCTTTACACCACGGCCCTTGCGGATGGCAATCTCCATCAAGGATCCGACCCCCTCCTCATCAATGGTCGCGAAGGGGTTGTGGGGCAGGATCCCATTCTTCATATAGTCGATCAGGAACCCGGATTCGGCGTCGTCGCGGGATATGCCGAAGGTCGTCTGGGTCAGATCGTTGGTGCCGAAGGAGAAGAATTCGGCATACTCGGCGATTTCGTCGGCAGTGATTGCAGCCCTCGGGATCTCGATCATCGTGCCGAATTTATACTCGATCATGCTCGCCTGTTCCCGCATCACCTCCTGGGCGACCTTCTCCAGCACCTCCCGCTGCCGTTTCAGCTCGTTGCGATGGCTGGTCAGCGGAATCATGATCTCCGGATGCACCGTCACCCCGTCCCGTTTCACCTCGCAGGCCGCCTCGAAGATGGCACGGACCTGCATCATGGTAAGCTCCGGAATAACGATGCCCAGGCGAACGCCGCGCAGGCCGAGCATCGGATTGGCCTCCCTGAGGGTGTTGACCCGCTTCAACACCAGTTCCTTGATATGTACCTGTTCGAGAATCGCGTTGAGATCTTCCAGCCGGGACGCATGCTGCAATTGCAGCTTAAGATCGGACAACTCCTGCATCAGTTCGGTGTGGCCGGGAAGGAATTCATGCAGCGGCGGATCTATCAGACGGATGATGACCGGCAGACCATCCATCGCCCGGAACAGACCGGCAAAATCCTCCCTCTGATACGGCAGCAGGGCGTCCAGCGCCTCCCTGCGGTCAACCCGCCGATCGGACATGATCATCTTCTGGATCAGCGGCAACCGCTCCGTCTGAAAGAACATATGCTCGGTACGGCACAGACCGATCCCTTTTGCCCCGTACTCCCTGGCCCGGCTGGCGTCCTGCGGGTAATCGGCATTGGCCCACACCCCGAGACGCTTGAACTCATCGGCCCAGGCAAGCAGCTGCAGCAGCCAGGGATCCCGGATATCCGGGACCATGGTCGGGATCGCTCCCAGATAGACCTTGCCGGTTGTGCCGTCAATGGAGATGGTCTCCCCCTCCTGGACGACGATATCGCCGACACTCATCTGCCGCCTGGCCACCTCGATATTGAGGCTGAAGGCACCCACAACCGCCGGCTTGCCGAATTGTCTGGCGACCAGGGCCGCATGGCTCGTCCGGCCGCCCTTGCTGGTCAAAATACCTTCCGCCGCCAGCATGCCGTGGACATCATCGGGCTTGGTCTCCGGCCGGACCATGATGACCTTTTTATTGTCCTTTTTTGCCCAGGATTCGGCGAGGTCGGCATCAAAGGCCACCACCCCGCAGGCGGCCCCCGGCGAGACATTGAGACCTGATGCCAGCTCCTTGCCCGATTCCTTGGCCGCCCTGATAGCCGCCGGATCGAACTGGGGGTGCAGGAAGAAATCGACCTGCTCCGGACTGACCCGCAAGACGGCCTCTTCCCGCGAGATCAGCCCCTCCTCGACCATGTCCACGGCGATGCGAACGGCCGCCTGGGCGGTACGTTTGCCGTTGCGGGTCTGCAGCAGCCACAGCTTGCCCTTTTCGATGGTGAATTCGACATCCTGCATCTCCCGGTAATGGGTTTCCAATTTTTGGGCGATCTTTACCAACTCGGCGCTCGCGTCCGGCAGCTCGGCCTGCATGTTCTGCAGATCCTCGGTCTGGCGGATCCCGGCAACCACGTCTTCGCCCTGGGCGTTGATCAGATAATCTCCCTCCAGCACCTTTTCCCCGGTGGAACCACTCCGGGTCATGGCGACACCGGTGGCACTGTCCGTACCCATATTGCCGAATACCATCGTGACGATGCTCACCGCCGTTCCGAGGTCGTGGGCAATACCCGCAGCATTGCGATAGTCGATGGCCCGTTTGCCGTTCCAGCTCTTGAATACCGCTTCGGTCGACATGTCAAGCTGGTCATAGGGATCATCGGGAAACGGATGCAGGGTATGATGACGGTAGATTTCCTTGAATTCGGCCGTGACCGCTTTCCAGTCCTCGGCGGACAGTTCGGCATCGGTCAACACCCCTGCATTGTGCCTGACCCGGGTCAGCACCGTCTCAAAGACTTCGTCCGGCATGCCCATCACCACGCAACCGAGCATCTGAATGAGCCGACGGTAGGAGTCGTAGACAAAACGCTCGTCACCGGTCAGATCGATCATCCCCCGGGCGGTTTCATCGTTGAGTCCGATATTAAGCACCGTATCCATCATCCCCGGCATCGAGAATTTGGCCCCGGAGCGACAGGAAACCAAGAGCGGATTCTTGCGACCGCCGAAGGTCTTGCCGGTGGCCGCCTCCACCTTGCGCAGGGCCTCGACTTCCTGGTCCCACATCCTGTCGGGCAATGTTCCTCCGCCGGCAAGATAGGCATTGCACGCCTCGGTGGTGACCACAAATCCCGCCGGAACCGGAATCCCGAGACGAACCATCTCGGCAAGGTTGGCGCCCTTTCCGCCGAGCAACCCACGGACCTTCTCCCAATCACCACTGAAACCGTCCTGGATCTGATTTACTTCATCAAAAAGATATACCCATTTTTTCACCATCGTGAAGCTCCCGTTAATGAATTAGTGACAACCGACATGCAGCACATCTGCTCTCAAGACCGACAATAATCCCTTTAAGGTCTGGAATCCAGAGCATAAATTTCTCTTTTCCTATGTAAACCCAAGGCAGCGGTACGTTTGCTTTCAGCCATCATACCAATTTGGTCGCAAGAAAAAAACCGGAAAAATGAGGAAATACCATACTCAATTATTTCTCTTTGAGCTAGACTTTTACGCGGTCGGCAGATGTGATTCATCTTTTGTCCAGCAGTGAGCCGCCCGGACCAACAAGCTGAATCAATGGGGAATCCTTTGTCAGGGCATGGGCAGAAAAGCCCGGGCGGGGATCGAAGGCCCTTACCACCGCCTGAATCCTGTCGGCAGCAGCATCGGTAAGTTTGGTGCCGTCGATGAGACGCCCGGCCACCTGAAGCACCCCCTTATTCATGGCCGGGCTGTTGTTGCCGGTTGCACCTCGGATTGTCGGTTCGTCGGTCCCCGGATGTCGCCCGGGCGCCTTTTCCGGTTCCGTCGGCCCTGGGACTTTTTCATTGCTATTGACAGGTGATTGTTTTACAACGTAGTCCGATCGAGAACAGAGACAAAAGGAAGGCATCGAGAACGAACGACCCCCACCATCACACCATGAAAACTCTTTTTTCCCTGCGAAGTCCGGTTGGTTTTTCTCTGTTGCTGATCGCCGTATTTTCATGCAAGGCCCTTGTCTATCTGTCCATACTGCCGCCCTTTGAAGGATGGGACGAATATCAGCATGTGGCATATATCGCCTATCTGGAAGAACATCATGAACGACCAGTCCTGCATAGGGCCGACGTGCCGCGCGACCTGCTCCGCCGGGTGGCACGGTACCCGGCGCCGAAATATATGCTGGATCAAATAGGACAGACCGGGGCCGTCGGATATGCAGCCTTCTTTGATCACGGCTTTCCAGGGGTTCACTATCATCCGGACAGTCACGGCATCGAACTCTACGAAGCACAGCAGGGGTCACTCTATTACCGGCTGATGCTGCCGATCATGAAGGCCTGCGATCATATGGGCCTGCTGGATTCGGTGTTCATTCTCCGTCTGATCAATATCATCTTGCTGGTCCTGTCGGTTTCCGTCATCCTCTGGCTTATCCGGCAGGTGGTCCCGGACAGGGGTCACGCCATGCTCTGCTCGCTTCTGGTTGTCAGTCAGCCCTTGCTGCTGCTCAACGGCTGCAGGGTGACAAACGACATCCTGGCGATCGCGACGGCCACGATCGTTATCGCCCTGGGCTTCCTGCCTGCCATGCGAAGAAAATTCGCCTGTTCCATCATCGCCGGTCTTCTGATCGGCCTGTCCTGTTGGGCGAAATCCACATCGGTGATCCTGTTTCCCTTCTGGACATGCTGCCTTTTCTTGTCATGGGTCAATAAAGAGATCTCGGCAAAAAGAATGCTGTCGCACCTCTTGGCCGCCATCGTCCTTGCCCTCATCGTGCTGGAAAGATACTTTGCGTTCAATATACACCATTACACCATGCTGTTTGTAATGCAGGAGGCGATTGTCAACCGACATAAGCCCCTGGGTGAAATTCTCAACGCCTTCTGGAAATTCCCTCTCATCACCAGTCTTTTCTGGATGTGGACAAAGGGGTCGATCTGGGTCGGCGGCTGGAGCTTCCTGTCAATCAGGCTGACCGACCTGCCTCAGGTCCTGGTCGTCTTCAGCCTCCTCGGTTGGGGGTATGCCGCTTTTGACATCTCGAAACGGAAAGGGATCCTGTCACTGCAAAACTCATTTCTCTGCCTTTTCCTCTGCCTCTGTACCTGCCTGACGATGAGCTGGCATTACCTGCAGTCGGCAACGGCATGGGGACGCCCCACAACCGTCCCCTGGTATATCGGCGTCTGTCTGCCGTTTTTTATTCTCTTTATCTATGACAGCGCCAGCAGGTGGTCAGGCAGAATCGGCAGTCTCGTCGGCTGGAGCCTTCTGGCCATCTATGTCTATGCCGACCTGAGCGGCAGTCTCGCCATGATCTCGGCGTACAGCGGCGGTGGATCCGGAGAAGAGGCCCTTGACCGCCTGGCCCTTCTCCATCCGAATTGGCTGGGCACCCCGACACTGCTTGTCTCGGCCTTTTTGTTCGTTGGTCTTCTGGCGCTCGCGGTAACGGCGGCCATCAGGGCCCATGCCGCTTGGCAACCCTCCTGATCCCGGTTTGCCGGTTGCCGTTTGTCCGGGATCCCGCTCATCGTTCGGCGCCCTGAATGCAGATCCCGTATTGATGCCCGGACGTACGCCGACACAGGCAATAAGGCCGTCGAAGGGGTTCAGGAAAGTGCACCGGTAGCCGTTATTTTTTCTCCGACGGTTGATATATCTTGAAAAAGCATCTACTCTACTACCAAAGGGACGGAAGAGGACGTTATCGAAATTTTACCGGGAGCACCCCTCTGCGGGCTGTGCAGACAGTTGGCGGACTATTTGAAAGGAGGTTCCGATGCCGATTATCACCATTTCCAGGGGAAGCTATTTTCATGGAAAATCCATCGCCGAGAAACTGGCCGAAAGGCTCAATTACTCGTGTCTGTCCCGGGATGAGGTCATCGAGAACCTCGAAGAATTTCATCTTCCGGAGATCAAGCTGATGCGGGGACTCAACGACGCCTTTTCCGTCCTCGATCGATTCCCGCACGGCAAGCAGCGCTTCATAGTCGCTATCCGCTCGGCACTCCTGGACCGTTTCCTCGCCGGAAATGTAGTATATCACGGTCTCGTCGGACACCATTTCGTCCGTGATATCGCCCATGTCCTGAAGGTGAGGATCATCGCCGATACCGAAAACAGAGTGGCGGGTGAGATGTCGCGGGAAAATATCTCCGAGGAAAAGGCCCGCTATATCCTGAAAAAAGACGATGAAGAACGGCGGAAATGGGCCATGTTCCTCTACGGAATCGATCTGACCGGACCTGAGGACTACAATCTGGTTATCAGAATCGGCCATCTCTCCGAGGATGACGCGGTGGATATCATCGCCGGCGCCGCCGGCCTTCCCTCCTTCCAGGAAACGGCCGCCTCCAGGGCCGCCCTGACCGACTCCGCCCTGACTGCGGCAATCAGCAGGAAACTGTTCGATTTTCCCCATGCCGGCGTCGTTGCCACGGATGCCCGGGTAAAGGTTACCCTCAAGGTCCCGGAAGACCAGCGACCGGTCATCAACGATCGGGTGCGCCGACTCCTGGACTCCGTTTCCGGAATACAGGAGTATACCATCCAGTTCGACTCGTATTTCTAACCCGGCTGGAAAGAGCCGGATACGTGCCTTGAGACGAAAAAGTCTTCCGGCAAAAAAACATGAAGTCAATCCGTAAGGTCCCAACGACCCTGCCCGCACGTACGGCGGGGCTCTCCCAGGCCGCCTGGACTCGGATGGTTATTGCCGAAGCAGGCCCATCGGCCGCAGCATCTCCGCAGATTCCCCGGTATCGATACGGATCTTTTTAAAAAGCGTTTGTCGGTTCCCTTTTCCTTCGCGGATTCATGAATAATATAATGAATTGCCGGAATATTTATGATAAGAATTACCCCGGCGCAATCGTAGGCAAAGGAAAGACTCTGTGACGGCTTGAACGAGGATGAAACCGGCGGCCCTTGTGCCCTTGGCGTATCAAACCCGACGATGAACTGACAATAATGACCGAAGACCACCCGACATACCCCCATCTGCTGCGCCCTCTGGACCTTGGCTTCATGACCCTGAAAAACCGGGTTCTGATGGGATCCATGCACACCGGCCTGGAAGAGGAAAAAAACGGTTTCCTGCGAATGGCTGCCTTTTACGCCGCCCGTGCCCGGGGCGGAGTGGGCCTGATGATCACCGGCGGGGTTGCACCCAACAGGGCCGGCTGGATAGCCCCCTTTTCCCTGCGGCTGTCCAGCCCTTCCCAACTCAAGGACCATCGGCTGATCACCGAGGCGACACACGATGCCGGAGGACGAATCTGCCTGCAGATCCTCCATGCGGGACGCTACGGCTACCACCCTCTCTGTGTGGCCCCTTCGGCCATCAAGGCGCCGATCAACAGGTTCAGGCCGCGGGCCCTGAGCGACCGTGGAATCAAATCCACCATCCGCGATTTCATCCGGTGTGCAACACTTGCCAGGGAGGCGGGATACGACGGGGTCGAAATCATGGGCTCCGAAGGGTACCTGATCAATCAGTTCATTGCCCGTAAAACCAACCACCGGACCGATGACTGGGGCGGTTCCTTTGCCAACCGTATCCGATTTCCGCTGGAGATCATCAGGGGCGTCCGCAAGGCCGTGGGGGAGGATTTTATCATCATCTACCGTCTTTCGATGCTCGACCTGGTCAAGGGAGGCAGCACCTGGGACGAGGTGGTTCTGCTGGGAAAACGGATCGAGCAGGCGGGCGCATCGATCATCAACACCGGCATCGGCTGGCATGAGGCCCGGGTACCGACCATCGCCACGATGGTGCCGAGGGCGGCCTTTGCCTGGGTGACCAAACGGCTCATCGGTGAGGTGCGCATCCCGGTGGCCGCCACCAACCGGATCAATATGCCGCAGGTGGCGGAGTCCTTGCTGGCCCAGGGGTATGCCGACATGGTCTGCATGGCCAGGCCCTTTCTCGCCGACCCCGATTTCGTGAACAAGGCCCAACAGGGACGGGCCGACGAGATCAATACCTGTATCGGCTGCAACCAGGCCTGTCTCGACCATATCTTCTCGCGCAAGACGGCCACCTGTCTGGTCAATCCCCGCGCCTGCCGGGAAACGACGATGCCGTTGGTCAAGACGAAACGGCCGAGGAAGGTCGCCGTCATCGGTGCCGGACCCGCCGGGCTTGCCTGCAGCACCACGGCGGCCGCCAGAGGACACGCCGTCACCCTGTTCGAGGCAGCCGGTGAAATCGGCGGTCAGTTCCGTCTAGCCCGACGGATACCCGGCAAGGACGAATTCGAAGAAACGCTCAGGTATTTTTCCCGCCAGCTGCACCTCCATGGTGTTGCGTTGCGGCTGAACTGCGCCCCGACGCCGTCAGATCTGCGGGATTTCGACGACATCGTGATCAGCACCGGGGTCAGGCCGAGAACGATCGACCTCAAGGGTGTGGAAGGCGACAATGTCTGCCTGTATTCCCAGGTCATCTCCGGCGAAAAACAGATCGGCGAACGGGTGGCGATCATCGGCGCCGGGGGTATCGGCTTCGACACGGCAGCCTATCTGCTCCACCGGAGCCCGGCCCCCGAAGGTATTGCCGACTTCATGGCCGGCTGGGGGATCGACATGACCTATGCCGG